>DASXVG010000099.1:0-34826 GCA_036504355.1 Candidatus Limnocylindrales bacterium
GTCCAGGCGCGTCCGTCGGTGGATCGGTACGCAACGGCGCTCGACGGCGGCAGCTGGAGGCCCACCGCGAGCAGCCCGTCCGCGGTCGTGGCGACGGCAGTCATGAGGCTCGCCTGCTCAGCGTGGCATGGCGAGCAGATCATGCCTCCCGAGCTGCCCGGCGCGAGGTCGACGACGTCCGATGGCAGCTGGATCGCCGCGCGTGTCCACGCGAGCTCCGGGCGGACGGTGGGCGGCCCGGCACCTGGGCCGCACGCCGCAACCCCGAGCGTGACGGCCATCGCGAGGTGGATCGGGACGCGCATTCGACCGAGAAGGTATCCGACCGCGTGCGACGTGGCCGTTCCCGTTCGGGCGACCGACTCCCGCAGGGCACGAAAAACGCCCGAAGGAACCGTCGATCACTAGTTGTTCTGTCACTGTAAACAACAACAGATCCCTAGATGTTCGAGGCCCCTTCGGGCAGGACGAACGATAGGGCGGCACGGGAGCGAGGGGAATACCCAAACGCATCGCGAAACGCGAGCCGGACGTCTCTTGCGCCTTGCAGTCGCCTGGTGGCGAGCTCCCTGCTCGCGGCCGTCGGCCTACCCTCCCGCGACGTCGGCGGGCACGACGCGGCCGAACGGCGTCGCCGTGGGACTGTGCCAGACCCCCTCGCGGGTGGAGACGTCGCCATCGATCATCGCCAGCGCCTCGGCCTCCGGCTCGATGGAGGCGTCGGGGCAGGTCGGTCACGGGCGGTCCTCCTTGGCGCATCGGTTGCTCGGGCCGAACCGTACACGGGACGAGTGGGCTGTCGATTCGCGCCAGGCCTCTTCGTCGTGATCGTGCACGGGCGGCACGAGCCGTCCGGGGACGGCGACGACATGGGGTCGCGCCACACGGAGGTGCACGCAATGGCGAACTACCTGCTCACGTTCCACGGCGGCTCGATGCCAGAGGGCAAGGAGGCCCAGGACGCGGCGATGGGTGCCTGGGACGCGTGGTTCGGGACGCTCGGCGACGCGCTGGTCGACGGGGGCAACCCGATCTCCCACGCCAAGGCGATCTCGCCCGACGGCTCGGTGATGGATGCCACGTCCAACCCGAGCGGCTACTCGGTGATCAAGGCGGACTCGCTCGACGCGGCCGTGGCGCTGTCGAAGGGCTGCCCCGTCCTCGCGGGCGGCGCGGTCGTCCTCGTCTCGGAGACGATCCCGCTGATGTAGCTCCACTCGGAGCGTCGGTGGACCCCGGCCGCCGGACCCGGCGGCCGGGGTGTCGCCGTGCCTGGACGCCCGAGGGATCGATGCTCGGCGGACGCCCGCCGGGTCAGGATCAGCCCCAGTGCGCCGGGCGCTCCATGCCCTCCGGGATCGCCGTGCGGGCGTCGCCGCGGGCGGCCCGTAGCTGGGACGTCGTCACGAACAGCGCCCGTGCCACGTCGGCGCCGCGAAGGTCCGCGGCCCGCAGGTCCGAGCCCGTGAGGTCCGCGAGCAACAGGTCCGCGCCACGGAGATCGGCACCGATGAGGTCCGCGCCACGCAGGTCGGCCCCGCGCAGGTCGACAGCCCGCAGGTCGGCGCCGATGAGGTCCGCGCCACGGCGGTCCAGCGCCGTCGCGGCGAACGGTGCCCGGGCGAGCGCACTCGCCTCGCGCAGGAGGTCGTTGACCCGGGCGCGGTGCACGTTGACGTCCGCTGTTGTCGTGCCGCGCGAGGACCGGGCCGCGAGCGCGTCAGTGTCGGCGTAGGCCGCCTCGAGCGCCGGGCGAATCGGCTGCGCGGCGGGCATCGCGACCGCGGCGCGGATGTACCACAGCAGCTCGTGGAGCGGCCACGCGACCGTGAACGCGGCGAACATCGCCGCACCATCGGCCTCGCCGGCCCGCCAGTCCGTCCCGTGGAGCAGCTCCTGGGTGACCCGCTGTCCGGCCCCGAAGCAGTCGAACACGACGCACCCCGGAAAGCCCGACTCGCGGAGCCGGGCGTGGATCCCGCACCGGTTGTCCCCCTCGAGATTGGGGCACGGATCACCCGCGGGCTTGTCGACGCCGAAGTCGACCGAGGCCGCGAACGCCGGGGCGACGCAGCACAGCCCGACGCAGCTCGCGCAGTCGGCGGCGAGGACCCGGAGCGGCGCGGCGTCGGTCACCGGGGCATTCTCACTCGGGCCCGGCTACGGGGCGTGCGCGGGACGCTGGACGAGCCTGGGAACTGCGAGCATCGCAGCCCCACCCGCGAGACCGAGGATGACGAGCGCCATCCGGACGCCATCGTCGGGGACGAGGCCGAGGACCGCGTCCACGCTGATCGCGCCCGGGCCGGCGAGCAGGAGCGCGAGGAACCCGGCCCCGAGGACGAGCGGAAACTCGTACCCGTTGTCCCGGTTGAAGAAGCCGCGCTTCCAGTGGACGCCCGCCACGATGACGACGCTCTGGCCGACCACCAGGAGCGCGGCAAGCGGCGTCAGCAGCCCGACAGCAACGAGCAGGCCGCCGACGAGCTCCACGAGCGCGGACAGGACCGCAAACGCGAACGCCGGGCGGTAGCCCATGCGCTCCATCGTCCCCTGCCAGCCACGCAGTCCCTGCCCGCCCCACCAGCCGAACGTCTTCTGGGCGCCGTGCACGGCGAACACGAGCCCCGTCACGAGTCGCAGGACGAGCAGGCCCCCGTCGGCTGATGTCATGGCGTACCTACCCCGCGACGATGACGATCTTGCCCCGCTTGCCCGCGCCGAACGCCGCGATCGCGGCCGCCGACTCGGGAAGCGGGAACGACTCCTGGACCTCCACACGGAGGGTTCCCTCGTCGACGTGCTCGGCAAGGTCGGCGAGCTTCTCGGTCGTCGGTGCGCCCATCACGTTCGTCGCACGGATCCCACGGGCGGCCAGCGCATCCACGTCGGCGGCGCCGAGCGTCGAGGCAATGCGGCCACCCGACTTCACGAGCGTCGCGATCGCGGCAAACGCCTCGTCGCGGCTCACGAGATCGATGAGGACGTCGATGCCATCGGGAAAGCGGGATCGCAGGGCCGCAACGGCGTCTCCGGTCCCGTAGTCGACGGTCTCGTGCGCCCCGAGCGAGCGTACGTACGCCTCCTCGTCCCCTGGCCTGGCGGTTGCGACGACGACCGCACCGTGATGCGCGGCGAGCTGGACGGCGAACGACCCGACACCCCCGGTCGCCCCCGCCACGACGACGGTGTCGCCCTCCGCGATGTCGACGGCGTGGATGGCATCGTGCGCGGTCGTCCCAGCGAGCGGGATCGCGGCCGCGAGCTCGAACGAGAGACCGGCGGGCTTGGTCGTGAGCACCATGTCCGGCCCACCCTCGACGATCTCGGCGAAGGACCCACGCTTGAGCGGCGGCGTCGTCGGGAGGAAGCCGAGGACCTCGTCGCCGACGGCAACGTCGGTCCGCCCGGCGCCCACGGCCTCGACGACCCCCGCGACATCGCGCCCCACGATGGTCGGGAGGTCGTGCGGCATCATCGACGCGAGGAAGCCGCTCGCCTGGTAGACGTCGAACCCGTTCACGCTCGCAGCGCGCATCCGGACGACGACACCGCCGTCCGCGACAACAGGGTCCGGCAGTCGACGAGCGACGCGGGCTGGTCGGTGGATGTCAGGGCGAACGCCTTCATGGGGTCCTCGGGTCGCGCGGAAATGCTTGTATGCGCAACTACCATATGCGATGTCGTGGTTCGATGCGCCTCAGCGCAGGATCTCCACGACGTCGCCATCGAGGACCTCGTGCTCGCGACCCACCCGCTGGCCGTCGAACCGCGACGATGGTCCCCAGACCCGCGCGCCGACGGCCGCAGCCCCGAGCTCGTGGTGGACCCGGTCCGCCACGTCGGCGATGGTCGATCCGGGCGGGATCGCCAGCGGCTCCTCGTCCACGCTGCCGGCGTACCGCAGGCGGACCCGGATGAGCCCGGTCAGCGACCACACGGCCTCGCGCAGCGCGTCGAGCGCCCCGTCATCGAGGACGGACACGCCGAGCACGTCCAGCGTGGGGAACGCGGCCTCATAGGGCTCGCACGGGTCGCCGTCGATCTCGTCTGCGCGGGTCACGGCGACGAACGACGGCACCTCGATCCCGGCGAGGGCCACCTCGTCCATGACCTCCCGCAGGAGCGTCGGGGAGGCGCCCGCCCGGCCGCACCAGACGATCGCGTCTGCGGAGCGCAGCACGCCGAGGAGCGCGCGACCGCCGCCGCGGTCGTCGGTGGCGCCGCCGATGAGCCCCGGGATCTCGACCAGCTGGACCAGGACGCCGCCGATCCGCGTCAGTGCCGGGACGGGACGCAGCGTCGTGAACGCGAAGTCGCCGGTCCGGATCTGGATCGCCGACAGCGCCTGGAGCACGGTGGACTTCCCGACGTTGGGCGGCCCGACGAGCGCGATCTGCGCCGCGCCCTCGCGCCTGACCGCGATCGAGTCGCGGTGCACGGCGCCGGAACGGACGCGGGTGTCCTCGATCTCCGCCTGGAGGGCCTTGCGGAGGTCCGCGTACGGCCCGTTGCGATAGTCGGGCAGCTCCGCCAACAGGGCCTGGACCTCGCGGATGCGCTCCCGGCCTTCCTTGCCCACGAGCCGCCGCTTGGCGACCTGGGCGAATGTGCGATGCGGCATCGGCATGACGCCACGCTCCTTCGAACTCGCGGCGGGCCGACGCGGCGCGCACCGCGCCGAACGCGGTGTGCTGCAGCACGCGTCATCTGCCCGCCCCTTCCACTCGACGCTGGTGAGGGAAGGGGCCGATCAGCCTGTCTTGTTCGAGATGGAGACGGTCCAGGCGCGGAGCGCGCGCCCGGGATCTTGGGTGGCCATGGCGCGGTCATGCTACACGCCCGCCGGGTCACGCCGCACAATCGCAGCATGCCCACGACCACCCCCGACATCGACGCCGTCCTCGGCCTGCTGCGCGCCGCCCGCGTGGTCCCGGTGGTCACGATCACCGACGCCGCGTCGGCCGTGCCGATGACCGCCGCGCTCGTCGATGGCGGGCTGCCGGCGGTCGAGATCACGCTCCGCACCGCGGCGGGGCTCGACGCGCTGCGCGCGGCCGTCTCGGCCGCCGTCCCGGGCGCCCTCGTGGGCGCCGGGACGGTCACGACCGCCGAGGCGTGCGAGGCCGCCATCGACGCGGGTGCCCGGTTCGTCGTGTCGCCCGGGCTCGTCGAGGCGGTGGTCGCGGTCTGCGCCCGGCACGGTGTCCTCGCCCTGCCCGGGATCGCGACGCCGACCGAGCTGCTCCGCGCGATCACCCTCGGCTGCCGGACGGTGAAGCTGTTCCCGGCGTCGGTGCTCGGCGGGCCCCCGATGATCAGGGCGCTCGCCGCGCTGGGGACGGGCACGGGGTTCGTGCCGACCGGCGGGATCGGGCTCGACACCGCGCCCGCCTACCTCGCCATCCCGGACGTCGTCGCCGTGGGCGGCAGCTGGATGGTCCCCGCGGACCGCCTGTCGGCCGGCGACTGGCCGGGCATCCGCGACCTCGCGGCCGCGTGCGCCGTGCTCCGGGAGGTCCGCTGATGCCCGCCGCCGTGATCACGCTGCGGCCTGCCATCGAGTGCCGCTACGACGCGGTCGCGCTCGGCGAGGTCATGCTCCGGCTCGACCCGGGCGAGGGCCGCATCCGGACCGCGCGCACGTTCCACGCCTGGGAAGGCGGCGGCGAGTACAACGTCATCCGCGGGCTGCGGCGCGTGTTCGGCCTGCGGACCGCGGTCGTGACGGCGCTCGGCGACAACGAGGTGGGCCGGCTCATCGAGGAGCTGATGCTCGCCGGCGGCGTGGACACGGCGAACGTCGTATGGAAGCTGGTCGATGGCATCGGTCGCGAGCACCGGAACCCGCTCAACTTCACCGAGCGCGGGTTCGGCGTGCGGGGGGCGCTGGGCGTCTCGGATCGGGCGCACTCCGCGACGGCTGCGATCGCGCCCGACGACGTTGACTGGGACGCGCTGTTCGCGGGTGGCGTCCGCTGGTTCCACACCGGCGGGATCTTCGCCGGGCTGTCCGGCCGGACCGCCGAGACCGCCGGGGTCGCGATGGCGGCGGCACGACGGCACGGGACCGTCGTGAGCTACGACCTGAACTACCGCCCGTCGATCTGGGCCGCGCAGGGCGGCCAGGCCGGCGCACGCGAGGTCAACCGCCGGCTCGTCGACATGGTGGACGTCCTCATCGGCAACGAGGAGGACTTCACGGCCGCGCTAGGGTTCTCGGTGCCGGAGACGGACGCGGAGCTCTCGGGCCTCGACCCGGCGCATTTCGAGGCGATGCTGGGCGAGGTGACGGGGGCATATCCGCACCTGCGCGTCGTCGCGACGACGTTGCGCGAGGTCCACACGGCGTCGGACAACGACTGGGGCGCGATCGCGTGGTCCGCCGACACGGGCTTCGTCCGCGCGACTCCTCGCCCGCACCTCGCGATCCTCGATCGCGTGGGCGGCGGCGACAGCTTCGCGTCCGGGCTCGCGTTCGGCCTCCTCGATGGGCGGCCGCTCCAGGCGGCGGTGGAGCTCGGTGCCGCGCACGGCGCGCTCGCGATGACGACGCCCGGCGACACGTCGATGGCGAGTCGCGATGAGGTCGAGCGGCTGGCCGCCGGCGGCGGGTCGCGCGTCATCCGCTAGCGGCGACGACCACCCGGTCGGGCCCGGCCACAGCATCCAATTCGGCGATGACACTCGCGGCATCACGAACGCCAGCGAGACGATGACACTCGCGGCAGCGATGCACAGGGTGTCATCACGAAAGGGGCAGCGCCCGAACCGCGTGTGCTGGCGAGGGCCCACGGCTGTCACGTCGCTGACACGTCCCTGCAACGGGCAACGGGCATCTCGAACCTGTGCCGTCCGCGAACATTTGGTGACCCCCGCAAGGAGACCCGATGACACACACCGGCACGTTCAGCCGCGACGACCTCGCGGCAGTCGCCGAGCGCATGCGCGAGCTCGACATCTGCATGTTCACGACCCGCGCCGACGACGGGTTCGCCACGCGCCCGATGTCCAACAACGGCCAGGTCGAGTACGACGGCGACACCTGGTTCTTCGCCCGCCGAGACAGCGCGAAGGTCCGCGAGATCCAGAGCGATCCATCGGTCGCGCTCGGCTACATCGCAACGGAGCGCGGGACCTGGATCGCGATCGAGGCCGAGGCGGCGATCGACGACGACCTGACGCACAAGCGCGAGCGCTGGTTCGAGGACCTGCGTCGCTGGTTCGAGAACGGCCCAGATGATCCCGAGGTCGTCCTCATCCGCGCCACCGCAACGCGGATCCGGGCCTGGGGCGGCGACACGGACCTGGACGTCCGCCGGGCAGCCTGAACCCGGGCCGGATCGGCGGTAGGGTGGGGGCATCGGCGGCTCCACCCGCCGCCGGTCTGCCGCGATGTCCCGGAGGCCGTCATGCGCTCGCTCGTCGCCATCGAGTTCCTGTCCCTCGACGGGGTGATGCAGTCGCTCGGGAGTCCTGAGGAGGACACCGACGGTGGGTTCATCCACGGCGGCTGGGCGGCGCCGTACGGCGACGCCGTGCTCGGCGAGTGGGCGGCCGATGGCATGGCCACGACCGACGCCTACCTGTTCGGCCGCCGGACGTACGAGAAGATGGCCGCGTTCTGGCCGACGCAGCCCGACGACAACCCAATGGCCGCGCATCTCAACCGCTCCCCGAAGTACGTGGCGTCGCGCAGCCGGCCGACACTCGACTGGGCCGGCGCGACGCTGCTCGATGGCGAAGCCGCCGACACGGTCCGCGCGCTCAAGGGCGGGCCGGGCGGCACGATCTGCATCCTTGGCAGCGGCATCCTCGTCCGGTCGTTGCTCGACGAGGGGCTCATCGACGAGCTCCACCTGTTTGTCCACCCGCTGGTCATCGGCAGCGGCAAGGGCCTGTTCGGCGAGTCAGCCGACATGCGCCCGCTGCGCCTGCTCGACACCCGGACGACGACGACCGGCGTGATCCTCGCCCGGTACGCCACCGACGCGGCGGCGCCCGGCTAGGTCCAGGCCGCGGCCGCCTCGCCGTCGCCGGTCGCCCGGTGCTCCGCGCCCGCCACCGACGCGAGCGTCACGAGGACGCTCGCGACGAGGAAGGCGAGCAGTGCCACGGCATCGATCGCGAGCGACCCGCCGGTGCCTCCGATTGCGCCCCGTGCTGCGTCAATCGCGTAGGTCAACGGCAGCAGCGGCCGGACCAGGGCGAGCGGCCCCGGGACGGCCGATGCCCCGACGCCGAGACCCGACGCGGCGATACCGAGCACGAGCAGCAGCAGGCCCGCAAACCATCCCCGCGTGCCGAACAGCGCCACGAGCGCCTGGACGAGGGCCGTGAACGCAACCGCCACGAGCACCGAGGACGTGGCGAGCACGACGGGCTGCGCTACCGGCACGCCGAGCAGCAGGTCAAGGACGAGAACCATCAGCAGCGACCCGACGACCGCGACCGCACCGGCCGCCGCGAGCGAGCGCAGGACGGCCAGCCACCAGCGACGGTCGTCGCGACGCGAGACGGCGGGCAGGACGAGGAACGCCCCGAGCGCCCCGAGCCACGCGGCGAGGGCCATGAAGGAGGGGGCGAGCGCGCTCTCGGCGCCGCCGTCGGCGTTGCGCAGCTGGGCGTCGACGGCAACCGGGTCGGCCGCGAGATCACCCACCCGGGTGCGTGTCGCCTCGTCGTAGGTCCCGAGGCCGGACGCGGTACGCGTGAGCCCGCCGTGGAGCGTGTCTGCCCTGTCCGCGAGCGCGGTCCCGTCATCGGCCAGGTTGTGCACCTGCGTCTCGACCAGTGCCGCGCCATCTGCCGCGGAGACCATCGCGCCCGTGAGTGCGTCGATCCCGCCGGCCGCGGTCGCCGTGCCACCCGCGAGGCGGTTGGCGCCGGTCGCCGTCTGCTTCGCGCCCGAGGCGAGCGCGGTCGAGCCGTCGGAGAGCGTGATCATCCCGGCGGCGTAGGTGTCGAGGCCGTCCGCGAGCGCGGTCGAGCCGGCGGCGAGCTTCGTGATCCCTCCGGCGAGCGCAGGCATCCCGTCGGCGAGCTGTCCGACGCCGCCGGCGAGCTGCTGCGCGCCCGTCGCGAGGTGGGTGGCGCCCGTGGACAGGCTGTCGGCGCCCTCGGCGCTGTGGGCGATCCCGGACTCGAGCCGCGGCAGGCTCCCGGCGAGCGCGGTCGTGGCGTCGTGGACACCGTCCGCGCCGCTCACGATGCCGTCCATGCCGTCTGCAAGGCCCTGGACGCCGGTCGCGAGGTCACCCGCGCCCGAGTCGACACCCGCGGCGCCGGTCCGGAGGTCCGCGCTGCCCGCCGCGAGCGCGGTCAGCTGATCGCACACCGTCGCCCCGCCGCCGAGGACGACGCAGCTGGCGGCGAGGCCATCCACGCCGGCGGTGTAGCCATCGACCCCCGCGCGGAGAGACGCGGCGCCCGAGGCAAGCCCGCCTGCGCCTCCTGCAGCCGCGTCGGCCCCGTCGCGCAGGGTCCGTGCGCCGCTCTCGAGCGAGGCTGCCCCCGCGTCGAGCTGCGACGCGCCTGTCCCGAGGCCGGCCGTCTGCGTCCGCATCTCGTCGAGACCCGCGGCGAGCTGGGATGCGCCGTCGGCGACGCCGGTCGCGCCCGTCGCGACGCCATCTGCGCCGTCGGCGAGCTGCTGCGCCTGGGCCGGGAGCGCGGCCGCCTGGCCGTCGAGCTGCGCGAGCCCGTCGGCGAGGTCGGCGGCGCCGGCCCTCAGCTTGGTGGCGCCGCCCGACGCCCGCTTCGTGCCGTCAGCGAGCTTGACGGCGCCCGATGCGAGCTTCGTCGTCCCGGTCGCCAGCTGGTTCATCCCCGCGACGAGCTTCGTCGTCCCGTCGGCCGCGCTCGTGGCGCCATCGGCGAGCTGGCGCAGCCCTGACGAGACGGTGCCCGCGATGACGCCGGCGCCCTTCGCGTCGTCGGCGAGCGTCGCGCCGTCATCGGCGATCGCGTTCACGTCCGCGGCCGCGCTCGCGAGCGCGTCGTGGGCGGTGGTGACCTGGACGAGGACGTCGTCCACGTACGAGGCCGTGATGTCCTGTGCCGTGGCCGTCCCGATGGCCGCCGTCACGGTGCGCGCAACGATGCCCAGCGTCGACCCGGAGCCATCGCCGGTGGCGACCCGGAGCGCGGCCTTGGGCGCCGTGCCCGTCGGGTCGGTGCGGATGGCCGCGACGGACCGCGAGAAGTTGGCTGGAACCGTGAGGACCGCCGCGTACTCGCCGTTGGCGAGCCCGGTCTCCGCGGCCGCGGCGTCGGTGGCGACCCACGTGAAGCCACCACCGCTCCCGGCCGTGAGCGCCGTCACGAGGTCGTTGCCCAGCGACAGGAGCTGTGGGGTGCCGTCGAGCCCGGGCACGGACCCTCCGTCGTCGAGATTGACGACGGCGGCACCCACCGCACGCAGGTTCCCGGACGCGCTGCCGAATGACCAGGTCAGGAGCCCCGCGACGGTCACCGGGACGAGGACCGCGAGGGCGAGCGCGACCGCGAACCGCCGGCGAGACCGACGCGCGGAGCGGACCTGGGCCCCGCCCGCCGGCGCTGCCTGCGTCGCCGATCCGCCGGTCGCCGCCAGGGCCATCCCCGCGTCCGCGGGCGCCGGCGTTCCCGGGACCCGCCCGAGCACGCCCGACAGGGCCGCGCCCGACGGCCACCAGGCGCGGTCGCCGACGAGGCTCGTGATCGCGGGGACGAGGATCGAGCGGACGAGGAACGTGTCGATGAGGACGCCGATCGCGACGGCCACGCCGACCTGGAACAGGATCGTGAGCGGTGCGGTGGCCATCGAGCCGAAGGTGCCGGCGAGGATGAGGCCGGCCGAGGTGATGACGGCGCCCGTGTGCCCAGACGCGATCCGGACGGCGTCGCGCATCGGGCGCGTCTCCGCCTCCTCGCGGACCCGGTGCATCAGGAAGATGTTGTAGTCCGACCCGAGCGCCACGAGCAGCACGAACACCATCAGCGGCAGGTAGGGGCTGATGCCGGGCTGCCCGAGGATCTCCTGGAACAGGAACGCGCTGACGCCGATCGTGGACCCGTACGAGACCAGCACCGTCCCGACGAGGTACAGCGGCGCCACGATCGCGCGCAGCAGCACGATCAGGACGATGAGGATCCCGAGCACCGTGATCACGCCGACTTTCTGGAAGTCCTGGGCGAGCGTGTCCTGGACATCGGTGAACTGCGCCGTGGCGCCCCCGATGTGGCCGGACGCGGCCGGACCGAAGGCGGGCGCGGCGTCGTCGAGCACGACGCGGGCCTGCTTGATCGTGGCGAAGGCGTCGCCCGTGTACGGGTCGCTGGCGGAGGTGACGTAGAACCGTGACGCGGCGTGATCAGCGCTGATGAACGCGTCGACCGCGTCACGGACCTTGGCCGCGTCGTCGCCAGTGAGCGTCGTGGGGATCCAGATGTCGTCCGGGCGCGGGGCGAAGACCGCCGCAAGGGCGGTGAACTGGTCCGGGAGGGCGTTGAAGGTGTCCTCGGCCTCGCGCTTGAGCTCCTTCGCGCTCGCGGTCCCCGCGAGGCTCTCCGGGGAGAGGGTGGCGTCGGGCTGGGCGTCGAAGTGATCCGCCAGCCGGTTGAACGCGTCGGCGAGGTCGAGGGCGGCGCCCACGGACGCGGTCTGCTCGAGCGAGCGGGCGGCCTTCACGCCGTCCCGGTACGCATCGAGGCTCGCCACCTCGGGATAGGCCGTCGCGAGCTCGGCGAGGTAGTCGCTCATGAGCGTCGACGAGGAGTCGCTGCCACCCGTTGCATTCGCCGGGTCGGTGATCGAGGACGACAGGGTGCGCAGCTGGGTGGTGAGGACGCTCTGGTGCTGGACCCGGTCGACGATGTCGAGGGCGTGCGCGAGGCCCGCCTGCGTCTCGCGCATCTGCGTGCCGGCGGCGACGTCCGGGAACGCGACGCCCAGGCCGTTGACGTAGTCGAGCGCCTGGTTCAGCCCGTCCTTCACACCCGGATCGAGGAGCGAGGCGTTGTCACCCGAGGACGAGGCGTCGCCCTTGTACCCGTCCGCGATCGTCGCGAGGTTCTTCGACGGGTGGAAGCCGTCGGGGACCGTCGTGGTGCCGTCGGGCGTGACGATGGACGTCGTCGTGGCCATCCCGCCAGACGCCTGGAGCTCGACCATGAGCTGGTGGAGCTTCGCCAGCTGGGCAGGCGCGAGCATGTCGGCGCCGCCGCCCGCGTCGATCAGCCCCGTCGACTGGACGAGCTTGTCCTCGCCCAGGTGGGTCGCGATCTGCTCGTAGCCGATGCGCGAGTCGGCGTCCGCGGGGAGGTCCGCCATCACGTCGAAGTTGGAGCGCACCTGCGGCAGGTACAGCGACGGGATGAGCAGCACGCCGAGCAGGACGACGGTCACGAGGCCCGGCCGCCTCGAGACGCCCGACGCGAGGCTGGCGAAGAACCCGCGCGGCTCGCCCTCGGGCTTCGCCCGGGTGTGGAGCGGCCAGAACAGGTAGTGGCCAAAGATCGAGAGCAGGGCGGGCGTCAGCGTGAGGCCAGCCGCGAGCGTCACGGCGACCGCGATGGCGATGCCCGGCCCCATCGTGGCGATCATCCTGAAGTCGCCGACCCCCATCGCGAGCATGCCCACGATGACCGTGCCCGCGGACGCGGTGATGACCGCGCCGATCCGACGGACCGTGATCCGCGCGGCGTCGTGCCAGTCGCCGTCGTGCGAGACCTCCTCGCGGTAGCGGCTGATGAGGAAGATCGCGTAGTCGGTCCCGACGCCGAAGACCATGACGACGAGGAACGTCGCGAGGATCGAGGAGACCTGCCAGCCGGCCGCGGCCAGGAACCCGAGGATCCCGGACGAGACGACGTACGCCGCACCGATGGTGACCAGCGGGATGAGGGCGGCGAGCGGGGCGCGGTAGATCGCGAGCAGGACGATGACAACGAGCAGGATCGTGATCGTCGTCGTGCTGTCCGTGCCGACCTTGACGGCCTCGAGGTAGTCCGAGCTGATGGCCGCGGCACCCGTGACGTGCGTCTCGAGACCCGCGGGCTGGGTCGCCGCGATGTGGTCGCGGAGCTGCGCGACGACGGTCGCGGCCGCGTCGCCCGCGTCGGCGACGTCGAGGCTGATGACGAACAGCTCGAACGTGCCGTCCGGCGCCCGGAACAGCTCCTCGAGCTCGGGTCGCGAGTCGGCAGTCTGGCCGCCGACGGCGGCCGCGCGAAGCTCGGCCGGAGCCCCGTCGCTCGTCGCCCACGCCACGACGTCATCGCGCCACTGCCGGTCGGCCGCCGTGATCCCCGCCGGGCGGTCCATCGTGATCGAGGCGGAGGACGCCGACGTGCTCCCGGGGAAGGCGCGCTCGATGGCGTCGCGGGCCTGGACGGACGGGACGTTCGCCGGCAGGAACGTGGTCTGGTCCGTCGAGCCGGAGCCGGCGAGGCTGGGCGCGAAGACGGCCATGACCACGCCCGCGACGATCCACGCGGCGACGATCAGGAACCGGAAGCGGAAGGTCAGGGAGCCGAGACGCTCGAACACGGGCGGTGCCTCCGCGGGGCGTGCGGGGACGCGCGACCCGGCGCTATGCGTGGACGGAGTGGGGTTGCACGGGGTTGGTGCGGCGGATACGATACAGCCGTGTATCGGATACGTCAACGTATCGAGTACATGCGTGTATCGAAAGGAGTGGCCCGGCGATGGTGATCGAGGAGCCCCGATCCGCGCGTCGCGAGGCCACCCGTACCCGCGTCCTCGACGCGGCCCGGATCGTGTTCGCGGAGAAGGGCGTGATCGGCGCCACCATCGAGGACATCTGCGAGCAGGCCGGCTTCACCCGCGGCGCGGTCTACTCGAACTTCGCCGACAAGGACGCCATCGTCGAGGAGGTCATGGAGCGCGAGCACCAGGCGCTCCTCGACCACATCACCGGGTCCATCGAGCTCGTCGAGGCCGAGGTCGCATCGGCGGGCAGCCTCGAGGCGGCCGTCTCCTCGCTGGTCAACCGCATCGTCCGGACCATCCCGCTCGACCGCCAGGTGACCCTCATCGCCACCGAGCTCGAGATCATGGCCGTCCGCAGGCCGGACCTCTCGGGATCGTTCCTGGCGGTCAACAACGCGTTTCGGGAGCGGCTCGCGGCGTTCCTCGTCGCGGCGATGGCGCGCGTCGGCCGCGAGCCCGTCGTGGACCCGCTCGACATCATCGACGCGGTCAAGGCGATCGGGGAACGGAGCGTGCGCCGGGCGCTCATCGAGGGCCCGGACGGGGATCCGGACGCGCTTTCCGAGGCCGTGCTTCCGGCCGTGATTCTCGCCCTCTCCCGCCCGATCGACGGCGCGAGCTGAGGCTCCGCGGCCGTCAGTGCGCGACGGTGCGCCTCGGCAGGTCGAGCGGGTTCGCGTCGCGGAGCTCCGCCGGGAGCAGCGCGTCGGGCACGCTCTGGAACGCGACGGGACGGAGGAAGCGGCGGATGGACGTCGCGCCCACGGACGTGTGGCCGGCGGTCGTCGAGGCTGGCCACGGGCCGCCGTGCATCATCGACCAATTGACCGCGACGCCCGTCGGGTAGCCGTTGACGAGCACCCGTCCCGCGAACGACTGCGCGACCGCGAGCACCCTCGCGGGCAGGTCCGTCTCACCCGCGCCGACGTGCACGGCCGCCGTGAGCGAACCCTCCATCCGCCCGAGCGCGTCCAGCAGGTCCGCCTCGTCGCGATAGCGCGCGAGCACGCCCACGGGCCCGAAGCACTCAGCCAGGAGCGGGGAGCCGTCTGCGCGAAGGGCCGCGGTCGTCGTCTCGACGAGGGTCGGAGGGACCGCGAAGCCATCGACGCCCGCCGTGTCTCCCGCGTGGACGGCCACGCCCGCGACCGCGCCCATGCGGCGCGTCCCCGCCACGTAGGCGCGCTGCATGCTGGCGTTGAGCATCGGCGTCACGCCGACGGACCCGGCCTTCGCGACTGCGGCGTCACGGAAGGCGTCGCCAGCGGGGCCTTCGGGCACGAGCGCGAGGCCCGGTTTGGTACAGAACTGGCCGGTTCCCAGCGTGAACGAGCCGACCCAGCCCTCCGCGATCTCGACGGCTCGCTCCGCGGCCGCGGCCGGCGTGACGGTGAGCGGGTTGAGCGACCCGAGTTCCCCGTAGAACGGAATCGGGTCCGGGCGGGCGCAGGCGAGGTCGAACAGGGCACGGCCGCCGGCCGTGGACCCGGTGAATGCGACCGCGCGGATCCCGGGGTGCCGGACGAGCGCATTGCCCGCTTCGCGCCCGAACAGGAGCCCGATCGTGCCGTCGGGTGCGCCAGCCGCCGCAACGGCCCGCGTCAACGTCGCGTGGACGGCCTTCGACAGCGCGGGGTGGGAGCTGTGCGCCTTGGCCACGACCGGGCAGCCGGCCGCGATCGCCGCGGCCGTGTCGCCGCCCGCGACCGAGAATGCGAACGGGAAGTTCGACGCCCCGAACATCGCAATCGGCCCGACGGGCACCAGGAGTCGCCGGACGTCCGCGAGGGGCCCCATGGGCGAGTCGTGCGCCGGATCGATGATGATCTCGAGATGCGCGCCGTCCCGGATCACCATCGCGAAGAACCGCAGCTGGTAGATCGTCCGGTTGAGCTCGCCCGGGAGCCGCGGCCGGCCGAGCGCGGTCTCGCGGTCCGCGAGGTCGACGAGCGCGTCGCGGTCGGCATCGAGCCCGTCTGCCATCGCCTCGAGCAGGCGTGCGCGGCCCTCGATCCCGAGCCCCGCGAGGCCCGGCGCGGCGGCCTGCGCGGCACGGACGGCGGCGTCCACGTCCGGAGGGCCGCTCTCGATCGCGACGTCCTCGACCGCCAGGCCGGTGCGCGGGTCGATGGAGCGGACGGCGGTGACCATGGCTGGCGGATCTCCTCGGACGTTCGGGCGGCATCTGTACCGTGTGACATGATACTCACGTGAGCACGACCACCCCGGATGTCATCGTGATCGGCGCGGGGATCGTCGGCGCGTCGTGCGCCCACGCGCTCGCGGCCGCCGGCATGCGGGTGGCGGTCGTGGAGCGGGGCGGGATCGCAGCCGGCACGACCAGCGGTGGCGAGGGGAACATCCTCGTGAGCGACAAGGAGCCCGGGCCGGAGCTGGAGCTCGCCCTGCTGTCCGCGCGGCTGTGGCGCGGCCTGGCCGAGGACCTGGGCGAGGCGTCCCTGGAGTACGAGCCCAAGGGCGGGGTGGTCGTCGCCCGGTCGGCGGACACGGCGGCGGCGCTCGCCAGCCTCGCGACACACCAGCGAGCGGCGGGCGTCCTCGTCGACGACCTCGACGCGGACGGGCTGTTCGGCCTCGAGCCAAACCTGGCGCGCGACGTCTCGGGCGGCGCGTGGTACCCGCAGGACGCCCAGGTGCAGCCGATGCTCGCGACCGCGAGCCTCCTCCGACGTGCGCGATCGAACGGCGCCGAGGTTCACGCCGGGACGGCCGTGACCGCGTTCGTGCGCGACTCGGGTGGGGAGATGACCGGCGTGCGCACGGACAGCGGTGCCGTGCCGAAGCTGAGCGCCCCGTGGGTCATCAACGCGGCCGGCACGTGGGCGGGCGAGGTCGCCGCGCTCGCCGGGACGCCGCTGCCGATCCTGCCCCGGCGGGGCTTCATCCTGGTGACCGAGCCGCTGCCGCGGGTGGTGCGCCACAAGGTCTACACGGCCGAGTACGTCGCCAACGTCGCGTCCTCGGACGCGGACCTCCAGACGTCGGTGGTCATCGAGGGGACGCGCGGCGGGACGGTGCTCATCGGCGCGAGCCGGGAGCGCGTGGGCTTCGACAGGACGATGTCGCTCGAGGTGATCCGGAGGCTCGCGGCGCAGGCGATCGGCCTGTTCCCGTTCCTCGCCGACGTGTCGCTGCTGCGGACGTACCTCGGGTTCCGGCCATACTGCCCGGACCATCTCCCGGTCATCGGGGAGGACCCGCGCGCGCCAGGGCTGATCCATGCCTGCGGTCACGAGGGGGCAGGCATCGGGCTCGCCGCCGCGACCGCGCACCTCCTGGCCCAGCACGTCACCGGCCGGCCCGCGGACCTCGACCTGGCGCCGTTCCGCCCGGACCGCTTCGCCGACGTGACGGCCGTGCCCGCGTGACGGGCGTGGGACGCGCGCGCTTCGCGATCACGTTCGACGGCGAGGAGATCCCGGTCGAGGAGGGCCAGACGATCGCGGCCGCGCTCATCGCCTCGGGTCGCCGCTCGTGGCGTACCACCCGCGGCAGCGGTGCACCGCGAGGCGTGTTCTGCGGGATCGGCGTGTGCTTCGACTGTCTCGCGACCGTGAACGGGCGCCCGAACGTGCGCGCCTGCCTCGCGACCGCGCGGCCGGGTGACGCCGTGACGATGCAGGACGGGACGGGGCACGCCGATGACGCCGTCTGAGGGCCGGCCGCCGTTCGACGTCGCGGTCATCGGCGCCGGGCCTGCCGGACTCGCCGCGGCCGTCACGGCGGTGGCCGGTGGGTCGCAGGTGGCGCTCGTCGACGCGGCGTCAGGTCCCGGTGGACAGTACTGGCGCCACCGCGACGACGATGACGGGGCGCGTCACCACGCGTGGCCCGCGTTCCTCCGGCTGCGTGGTGCCGTTGACGCCGCGAGCACTGCCGGGACCCTGACATCGTTCGCGGGTCACCAGGTCTGGCACGTCGAGCGGACGGCGGACGCCTTCGCGATGCACGCGCTTGTCGACGGCCGCGGGGCGGTGATCCATGCGCGCTCGCTCGTCCTCGCGACCGGCGCGTACGACCGCCAGCTCCCGTTTCCAGGCTGGACGCTCCCAGGGGTGTACACGGCCGGTGCGGCCCAGGCGCTGCTCAAGGGAAACGGCGTGCGCGTGGGCTCGCGCGTCGTCGTCGCGGGTACCGGGCCGTTCCTGCTCCCGGTGGCGACGGGGCTGGCCGAGGCGGGGGCGCAGGTCGTGGGCGTGTTCGAGGCGGGCCGACCGACGGCGTTCGCGAGGCATCCGCTCGCCGTGGTGCGCAACGCCGCGAAGCTCGTGGAGGGCGCAGGGTATCTGCGCGTGCTGCGGCGGCATGGCGTGCCGTACCGGACGCGGACGACGGTGATCGAGGCCCTGGGGGAGGCGCGCGTGACCGGTGCGCGCATCGCCTCGCTGGACCCGAGTTGGCGCGTGGTGCCGGGGTCCGAGCGGACGATCGAGTGCGACGCCGTGGCGGTGGGATACGGGTTCACGCCGCAGGTGGAGCTCCCGCTCCAGCTCGGCTGCGAGATGACCCTCGACCGTGACGGGAGCCTCGTGGCGCGGGTCGACGACGCACAGGCGAGCACGGTGGAAGGGGTCTTCGCCGCGGGCGAGGCGTGCGGTGTCGGGGGCGCCGAGCTGGCCGTCGCGGAGGGGCAGATCGCGGGGGCGGCGGCGGCATCGAGCGCGACGGGCCGGCCGGCGGGGGCCCCGCGGGGAGCGCACGGGCGGCGCTCGGCGGGGCGCGCGTTCGCGCGGGCGATGCACGAGTCGTTCACGGTCCCGACTGGCTGGCAGGGCTGGCTCACGCCCGAGACGATCGTGTGCCGCTGCGAGGAGGTGACGGCCGGTCGCATCGACGAGGTGATCAGGGGTCTGGGTGCCGCCGACCCGCGCGCGGTCAAGCTGTTCGCGCGGCCGGGGATGGGCCTGTGCCAGGGACGCGTCTGCGGGTACGCGACGGCCTGCCTCGTCGCGTCGGGGGCGGGGAGGGACGTCACTGCCGCGGACCTCCACGCCATCGCGTCGCGACCGATCGCCCAGCCGGTACCGCTGTCGGTGATCGCCGGACTCGGCGGACGGGACCCCTCGTGACCGCTCCGGGCCCGATCCGAGGTCGCGAGTCTTGCCATCCAGCCAGTACCATGTAACATTGCACTACCAGTTGCAGGCGTTGACGCCCGACGACACGATCGAGGAGCACGACCATGACTGCCCCGTCCAAGCCCTGGCACGGGATCCTCGTCGCCACGGCGCTGCCCATGCGCCCCGACACCCGGGGCGAGCTCCAGCCCGACTTCGAGGAGTACGCGGCCCACGTCGCGTGGCTGGCCGAGAACGGCTGTCACGGCGTCGTCCCCAACGGCAGCCTCGGCGAGTACCAGACGCTCAGTCGCGAGGACCGTGCCCGCGTCGTCGAAACCGCCGTGCAGGCGTCACCCGACGGCTTCGTGGTGATGCCGGGCGTCGCCGCCTACGGCGCCGACGAGGCGCGCCGCTGGGCCGAGCAGGCCGCCGGGGCCGGCGCCCAGTGCGTGATGCTCCTGCCGCCGAACTCGTATCGCGCGGACCCCCGTGCCGTCGTCGGTCACTACCGCGAGGTCGCGAAGGCCGGCCTCCCCGTCGTCGCCTACAACAACCCGTTCGACACGAAGGTCGACCTCGTCCCGGAGCTCCTCGCCGAGCTCTACGCCGATGGCCTCATCGTCGCGGTCAAGGAGTTCTCGGGCGACGTGCGACGTCTGTACCAGATCAACGAGCTCGCCCCGGGCCTCGATGTCCTGTGCGGCTCGGACGACGTCGCGCTGGAGCTCGCGATCGCTGGCTCGCCGGGCTGGGTCTCGGGCTATCCGAACGCGTTCCCGCAGGCCTGCCGCCGGCTGTGGGACGCGGCGACGGCCGGGGACCTGGCCACCGCGATGCCGCTCTATCGCCGGCTCCACCCGCTCCTCCGCTGGGACAGCAAGACCGAGTTCGTCCAGGCGATCAAGCTGTCGATGGACCTCGTCGGCCGGTACGGCGGCCCGTGCCGCCCGCCGCGCGTCCCGCTCACGCCCGAGCAGGAGGCCGTCGTCCGGCGGGACACCCTCGCCGCGATCGAGGCAGGGCTGTCGCCCGAGCGCGCCGCCGTCGCCGTCCAGGCCTGACCGATGCGCACGTCGCGGGTCTTCCACGCCGTCGACTCGCACACCGAGGGGATGCCCACCCGCGTCATCACGGGCGGGGTGGGCGTCATCCCGGGCGCCACGATGTTCGACCGGCGCCGGTACTTCATCGAGCACCTGGACCACATCCGCAAGCTCCTGATGTTCGAGCCGCGCGGCCACTCCGCGATGAGCGGCGCGATCCTCCAGCCGTCCACCCGCCCCGACGCCGACGTGGGCGTCCTGTACATCGAGGTCAGCGGCTGCCTGCCGATGTGCGGCCACGGGACGATGGGCGTGGCCACGGTCCTCGTCGAGACCGGGATGGTCCCGGTGGTTGAGCCGGTCACGACGATCCGGCTCGACACGCCCGCGGGCCTCGTCGTCGTGGACGTCGACGTCGAGGACGGGGCGGCGATGCGGGTCACGCTGCGCAACGTTCCCTCGTTCTGCTACGCCACCGACCGAAGCGTGTCCGTCCCGGGCCTCGGCGAGGTGCGCTACGACATGGCCTTCGGCGGCAACTTCTACGCGCTCGTGGAGCTGGACCAGCTCGGCCTGCCGTTCGACCGCGCGCGCAAGGACGACCTCCTGGGCGCCGGGCTGTCGATCATGGACGCGATCAACGCCGTCGACGAGCCGGTGCACCCGGAGAACCCCGAGATCGCCGGCGTCCACCACGTCTACCTCGCCGCGCCCGGTTCCGACGCCCGCCACAGCCGCCACGCGATGGCGATCCACCCCGGCTGGTTCGACCGCTCGCCCTGCGGCACGGGCACCTCCGCGCGGATGGCCCAGCTCCACGCGAAGGGCCTGCTGCCGCTGCAGACCGACTTCCGCAACGACTCGTTCATCGGCACGACGTTCATCGGCCGGCTCGTGGAGGAGACGACCGTCGGCGGGCTGCCTGCCGTCGTGCCCACGGTCTCGGGCCGCGCCTGGATCACGGGGACCGCCCAGTACATGCTCGACCCGCGGGATCCGTTCCCCGAGGGCTTCGAGCTGTGACTGCGGCCCTGCCGTCCCTGCGGGGGCGGCGCAGCCTGCGCGACGAGATCACCGGGCTGCTCCGGGCCGCGGTGATGGCGGGCGAGCTGGAGCCCGGGGTCGTGTACTCGGCGCCCAGCCTCGCGGAGCAGTTCGGCGTCTCCGCGACGCCCGTCCGCGAGGCCATGCTCGACCTGTCCAAGGAGGGTCTCGTCGAGATCGTGCGCAACAAGGGGTTCCGGGTGACCCGCATGTCGGCGGCCGAGCTGGACGACGTGACCGAGCTGCGCGGACTCGTCGAGATCCCGACGATGCGGCGGCTTGCCGAGCAGGGGATCACGGCCGCGGACCTGGCTCGGCTCCGGCCGATGGCCGCCGAGATCGAGGACGCCGCCCGGCGCCGCGACTTCGTCGCCCATGTCGCCACCGACCTCGAGTTCCACCTCGCGCTGCTCGAGCTCGCCGGCAACCCCCGGATCACCGAGCTCGTCCGCTCGCTGCGCATGCACTCCCGCCTCTACGGCCTGCGCGACGAGACGCACCGCGACGCGCTGTTCGCCTCGTGGCACGAGCACGCGGAGCTGCTCGACCGGATCGAGGCTCGCGACGGCCCCGGTGCCGAGGCGGTGATGCGCTCGCACATCGGCCACCTCCGCGGGATCTGGGCCGAGCCCACGCCCTAGGCGCACGACTCCGCCGCGCTCACCCCGCGCCACCGACCGCCGGTTCCCGTCACCCGATCGAAAGGAACCGCGACCGACGATCCCCGCATCGACCCTCGCACCGTGTCCGCTCGTCTGCCCTGACGGCCCGGACACCCCAGGAGCGTGATGCGCATGGATCTCAAGCCAATCGCCGCCATCGGGCTGATGGCGGTTGGCGTCGGGGCTGTCGGGTACACCGTGCTCGGGATGGGCTCCGGCTCGTCTGGCACGGCGACCACCTACCGCACCTCGACGGCCTCGACGACGACGGTCCGGCAGACCGCCGCCGCGAGCGGCAACCTCGTCGCCGCCACGATCTACGACCTCGCCTTCGGCGATCCGCCCGCGGCCGTGGCCGGGACCGCCACGACGTCATCGAGCGCGTCCTCGTCGGCTTCTTCGTCATCGTCCTCATCGAGCACGTCCTCGGCCTCCACCGGCGCCACCGGGACCTCCGTGACGGTCACGTGGCCCGTGACGGAGGTCGACGTCAAGGTCGGCGACCTCGTCAAGGCGGGCGACGTCCTCGCCGTTGCGGACAACTCTACGGCGAGCCTCGCCGTCGAGCTCGCACAGGCGCAGCTCGCGGCCGCGAAGAAGCAGAAGCAGACCGACCGCAAGGGCGGCACGTCCGCCGAGCGCGCGCAGGCGCGCGACCAGGTCACCAGTGCGAGGACGAGCCTCTCGAACGCGCAGGCGTCATTCAGCTCCACCGTCGCCCAGAACAACCTCAAGCTCCGCCAGGCGTCGCAGGCGCTGACGGCCGCGAAGTCGCAGTACGCGGCCGACAACGCGGCAGGAGCCTCCGCGCAGGTCCTGAGCCAGGACAAGCAGGCGATCACCCAGGCACAACAGACCTACGAGTCGACGAGCCTCCAGGCCTCGGCCGGCAACCGCCAGGCCGCGAGCCAGGTCACGAGCGCAAAGCAGTCGCTGACGACGGCCAACCGGAACTACGACACGGCAACGACCTCCGCCGACAGCGCGACCCTGCTCGCCGACGACGTCTCGATCGCCAACGCCACACAGGCGCTCGCCGACGCCAGGTCGGCCCTCGCCGCAGCGACGATCAGCGCACCGATCGACGGCCGGATCACCGCCGTCGACGCCACGGTAGGGCAGGACAGCACCGGGACCGCGATCCAGCTCCAGTCCGCGCAGCTCGCGCTCGCCGTGAGCGTCACCGAGGACGACATCCTGAGCCTCAAGGTCGGCCAGGTGGCAACCGTCGCGATCAGCGCGACGGGCGGCACGGCGACCGGGACCGTGACCTCCGTCGATCCGGTGGCGACGACCTCGGGCTCGTCGTCGGTCGTGTCGTACACGGTTGTCGTCACGCTCGACGACCTCGCCGCCACGACCGCGACGGCCGGCGCAACCGCTGCGACGGGCGATGCGACACCGGTCGCCGCGAGCCCCGCCGCCTCGGCGGCCGCCGCGACCCTGCCGCTGCCCGGCATGTCGGCGGAGATCACGATCGTCCTCGCCCAGGCCGACAACGCGCTCGCCGTGCCCGCCATCGCGCTCTCGGGCACGAACGGCAGCTACACGGTCCGGGTCCTGAACACGGACGGCAGCGTGGAGCCCCGCAGCGTCGAGGTCGGCCTCGTCACCAGCGACCTCGCCCAGATCACCGCCGGCCTCGCCGACGGCGAGACCGTCGTCACGGGCAGCTCGTCCGACCGCACCTCCACCTCGTCCACCGCGTCGAGCGGTGGCTTCGGCGGCGCGGGTGCGCTCGGTGGCGCGGGCACGTTCCGGGGCGGCGGCGACTTCCAGCCGCCGGCCGGTGCCGGTGCGCAACCATGAGCCGCGCGATCATCGACCTCGCGGACGCGACCAGGACCTATGACCTCGGGCGCGTGCAGGTCCACGCGCTCGCGGGCGCAAGCCTGCGTGTCGACGAGGGCGAGTTCGTCGCGATCATCGGCCCGTCGGGCTCGGGCAAGTCGACCCTCATGAACATCCTCGGCTGCCTCGACCGTCCGACGTCGGGCCGCTACGTCCTCGACGGCACCCCGGTCGAGGAGCTCGACGACGACGGCCTCGCCGTCGTGCGCAGCCGGATGATCGGGTTCGTGTTCCAGAGCTACAACCTGCTGCCGCGCACGAGCGCGCTCGAGAACGTCGCGACGCCGCTGCTGTACCAGGGTGTGGCGAAGCGGGAGCGCCTCGCGCGCGCAACGGCTGCGCTCGAGCGGATGGGCCTCGGCGACCGTCTGGACCACGAGCCGAACGAGCTGTCCGGCGGCCAGCAGCAGCGGGTCGCGATCGCCCGGGCGCTCGTCACCGAGCCGCGGCTCATCCTCGCCGACGAGCCAACCGGCAACCTCGACAGTCACACGGGCGAGGAGGTCCTCGACCTGTTCCACGAGCTCAACGACGCAGGCGCGACGATCGTCCTCATCACGCACGACGCCGACGTCGCCGTCCGCGCGAGCCGCCAGATCCACGTCCTCGACGGCCGGATCGCCGCATGAGCCTGCTCGAGCTCACCCGGCTCGCGATGTCGCGCCTGGCGACGAGCCGGGTGCGGTCCGCGCTCACGATGCTCGGGATCATCATCGGCGTCGCGTCCGTCGTGGCGCTGGTCGCGGTGGGCCAGGGCGCCTCGACGGGGATCACGGACCGGATCACGAGCCTGGGCACGAACCTGCTGACGATCAACGCGGGGGCAACGGTGTCAGGCGGTGTCCGCCAGGCGGCGGGCTCGGCGACGACCCTGACCCTCGAGGACGCGGCCGCGGTGGGCACGATCGACGGCGTCGCGGCCGTCTCGCCCGAGCTCTCGACGAGCGCCACGGTCGTCGCCGCCGACAAGAACACCACGACGACCATCCTCGGCACGACCGAGGCCTATCCCACGGTCAGGGCGTACAGCCTGTGGCAGGGGAGCTTCCTGACCGACACGTCCGTGGAGCAGTCGCTCCGCGTGGCGGTGCTGGGGTCCACGACCGCAGACGACCTCGGCCTCGGGGCGAGCGCCATCGGCACGGACGTCTCGATCGGCGGCATCCCGTTCCAGGTCGTGGGCATCCTCCAGACCAAGGGCTCGTCCGGCTTCCAGAGCGGCGACGACCAGGTCCTCATCCCGGTCAGCACGCTGAAGCGCTACTTCACGGGCTCGTCGTCGAGCGGGGTCCGGTCCATCGGCGTGAGCGTCGCGACGGCCGGACAGATGCCCGCGGCCAAGGCGGCGATCACCTCGCTGCTCGAGGAGCGCCACGACATCGCCTCGGGCGGCACGGACGACTTCACGGTCGCCGACCAGACCCAGCTCCTGTCCACGGCGACGTCCGTGTTCGGGCTGCTGACGGTCCTCCTCGCGGGCGTCGCCTCGATCAGCCTTGTCGTGGGCGGGATCGGGATCATGAACATCATGCTGGTCAGCGTCCGCGAGCGGACCCGCGAGATCGGCATCCGCAAGGCCATCGGGGCGAAGCACCGGGACATCCTCCTGCAATTCCTCGTGGAGGCCCTGGTGCTGTCGATCCTCGGCGGCCTCATCGGCATCGTCGTGGGCCTCGTCGCCTCCGCCGTCATCGGCGCGATCGCGGGCTGGGGGTTCACGTTCAATCCGCTCACCCTCGTCGCCGCGACCCTGTTCTCGCTGGTCGTCGGCGTCCTGTTCGGCGTCTGGCCCGCGCGCCAGGCCGCCCGCCTCAACCCCATCGCCGCCCTTCGCTTCGAGTAGGAGACAGCACCCCATGACCGAGCCCATGACCTTCGCGCCGCCGGAGGGCGATGCCCCCGCCCCGCCGACCGTTCCCGTCGCCCCGGTCGTCAGGCCGAGGCCGAGGGGCGGCGGGCTGACGAACACCGTGCTGACGCTCGCGGCGCTCGTCGCCGTGGGCGGCGTCGCGTTCGCGGCTGGGCGCGCGACCGCGCCCGCGAGCCCGGCGGCCGGGGCGGTCAGGACCGGGACCGGGTTCCCGGCGGGCGGACCGACGGGCAGCTTCGACCCCGCCACCGCCCGGGGCGGGTTCGGCGGCGACCGCACGGTGACGCTCACCGGCACCGTCAGGAGCGCCGACGGATCCACGCTCGTGATCACGGCCGCGGACGGCACGGAGACAACGATCGACGTGTCCGGGACCGCCTACCACGCGCAGGCGCCGGCGACCGCCGCCGACGTGACGGCCGGCGACACGGTCCAGGTCTCGGTGACCGGGTTCGGCGGGTTCAGGCCCGGCGCGATCCCGGGTGCGAGCGCTGCGCCAACGGCAAGCGGCGCCCCGGTGGCGGGGACCGGCACGATCACCGCGACCGACGTGACGATCACGAGCGGGCAGTAGCGGCGACCTCGAGGTCGTGGTCGGCTAGCGCGTGACCTCGAAGCTGGCCAACCGGCGGGTGATGTGGCCGGCGACGTCCCGGACCCCCCACTCCACCCAGTGGGTGCCCGCCGACAGCTGCGTCGGGTCGACGGCGAGCGCCTGGGAGGCGTCGGTGACGTCGAGGTCCCACGACCACCCGAGCCGCTGGACCCCGTCGACCTTGACCCATCCGTCGGACAGCCGGAAGGTGTCGCCGAATGACGCCTGGAACGTGATGCTCTCGTCCTTGCGGCGCGACGCGCTCGTGTCGGAGAGGCCCCCGATCGTCGGATAGGTCGTGTCCACCTGCTTCGGACCGCCCTTGGCGAAGATGCACGCGAAGTACTTGTGGCCATCCGCGGTGTCCCACGTCCCGCACCCGAACCGGTCGTAGTTCGCGTTGAGGATGTTGGCGCGGTGCCCCGAGCTCTGCATCCACATCCGCTGGACGGTTGCCACCGGTGCCGTCGTCACCGCGCGGCCGTCGCAGCCCGTGCCGTAGATGGAGCAGCCGTACTTGTACGTCGCGCCGGTGTCGGGCCAGTTGTTGACCCCGATGTTCTCGCCCGTGTACGTGGAGTAGCCGGCCCGCCTGAGGATGTTCTGGACCGTGTACGCGCCGCCGCTGCTCGTCTTGCAGCCCTTGATCGCGTGGCCCAGGTAGTCGCGCGCCGACATGTCCCGGGCGCGGCCGCGGTACGTGTTCCCGTTCGAGGGGCACGTGAACGGCATGTCGCGCGCGAGCGAGACGAGGAACTGGTCGACCTTGAGCCGCTTGCGGCCGAGATGGTATCGGTCGAAGTTCGTGAGCCGCATGAGCGACATCGCGGAGAAGTCGCTGTAGAAGCCGCTGTACGACGCGGCCGACACCGGGGCGGTGGCGAACGCGGGGACGATCGTTGCGGCGAGCACGAGAGCGAGCGTTGCGCGTCGCAGGGCGGCGAGGCGTGAATGCACGAGCGGGTCTCCGGCAGGTCTGGGAGGTGTTCTCCCCAACGCCAACCGTAGGCAGCGACCGCGATCCGGACCACGGGTCGATCGTCCTGCCGATCGCGGTGCGCGCCGTCACCCATATGGCCCACGGCGGTGCGCCGCCGCACCAGTCGGGCCTCGAACGGCGGGTCAGCCGGCGTTCGCGAGCACCCAGGTGGACCCATCTGCGCCGTCGCGGACCTCGATCCCGGCCTCGGTCAGCCGGTCACGGATGAGGTCCGCGGTGGCAAAGTCGCGGTTCGCGCGAGCCGTCTCCCGCACGACGAGCAGGCCGGCGACGAGCGCGTCCACGGTCTCGCGAGGGATGCGTCCACCCGTTGCGGCCCGCTCGCCCAGGCGGACGATGAGCGACCGGAATGTCGCGCTCGCGTTGTCGAGGTCCGGGCTGTCCTCGCCCGCACGCACCCGCCCCGCGATCGCGCTGTCGAGCTCGAGCAGCGAGGCGACGGCGTCCTGCACATCGTCCCGGTCGAGTGCGGCCACGAACGATCCCTCGAGGGTCGTCATCTCGTCGCGCAGCGGCGCCACACCCGGGCGCCTCGCCGTGGCTGCCGCGCCATCGCTCCCCGCGAGCGCAGCGTCGAGCACGGCCTCTGCCGATTCGCCGGCCGCGAGCCCGCGGGCTGCCTCGCCCAGCGCCTCGATCGCCAGCTCCGCGCCCGGCTCGAACCGGGTGCTCCGCCCGTCGACGCGAACCGTGACGCCACCCAGCCCGGCGACGCTCGCCAGTCCCGTCTCGAGGTCGAGGACCAGCGCCGTGTGGCTGTCGACGCCCAGGATGAAGGAGCCCTCGGGACGCGTCGCCTCGAGTGCCTGGAGCCTTCGCGCGCCCATGTAGCAGAACCGGGTGTCGTGGTTGCCGCCTTCGGCGTTGTCGTAGTGCGGGACGACGGCCGCCCGCAGGCCCGTCGCGGCGCCCAGCAGGTCGAGCCCCTCGAGCCAACGCGGGTCCTCGCCCACCTTGTAGATCTCGTAGACCGGGATCGTGACGAGGCCCAGGGTGAGCGCGGCCGCGCTGGCCAGCGTGAGGATGCCGCCGCCGGCGAGCTTCTCGGCGAGGGCGTCCGGGATCGGGCCGCCGGCCCACTGCCGGAGCGCGTAGCTCGGGCTGCCGGGACCCGCCATGACGTAACGCGCCTCGCGGATCCGGGCGACCGCGGTGGACTGGGTCAGCGCGTCGACGTCACGCGTCCGGAACGAGGCGACCTCGACCGGGTTGCCGACGCTCGTCGCGAAGAACTCCAGCGTCCGGGCGCTGAGGTCGTCGGCGTTCTCCTGGAAGCCATAGGGTGTGTCGACGATCACCGCGGGGACACCCTTCTCCCCGAACCGGTCGAACAGCGAGCGGTGGACCTTGGCCATCGTGGGCGCCGTCTCGCCGGAGCCCATGATCGCGAGCACGCGGGGTCCGGTCACGCGAAGAACCCCTCCGCCAGCATGTCGAGCATCACGTCTGCCAGTTCGTCCGGGTGCTGGGCGTGGATGTCGTGGTCGCCGTGGAACCACCGGACGCGCGCGTTCGGGAGCCGGTCCAGCGCCAGGTCGACGCCCTCGCGCTTCTGGATCGCCCGCTCGTCGGCGCCGGTCTCGGCCGGGACGAGCAGCACCGGCGTGGTGATACCGGCGTAGATCGCCGACGGGCGGTGGTCCCACAGCCCGCGCAGCACGGCGAGGTGGCGGTCGTACGTGAGCCAGGGCGCGATCGTCCCGTCCGGCCGCAGCTCGAAGTTGGCGAGCGTCCCCAGGATCCCCGCCTCGGGCCAGTCGGGATGCGCGCCACGGATGTGGCCCTCGATCTCGGTGCGCTGGAGTCCGGCCAGCCGTGGCGGAGCGAGGCGGGCCGCGCACGCCTCCCAGCTGTCGAATGCGGCGCATGGCTCGAGCCAGCCACCATCGACGCAGACGATCCCGCGGACGGTGTGCGAGTGGCGGTTCGCCAGCTCGAGGACGACGTTGCCACCCCACGACTGGCCGGCGACGACCGGCCGTTCCCAGCCGAGCGTCCCGATCACCGTGGCGACGTCGTCCGCGACCGTCGCCATGTCGTACGGCCCGTCAGGCTTCGATGAGCGGCCGTGGCCGCGCAGGTCGAGCGTCGCGGCGGCATGCCCGCGGTCCACCAGCCGGGCGGCGACGCCATCCCACATCCGGGCGTTGGACGCGAGGCCGTGGACGAGCACGAACCCTGGCCCGTCGCCGTCCGCCGCCCACGTGTCGACGGCGAGCTCCACGCCATCGGCGACCGGGATCCGCGTCGTCTGCACCGGGCGATGATACGGGCCGGCTGTGAACGCTTCGTGGACGAGGCGGGGCTCCCCGCATCCGCGCGCCACCCAAGTGGAACGCGCTGGGCTACGGCAGCCGGGAGATGATCGCCTCGGTCGTCGCGTCGTCCGCGAACAGGACGTAGAACAGCAGGTCGCCCTTGAGGTAGATCGCCGCTCCGAACGGCGCCACGCCGCCCGCGCGCACCTGCTTTCCCCCGATCGTGGTCTGCTTGAGGTCACCCAGGTCGCCGACGGACTGGAGGACGGGAAGGAGCTTCTCCGCGTCCACGCCCTGGATCTGGATCGCGATCACGATCGGCGACGAGCCGGATGGCGGCGTCGTCGGCGTCGCGAGGGCGAACCGCACGTCCTTCGCTGTCTTGCCGTTCGCGTCGAGGATCGGCTGGAGCTCGCCGGCGTCGATGGGGATGCCGGCGGTGCTGAGGGTCGAGCCGTCGAAGCTGCTCTTCGAGAATGCGATGCCGTTGGCCTCGCTCGGGAGCATCGCCTCGAGATCGCTCGCGGCGCCCGGCTGCAGGGTGACGTCGGGCCCGCCCGTGTCCGCGGAGGCGGGCGCCTGCGACTCGACGGCCTCGGCCGAAGCGGGCGCCTCGCTGGCCGCCGGAGGGGTCGTCCCCGACGCAGGTGCCGCGCTGGAGGTCGACGAACCGCCGCACGCGGCGACGGCGAGCGCGGCGCCCGCCAGGAGGACGAGCAATCGACGATCCATGTGCCTACTCCCCGAGTCGGCCGTGCCGACCGGCCCGGTCTGCATGCGGCGAGCGACAGCCTACGCCTCCGGCGCCTCGCTGCCATCCCCCGGGACGGGTATCACCGGGTTGCGATCCGGCTCGACCGGCCCCACGCGGTTGCGCAGCAGCGCGGCCACGCCGCTGGTCGATGGGTGCGCCTCCATGATCGAGACGATCCCGACGGTCAGGGGCACGGCGAGCAGCGCGCCAGCGGCGCCCAGCACCCACGCCCACAGGAGCACGGACAGGAACACGACGAGCGGGCTCAGGTTGAGCTCGGAGCCCATGACCACCGGCTGGAGGAAGTGGTCCTGGGCGAAGTTGATCAGCGTGTAGCCCGCCACGACGGCCAATGCGGGCGCCACGCCGCCGGTGAGGAACGCCAGGATCGTGGGCGGCATGAGGGCGAGGAACGTGCCGATGTTCGGGATGAAGCTGGCCGCGAACACCAGGAACGCCCACAGCACCGGGAACGGCACGCCGAGCACGAACAGCAGCAGCAGCGAGAGCACCGCCGCGAACAGGCCCAGGATCGCGCGCACGAGCAGGTATCTGCGGAGGTGGTAGCCGAAGCGCTCGATCCCGCCGATCATCCCGTGCTCCGCGCCGAACGCCTCGCGTGCGCGCGCCGCGAGCGAGGAGGCGCCGAACAGCGCGTAGATCATCGTGAGCACGAGGACGAAGATCCCGACGCCGGCACCCGAGAGCGCTGATGCCACCGGCCGCACGACGGACACGATCCGCTCCGCGGAGATGATCGAGGTGATCGCCTCCGGGTCGACCACGACCCCGAACCCGGCCAGCGTGGATATGAGGGCGTCCAGTTGCGCCTGGAGGCGATCGGCGTAGCGCGGGACCTGGAGGACGAGCTCCGCGATCGAGAACGCCGCGACGGCCGTCGCGGCGAGGACGATGACCAGGACGACGAGGATCGCGGCCGTCAGCGCCAGCACGTGGCTCAGGCCACGGCGCTCGAGCCGCCCGACCAGCGGCCACGCGACGAGCGCCAGGAACAGGCCGAACAGCACCGGGACGATGAGGCCGGCGACCTCGCGCAGGGCGAGCAGCCCGATGAGCACGAGCACGACGGCCGCGAGCGCGCCGAGCGGGCCGCCGGCCGCGGAGGCCAGCGACGAGCGACGCGTGGGAGCGGGATGGTCCGTGGGAGCTCCAGGCAGCATCGTGGCCTCGTGTGCCCGATCGGTCGCGGGCCCGACGATCATAGTCACGCGTCGGGCGGTCGCGGGCCGTCGTCCGCCTGGCGGGACCCGCGTCGGTCAGTGTGCCTTCGCCGCGTCTGCCGCGCCGAGCTGGCGTCGCATGCCCAGGAAGTCGGCCTGGTGCCAGTGCTCCGCGACCCGCCCGTCGCGCAGCCGGAACCAGTGGATCTCGCCGATCTCGTAGCGCCTGCCGCTCGGCTCCATGCCCATGAACGGGCCGACCTGCGTCGCGGACGCCGTCATCCTGACCGCCACCCGGTCTCCCTCGGCGACGAGGTCATCGACGCGCATGCGCTCGTCGGCGAGCGCCGCGGAGACCCGCTCGATGGCTTCCTTGAGTCCGTCGCGACCGATCGGCGCCGGGCCGAACGTGTGCGCGGCGAAATCCGCCGTGGTGAGCTCGTCCACGGCGGACGCCGAGCCGGCGAGGAACACCTCGTCGATGAACCTGCGGACGACGGCCTTGTTGGCCTCGAGGGTGTCGGTGGGCATGGGGTTCTCCTTTGTTGCGCGGCCCGAGCGTGGCCCCATGACGCCCGCCTCGTGGTTGCAGGCACGGCGGCGAGATATCGGCGATCCGACGGTTGTGCCTGTGGCACGATCGGCCGCGATGGCCAGCCCGTTCGTCGCCGTGGATCCGTCGACCGTCCTCGAGGATGCCGTCGAGCGCCGCTTGGTGCCCGCGCCACGCTGGATCGTCATCGTCTGGAACGACCCGGTGAACCTCATGACCTACGTCACGTACGTGTTCCGCAAGCTGTTCGGCTACAGCCAGGCGCACGCGCAGGAGCTGATGCTCAAGGTCCACCACGAGGGCCGCGCGGTCGTCTCGGGCGGGACCCAGGAGCGGTGCGAGCACGACATCCAGCGCCTCCACGCCCACGGGCTGTGGGCAACCATGCAGCCGGAGTAGCGATGGCATCGATGCGCGACGGCGTCGTGCGGCTGCCCGATGGCACGATCGAGCTTCGCCTCGCCCTTCGGGAGCGCGCGATCCTGCGGTCGCTGCTCGGCGACCTGCGCGACATCGTGGGGGAGGAGGCGGACCCGCCGGGCCTCACGACGGTCGATGCCGACGAGGCACCTGCCGATCACGATGTCACCCTGGATCCCGATGCGACCGACGGGGTCTCGGGCGCCGCCACGGACCCCGTCCTCACACGCCTGTATCCGGACGCCAGGCCGGACGACCCGGCCTGGAGCGCGCGCTTCCGGGACATGATCCGGGGCGACCTCGACGACGCGCGGCGGGAGAGCCTGGCCATCGTCGAGGACACGCTCGACGCGCGCTCGATCGACGACGACGAGGCCGAGGCGTGGCTCCACGTGCTCAACGACCTGCGGCTCGTCATGGGCACCCGTCTCGATATCACCGAGGAGCGCGAGGCAGCGCCGTTCGACCCCGAGGCGCCCGACGCGGCTGCGCGGGTCGTCTACGCGTACACGGGCTGGCTCGAGGGGCAGTTCGTGGACGTGCTCGCGGCCGCGCTGCCCGAGGCCGCCGGCGAGCGCGAGGACAACGGCCCGTCCGATGCGTCCGCGGACGCCGCCGACGGGTTCGCGACCGACGACTCCTAGGCCGTCGCCCCGCCCGTAGGACCGCCCGTCGCCCCGGCAGCATCGATCGCCGCGTCGCGACGCGCGGTCTCGAGCGCCTGGAGGAACAGGTCCGCAGGCTGCGCGCCGGAGATGCCGTAGCGCCGGTCGATCACGAAGAACGGGACGCCGTTGACGCCGATCGCGTGCGCCTCGGCGATGTCGGCATTGACCTCGGCCGCCCAGGCGTCGGTTGCGAGCACGTGCCTGGTCTGGGCCTCGGGCACGCCGACCTCGGCTGCGAGGCGGACGAGCGTGTCCGGGTCATCGAGGATCTCGCCCTCGACGAGCTGCGCGCGCAGGAGCCGCTCGTGGATCGGGAGGCCCAGGCCCAGCGACTTCGCGAGGTGCGTCACGCGGTGGGCGTCGAAGGTGTTGATCGTGACGTAGGTCTCGAAGTGGTAGTCCAGGCCCTCGGCGGCGGCCAGCGAGACCACTCGGTCGTTGAGCCGGTGCACCTGTTCGATGCTCGTGCCGAGCTTGCGGGCGAGGCTCTCGTCGTGCGCCTCGCGGAGCCCCCTGGGGTGCGCGGGGTTGAGCTGGAAGCTGCGCCAGGTGACCTCGACGTCGTCCGCACCGTCGAACCGCTCCAGCGCGTGCTCGAACCGGCGCTTGCCGATGTAGCACCACGGGCAGACGACGTCGGACCAGATCTCGACCCTCACCGCGTCGCCTCTGCGGGGACGCACAGCTCATCGACGCAGGCGAGGGCGTCGTCAGCCTCCACGAGGACGATGGGACGGGCCGTGACGACAGGCTCCGCGGGCGTCGCCGGTAGGGCCGGCTCGGCGATGTGGGATGGTTGCGGATCGATCACGTCGGACGCTCGTGCGGTTGGTTGCGCCTGCAACTATACCCGGATCGCAATCAGGCGCGCGGCGTGGAGAAGGCCAGGTACACCGTGTCGGAGACCGTCCGCGCGAAGTCGTCTCCGAGGTCGCCGCCGAAGATGAGGCGGAAGTACACGGGCCCCACGAGGAGCTCCGTCGCGACATCGGCCGCGCAGTCGGGACGCAGGTCGCCACGTTCGATGCCCCGGGCGACCACCCGCGCGATCTCGGTGCGCCGGGCATGGACGACCGTGGCCCGAAACGGGTCACCGAGCTTGGGGTTGATCGCGATCTGCGACACCAGCGCGCGGATCACGGCGCCGAACGGCGTGTCCCGGAGCGCGTGGAGCGCGTGCTCGACACACTGGTACAGCTCCTCGCTGGTGTCGCCCACGTCATCGACCGAGATGTGCGGCGCGGCAAGGTCGGCGAGCAGGTCCTGGGCGAGCGCCTCCTTGGAGGCCCAGCGGCGGTAGAGGGTCGACTTCCCGACGCCGGCACGCGCCGCGACGTGCTCGATGCGGAACTTCGTGAAGCCGTGCTCCACGAGCTCCTCCCGAGCGGCGTAGAGGATCGCCCGGTTGGCCGCGTCCGATCGTGGCCGACCGCCGCCGCGCCTGGGTACCGGCTCGGTATCCGACGAGTTTCGATACGGAACGTCTTGATTCTCCGCGCCCATTGACTTATGATACGGACCGGATCGTATTTCTAGCAACAGGTATCTCCCATGCGTCACTCCACCTCGCTCGTCACCTACATCGAAGCCGCCGTCGATCGAACCCCCTTCTGCGCCTGCGGCGCGCCCATGATCCCCGTCGACCACGACGGCGCCCTCTACCTCGAGTGCACCAGCCACGACGAGGAGAAGCGCGGCTTCACGGCCCGGCTCTGGTCGCTGTTCGGCCACGACCGCCAGCTCCTCCTGGCGGCCGAGGAGCTCGCCGCCTAGCCTCGGGCGCCCGCGCCGCGTCCACCTGTCCCGCGTCCCCCGGCTCGGGGCGGCGCGGCGAGTGCTCAGGCTGTCCGCGAAATCGTGGCGTCGCCACGGGCATCACCCCGGCCGGCGGGGTCGGCCCCGTCGCTCATCGGGCCCGGCGTCGCTCCACCAGGAGCAGCAGCACACCGGCCACGACGAGCACCGCGCCGACGAGCCCCCAGAACGGCGAACCGCGCATGAAGCTGCCCGGGAGCAGCGCGAGCCCCTGGCCCAGCCAGATCGCGCCCAGCATGCACACGATGATCGCGATGGCGACGCGGGCGGGACGCACGGGCTGGCTCCTGGCTTCGGGTGGGTAGCGCAAGGGTACG
>DASXVG010000100.1:0-4369 GCA_036504355.1 Candidatus Limnocylindrales bacterium
CGAGCGCGTTCTCGAACGAGGTCAAGGGGATCCCGCAGTACGTCATCGGTTGGGCGAACCTCCAGTGGCCGCCCACGCTGAACCATGAGATCAGCGCCACCACCCGCACCAACAACGTCTACGGCCAGGTCTGGATCAACGGCGTGACCGATGCGCCGGGCGCGACCGTCGGCCTCCAGGCGCAGGCGGGCTTTGGGCCCACGGGCTCCGACCCCGCGGCGAGCCCCGACTGGACGTGGGTTGACGCCTCGTTCAACACCCAGGCCGGCAACAACGACGAGTTCGTCGCGTCGTTCCTCCCCGAGGCGACCGGCACCTTCGACTACGTGTACCGGTACACCACGACCAACGGCGCGACCTGGGTGTACGCCGACCTCTCCGGCCCGGTCGCGTCCGGTGCGCTCCCGGGCAGCCCGGGGGTGATGACCGTCACGCCGAGCGCGGACACGGTCGCGCCGCCGGTGCCGCAGGGCCTGTCGGTCGTGGTCGCGTCACCGGCGGGCGTCGAGCTCACGTGGGACCCGGTCGTCGACGCGACGCTCTACGGCTACGAGATCCGACGCGGCGACGCGTCCGGCGGCCCGTACACGACGATCGCGTTCGTGACGACGCCCGGCTACACCGACACCCAGGTCGAGTCCGGCTCCACGTACTGGTACGTCGTCCGGGCCGTGGACCTGTCGTTCAACCGGTCCGGGCCCTCGACCGAGGTCGAGGCCACCGCTGAACTGCGAACGGTGACGCTCCAGTTCACGGTGACCGTGCCGGCGACGACGGACGGCACGGGGCGCTCGGTGTACATCGCCGGCCTCCTCGACCGGCTCGACGGCGGCCTGCCCCAGTGGGATCCGGGCGGCGTCGTGCTGACGAGGATCGATGCGACCCACTCGTCGATCCAGCTCACGGGCAAGGAGAGCACGCAGCTCTCGTACAAGTACGCCCTCGGGTTGTGGGACTACGTCGAGAAGGACGCCGCCTGCGGCGAGATCGCCGACCGTCAGCTGACGCTCGCCTATGGCGCCACCGGGACCCAGACCGTGAACGACACGGTCCTCAACTGGCGCAACGTCGCCCCCTGCGGGAACTAGCGCCGGCGCACCTCGTTCCTCTCCGGCGGCGGGCTGGCTCCTCGGCCCGCCGCCGCTCCGTGTCCGGGCGTCGCCCGCGCCCCGCCGCCTGGCGCCCGTGCTCCGTCGCGTCGCCCGTGGAGCGCCCGGCGTCGTCGGTGGATCGCCCGGCGTTCCAGGCAGCGACCCCGGCCGTCGGTTGGATCGCCCGGTGTTCCAGGCGGGGACCCTTCGCCGGTTGGAACGCGCCGTGTTCCGGCTGGAGGTAGCGGCCGACGGCTGGAACGAGTGGCGATCCAGGTCGGCGGGCAGTGGGCCGGCCGGGACGCGGGCCCCGGTGGACCGGCCCCTGAGACCCCTCGGCACCCTACTGGACCAGCCATGACTGGTCCTTTCGGGCCATGCCGCGCAGCTACACACCGGACTATCGTTGTCCGACGCTGCTACACTCGATCCTTGAGCCGGTGAGTCGTCTCGGGTGTGCCTCCAGGGGCGGCGTTACGATCCGGCGGGCGTACAGATGTTCTAGCGCTCCGTCGCGGACGGACCACGCGCAGCGCGCAACACAGCAACGCTCGCACGAGTTGAGGACGCCACTCGTTGATCAGCGCCAACGTCCCGCAGCGCTTTCCGCGGTCCCGCACAGGCCGCGGCTACCGCATCCTCGTCGCCATCCTCGCGGTCCCGTTCCTTGTTGGCTTGCTGGCCGCGCCCGCCGCCGCCCCAGGTCTGGTCCACGGTGACGAGCTCTCGCGCGCCCAGGCGCAGCAGAAGGAGCTCCAGCGGAAGATCACGGCGCAGAAGGCGCTGATCGCGAGGCTCAACAGCTCCCAGGCAACGCTCGCCGGCGCGATCGCGCAGACGAAGGACGAGCTCGCGGGCATCACCGACAACCTCGCCGCGACCCGCAAGCGCGTCGCGAAGCTGGTCGACAGCATCAACGAGGTCAAGGCCGAGTACCAGGATCTCGTCAACCAGCTCGGCGACCTCGACCACCAGCTCGGCAACATCGAGGCGCAGGAGACCGCGAAGAAGGCGGAGCTCGGGCAGCGCAAGGCGGAGCTCGCGGACCGGATCCGCCAGGCCTACGAGGCCGAGCGGACGTCGATGCTGGAGACGTTCCTCTCCGGCGCCTCGTTCACCGACATGCTCGCGGAGATGAGCACCCAGCTGGACGCGGCCGAGCAGGACAAGGCGCTCGCAGCGCAGATCGCCGCTGACCGCGAGACGTTGCTCGCGCTTCACCAGACCGTCGACCAGACCCGGGGCCAGACGAACATGCTGCGCCAGGAGACGGCGGTCCAGAAGCAGAAGCTCGACCAGCGCCTCGACGAGCTGAAGAAGGCACAGGCGAAGCTCAGGAAGCTCGAGCAGGCGGCCAAGGCGGCGCTCGCGGCGCAGAAGGCTCGCTACGCGCAGATGTCCGCCAGCAAGGCCGCCGTCAAGCGGGCACTCGCGGCGTCGGCAGCTGCGAAGCGGAAGCTCGCCAAGAAGATCGACAACCTCGTCGCCCGGCAGTACAACCTCGGCAACATCCCGTCCCGCTTCAACGGAACGCTGCGCTGGCCGATGGGCGGCACCGTGACCCAGCCGTTCGGCTGCACCGGCGTCATCTGGGAGCCGCCCAGCGGCGACTGCGCCCACTGGCACAACGGCATCGACGTCGTGGCGCCGTACGGGACGGCGGTCCGGGCGTCGGGCGCGGGTCGTGTCGTGTACGTCGGCTGGAACTACGCCGACGGAGCGGACCCGGCCTGGATCGTGATCATCGCCCACTCGTCGAACCTGACGACCTGGTACGCGCACATGCAGCCGCGGTACCCGGTCCGCGCAGGACAGATCGTGTCGAAGGGGCAGGTCATCGGCTACGAGGGCAGCACCGGTCACTCCACCGGTGCCCATCTCCACTGGATGGTCGAGTACGACGGCTCGTTCGTGAACCCGCGGCTGTTCACCTGATTGCCGCTGGGTGGTGATCGGGCGGCGAGCACGGGTCGGCTCGATGCCCGACAATCGGCCCATCGCACTCCGCGTTCCCAGCTCGACGTCGGACACAACTCCCCGGAGGGACGACCGTTGGTGAAGCCGGTGATCGCCGTGATCCTCGCGGGCGGCGAGGGTGAGCGGCTCTCCATCCTGTCGTCCGTGCGCGCGAAGCCCGCGGTCCCGTTCGGCGGCAAGTACCGGATCATCGACTTCACCCTGTCCAACTGCGTCAACTCCGAGATCGACAACGTCGTCGTCCTGACCCAGTACAACCCCCGGTCGCTCAACGACCACATCGGGCTCGGGCGGCCGTGGGACCTTGACCGCAACCATGGCGGCGTGAAGCTGCTCCAGCCGTACATCAAGCGCGGGCGCGTGGCGGAGTGGTACGGCGGCACGGCCGACGCGGTGCTCCAGAACATCAACGTGATCGAGCACTCGGCCGGCGACACGGTCCTGTTGCTGGCGGGCGACCACATCTACAAGATGGACTACCAGCCGTTCATCGCGGCGCACCGGCGCAAGCGCGCGGACGTGACGATCGCCGTCCGGCGGGTGCCCATCGCCGAGGCGTCGCGGATGGGCGTGCTGGCGCTCGACGACCAGGATCGCGTCGTCGAGTGGCAGGAGAAGCCGAAGGTCCCCAAGAGCGACCTCGCCTCGATGGGCGTGTACGTGTTCTCGAAGCGGGCGCTCATTCGCTGGCTCCGGGAGGGGCACCGGGACTTCGGCGCGAACGTCATCCCGGCGATGCTCGACGGCGGGGCTCGCGTGTTCGGGTACCGGTTCGACGGCTACTGGCAGGACGTCGGGACGATCCAGTCCTACTGGGAGGCCAACATGGCCCTCCTCGACGACACGCCCGAGCTCGACCTGTACGACCGCGAGTGGCTGATCCACACCCGGTCCGAGGAGCGGGCGCCGGCCAAGGTCGGCCCCACCGCCCAGGTCCACCGGAGCCTCATCTCGCACGGCTGCGTGATCAACGGCACGGTCGTCAACAGCGTCCTGTCACCAGGCGTGCGGGTGGACGTGGGCGCGGTGGTGCGCGACTCGATCGTCATGTTCGACACCGTCATCCGCTCTGGCGCCGTCGTCGACCGCGCGATCCTCGACAAGGAGGTCGTCGTCGGCCAGGGCGCGATCGTCGGCGATGGCCCCGACTTCGACACGCCCAACAAGGCCGAGCCGACGCGGCTCAATTCCGGGATCACGGTCGTGGGCAAGCAGAGCGTCATCCCGCGCGGCGTGCGCCTGGGTCGCAACGTGAAGGTCGGCGAGAGGGTCCGCTCGTCGGACTTCGGGGTCCGAACCGT
>DASXVG010000101.1:0-2623 GCA_036504355.1 Candidatus Limnocylindrales bacterium
CCGCATCTCGCGGTGCGCCACGGGGTTCGCGGTCGGCCGCCCCTCCGGGTGGTGCTCGACGCGAGAGCCAGGATCGTGACCCCCGCATCGCGGGTCGTCGACATGGCCGCGCCGACGCTCGTCGTCGTCGCGCGGGACGCACCCGCCCCCGGACTGCCCGCCTACGTGACGATCGAACGCGTCTCCGCGGACGCCACCGGCAGGCTGTCGCTGCCGGAGCTCCTTGCCGAGCTCGCTCGGCGCGGCGTGTCGTCTCTGCTCGTCGAGGGCGGCCCGACGATCGCCGGGGCGTTCCTCACGGCTGGTCTCGTGGACGAGATCGTCGGCTACGTGCGCGCGGCGGTCCTGGGCGCCGGCCGGCCGCTGCTCGAGCTCGCCGGCGTGGCCACGATCGGGGATCTGCGGACCTTCCGGCTCGTCGCGGCCGACATCGTGGGCGACGACGTGCGTGTCGGGATGACGGTTGCGCGCAGGCGGCGCGTTCCCCGCCCCGTCAGCCGCGGCGCAGCCGGCTGAGCAGCGAGCGGGGGCCCGACGCCCTGACCCGCCGCGCGAGCGCCTCGGCGAGCGCCACGTACTCCTCCGGGCGGTTGTAGACCTGTGCCGAGATCCGTACCAGCAGCTGGGCCGGGCCCCCGCCGTCGACCGCTGCCGGCACCGGGAAGGTCATGATCGGGACCTCGATCCGGTCCTCGTCGAACAGCTCGGCCTGGAGGCGTTGCGCCGCCCCCTTCGTCGGCGCGATTCCCGGGATCGGCACAGCGGCCATGGCGCCGAGCATCGAGTCCGGTGACGGCGGTGCCGTCCCGAGCGCCCCGCACAGGATGTCCCGCGCCCGTCGCGCGAGCGCCGCGTTCGCCGTCATGAGCCCGTGCCAGCCATCGTCGTGGATGCCGCCCGTGTAGCGGATCGCCGCCGGGAGCGCGAGGTATGGGGTGGGGTCGCTCGTTCCCTGCCAGTCGAACAGGAGCCGGAACCGGGGACGGTCGGTGCGATCGTCGTTCACGCCGTGCGAGATCACGAGCGGGCGGATCCGGCCGCGCAGGTCCGCACGAACATGGAGGATCCCCGCACCCTTCGGGCCGCACAGCCACTTGTGGCCGTTGCCCGTCCAGTACGCGGCATTGAGCGCGCCGAGGTCGACATCCACCATGCCGGGCGCGTGCGCGCCGTCGACGAGGGTGTCCACGCCCCGCCGGTCGAGCTCGCGCACGATCGCGGCCACGGGCAGGACGAGCGCCGTGGGCGACGTGACGTGGCTCACGAGGGCGAACCGTGTCCGCTCGGTGACCGCGTGGACGTACGCTTCGAGGGCCTCCGACGGGTCGTGGATGGGGAAGGGGATCCGGATGATCCGCAGCGTCGCGCCGTCCCGCTCGGCGGCGGCCCGCAGGGCGTTGAGCGTCGCGTTGTACTCGTGGTCCGACGCGAGGAGCTCGTCGCCCGCCTCGAACCGGAGCGAGGCGAGGACGGTGGAGACGCCGGTCGTGGCGTTGGGGACGAACGCGATGCCCTCGGCGTCAGCGTTGAGGAAGGTCGCGACGCGCATCCGCGCCTCGTCGAGGTGGCGCTCGAGCTCGCGGCCGAGGAACCGTGCCGGCTCGGCTTCCATCCGCTCCCGCCAGACGCGCTGCGCCTCCATGACCGGGTCCGGGCACGCGCCGAACGACCCGTGGTTGAGGTACGAGATGTCGGGCTCGAGGAGCCAGGGAGCGCGGTCGAACGTGCGGGGAGTGGCCACGTCGCGACTCTAGCGGAACCCGGGTGGCCGCCGCGGCCGCGTGAGCGCTCGATCGCCGAGGTCGTCGACTCCCAGGCGACAGGGCCGAGGCCGTCCTCGGCCCGCCCGGGCTCACGGGATGGAGATCGGTTCCCCGTCGCCCGCGGACGCGAGCTCGGCGCTGTCGGGGCCGAGCACCCGCACCCGCCCGCGGCCGGCGACCCGCCAGATGCCGCCGGGTCGCCCGATGACCAGCGTCTGCTCGCCGATCGCGAGCCACGAGACCGGAGGCCCGGCCGCATGGGCCGAGCGCCAGCGATCGAGCCGTCCCGGCGCGTCGTGCGGCAGCACGGCGTAGCCCGGCAGCAGCCCGAGCCCGTCCACGGCTCCCGCGGGCGTCCAGCAGCGCCCCGCCATCGCCATCGCGCCCGCGCTCGCGCCTGCGATGACCGCCGACCCCTCGAACGCCCGGACGATTGCCGCCCACGCCGGGGTGTCCCGGAGGACCGACGGGATGAGGTCCGGGTCCCCGCCCGGGAAGTGCACGAGGTGCGCGGCCTCCAGCGGCCCGACGATCCGCGGGTCCGCGGCATCTCCCCGGGTCAGGATCCCGGCCACGCCGATCTCGACAGCGACTCCGGCCCGTGCGGCCGCGGCGGCGAACGACCGCTCGCCGTGGGAGGCCGCAGCCTGCGGTCGCTGGCGCGCCGCGGCCGTCGGCACGAGCACGATCCGTCGCACGACGCCGACGCCCTCGAGCCCCGCCGCCTCACCGGCCGCGGCCAGCAGCGCGTCCATCGCCGTCTCGTCGCCGCCGGCGTACTCGCCGCCGCCGTGCAGCGCGAGCAACCCGGTCACCGGGCGTCGTTCCCGCCAGGCTCGTCGTCGCGCTCGGGCGAGTCG
>DASXVG010000102.1:0-3691 GCA_036504355.1 Candidatus Limnocylindrales bacterium
GACGCGTTGCCGCTGGCTCCACGGTGCTCGCCAAGCAACTGCTGGCGAAGCGTCGCGGCGAGCCAGCGCTCGAACCTGTCAGGGGACCAGCCACGCTCCTCGACGAGTTCGCGGTACAACTCCTCGTTGCTGAACGCCCACAACAGGTCGGTCGCCTCGCGTTCCGATACGGCGGGATCCAGTTCGCCAGCCAGGCTGTCAATGAAGCGAGCCATGCTCCGACCCCGGTTGTCGAGGACGCGCCGATGGTCCGCTGCCACGTCGGGGTCGAGGCGAGAGCCCTCCCGGAAGGCCCGGATGACGTCGGAGGAGCGCTCCATCTGCTGCCGGATCCACTTGGCCGCGAGGTCGAGCTTTCTCGCCGCATCAGGCTCCGCGATGGCCTCGAGCATCAGCGCCGGGATCTCCGATTCGGCAAGCATCGCGAGCCGGGCGCCCTCGAGGATCCCCCGCTTGGAGTGGAACGCGTCATAGATCGTCGGCACGGCGATGCCCGACTCGTCGGCGATCGCCTGGATCGTGGTGCCGGCATAGCCGCGTCTGCCGAACAGGCGCCGCGCTGCGGTGACGATCTGCGCCCGCGTCTCGAGCGCCTGGCGTTGGCGGTGGGTCGTCCCTCTGGCGTTGACATCGCTCATGACGCTGCTATGGTACGCCCCTACTCGGCATAGGTCCACTATGTCGAGTGAAGGCAGACAAGGAGAAGAACATGGCCGCCCACGACACGCTCGCGCGATCTGGACCGGCGCGGCTCAGCCTGATGCCGACCCGGGTCGCGGGCTGGAGCGGCCTTGCCATGCTGCTCGCGATCATCGTCAACGGCCCGCTGTCAGCACTGCGCGGCCTCCCGGACTACTGGACCGTCGGCGCTGCCGCTGACATCGCGACGTACCTTGCCGATCCGCCGCGCCTCCGGCTGGCCGTCCTGTTCTTCTTCCTCTCGACGCTCATCTTCGTGTTCGGTATGCCGTTCGTCGCTGGTCTCCGGCTCGCCCTTCGAGCCCACGGCTCGTCCGACCTGTTCTCTTCGGTGCTCGCGATCGGTGCCGGGCTGTTCTTCGCCGGCGGCCTCGTGAGCGAGGTGATGTCGACGGGGATGGCGACGGTGGTGCTGGCTGCCCCCTCCTACGTGCCCGACGCCAACGCGGCGCTCGCCGTCCAGGCGCTCCAGTTCGCGGCGCTCCTCCAGGGTCAGGTCGGCCTCGGGGTGGCGATCCTCGCCGTGTCGGTCGCGATGTGGCGTGCCGCCGGGTGGCGCGCTGTCGCGACCGTCGGTCTCGTGGCCGGCGCAATCGACCTCGCGAGGCCGCTCGCGGTCGCCATGCCGGTCCTCGCCATCGCGCTGTTCGTGCCGACCTTCGTCTGGATCGCGCTCGCGAGCCTGCGCCTGATCCGCGCCGACGCCAGATGACCGACGATCCGATCGCTGCGCAGTACGCGGCGATCGCCGCGAAGGACTTCGACGCTGCTCGTCGCGCGGTGGCTCCGGACTGGGTCAATAGGGAGGCGGAGAGCGAGCCCCCCGCGGCACGTCAAGGCGGCCCGGTTGGCCTTGCCGTCACCGGCGCGTGGCTGCGGTTCGCGTTCTCGGACATCGCGTTCGAAGAGCTCGAACGCGTCGTAGCGGACGACGTGGTGATGTCCCGCGTGATGTTCTCCGCCCGCCAGACCGGACCGCTTGTCCTGTTCGAGGACGACCGCCCGGCCGTCGTCTTCCCACCGACGGGGAGACGCTTTCGCGTCGAACAGATCCATCGTCACGAATTCCGCGATGGAGCGGTCGTCGGTCACCTCGCTCGACGAGACGACATGGGCATGCTGCAACAGCTCGGCCACCTGCCGCCGGACCCCAGGTCCATCGTGCGACTTCTGTGGTGGCGGCTCTCGGGCAGGAGCCGCCGGGCCGGCGCGGAGGCAATCGCGATTGGCGAGAAGACCGCGTCCGAGATGTCGGCGTTTGCGGACGCACAAGAGAACAAATAGGCGCTCCGCGCGTCACGCAGCGGCCGGCCGGACCGAGCGTGATGCGGCCGGGTTCCGAATGGGCGTCGTCCTCGCCAACCTCCGTCGATCGCTTCGTGGTCAACGACCACCGGGCGACCCGAGAACCCATCGCGCCGGGAGGACAGGAGAGATCCCGGAGCCGATCCGACGCACCCACATCGAAAGGAGGTTCACGTGGCACAGGGGACGATCGATGTGCACATCAACCGCCCAGCCGGCGACGTCTTTGCCGTCATCGCCGACGTCTCGAAGAACGCCCGATGGTCGTCGACGGCTGTCGCGGGACGTCAGACCTCGCCGGGCCGTGTGGGTGTCGGCACAACGGCGCACGAGGTTTCCACGTTCCTCGGTCGGCGAGTGGAGGTCGACTCCGTGGTGACCGAGTTCATCGCCGGCCGAAGACTCGCCTACCGCACTACAGGAGGCCCGTTCCCGTCCTCGGGATCCTTCGTCGTCGAGGCGCAGGGAGGGGGCGCCAGCCTCACCGCGACCTTCGAAGCGGTGCCAGCCGGCGTGGTTGCCTGCCTTAGGCCACTGTTCGACAAGCTCGTGACTCGAGCACTACGGCATGATCTCGCCAGCCTGAAGCGCCTCATGGAGTGTGGCGATCTGCGATGAATCGCCGAAAGCGGTCAGCGCCGATACGGACGACAAGTGCCGCGCCGATCGCGCGCGGGACCCCGGGCCGATGCTGTTCCGCCGAGGGCGCGCCAGCCGGGCGAAATGGGTGGGTCGGCGCGTATGGAATTCGACACCTCGTGTCGCCTCTCTCGAGGTCCATACTCCGGGCATCGGAGGAGGCACGGGAACCCGTGGGCTTCCACCCGCGCGGCGTCCCCATACGGTCGCCAAGACCGTCGCGCAGGGCCAATGGCGAATCTCTCCGTCGCCGGGGCACGCACGTGCCCATGGAGGTTCCCTGTGCCGTTGATGGCAGTCGCATTCCCGATTCTCCCCGGCAAGACCGACGAGTGGCGCGCCTGGATGGGTGAGCTGAATGGCACGCGCCGCGAGGCCTTCACCGAGTCGCGGCGGCGCGCCGGTGTCCAGGAGCGCACGTTCCTGCAGTCCACGCCGATGGGGGATCTCGTGATCGTGACGCTGGAGGGTGACGATCCCGGCCGAGCCTTCGGAAAGATGCTGAGCGCGGACGACGACTTCGCGAAGTGGTTCATCGCCCGCGCGCAGGCGATCCACGGCGTCGACCTCTCGGTTCGGCCGACGGGGGCGCCCTCCGAGCTCGTCGTCGACACGGGCCCGGTGGCCGTGCTCGCCAGCTAGCCCACGACCGCCACGTCACCACAGGCGGCGCGATGCCGGCCCGACGCGGCCGGCCGGGTCGCCGTCCGGGAAGAGGAGATCCAGCTTGAGAATCCGTCGCTCAATTGCGGCCAGCGTCCTGGCCGTCACCATGCTCGGGGGCACAGCGAGCGTCGCGCTCGGCCACGAGTGCTTCATCGCCAGTCGCTCCGCCCAGGGCGATGCCGGGTCGTTGCACTCGAAGGTCTGGCAACGCGACACGCTCGCCGACATCTTCGGGTTCATCAACGGCATCGTCGGTGGTCCGGCGCTGTCGCCGGCCCAGATCGACTGGGCCGTCGCCGAGGCCGTGAGCCAGGGCCTGCCCGTTGACGGCTGGGTCGTCCGCGGCGACAAGACCATCGGTGAGGGTTCGAGCAACCCGAAC
>DASXVG010000103.1:0-4289 GCA_036504355.1 Candidatus Limnocylindrales bacterium
CGAGAGCTCGGTCGCCGATGCGGCGCTCGCGGACCTCGGCGCGGACGTCGGCGGGCTCGTGCTCCAGTACGGCGACCACCTCGGGCTGCCGGCCCTGCGCGAGCTCGTGGCGGCCGACGGCGTGGGGCTGGCGCCGGACCATGTCCTCGTCACGCCGGGGGCGGTTGCGGCGCTGTTCATCGTCCACACGACGCTCCTCGAGGCAGGGTCGCACGCCATCGTCGCGCGCCCGAACTACGCGACCAACGTGGAGACGCCGCGGGCCGTCGGGGCGGACGTGGAATACCTCGACCTCGCGTTCGAGGACGGCTGGGCCGTCGACCCGGAGCGAATCGCCGGCATGCTCCGGCCGGAGACGCGGCTGGTGTCGCTGACGACTCCCCACAACCCGACCGGCGCGACGATGTCCCGGGGGACCCTCGATGCGGTCATCGAGCTGGTGGAGCGCCACGGCGGCGTGCGCCTCCTGCTCGACGAGACGTACCGTGAGATGACGTTCGGCGAGCCACTGCCGGTCGCGGCGACGCTCAGCAACCGAGTCATCGCGGTCAGCAGCCTGTCGAAGACGTACGGGCTGCCGGGGATCCGCGTCGGCTGGCTCGTGACCCGCGACCGGGAGCTGTTCGGGCGGTTCCTCGCCGCCAAGGAGCAGATCCTCATCAGCGGGTCGCTCGTCGACGAGACGATCGCGGTCCGGGCGCTCGAGCTCCGGCCGACCTGGCTGCCCGAGATCCGCGGGCGGATCGCGGGGGCGTTCTCGATCACATCCGCGTGGATCGAGGACAACCCGCGCTTCGAGTGGGTCGCGCCGCGCGGCGGCGTCGTGGGCTTCCCGCGGATCCGGCCTTCTGTGGCCGCCGGCCTCGATGTCGACCAGTTCTACGACGTGCTGTTCGAGCGCCACGGGACGATCGTCGGCCCGGGCCACTGGTTCGAGCAGCCGAGGACCTCGTTCCGGCTGGGGTACGGCTGGCCGACGCTCGACGAGTTGCGAGGCGGCCTCGCGGCACTGGACGCGGCGCTCGACGAGGTCCGCGAGTCGTAGCTCGTGTCGTGGCCAAGGCACCCGCCGCAACGCGAGTCACGACAGACTCGCATCCGGGCAGCTGCCGCACGACCGCGGCTCCCAACCCCGGGTCGCGCACGCGGTCGTGCGTGATCGTCGCAAAGCGACTTCCTGGTGACTCGAGGCCGTCGCGGGACGTCACCGGTGGACTGCGATCCCCGCGTCCTCCACGGCTGCGATCACGTGGTCCGGCAGTGCGCCGTCAGCCGTCGACCACGCCTGGACGCCGTCGCCGCGGGGGCCATGCGTAACGAGCCAGGTCGGCGGGACGAACCCGAACGCACCACCGCTCGTAGGGCCGACCCAGGGCTCGACCACGACGTAGATGCTCTGCCCGCCGAACGTCGCACCGCCGTTGGGCTGGCCGGACACCACGACGATCAGCCGTGAGGCGCCCGCGTCGGGAGCCGTGGCGAGCACGCGCTGCACGGCGTCGACGCACTGTCCGTCATCGAGCCCCGGCTCGCAGATCATCCCCTGGCTGGCGTCTGGCAGGGTCAAGCCACAACCGCTGAGCAGCAGCGCGGCGGTAGCGCCGAGTCCGGCCAGTCGGTACAGCGTCAGCGCCTCGCGGGTGTCTCGATCGAGCGCGCCGCCATCGTGCACCTACGCGAACAGCGAGGCGTACGCGTTGAGCGCCGGCTGGCCGCCGAGGTGCGCGTACAGGACGTTCGAGTCGCGCCGGATCTCCCCGCGCGTCACGAGGTCGATGAGTCCGGCCATCGACTTCCCCTCGTACACGGGGTCGGTGATCATCCCCTCGAGCCGGGCGACGAGCCGCATCGCCTCAAGGGTCCCCGGGCCAGGGATCCCGTAGACGCCTTCGTGGTAGTGATCGTCGAGGACGATCTCGTCTTCGCGCAGGTCCCGCTCCAGCCCGATGGCTGAAGAAGTCCGGCGCGCGATCCGCGCCACCTGGGCGTGCGTCTCGGGGACCGTCGCGCTGCCGTCGATGCCGATGACCCGCCGTGGACGCCCGCCGGCGTCCTCGAGCACCGCGCACCCGGCGATCATCCCCGCCTGCGTGGACCCGGTCACCGAGCAGACGACGATCGTGTCGAAGAACACCCCGAGTTGCCGCTCCTGCTCGGCCAGCTCGAACGCCCAGCCCGCGAACCCGTGCCCGCCCAGCGGGTGGTCGGACGCGCCGGCTGGGATCGGGTAGGGCTTCCCGCCACGTGCCTCGACGTCCGCGAGCGCCTGCTTCCAGCTGTCGCGGAACCCGATCGAGAACCCGGCCGGGCTGAGCCGCACCTCCGCTCCCATGAGCCGGCTCATGAGGATGTTGCCCGTGCGGTCGTAGGTCACGTCCGGCCACTCGACCCAGTGCTCCTGGACGAGGACGCAGCCGAGCCCCGCGTGCGCGGCGACTGCCGCGACCTGCCGCGTGTGGTTCGACTGGACCCCGCCGATGGACACGAGCGTGTCGCAGCCCTGGGCCAGCGCGTCGGCGAGCAGGTACTCCAGCTTGCGCACCTTGTTGCCGCCGAACGCGAGGCCGGAGTTCACGTCCTCGCGCTTCGCCCAGACGGTGGCCCCGCCAAGGTGCGCGGTCAGGCGGTCCAGCCGCTGCAGTGGCGACGGCCCGAACCGGAGGTTGACGCGGGGATAGTCAGCGAGCGTCGGCATCGGGCGGGCTCCGGGCAGGACGAAACGAACGCTAGACGCGCTGGTCGGTCGAGGGCTTCTCCCACAGGTTCACGCCGCTCTCGACCGCGTACTTGTCGATCTCGGCGAGCTCCTCGGGGCTGAAGGCGAGGTTCGCGATCGCGCCGACGTTCTCGCGGATCTGCTCCGGCGAGCTCGCGCCGACGAGGGAGGTCGTGACCCGCGGGTCACGGAGGACCCACGCGTGCGCCATCTGGGCGAGCGACTGCCCGCGCCGCCCGGCGATCTCGTTGAGCGCCCGGACCCGGCGCAGGTTGTCCTCGTTGATCGATTTGCGCTGGAACGAGTCGCCGCCCGGCCGGTTGACGCGGGCGTTCTCCGGGATGCCGTCGAGGTACTTCGTCGTGAGCAGGCCCTGGGCGAGCGTCGTGAACGCGATCATCCCCGCACCCAGCTCGCCGATGGCATCCAGCAGGTCCGGCTCCACCCAGCGGTTGAACATGTTGTAGCTCGGCTGATGGATGAGCAGCGGGACGCCCTCCCGGCCAAGGATCGCGGCCGCCTCGCGCGTCTTGTTCGCCGAGTAGGAGCTGATCCCCACGTAGAGCGCTTTGCCCTGGCGGACCGCGTGGGCGAGGGCGCCCATCGTCTCCTCGAGCGGGGTGTCGGCGTCGAAGCGGTGGCTGTAGAAGATGTCGAAGTAGTCGACACCGACCCGCCGCAGGCTCTGATCCAGGCTCGCGAGCACGTACTTCCGTCCGCCGCCGCCCTGGCCGTAGGGCCCCGGCCACATGTCCCAGCCGGCCTTGCTGCTGATGACGATCTCATCGCGATACGCCGCGAGGTCCTCGCGCAGGATCCGCCCGAAGTTCGTCTCGGCCGAGCCGTACGGCGGCCCGTAGTTGTTGGCGAGGTCGAAGTGGGTGATCCCGAGGTCGAACGCGGTGTGGACCATCTCGCGCTGGATGGACATCGGCGTGGTGTCGCCGAAGTTGTGCCACAGCCCGAGGGACAGGGCCGGGAGCTTGAGCCCGCTGCGCCCGCAGAAGCGGTACGGCATCGTGTCGTAGCGGTCGGGCGCGGCCTCGTAGCTCATGCGGGGGCGATCTCCTCGTGGACGGTGCCGTCGCCCGCCTCGACGAGCGGGGGCAGACCGCGTTCCGCGCGCCGCGTGTTGGCGTAGACGAGGGTGCCCTTCAGCCCCGGGGCCACGTCCGAGCGCGCCGGGACGACGTTGTTGTGGTAGTCGCGGTGCGCGACCGGACCCAGGACGCACGTCCCGTCCTCGAGCGCGCGCACGACGGCGGCGGACAGGGAGCCCTCCGACTGCCAGCCCTCGCCGTTGTCGATGAGGTTCTGGAGGAAGGCCGTGGGGTAGTGGTTGAGCCCGTCGCGTTCGATCTGGGCCTCGGGGTCGATCATCGGGGGGTCCCTTCCACTGCAGCTGCGGGACGCGCGCTCCGATTGTACGGGCCGTACCCTTGCGCTACCCACCCGAAGCCAGGAGCCAGCCCGTGCGTCCCGCCCGCGTCGCCATCGCGATCATCGTGTGCATGCTGGGCGCGATCTGGCTGGGCCAGGGGCTCGCGCTGCTCCCGGGCAGCTTCATGCGCGG
>DASXVG010000104.1:0-2345 GCA_036504355.1 Candidatus Limnocylindrales bacterium
CATGGCCCCGATCCGGCGCTGGACCCAGCTCCTGGGCTCGTGCCTGTACGCGATGGCGTACGGCCTGGTGCACACCGCGGCCATGATGGTCGTGCTGGTCGTCTTCTACCGGCAGCTGGACCTGGGTGTCACGAACGTCGCAACCGCGGCGGTGTTCGTGCTGCTCGGCTCGTTCAGCTTCGTGGGCATCGGGATGATGGCCGCGATCCTGCCGCTGCTGTACGTGGAGCGCGGGGCGCAGATGACGTTCGTCATCCAGTCCTGTCTCCTGCTCGTGTCCGGGGTCTACTACCCGGTCACCGTGCTCCCCGGGTGGATGCAGGTGGTCTCGAAGCTCTCGCCGGCCACCTACGTCCTCGACGGCGTGCGGGCCGCCATGCTCGATGGGACGCCCCTATCGGCGCTCATCGGCGACGTGGTGCCGCTCATCGTGATGGGCATCGTGCTCATCCCGGCGGGGCTGTGGGCATTCGGGCGCGCCGAGCGGTACGCGAAGCGCACCGGCAAGCTCAAGCGGGTCGGGTGATGGCAATGGACATGACCGGCATTCAGCAACCCGTCCCGGCTCCCGCTCCAGCGACGGCCGGGCCGGGCGACGCCCTCGTCGACCTCGGCTGGGATCCCGGGTGGGCAACCGCGTTCCTGCCGCACGACGCGGCGGGACTGGTGCCCGCCCGGGTCGTCGCGGCGCACCGCGACGCGTGGATCGTCGCCCAGCCAGGCGGCGCCCCGGACGCGACGGCGGCAGTCTCCGGCCGCTTCCGCCACGAGGCCTACGGGCCCGGCGACTTCCCGGCCGTCGGCGACTGGGTGGCGCTCGCCCGCTCGGCGGGCGACGGGTCGCCGTCGCTCATCCAGGCCGTCCTTCCCCGCCGGACCGCGTTCACGCGCAGCGCCGGCGAGGAGCGGGTGGCCGGCAACCTCGTCGCCGAGCAGGTCCTCGCGGCGAATGTCGACGTGGCGTTCGTCGTCGCGGGCATGGACGGCGACTTCAACCTCCGCCGGATCGAGCGCTACCTCGCCGTCGCGTGGAGCGGCGGGGCGACGCCGGTCATCGTGCTCAACAAGGCCGACATGGCCGCTGACGTGGATGGATTGCGGATCGCCGCCTCGGCCGTGGCGCCGGGCGTCGAGGTCGTGGCGATCTCCGCGCTCCACGGCGACGGCGTCGAGCCGCTCCGCGCGGCGTACCTCGCGCGCGGCCGCACCGCGGTCGTGCTCGGGAGCTCGGGCGTGGGCAAGTCCACGCTCGTCAACGCGCTCGCAGGCGCCGAACGGCAGCGCACCGCCGCGGTCCGCGAGGACGACTCGCGGGGCCGGCACACGACGACCCACCGGGAGCTCGTCAGGCTGCCGGGCGGGGCGCTGCTTATCGACACGCCGGGGATCCGCTCCCTGGGGGTTGCAGGCGCGTCGGACGGCCTCGATCCCGCGTTCGCCGACATCGCCGAGCTCGCGCTCGCGTGCCGCTTCAGCGACTGCCGGCATGCGGGCGAGCCCGGCTGCGCGATCGCCGCCGCGCTGACGTCGGGGAGGCTGTCGGCCGAGCGCCTGGCGAGCCATCGCAAGCTGGAACGGGAGGCGGCCCACGTCGCTCGAGCGAGCGATCCCCTCCTGCGGGCCGAGGAGCGCCGCAAGTGGAAGGCCATCCACGTGTCGGTGAACCAGCACATGCGTCGCAAGTACGGGGACGACCGATGACGACCACGACGCCGCTCCCGCTGCCGGCCTGGCCGGCCAGCAGCGGGATCACCTTCCGCCGGTACGGCGGGCTCCGGGACGTGGCGGGGATGGGCGAGGCCAACGCCCGCCTCCGCGCCCACGTCGGCCCGCTCGAGCCGATCGATCTCGACGCGATGCGCCACCGGTACACGCACCTCGTGAACTGCGACCCGCTGGTGGACTGCATCCTCGCGGAACGGGACGGCATCACCGTGGGCTACGGCCGCGTCGAGTGGCACGACCTCAACGACGGGGACCGGATCTACGACATCACGTCGGTGGTTGAGCCCTCGGCCTGGGGTCTCGGCATCGCCGAGGCGCTCGTCGGCTGGTCCGAGGACCGTCTCCGCGAGGTCGCCGAGGCGAACCCGACGGATCGCCGGTCCTGGTTCGCCGTGCACGTGTTCGACGGTGACGAGGAGCAGGAGCGCGCTTCGCTGGCGCGCGGCTACACGGCCGTGCGCTGGGGCGCGGAGATGCTCCGGCCGGACCTCGAGCACGTCGACGAGCCGCGCCTCCCGGACGGGTATGTCCTGCGGTCGCCCAGGGAGGAGGAGCTGCCGAGCGTCTTCCAGATGCAGGTCGAGGCGTTCGCCGAGCACTGGGGACAGGCGCAGGCGGAC
>DASXVG010000105.1:0-5366 GCA_036504355.1 Candidatus Limnocylindrales bacterium
GTTCGAGACGAGCGTCCACGTGCCCGAGTAGCTCGCCCTCGACGAAGACTCCGAGTACCGCGTCGGCGTCGTCGTGATCGTGGACGCCGTCGTGTTGCCGCCCCGGTCGCGTGCGATCACCTGGATGTCGTAGCGCTGGGCCATCGTCAGCGTGGCGCGCACCGTGCGCGACGTGGTGGCGCTCGCGATCGTTGTCCAGGTCGAGGCCCCCGCCTTGCGATAGCGCACGCGGTAGGAGTCGATGCCACTCGCGTCCGTCGAGGCGGGCCAGGTGATCGTCATCGATGCCGTGGTGGAGCCGATCGTCGAGTTGGCCCGCGCCCGGACCTGCACGCCCGGCGCGGACGGGGGCGTGACGTCGACGGCGTACCCGGCATTGAGCCGGCGTCCGGATCCGGTGAGGCCACCGCCGAGCAGCGAGCTCTGCACGCCTGAGTTGATGAGCTTGCTCCGGAGCGCCGCCGCGTTGTTCCTGAGGTCGGGCCGCAGCTCGAGCACCATCGCGGCCACCCCGGCGACGTGCGGCGCCGCGAACGAGGTCCCCGGCAGGAACGTCCAGACGTCCGAACAGATGCTGGTGTCCAGGCACAGCGCGGCGATGGCATCGCCAGGGGCCGCCAGGTCCACCCAGGCGCCGCGGTTCGAGAAGGCCGCGAGGTGGCCGTCGGGCTCCAGCGCACCCACCGAGACGACGTTCGACGCGCTCGAGGCGGCCGGGTAGAACGGACTCGTCACGCCCTCGTTTCCCGCGGCGGCCGCGATGAGGACGCCCGCGGCGTTGGCCCGGCCGATCGCGGCCTCGAGGGCAAGGCTGTCGTCCGGGCCGCCCCAGGAGGCGTTGATGACGTCCGCGCCGTTGGCAACGGCGTAGTCGATCGCGTTGATGGCATCGAACGTCGTGTCGCAGGTGTCCTTCACGAGCCAGCGGACCGCCATCAGCCTGGCGCCCGGCGCCACGCCCACGATTCGGGTGCCATTGGCGGCCGCCCCCACGATCGATGCGACCGCGGTCCCGTGCCAGTCGACCCCGGCACGGTGGAGGATGGTCGTCGGCGCATCCGCGGTGCACAGGTTCACCCCGTTGACGTCGTCGACGAAGCCGTTGCCGTCGTCGTCGACGCCGTTGGTCGCCTTGTCGTTGGCGGATCCGTCGATCCCCGTCTCGCCCGTGTTGACCCACGCCTGCCCCGCGAGCTCGGACTGGCTGAAATCGAGGCCGTCGTCGAGGATCGCGATCGTGATCCCGGCGCCGGTGGCGCTCGACCAGCCGGCCACCGCGTCGATGTCGACGTCGTTCACGCAGTCGAGGCCCAGCACGGCCGTCGCGCCGCCGACGCAGTCGCCACCGTGGTTCTCGAGGCCCCACTGGACCGGGAAGTACTCCTCCGCCGCCGGGTCGGCGGCGAGCACCATGCGCCGGTTCGGCTCGGCGAACGCGACCGCGGAATCCGCATCCAGGGCAGCCACCGCGTCCGCGATTGACCGGCCACGCGCGGGCCGCACGACGTCGAGCTGGAGGTCTGGGCGGCCGCGCTCGCGTGTGACGCCTGCGCGAGTGCGCGCAGCGCCCTGGTCCAGCACGCTCGCGCTATCGCGATAGGTGACGAGGATGCTCGTCGCCTGCGCGGGCGTGGCCGAGCGCTGCGACAAGCCGAGGGCGAGCGCGCGCGAGCCGCCCGGACGGGCGGCAATCGCCGCGCCGGGTGCGACCGCCAGCTCCGCCACGAGTGCCGCCGCCAGGAGCGTCGAGCCCACGAGGCGAGTGCGCATGCCAGGGGACGTCATGGACGGTGCGGTGCTCCTCCCGCCGGGGCACGTGCACCGGTCGACGAGATCATGCGCCCGGCGTGACGATCACGCCAAGGGAGTCGATGGTCAGGGTGCGATGGAGCGTGCACCCCGCCGCGATCACATCGCGGGGCTGTAGCCCTCGGCCAGGAAGGTCTCGGGGTCGTCACGGAACTCGAGGAAGCACCCCTTGCCACAGAAGCCGAACTCGCGGCCGTCCTCCTCGAGCACGAGACCCTTCGCGCGGGCCTGCTCGATGTCGACGGTCATCCCGCAGACGGGATCCTCGTTCGGGGCGACGGGTCGGTGTGCCATGTCAGTGACCTCACGGGTGGAGGAGTTCGATTGGTGCGCGGGTTCGGCGCAGCCCGATGATACCCCACGGGAGTATCGCGCCAACGAGGAGCTCTCCCGACACGACGCGATCGTTCCTGACGGTTCGCAGGAGCGCGGCGGCGGCCTCGCGGCCGTCGCGCGGCGTCCCGGCCCAGACGACGCCCCAGACGTTCACGCCAGCCGGCGCCGCATCGGGACGCCCGTGTCCCGACAGACCGTCGTGAACTCGATCGACTCGCCGACGATGGCGGCCGCCACGGACCGGTCCACGGGCAGATAGCCCAGGCGCGGGAACCAGTCGACGGCCGTCTCGGTCAGGAGATACAGGTCGCGGATGCCCTCGTCGCGCGCGAGCGACTCGGCGGCCGCCACGATGCCCCGGCCGATGCCCGTTCCGCGACGCTCGGGCGCGACGACCACGGACCGCAGCAGCCCGGCGGTACCGTACCGCTCGGCGGCCGCGGCCGCGACGACCGTGTCGCCGTCACGGGCAACCACGCCGGCGGAGAGTGCCTGCGCGGCGCCCTCGACCGGCAGGCCGGCTGCCGAGAGCAGCGCCTCGACCGCCGGGACATCGGCGGGACGGGCCCGCTCGATCCGCATCAGCAGCACCCACCACCGCCGCAGCAGCCGTCGGACGCCATCGGCAGCTCCGTCCGAGCCGAAGGGTCGATGCGCGGGCGGGCGTCCACGGGCTTGCTGGCCTTGACGATGGCGCTGACCATCCCGTCGGCGACGTCGTGGGTCGGCGTGAGGGAGACGTCGGTGAGACCGACGCCCTCGAGGCCCGCACGGAACTCGGCGAACGAGAGGGCCCCGGCGATACAGCCGGTGTACGACCCCCGCTCGGCGCGCTCGGCCGGCGTGAGGCGATCCTCCGCGACGATGTCGGTGATGCCCATCCGGCCGCCCGGCTTCAGGACGCGCGCGATCTCGCGGAACACGGCGGGCTTGTCCGCCGCGAGGTTCACGACACAGTTGCTGATCACCACGTCGATCGAGTCGGCGGGGAGCGGGATCGCCTCGATCGTCCCCTTCAGAAACTCGACGTTGGTCGCGCGCGCCTCGGCCGCGTTGCGCTGGGCAAGGGCGAGCATCTCGTCGGTCATGTCCAGCCCGATCGCCCGTCCGGTCGGGCCGACGCGCTTCGCGGAGAGCAGGACATCGATCCCGCCGCCGGAGCCGAGGTCCAGGACCCGTTCGCCCTCGTGGAGCTCCGCGACCGCGATGGGGTTGCCGCAGCCGAGCGACGCCAGGACGGCGGCCTCGGGCAGCTCCGCATGCTCGAGCGTGGAGTACAGGCCAGCGCCGATCGTCTCGGGCTCGCCGGAGCAGCAGCCGCCGGCCTGCGCCTGGATCGCGGCCTGCGCGTAGCGGGCGCGCACGTCCTCGTGGATGGATTCGGTCGTCATCGGTGCGGACCTCAACAGGTCGTCGGGGCAGGGCGCAGGGCGCGCGCGAGGCGGTCGGTGAAGGACGTCGAGCAGCATGCTCGCACGCACGCGGCCACGCGGGCGAGGCGGTCGTGCTCGATGTGGCGCTCGCGATCGCGCTGGATCAGCGCAACGAGCTCGGGCGAGGCGTTCATTGGTGGAGCGGGCCTCCGGGTTCGGGTTCGATATCGAAAGATGTCGATGCGGCGCATCTTGCCAGCGCTATCGACAAGTGTCAATATGCTGTTTGCCATGAAACGTCTCACCGATCCGGACGCGCTGCTCCTCCAGGGTGCCGCCGACCCGACCCGGCTCGCGATCCTCCGCCAGCTTGCCGGCGGCCACGAGGTCTGCGCCTGCGACTTCACCGCGTGCTGCGACGTCGCCCAGCCCACCGTGAGCCACCACCTCAAGGTGCTCCGCGAGGCCGGCTGGGTCACCTCGGAGCGCCGCGCGTCGTGGGTCTGGTACCGCCTCCGTCCGGAGGCCATCGAGCGCTTCCGCCAGATCGCGGGCGAGCTCGCACCGTCGATCGGCGTGCCGGGCGGCAAGGTCCTGCCGGTGGTGCAGCCGGTCGCCTGAGCCCACGGTTCGCGACACTGTGGGCGGCGCCGAGCGCACCACCCCAGGAGAATGGTCGGGGCGGTGGGATTTGAACCCACAACCTCGTGCTCCCAAAGCACGTGCGCCACCGTTGCGCCACGCCCCGACAAGATCCGTGCTCACGAAGCGCATGTGCTTCGCAATTCCGGCTTGCTGGAGGGGCCTACACCGCTCCAATCGCATATGCTGGGTCTGTCAGGACTCTCAGCGCGACCAGAGCAAGTGTGGCCACCTCACCGACAAGCCGGTCCAATGATACGGCCCTTTCGGACCTCCTCACGCTGCTGGCGTCATGGCAGCGGCACATGAGCGCGCAGCGGATGAGCCCGGCCACGCTCTCGACCTACTCGGCCGCGGTGAGCCAGCTTGACCTGTACCTCGAGAGCCAGGGGATGCCTCGTGCCGTCGCGGGGATCCGGCGCGAGCATGTCGAAGCGTTTATTACCGACCTGCTGGGCAAGTGGAAGCCAGCCACCGCCCACAACCGTTACCGGGGTCTGCGAGCGTACTTCGTCTGGCTGGTCGACGAAGGCGAGATCTATGACAACCCGATGGAGCGGATGAAGCCACCGCGCCTGCCCGAAGAGCCGCCCCCAGTCCTTCGGGAAGGGGACTTTCGCAGGCTGCTCCATGTCTGTGAGCAGGACCGGACCTTCACTGGGCGCCGCGACGACGCGGTCCTGCGCGTGTTCATCGACACCGGGGTCCGTCGAGGCGAGTTGCTCGGACTTCGGGTCGAGGACGTGGACCTCGATGAGGGACTCCTCAAGGTCACCGGCAAGGGCAGCCGCACGCGAATGGTTCCTGTTGGGGCCCAGACGGTTCGCTCGATCGACCGGTACCTGCGCGCTCGAAGCAAGCATCCCGACGCGCGACGTCCAGACCTGTGGCTCGGGCGGCGCGGCGTACTGCGGGAGTCAGGCTTGGGCGACCTCATCCGGGACCGAGGCAACGAGGCGGGGCTCACGGTCCGCGTGCACCCGCATCTGTTTCGCCACGCCTATGCCCACTCGATGCTGGCGGCCGGCATCCAGGAGACCGACCTCATGGCCGTGGTCGGTTGGAAGAGCCGCGAGATGGTTGCCCGCTACGCGGCAGCGACCAGAGCAGAGCGTGCAATCGCCGCGGCCCGAAAGCTGAGCCCCCTCGACCGGCTCGCGGAGGGCAACAAGTGACGGACGAGGGCCCGGGTCGCGAGCGGCGAGA
>DASXVG010000106.1:0-4041 GCA_036504355.1 Candidatus Limnocylindrales bacterium
GTGTACATGCTGGAGACGCCCGGGATGGAGGATGGGTACGACGAGGTGAACATCGCGCGGGCCAGGGCGCTCGCGGCCGGTGAGCCGATCGGGAGCCTGCCGCCAGAGGCGTTCGCCACCCGGAGCGCGAAGGGCCGCAGCGCGCCCGCGGACCCCGACGCGGGCGATCCGGCGGTCGTCGCCCGGGCCAAGGCCGAACGACCCCGTCGCGCGCCGCGCCCGGCATCGTGAGGGCGTCGCCCGCCTGCCGCTGACGCACGAACGCCGGTCCCTGCAGACCGGCGTTCGCTGTCCCCGAGACCCGGACGTGGAGGGACGCCCGGGCCGTGCCCTGGAAGGTGTGTGCTACGGACGACCCGGCGTTCGGGTCGGCGGCCGGACCGCGGGCCGCACCGCGCCGTAGCGCGGGGGCGGAGCCGGGCTCCGGTAGACGGACGGCGTCGCGATGCCCGCCCCGCTCATCGGGGATGGACGCCCGTAGACGCCACTTGCCGAACTCGACGAGCCGTTGGCGATACCTGATTCGGCAGCACCGACGCTGGAGTAGGTTCGCGCGAAGCGGCGAACCCGAACAGCCAGGTAGTACTCCATGATCTGGCGGACCTGGGGCTCCGACAGGGCCTCGTCGGCACGCAGGGCGTACTCGACGCGGGCGGTCGGGTTCTGGGGTCCCACGGACACGACGCCGAGGGCGGTGCTCGTGTCGGCATCCTCGCGGATCTCGCGCAGTCCCCGGGCAAGCTTGGTCGCCGTCCCGAGGGAGGGCATCCGGTCGCCACGGATCAGCCGGGAGATCGTGGAGTGATCCACGCCCGACTGCTGTGCCAGCTGTCGCTGCGACATCTTCTTGGCCTTGAGCTGGGCTCGAAGCCATTCGTTGAACGCGCGGCCGTTCTCGGTCGTCATGGTCGCCTTGGGCTAGGCCCCCACGTGCCTTGCGTGGGGTCGGATTGCAGTGTCGATCCGATCCTCCTGCCGCCCAATCCCCCGTTGGTACTCAGCGCTGGTGCGTCCGCGTCGCCACGACCTTGCAGTGCGGTGCACTCGGGTGCGGTGCGGGCGTGAGACTTCCGGCGACGGGGTCCCGGTAGGCGCGGCGGGTCGATCGGCCGCGCGGCTGCGAGACGTATGCGGGGAACGCAAGGGCCCCGTCGCCTCGCCTCCCTGGTCCGCGGCGCGCACGCCGCCACGCGGGGCCCCGGCGGTCGCGGGTCAGCTCGTGGCGGCAGCGGCACCGGCGACGGGCGACAGGCCCGCGCCCTTCCGCTTGCCCGAGATCACGTACAGGATCGACCCGAACACGATGATCGAGAACACGCTGATGACCCGGTCCACCACGACGATCGTCGTCGCCTCGGTCGTCGGGATCGTGTAGGCGAGCACGAGCACGGCGCCCATGCCCGCGTCCACGACGCCCAGGCCGGCCGGGCTGAGGGGCACTGCCGTGAGGAGCGACCCGATCAGCGCCACGAACACGGCGCCGGACAGCCCGAGGCTCACGTCCGGGAAGCCAAGCGCCTGGACGACGAACCACAGGCGCAGCCCCTCGGTCGCCCAGATGCAGACGGTGAGGACGAGCAGCCACGGCAGCTGGCGGATCGTGATGGCGCTGAACACCCCCTCCTCGAAGCGCTCGTACAGCTCGAGGACGCGGTCCGGGAGGGGCAGGGCGACGATGATCCGGCGCCCGAAGTTGCGCAGCGTCAGGAGGAGTCCGGCGAGGACCACGACGGTCGCGACTCCAAGCGCGGCGACGAACTGGATCTCGGGCGGCAGGCCGCTCCGGAAGCTCCAGAACCCGGCGAGCAGGCCGAGGATCGCGATGACGAACAGGTCGAGGATGCGCTCGATGAACACGGTGCCGAACGTGCGCGACAGCGATGCCGGGCTGTTGATCTTGAGCAGCCACGCCCGATAGACGTCGCCCAGCTTGGCGGGCACGAGGCAGTTCACGAGCCACGACAGGAACAGGATCTCGGTCGAGTCCCTGATCGTGATCGGCTGGCCCGTGGAGCGGAGCAGCATCGCCCACCGCAGCCCGCGGAGTGGGAAGCCGAGGTAGAACACGGCGAGCGCCGCGAGCAGGAGCAGCGGGTTCGCCTCCGCGATGCCGGCGATGACCTCCTCGACCTGGATGTTGAGCGCGAACCGCGCGAGCAGGACGAGCAGGACCAGCGGGATCGCGATCGACAGGATCGTCCGGGGCTGGCGCAGCCGGGCGCCGAGCGACATCGGCGGACGGGCATCATCATCGGCGGCCACGGGCGCCTGGGACTGCGGGCTGGCTTCGGACACGGGCTGCTCACTCACTCGACGGAGCCCCCGGTGCTGGCGAGGGCGGTGGTACGCGCCGGTTGCCCCGGGCGCGGTTGATCAGCTTGGACACGGGTGTGAGGGTGCGCACGATATACGACGCGCGGCCCGGCACGAGCTCGACGGTGGCGAGGGCCGCGAGCAGTCCCGCGGGGGTCGACGGGTCGCCCTCGAGCACCGTGTACGCAACGCCGACCTCGATCACGCTGTGGGCATCGCTGACGGCCACGCCCGGCAGGCCCATCTCGAGCGCGAACGCCTGGGCGCGATCGTTTCGCGAGCCACCGATGACGCGCGCGTTGTACGCCTCAACCCAGTCCACCATGGGGCCCATCGCCTCGAGCCGCGGGTCCTTGAGCATCGACCCCCGGAACCGGTCGAACGGGTGCGGGATCCCGACCAGCCCGCCCTGCGCCCGAACCTCCTCGATCGTCTCGCGCGCCGGCCGGTGGGGCGCCACGGCCCGCTCGAGGAACAGCGCGATGAGGTCGCCCTCCGACGTGCGGATCTCCTCCCCGACGATGACGCTGAGCCCGTCCGGCGCGGCGTCACGGGCGCGCAGCGCCCCGTCGATCCGGTCGTGGTCGGTGATCGCAAGGTGGGTGAGCCCACGCGTCGCCGCGACGCGCACGACACTCCGGGGGTCGGCCAGGCTGTCGAAGCTGGCGCTGGTATGACAGTGCAGATCGATGAAGGCGCGGGTCATGCAGCGGGCGTCCGTCCGGCCCCTCGGCGTGGCCCACGGGAGGCGACCTCGGTCGGCCGCAGGTGACTGGAATCGCCGAGGATGCCTGCGGCGCCGGACCCCACCACCGCTAGATCTGCTGGACGAGCGACTTCTTGAAGAAGTCGAAGTGCTCGAGGGCCAGACCCGTGCCGAGCGCCACGCAGTTGAGCGCGTTCTCCGCGACGTGGCACGGGACGCCCGTGACCTGCGTGAGCAGCTTGTCGATGTTGCGCAGCAGCGAGCCGCCGCCGGACATCACCATTCCCTTGTCGATGATGTCGGAGCTGAGCTCGGGCGGCGTCTGCTCGAGGACCGTGCGGACGGCGGCCACGAGCTGCTGGAGCGGGACCTCGATCGCCTCCATCACCTCGGAGCTCGTGATCGGGATCGTGCGCGGCAGGCCGGCGATGAGGTCGCGGCCGCGGACCTCCATCGTGAGCTCCCGCTCGAGGGGCAGCGCCGTGCCGATCTGGATCTTGACCTCCTCCGCGGTCCGCTCGCCGACCATGAGGTTGTACTTCTTGCGGATGTACGAGGCGATCGACTCGTCGAACTTGTTGCCGCCGACCCGCAGGCTGTTGAACACCACGATCCCGCCCAGCGCCATGACCGCGATCTCGGACGTCCCGCCGCCGATGTCGATGATCATGTTCCCCGACGGGCCGCTGATCGGGACGTTGGCGCCGATCGCCGCTGCCAGCGGCTCCTCGATGAGGTACGCCTCCTTGGCACCGGCCTTGAGCGCGGCGTCACGCACGGCGCGCTTCTCGACGGACGTCACGCCGGCGGGCACGGAGATCATGACCTCGGGGCGGGAGAAGCCGATCCGGCCCTTTGTCGCCTTGCCGATGAAGAAGCGGAGCATCGCCTCGGTGATGACGTAGTCGGCGATGACGCCGTCCTTCATGGGGCGGATGGCCTGGATGTTGCCGGGGGTGCGGCCGATCATCTCGCGGGCTTCCTCACCCACCGCGACGATCCGGTTGTCCTCGCCCACGGCA
>DASXVG010000107.1:0-3397 GCA_036504355.1 Candidatus Limnocylindrales bacterium
TCCCCGTGGATCAAGGCAGGGCTCGCGCTCGCGGTGATCGCGATGAGCTTCGGCCTGATGGTGTCGATGTGACCTCGTCGGGCGGCACGCAGGAGACGATCCGCTTCCCCGTCCGGGGGATGACCTGCGGATCGTGCGTCATCGGGATCACGAAGGCGGTCCAGAAGCTCGAGGGCGTGACGCGGGTCCACGTTGACCTTCGGCACGAGACCGCCACCGTCCGCCGCGAGCCCGCATTGGTGTCGAATGCGGCGCTCGCGGCGGCGGTGGCCGACGCCGGCTACGAGGCCGATCTCGCCGCCGCCGAGCTGCTTCCGCCGGGGTCCGACCGGTCGCTGATCGAGCGACTGCTCGGGAGACCGTAGCGCCGGGCGAACAGGGTGATCGCGGCGAGACGGAACGCGCGTCTGGCACGGCCGTATCGTCTTGACGCCGCCGCTGCGCCGATCCCGCGCGTCGCACGCCGCCCGGGCTTGACCAATTCTTGAGGAAGCCTTGCTCTCTGCTGCATTGGCACTGAACGATGCGACGTCCAGGCTGGTCTCGTAACCCGAGCCCTTTCGGGCAGCACTAGAGGAGCACGGCGTCCCATGTCTCGCCGTCGCAATCGGGCAGCCGCCCGGGCCACCAGGAACGACATGCCGGTTGCGAAGTCGGTGCCGGCGAGCGCATCAGTCAGCGCGCCTCCGACCGCTGTGGATCGCCGGCCCGACCGGGTGGGAGCACGCGAACCCGCCCCGAGTCGATCAGCGGCGACCGCGCCGCTCGACTTCGCGTCCATGGACGCCGACGAGCTTCGGCGCCGGGCCGTCGAGATGCGGGAATACCGCATGGGTCGAGGCCCCCGCCCGGCAGGCATGGACGTTCCCCAACCGAAGATGACGAAGTCCGGAACGATCGCGGTCACGCTGCCGGTGATGGGCATGACGTGTCGGTCATGCGAAGTCCGGATTGCGAAGTTCGTGGGCAAGCTCCAGGGCGTCGAACGAGTGTCGGCCTCCGCGGTGCGGGGCCAGGTCGTCGTCGAGACGTCGTCTCAGGTGTCCTCTGCTGCGATCGAGAAGGCCATCAACAAGGCGGGATACGAGATCGGCCGAACTCCTTGGCTCGAGAGCGATCCGAAGGTCTGGCTGACCGCCGGCGCGGGCGTGCTGCTTGTGGCCGCGCTCGCGGTCATTGCCTCGGTCACCGGGGTGACGGACCTCGCCTCCGGCGCCGGCGACCTCAGCCAGGGAGGCATCGTGGTCGCGCTCCTCCTGGGGCTTGCTGCGGGCGTCTCGACGTGCATGGCGCTGGTCGGCGGCCTCGTCCTCGGACTCTCCGCGGCCTATCAGTCGCGCCGGCAGGCCGGAGGTCTGGAGGAGCAGGGTGCGGTCGCCCAGATGCGGCCAGCAGGGGTGTTCGTCGCCGGTCGCATCGCAGGCTACGCCCTGTTCGGAGCGGCACTCGGTGCCGTTGGTGCCAACGTGACGATGCCGCCGCAGCTGACCGCGATCCTCATGATCGTCGTTGCCGTCGTCATGACGATCCTGGGCACACGGCTGACGGGCCTGTCGCCTCGCGTCGCCGGCTGGTCGCCCACGCTCCCGATGGGCGTGAGCTCGAAGCTGGGCGTGGGCGGTGGAGACGCCGCGAATGCCTATTCGGACCGGCGTGCCGCCGTGCTAGGCGCCGCTTCCTTCTTCCTGCCCTGCGGGTTCACGCAGGCGATCCAGATCTACGCGCTGTCGACAGGTTCGCCGGTCTTCGCTGCCGCCCTCCTCGGGGCGTTCGCCATCGGCACGGCCCCTGGATTGCTCGCGATTGCCGGTCTTCCGGTCATCGTGCCGAGCCGCGCAAAGCCCACGCTGCTGCGCCTGGTCGGCGTTGTGGTCCTCGGGTTCGCCTTCCTGAATGGCAGTGCCGGCCTGCAACTCTCCGGCTTCACGCTGCCGTCGCTGGTCGGGTTCGCCAGCGCCGCGCCGCTGCCCGGCACGCTCGGAGCGGACGGCGTCCAGCGCATCACGACGTACCAGGATGCGGGCGGCTACAGCCCCGGGGACATCGCGATCTATGCCGGATATCCCACCGTCTGGACCGTGGAGTCGTCGTCAACGTCGACGTGCGCCGCCTCGCTCTTTGCCCCCGGCGTCGATGTGCGCGTGCGGCTTGTCAAGGGGCCGAACACGATCAACCTGCCTGCCCTGCCAGCCGGGACCCTGAACTACACCTGTGCCATGGGCATGTACAGCGGCAAGATCACCGTGGTCGAGCGACCGCTGGACGCTGCACCAAGCACTGTCGCCGGCTGACCCCACATGACGCCTTCCCGACGGACGATGCCGTCGCGCAACATACTCCACAGGAGTATTCTGGAGCACCGATGACAATCCCCGCCAGCCCAATCGAGATCGTGTCATTCCCCATCGAGGGGATGACCTGCGCCTCCTGCGTGAACCGCATCACGCGCTTCCTCACGAAGGTCGACGGCGTGGAGGAGGCGAACGTCAACCTGGCGTCCGAGTCGGCGACGATCCGGTTCGATCCCGGCGTGACCAGCGTCGAAGCGCTCGTCGGTGCGGTCGATGCAGCGGGCTACGTGGCGCGGGTCGAGCAGGCCGCGAGCGCCGACCACGAGGCCGATGTGGCGGAGGCGGCCGCCGCCAAGGCGGAGCGCGACGAGGCGGCGGCGAAGCACGCGGCCGACCTCCTGCGGCGGCTCCAGGTCTCGACCGTGCTCACGATCCCGCTCATCCTCGGGCTCGCCAGGATGACCGTCGCGCCGTGGCTGCCCGAGTTCCTCGTGAACCCGTGGTTCCAGCTCGCGCTGGCGACGCCCGTCCAGTTCTGGGCAGGCTCGATCTTCTACGCCGGCGCGTTCAAGGCCCTGCGCCACAAGGCGTCCGACATGAACACGCTGATCGCGGTCGGCACCTCGGCGGCGTACTTCTACAGTCTCGCGACGATCCTGGTCCCCGCGTTCTTCGTCGCCGCCGGACTCGGGATGGACGGCGAGTCGCTGCCGATGTACTTCGACACGTCGGCCGCGATCATCACGCTGATCCTGCTCGGCCGGTACCTCGAGGCGCGCGCCCGCAGTCACACCTCGGATGCCATCCGCCGGCTGATCAACCTCGCCCCGCGCACGGCGCGCGTCATCCGCGACGGCGCGGAGCTCGACGTGGCCGTGGCCGAGGTTCGCGTGGGAGATCTCGTTCGCGTCCGTCCCGGCGAGACGGTTGCCGTGGACGGCGTCGTCACCGACGGCGCCTCTGGTGTCGACGAGAGCATGATCACGGGCGAGAGCCTGCCCGTCTCCAAGCGGGTCGAGGACCTCGTCGTCGGCGGCACGCTCAACACCACGGGAACGCTCACCTTCCGCGCCACCCGCATCGGCGCCGACACCGTGCTGGCGAAG
>DASXVG010000108.1:0-10208 GCA_036504355.1 Candidatus Limnocylindrales bacterium
GTCCACCTCCAGGTCCTGATGGCCCTCGAGACCGAGGGTCCCCTCCCGATGCGAGCGCTCGCGGAGCGCATGGACGTGAGCCAGGCGAGCGCCACCGGCATCGTGGACCGGATGGAGCAGCGCGGCCTGGTCGAGCGGCGGCGGGAGGACGAGGATCGGCGCGTCGTCCGCGTGGTCCTCACCGAATCCGGTCAGGACACGATCGGCGGGTTCGCCGCCGAGCGGCGCGACCGCCTCACCGAGATCCTCGACGAGCTGACCGACGAGGAGCTCTCGGGCTTTCTCGGTGGCCTTCGCGGCATGCGCCGCGGGCGTCAGCGCCTCCACGAGCGCCTCCGCGCCGAGCACGAGGCGAGCCACCCGGGCTCCCCCTTCCACGACGACACCCCAGCCATCGCCCATGCGGCGGCCGGATCCAACACCCCCGACACGGAGACCGCACGGTGATCGCGCTGTTCCGCCACTACCTGCCGCCGTACCGGTGGCCGATCGTCCTCGTGCTGATCCTGCTGCTCGTGCAGGCGATCGCCAACTTGTACCTGCCCGAGCTCAACGCGGACATCATCAACAACGGGGTCGCCCGGGGCGATACCGACTACATCCTCCGGACGGGCGGGTTCATGCTCGCGGTCACGTTTGCGCTGATGATCGCCGCGATCATCGCTGTGTACTTCAGCGCCCGGGTCGCCATGGGCTTCGGCCGCGACCTTCGGAGCGGGATCTTCCGCACGGTCGAGACCTTCAGCCAGGTCGAGGTCAACCACTTCGGCGCGGCGAGCCTCATCACCCGCAACACGAACGACGTCACCCAGATCCAGCAGGTCGTGCTGATGGGCCTGAACATGATGATCAGCGCCCCGATCATGGTCGTCGGCGGGCTCATCATGGCCCTCCGACAGGACGTGCCGTTGACCGGGATCCTGCTCGTGATCATCCCGATCATGGTCCTCCTGATCGGCACCGTCATGAACCGCGCGATCCCGCTGTTCCAGGCGATGCAGCTCAAGATCGACCGCATCAACCTGCTGATGCGCGAGACGCTCTCGGGCGTCCGGGTCATCCGTGCGTTCGTGCGCACGGAGCACGAGGAGCAGCGATTCGACGTCGCGAGCAGCGACCTCATGGACACCGGACTGCGCGTCAACCGGCTGTTCGCGATCACGCTCCCGGCGCTCATGGCGATCATGAACCTGAGCACCGTGGCGGTCCTATGGCTGGGCGCCTACCGCGTCGACAGCGGCGCGATGCCGATCGGCAACCTGACCGCGTTCATGCAGTACATCATCCAGATCCTGTTCGCGATCATGACCGCGGTGATCATGTTCGTCATGGTCCCGCGGGCCGCGGTGTCGGCCGGCCGGATCCGCGAGGTCCTCGACACCGAGCCCACGATCTCGGATCCCGTCGAGCCGGTCTCGCCGCCGCGCCGCGGCGAGGTGGAGTTCCGCGACGTCACGTTCGGCTACCCGGGTGCCGAGCAACCCGTCCTGCGCAACGTCTCGTTCCGCGCGAGACCCGGTGAGACCACGGCGATCGTCGGGTCGACCGGAAGTGGCAAGTCCACGCTGATCAACCTGCTGCCGCGCTTCTACGACACGTCCGAGGGCCAGGTCCTCGTCGACGGCGAGGACGTCCGCGACCTCGACCGACAGGACCTGTGGCATCGGATCGGCATGATCCCGCAGCGCGCGTTCCTGTTCGGCGGCACGGTCGCCTCGAACCTCCGCTACGGCGACGAGGCGGCCAGCGACGACGACCTGTGGCGCGCGCTCGACATCGCGCAGGGCCGGGAGTTCGTGGCCGAGATGCCCGACCAGCTCGCGGGCGTCATCACGCAGGGGGGCACCAACGTCTCCGGCGGCCAGCGCCAGCGTCTGGCGATCGCGCGGGCCCTGGTCAAGCAACCCGACATCTACGTGTTCGACGACAGCTTCTCCGCCCTGGACTTCCGGACGGATGCGCGGCTCCGCGCGGCCCTCGCCCGCGAGCTTGGCGACGCCACCGTGATCATCGTCGCCCAGCGGGTCGGGACGATCCTCCACGCCGACCGGATCGTCGTCCTCGAGGACGGGCGCGTCGCGGGGATCGGCACCCACGACGAGCTGATGAAGACCTGCGAGACCTACCGCGAGATCGTCCTGTCCCAGGTGACCGAGGAGGAAGTGGCATGACCGGTCCGATGGGACGACCTGCGGGCGGTGCGCCCGGCGCGATGGGTCCTGGCGGCATGGGTGGACCCGGTCGGCCGCGGCCGGGCTCGGGGCCCGGGAGCGGGCCGCCCCACATGGCGATGATGATGCCGGTCGCGAAGCCGGCCAACTTCCGGGCAGGCTTCCGGCGGCTCCTCGGCGAGCTGCGGCCGGAGCGCCCGCTCGTGCTCGTGGTCGCCCTGCTGGGCGTGATCAGCGTGACCTTCGCGATCCTGGGGCCGAGGCTGCTCGGGAACGCCACGAACCTCATCTTCGAGGGCGTCGTGGGCAACCAGCTGGGACAGGCCGGGCTCACGGGCGTCCCGACCGAGCAGATCGTGGCCGGGCTCCGGGCCCAGGGCCAGGGCAACTTCGCGGACATGCTCGCAGGGATGTCCAACGTCGTCGCCGGGCAGGGCATCGACTTCGCCGCGCTCACCCGGACGCTCGCGATCGTCGCCGCGATCTACCTGCTGAGCTCGCTGTTCAGCTGGGGCCAGTCGTACATCATGGCCGGCGTCACCCAGCGCACGGTGTACCGGCTGCGCCAGCGCGTCGACGAGAAGCTGGGCAGGCTCCCGCTTGCCTACTTCGACCGGGAGTCCCGCGGCGACATCCTGTCGAGGGTGACCAACGACATCGACAACATCAGCCAGACGCTCCAGCAGAGCCTCACCCAGCTGATCACGTCGGCGCTCACCGTCGTCGGCGTGCTGATCATGATGCTCACGATCAGCCCGCTGCTCGCGGTCATCTCGCTCCTCGCCGTCCCGGCCTCGATGGTCGTCGCGGTGCTCATCGCGCGCAACTCGCAGAAGCAGTTCAGCGCTCAGTGGGCGAAGACCGGCGACCTCAACGGGCACATCGAGGAGATGCACACCGGGCACGCCATCGTGAAGCTGTTCGGGCGCCAGGAAGAGGCCATCGCCGAGTTCGACCGCCAGAACGAGGCGCTCTACCAGGCGAGCTACAAGGCCCAGTTCATCTCCGGGATGATCCAGCCCGCGATGACGTTCATCTCGAACCTCAACTATGTCGCGATCTGCGTCATCGGCGGGGTCCAGGTGGCCAACGGCCAGATGAGCCTGGGCGACGTCCAGGCCTTCATCCAGTACTCGCGCCAGTTCACGATGCCGATCATCCAGGTCGCCTCGATCGCCAACGTGCTCCAGTCCGCGGTCGCCTCCGCGGAGCGCGTGTTCGAGCTGCTGGACGAGGCCGAGGAGATCCCGGACCCGGTGACGCCCGCCATCCTGGTCGAACCCGCCACTGGGCGGGTCACGTTCGAGGACGTCGCCTTCCGGTACGTTCCCGACAAGCCGCTCATCGCGGACCTCGACCTCGTCGTGGAGCCCGGGCAGACCGTGGCGATCGTCGGGCCGACGGGCGCGGGCAAGACCACGCTCGTGAACCTGCTGATGCGCTTCTACGACGTGGACAGCGGGCGGATCACGGTCGACGGGATCGAGACGCGCGAGCTGACGCGGGACAACCTGCGCCGGACGTTCGGGATGGTCCTCCAGGATGCGTGGCTGTTCAAGGGAACGATCCGCGAGAACATCGTGTACGGCGCGGATGCCGGCACCGTCTCCGAGGAGGCGTTCCACGCGGCGGCCGACGCGGCGCACGTGGACCACTTCGTCCGCACGCTGCCCGACGGGTACGAGACGGTCCTCGACGACGACGCGACCAACGTGTCGGCCGGCGAGAAGCAGCTGCTCACGATCGCCCGGGCGTTCCTCGCCGACCCGCCGATCCTCATCCTCGACGAGGCGACCTCGTCGGTGGACACCCGGACGGAGGTCCTCATCCAGCGCGCGATGAAGAAGCTGATGGAGGGGCGGACGTCGTTCGTCATCGCCCATCGGCTGTCCACCATCCGCGATGCTGACGTGATCCTCGTGATGCGCGAGGGCCGGATCATCGAGCAGGGCACCCACGCCGAGCTCCTTACGAAACGGGGCTTCTACCAGGAGCTCTACTCCTCGCAGTTCGAGGAGGCGCTCGACTCGGTCGCCTGACGACCTGCACGCCTCGGTGACGATCCGGACCGGAAGTCCTGCCGCTCGTCGCGACCCCCGGCCACTCGTCACCGAGCGGGGGTCGCTCCAAGAGGCCGAACGGTCCTGCCGCGTGACGATCCGGCCCCCCAAGTCTTGTCACGTGACCCTCCTTGCCCCGAGCCGCACCGACACCGAGCTGCCGCTCCCCGTCGTCCGCTGGCTCGAGGTCGCGTGGCCGGACGGCGTCGATGCCGTCGAGACGCTGACACTGGCCGGTCCGGTGCGCATGCGTCGGGGCCGGATCCCCCTCGGCGGCGATACGACGATGCGCTTCCGCCTCGGCGAGGGCTACGTCAACGACATCCGGGTCGGCGCCGGACCGGTCACGGCGATGCGCGGGCTCGACGCCCTCGTCGACGGCACCGGGATCACCGTCATCGGCCACGAGGCGACCACGGGCCACGAGATCGACCAGGCGACGTTCCTGGCCCTGTGGTGCCAGTCGCTGCTGTTCCCGACCAGCTGGACGCGTCTCCCCGGGCTGCGCATGACGCCGGTCAGCGACGCCGAGGTCATCGTGACCCTCCCCTTCCGGGGCGGCGTCGAGACCGCCCTCCTCCTGTTCGATCCCGAGCATTCCGCGTTCCCCGTCGCCTTCCAGGCCCACCGGTACCGTGCTGTCGGCTCGCCGAAGCTCGGCTGGCTCGCCACGTACGAGGACTGGCACTGGCGCGACGGCATCGTCCAGCCCACGCGCCTCCGGGTCCGCTGGGCCGACGAGCCCGCGCCGTGGTTCGACATGCGCGTAGAGGACATCACGCCGAACGCGCCGCTGGACGCGCACGAGGACCGCGCTCGCGCCGCGATCGCCGAGGCGCTCCGAACGAGGTAGTCCCCCTCGCGCACCGCCCCGGTGAACCGAGGTACGGGGACCCGGCGTCGCCGCGCACCACCCGAGGGGCCGCCGTCGCGTCACCGGCGTCGGCGCAGGACGAGGATCGCCGCACGAGCGCGACCACCCCCGACCCCACCGGACTCCAGCGCTCCGCACCGGCGTCCCCCAATCGGCGCCGGGGCGCTAGGACCTTCGAATGCTTCCGGCTGGAGGTGCACCAGCGCACCTTCTCGGCTCATCCAGTTGGTGTCGGGGGGCACCACGTCATCCGGCGCCCGGGGGCGCCGCGTCCAGACCAGTGGGGTGTCCTTCGTGGCCTTGTTCCGTCCATCCGTGGCCGCGCGCCGTTGCCTGGCCGCCACGACCTCCGGGTTCATCCTCGCAGGCGTCCTCCTGCCGGGCGCGGCCCTTGCCGCCCCGGGCGCGCCGCCCACCACCGTGGCCGACACCATCACGACAAACGAGGGTGTCATCGCGACCGGCAACGTGCTGACGAACGACAGCAACCCCGGCGAGGGCACGCTGACCGTCACCGGCACCGGGCCCCTCTCGCCGACCGTCGGAACGCTCGTGATCGCCTCCAACGGCGACTACACCTTCACGCCGGCGCCGGACTGGTTCGGCACGGCGCGCACGACGTATGACGTCGCCAACGCGCGCCACACCCGGACCGCGGCGATCACGATCAACGTGACGAACGTCAACGACGCCCCGACCGCGAACAACGAGACCATCACGGTCAGCGAGGACGTCGCCACCGACGTCACGGCCGCGATCCTGGCCAACGACACGGATCCCGACAACGACACGCTGGCGGTGAGCTCGGTCTCCAACGCCACGGGCGGCAGCGCCGTCCTTGCCTCGGGCAGCGTGACCTTCACCGGCGACCCGAACGCGTGCGGGACGGCCTTCGGCGGGTTCGACTACCAGGTCAGCGACGGCAACGGCGGGTTCGCCTCGGCCCATGCCACCGTCGACGTCACCTGCGTCAACGACGACCCGGTCGCTGTCGACGACGGCGCCTCGGGCACCGAGGACACCGACGTCGTCATCACGGCCGCCGACCTCGCCACGAACGACACCGACGCCGAGGGCGACAGCCTCACCGTCACCGCCGTCGCGAACCCGAGCAACGGCTCGGTGAACCTCGCCGCCGGCACGATCACCTTCACGCCGGACGCCGACGTCTGCGGAGCCTCCTCCGCCGGCTTCGACTACACGGTCGAGGACGGCAACGGTGGCAGCGCCACCGGGCACGTCGCCATCGACCTGACGTGCGTCAACGAGACGCCCGTCGCGGGCGACGACACGATCTCCGGGAACGAGGACACGGCGATCAGCGCGACCAGCGGCGACCTCACCGCGAACGACACCGACGGCGACAACGACCCCCTGGCCGTGACCGGCGTCTCGAACGCGACCGGCGGCCAGGTGGCGCTCGACGGCGACACGGTCACCTTCACGCCCGATGCGAACGCCTGCGGCCCTGCCACCGGCACCTTCGAGTACACCGTCGAGGACGGCAACGGGGGCAGCGACACGGGCCTTGTGACCGTGGACGTGACCTGTGTCAACGACGATCCGGCACCGGCCGACGACACGGCCTCCGGGACCGAGGACGGGGACGTGGTGATCACGGCCGCCGACCTCGCCACCAACGACACCGACGCCGAGGGCGACAGCCTCGCCGTCACGGGTGTCTCGAACGCGACCGGCGGCTCTGTCGCCCTGGCCGCAGGCACCATCACGTTCACGCCCGACGCCAACCTGTGCGGCACGGCCGTTGCAGGCTTCGACTACGCGGTCGAGGACGGCAACGGCGGCAGCGCCACGGGGCACGTCACGATCTCCCTCGGCTGCGTCAACGACGACCCGACCGCGGGCGATGACGGCGCCACCATCACCGAGGACACGGCAACCGACGTGACCGCGGGCCTTCTCGACAACGACGACGACATCGACGGCGACACGCTCGCCTTCGGCAGCGTCGACAACGCAACCGGCGGCAGCGTCGCGCTGGCCGCGGGCGCGATCACCTTCACGCCCGGCAGCAACCTGTGCGGCTCCGGCGCGGCGGGCTTCGACTACACGGTCGAGGACGGCAACGGCGGCAGCGCCACGGCCCACGTCACCATCGACATCACCTGCGTCAACGACGCCCCGACGGCGACCGCCGACAGCGTCGGCGGCACTGAGGACACCGGCGTGGCCATCACCGCCTCCGACCTCGCCACCAATGACGGCGACGTCGACGGCGACGCGAAGACGGTGAGCGGGGTCTCCGGGGCCACCGGCGGCTCCGTTGCGCTGGCCGCCGGCACGATCACCTTCACGCCCACCGCCAACCTGTGCGGCACCGGCGCGGCCGGCTTCGACTACACGGTCGAGGACGGCAACGGCGGCAGCGCCATCGGACACGTCACCATCGACCTGACGTGCGTCAACGACGCGCCCACGGCCGGCAACGACAGCGCGACCGTGCTGGGCAACTCGGGTCCGGCCGATCACGCGGTCCTCGGCAACGACGCCGACGTCGACGGCGACACCCTGTCCGTCGTCTCCGCCTCGGTGGCCTCGGCGGCCGGCACCGTCAGCGTGGTCGGCAACAACGTCCGCTTCACGCCGGCGACCGGCTGGACGGGCGAGGCCGCCATCTCGTACACGATCAGCGACGGCGCGCTCCAGGCCTCGGCGACCCTGACGGTCACCGTCGGCGGCGACGTCACCGCCCCGCTCGTCGCGCGGGCGACGGTCGCCTTCGCCACGGGCCGGGTCGACGAGACCGCCCCGCTCCGGATCACGTGGTCGGCGACGGACGCCTCGTCCGGCGTGGCCTCCTACGAGGTCCAGGTGAGCGTGGCGGGCGGCGCCTTCAAGAGCGTCTACAAGGGCGCCGGCACCTCCATCGTCAAGTTCTACTCGTTCAACAAGACCCTCGTCTGGCGCGTCCGGGCCACGGACGTTGCCGGCAACACCTCGGGCTGGGTCAACTCCGCCAAGCGCACGATCACGCCCGTGCAGAACTCCAGCACCCGCAACGTCTACCGCGGCGCGTGGCGCAACGTGGACTCGCTGGCCTCGTCCGGTCGCGGGTATGCGTACACCGCGACCCGGGGGGACCGGATCACGCTCTCGTTCAGCGGCCGCAGCGTCCTCTACGTGGCGCCCAGGACCGCGAAGTCCGGCTGGGCGAAGGTCTATGTCGATGGCAAGCTCATCGGCCGGTTCAACCTGTACCGATCGTCCACGGCCCTGGGCCGGATCATCGCGAGGGCAAGCTGGTCGGCGAACGGCACGCACACCATCCGGGTCGTCAACGACCAGGGCGGGAAGCGGACCAACTTCGACGCCTTCATCATCCTCCGCTAGGCCGTAGCGGGCGACCGCCCGCACACAACCACCGCAACGCCGCCGGGTCATCCCGGCGGCGTTGCCTCGTCCCGCCCACCCGTTCGGGCCGTGCGGCCCTCGCGTCCCGCCGCCCGCCGGCCCATCGTGGGAGGATGGCGCGCGCGGTCATCGAGGCCATCGGCCTCAGCAAGTCCTACGGCGCTCGGCGCGGGATCGTCGACGTCGACTTCGAGGTCGTGGAGGGCGAGACCTTCGGGTTTCTCGGGCCCAACGGCGCCGGCAAGACAACGACGATCCGGCTCATCCTGGGCTTCCTCGCCCCGACCCGCGGGGGCATCCGCGTCCTCGGCGGCGACGCACTCCACGACGCCCCGCGGATCCACCGCGGGCTCGCCTACCTGGGCTCCGACCCGGGGTTCCTCGGCGAGCTCACCGGCGCCCAGCAGCTGGACTATCTCGCTCGACTCCGGGGCTTGCCACGCGGCTCGTGGCGCCAGCTCGGCGAGCGACTCGAGCTGGACCCCACCGTCCGGATCTCGCGCCTCTCGCGCGGCAATCGCCAGAAGGTGGGCGTCGTGGCCGCGTTCATGGGCTCGGAGCCCCTGCTCGTCCTCGACGAGCCGACGAGCGGGCTCGATCCCCTCCTCCAGCGAGAGTTCCTCGCGCTCGTCGCCGAGGCGCGGGCGGCCGGCCGGACGATGTTCCTCTCGAGCCACAACCTGGTCGAGGTGGAGCGCGCCTGCGACCGGGTCGCGATCATCCGCGACGGGCGGATCGTGGACGTGTCCACGGTGGGCGAGCTCCTCGGTGCGCACTGGCGCTCGATCAACCTCGTGCTCGCCGAGCCGCCTGAGCCCGGCGCGTTCGACCTGCCCAACGTGGAGGTCGCCGCGCTCACCGGACGGGAGGCGCACCTGATGGTCCGCGGTGACGTGAACCCGCTCCTGCGCCGGATCGCCAGGTACGAGGTCAAGGACATCGCGATCACGACCCCCGACGTCGAGGACCTGTTCCTGCGCTACTACCGCGACGACCCGGCGACCGGGTCGTCCGCAGCCGCGGAGGCCGGGGCATGACGCCGTTCGGGCTCGAGATGCGCCGCAACCGCTCGCTGCTCGTCGCGCTCGTGCTCTTGCTCGTCGCGTACGGCGGGATCATGGGCCTCATGTACCCGATCCTCAAGGACAGCGGCGACCAGATGCGGGCGTACATGGAGATGTTCCCGAAGGAGTTCCTCGCGGCGTTCGGGATGACGGGGAGCCTCGCCGATCCGGGCATCTTCTTCACGACCTACGTCGCGTCGTGGCTGTGGCCGATCGTCGCCGCCGCCGCAGGGCTGCTTGTCGGGACGCGGACGGTCGCGGCCGATCTCGACCGCGGGTTCCTGGACCTGCCGCTGTCGACCCGGATCTCGCGGGCCGGCTACCTCGCGACGGCCATCGGGGCGCAGATCCTGACGATGGCCATCCTCGCCGCTGCCGCCGTGCTCGGCCTGTGGGGCGCGGCGCGACTCGTGGGCGTGGACTTCGATCTCGGGCGGTTCGCGATCGCGGGGCTGCTGTGCTTCGCCCTCGGGTGCGCGATCGCGGGTCCCGCGACGCTGGGCTCGGTGCTCACGCTGAGCCGGGGCATCACGTCCGCGGTCGTGGGCGGCGTGCTCGTCGTGATGTACGCGGTCTTCGTCGTGACCGGCGTCTCCCCGGACTGGGCGTGGATCGGACCGCTCACCGCGTGGAACCACTTCCCGACGACGAAGGTGATCGACGCCGG
>DASXVG010000109.1:0-62838 GCA_036504355.1 Candidatus Limnocylindrales bacterium
GCACGAGCACGCGGACGGGCACGGGCTCGGCGACGGCCACGCGTCCGCCCATGCGCACCCCCACCCCGAGTCCGGTCATGCCCACCCCGACCCCGATGACGGCCTCGAGCACGCTCACGGCGGAGTCCGTCATCGGCACGTGCCTCCGGCCGGATCCACGATCACCTGGCGCTCGCTGTTCGTCCTCGGGCTGGCCGGGGGGCTCATCCCGTCGACCAACGCACTGCTGATCCTGCTCACGACGATCGCGGCCGGCCAACCGGCATGGGGCGTCGTGCTCGTCGCGGCATTCGGGCTCGGCATGGCGGCTGTCATGGCCGGCGTCGGACTCGCATTCGTCTACGCCCGCGGGGCGCTCGAGCGCGGTGCCGCCCGAGCCGGCATCGGCCGCGCGGCCCGCCTCGTCCCGCTCGGCGCGGCCCTCCTCGTCCTCGCCGTTGGCGTCGTGCTGACGACGCAGGCGCTGTCCGCGGCTCGGTTGGCCTAGGAGTCCCTCGCCCTCGCCGCCCTCGCCGCCCTCGCCGCCCTCGCCGCCCTCGCCGCCCTCGCCGCCCTCGCCGCCCGCGCCGCCCGCGCCGCCCGCGCCGCCCGCGCCGCCCGCGCCGCCCGCGCCGCCCGCGCTGAGGTTCACCTACCAACCCGGGGAGTGCTATCGCGTTCTCGCCGGCGCGACGGGCCGCGTTCGGTACCACCTACCTCGTGCACTGGTGCGTGACGGCCGATCTGCCGCCCCGGGGTGTTTGCACTCTCCGGGTTGGTAGCTGGGGGTGAGAAGCCGGATGAGCCGGCGGTGAGCGCCCTGCGTCACGATCAGGACGTGAACGATCGACAGGTTGGCGCCATCCTCCGGGCGCTCCGCCGGCGAGCGGGTCTGCGCCAGGCCGACGTGGCGCAGCGCGCGGGCGTCAGCCAGCAGCTCGTGTCCTCGATCGAGCGTGGTGGCGCTGGGACCGTGGCCGGCCGGACGCTGCGCCGGGTCCTCGCCGCGGTCGGCGCGGATGCCATCACGATCGTCCGTTGGCGAGGCGGGGAGCTGGACCGGCTTCTCGACGAGGGGCACGCGGACATCGTGGGCCGAATGGTCCGGCTGGACGAGGGACGCGGCTGGACGGTCGTGCCGGAGGTCACGTTCTCCGAATGGGGCGAGCGGGGATCCATCGACATCCTCGCCTGGCACGCAGCGACACGGACCATCCTCGTCATCGAGGTCAAGACCGATCGCGTCCGTCGAGGAGCTGCTCCGGCGTCACGACGCGAAAGTGCGTCTGGCGCCGCGGCTCGCCGAGGCGCGATTCGGCGATCGCCAGCGCATCACGGCGAAGCTGCTGGTGGTCACGGACGGCACGACCAACCGTCGCCGCATCGATCGGATGGATGCCGTGATGGGGACCGCCTACCCGTCGCGCGGCGCGGGTGTGCGCGCGTGGCTGAGCGACCCGCGTGGGCCGCTCGCGGGCGTGCTGTTCCTGGCCGGCGCCGCCGATCGTCTGTCGAAGAGCCGCCGCAGGGTGCGCAGCGGGGCCGCGTGACCGGGCGTGCCCAATAGGGCCAGCGCCCTAGGGCGCCGGATCGGAACCGTTGCTACCCTCGATCGCAATGCGCGATCTGACAAGCCGTGCCCTCGATACGGCATCTGCGCTGGGCGCGGCCTATGCGGATGTACGGGTCGTCCGGCGGGTCGAGGAGTCCATCACCATCAAGACCGGCCGGCTCGAGGGCGTGGCCGGCGGCGAGAGCGAAGGGTTCGGCGTCCGGGTCCTCGTCGATGGGGCGTGGGGGTTCGCGGCCAGCCACCACCTGTCGCCGGCGGAGGCGGACCGGGTCGCGGCCGAGGCCGTCCGGATCGCCAGGGCCAGCGCCACGGCGCTCCGGACGCCGGTCCGGCTGGACGATCGCCCGCCGGCCCAGGGGCGCTACGAGACGCCGGTGCGGGAGGACCCGTTCGCGGTCCCGCTCGACCACAAGATCGCCGACCTCATGGCCGCAGATGCGTCGCTCCGCCACGTCGATGGCATCGCCTGGACCGAGACGACCTTCGGGGCACAGCGCGAGGACAAGACGTTCGCCGCGAGCGACGGCAGCTACACCCAACAGCTAATCACCCACGTCGGCGCGGGCCTCGAGGCAAATGCGATCGACGGCGACGAGCACCAGCGCCGGAGCTACCCGGACAACGGCGGTGCATGGGCGAGCGCGGGCTACGAGTTCATCCGGGGACTGGATCTCGTCGGCAACGCGGAGCGCGTCGCCTCCGAGGCGCGCGAGCTGCTCACCGCGCCCCCGCTCCCCCCGGGGACGCGCACGATCGTCCTGCATCCATCGCAGCTGTACATGCAGGTCCACGAGAGCTGCGGTCACCCGACCGAGCTCGACCGCGCATATGGCACGGAGGCCAGCTACGCCGGGACGAGCTTCCTCACGCCGGACCTGCTGGGCGAGTTCCGCTACGGCAGCGAGCTGTGCGACATCGTGGCCGACGCCACGGTCGAGGGCGGGCTCGGCAGCTTCGGCTGGGACGACGAGGGCGTCGCGGCGCAGCGCGTGCCGCTGATCAAGGAGGGGATCTTCGTCGGCTACCTGTCGAGCCGCGAGACCGCCCCGCGGATCGGTCGCCAGAGCGGGGGCGCGATGCGCGCCGACGGCTGGAACCGGATCCCCCTCATCCGGATGACCAACGTCAACCTCCTGCCGAGGGACGGCATGACCTTCGACGACATCGTCGCGGACACGGACGACGGCCTCCTGTTCGAGACCAACCGCTCCTGGTCCATCGACGACCGGCGCCTCAACTTCCAGTTCGGGACCGAGGTCTGCCGCGAGATCAAGGGCGGCAAGGTCGGCCGGCTCTACCGCAACGCGACCTACACCGGCATCACGTATGAGCTGTGGCGGTCGATGGATGCCGTCGGCGACGCGAGCTCGTGGAAGATGTGGGGGACCCCGAACTGCGGCAAGGGCGAGCCCGGCCAGTCGGGACACGTGGGCCACGGCGTGTCGGGCGCGCGGTTCCGCAACGTGCGGGTCGGGGTCGTTGCGTGAGCGCGACGCACGGGATCGGCGGCGATCCGGAAGAGGCGCTCGAGCTGGCCCGCCGCGTCGTCCAGGCGGCCGAGGCCGTCGGCGCGGACGAGGCCGAGGCGCTCGTCGTGGCGGGCGAATCCGCCCTGACGCGCTTCGCGAACTCGGAGATCCACCAGAACGTTGCCAGCACGGAGGTCTACGTCAACCTCCGCTTCGTGCGCGGCAAGCGGGTCGGCGTGGCGAGCACCGGACGCATGGACGTCGAGGGAGTCAGGGCGCTCGTCGAGCGGGCGGGGGCGATCGCGGCGCACGTCGACGAGCTCGAGGACTGGCCCGGGCTGCCCGAGGCCGACGCCACGGCGCCCCTCCCGCAGGCCTGGTCCGACAACACCGCGCAGGCGAGCCCGGAGCTGCGCGCCGAGGGGGCCCGCGCGGTCATCGCCGCGGCGGACGAGGCGGGGGTGACCGCATTCGGCAGCTTCTCCCACGACGCCGAGGCGCTCGCCGTCGCGAGCTCCAAGGGCACGGCCGTCGCGGAGCGCCGCACGTCGAGCCAGCTGCTCACGGTGACGATGGGTCCCGACAAGGGCACCGGATACGCGGAGCAGTGCCACGTCGACGCGACCGCCGTCGACGCGACCGCGATCGGCCACGAGGCCGCCCAGCTGGCCTGCGCGAGCGCAAACCCGGTCGAGCTCGCCCCCGGCGACTACCCCGTCGTCCTCACGAGCTACGCGGTGGTGGACGTCGTCGACATGCTCGGCTACCTGGGCTTCACGGCGCTGGCCGTCCAGGAGGACCGCTCGTTCTACGAGCCCGGCAAGCGCGTCGGCTCCACGCTCGTGTCGCTCGCCGACGACTCGCGCGATCCCGCCGGCCTGCCGGTGGGCTTCGATGCCGAGGGCGTGCCCAAGCAGCGGCTCGAGCTGCTCGCGAACGGCGTCTGCCGCGACCTCCCGTTCGACACCCAGACCGCGGCGCGTGTGGGGCGGCGGTCGACAGGGCACGGTCTCCCTGCGCCGAACCCCTACGGGCCGTTCCCTACCAACATGGTGATGGCGGCCGGGGACCAGTCCATCGAGGAGCTCATCGGCGGGATCGACCGCGGCCTGCTCGTGACCCGCTTCTGGTACACGAACCCCGTCCACCAGAAGAAGGTCATCATCACCGGCATGACGCGCGACGGGACATTCCTCGTGGAGGGCGGCCGGATCGTCGGCCCGGTGCGCAACCTTCGGTTCACCCAGTCCTACCTGGATGTCGTCGCGGGCGTCGAGGCGGTGAGCCGGGAGCGGCGCTGCATCAAGGGCTTCCTCGGAGGGAGCGTGGTGCCGGCCGTGCGCGTGTCCTCGTTCACGTTCACCGGCGTCACGGCGGACAACTGATCGCGATGGGGATCAGCGACCGGACAACCGCCGACCTGACCCTGTACGCCGAGGCGGACGGGTCGATCTCCGTCGACACCGGGTCGCGCTACGTGGCCGTGGGCGGCGAGGACCTCGAGCGGATCCTCGACCGGCTGGCCGCAGACGGCGGGACGCTCCGGCTGCTCGGCGGCACCGGGCGGGCGGACGACGGCGACGAGCCCCCGGATCGCGAGAGCGACCCCGGCATGGGCGCCGCGTCGCACGTCCTCGCGCTCGCCCACGCACGCGGACTCACCGTCCTCCGCGACGAGGGCTGACGAGGTCTGAGCGACAATCCGCCGGTGAGCGACACGCCGCCGATCCGCGCCCGCCTCGCCCGGCGGTTCGACCCCGTCGAGCTGCGCGAGATCAAGCGCCTGTGGATCCGCCACTCGATCGCCGAGGACGCCCGCGACATCGACGGGCTGCTGGCCACGCTCGCCCCGGACTGCATGTACGAGATCGTCCCGACAGGGCAGCGCTGGGAGGGCCACGACGGGGCCCGCGCGTTCTACACGGCCCTGTTCGCCGCCTTCCCCGACAACCGGTTCGCGCTCACGGACATCGTGGTCGGGCCGCAGGGGGTGTTCGAGGCGGCCGAGCTCACGGGCACGAACCTCGGCCCGTGGGCAGGCGTCCCGGCGAGCGGACTGCCGGTGCGCCTGGGCGTGCTGATCCTGTTCCCCTGGGACCCGGACACGCGCCGGTTCCGCGGCGAGCGGATCTGGTTCGACCGGGGCGCGCTCGCGAGCCCCCCGGAGCCAGTCGAGCACGCGTAACGGTCCCGTAGCGCGCGCAGATCACGGTTGCGCCATGACCAGCCTCCGGCCGCACACGATCCACCGCCTTGTCGTGGGCGTCGCGCTCGCCCTCCTCGTTGCCGGCTGCGCCACGACCGCTCCGTCGCCCTCTCCCCTGCCGCCCGCCGCGCCCGTGGCGGCTGATCCCCGCCCGATTGTCATCACGACCGACATGGGCATGGACGACCTCCTGGCGATCTACGTCCTCCTCCGCGACCCGACGGTCGACATCCGCGCGATCACCGTCGACGGGACAGGCCTCGTCCACTGCGGCCCCGGGTTGCGGAACATGCGCCGGATCCTCACGGCCTTCGGCCGGCCGGAGATCCCGTTCGCCTGTGGTCGCGACGACGCGGGACCCGACGGCACGCCCTTCCCCGACGAGTGGCGCGCGACGAGCGACAACCTGTATGGGGTCGTGCTGCCGCCGGTCGTGGGGACCGCGTTCCCGCAACCGGGTGCGGAGCTGCTTGCCGACGCGATCGTCGGCGCCCCCGCTCCCGTGACGATCCTGGCGCTCGGGCCGTGGACGACCCTCCAGGACCTGTTCGCCGCCCACCCGGATGCGATGGCCAGGGTCGCCGGGATCCACGCGATGGCGGGCGCGATCGAGGTGCCGGGCAACATGGACACGGCGACCGTGAAGCCCGCCGACGGGATCGAGTGGAACGTCGGCGCCGACCCCGACTCGTTCGCGGCCGTCCTCGCGCTCGACGTTCCCGTCACGCTCGTCCCGCTCGACGCCACCGATGACGTGCCGGTCCCCCCGGACATCGTCGCCCGGCTCGAGACCGACCATGCCGCCGCGGGCGCCGACATCGCGTACGAGACCTACGTCCGGACGCCATACCTCGCGACGGAGGGCAACTACTGGTGGGACTCGGCAGCGGCGGCGCTGTTCTCCGACCCGGGGTTGGGCACCTGGCAGGACGCCACGATCAGCATCAGCCAGCAGGGCCGGATCAGCCGCGACGCGGGCGGCCGGCCGGCACGCCTGGCCGTTGCGGCCGACGGGTCACGGGTCACGGAGGCGGTCCTTGCCGGGCTCCGTCGCGGCGACCCACGCCCCGAGCCGTTTGCCGTCGCCGGTTCCATCACGGTCAGCTGGGACGGCACGACCTGCCGCCTCGAGGGCACCCCGCCCACGACCGCCGGGTTGACGAAGCTCGAGCTCCACAACCGCTCGACGGTGCCGGCGGGGATCCTCGCGGCGGGTGTTCGCGAGCCCCGCACCTGGGCCGACGCACTGGCCTGGCTCGAGACCGTCGACTTCGCCACGCCCGGCCTCTCGATCCCCGACTGGATCGTCCAGGTCGCGAGCGACGGTGTCTATGCCGAGGCTGGTGCCGACGCAACGTCGATGGTCGACCTGCCGCCCGGGACGGTGGGCCTCGTGTGCGGGACCGGCACGTGGCCCGACCTGACGTTCTCGGATGGCGGCTCGCTGACGCTCGCCAGGTGAGCGCGGCAGGCGCCGGGCTCTCTACCAGCTGACGAGCTTCCAGATCTCGGGCTCCAGCTCGCCCGGTCGTCCGCCGACGTCGGCGAACAGGGTCACGGCCCGCTTGAGGTGCTCGATCGCCTCCTCGGTGCGCCCGGCAGCGTGGAGCTGATCCGCGAGGTTGTTCTCGACGGCCGCCTCGAGGTGCGTCTCGCCCGTCCGGCGGCACTCGACGAGCGCGTCCTCCAGCAGGGCGATCGAGGCCTGGCGGTCCCCCGCGGCCGCCTCCACGAGCGCGAGCCCGTTGCGGGCCGCGATGACCGCCCCGGGATCGGCCCCGTGCTCGGCCGACGACGCGGCGAGGGCCCGCTCGAGCGCGACGCGGGCGTCGTCGAGGTCGCCCCGCCGCAGGGCAACCAGCCCGAGCAGCCGGTTTGCCGCGCCGGTCGTCGGGCCATCGTCCGGCGCGCCGCGGGCGGCCGCGAGCGCCTGCGCGGCGAGCACCGCCGCGCCATCCAGGTCGCCGGCGCGGAGCGCGACGGCTCCACGCTCGACGAGCGCGGCGGGGCGGAGCGTGTCGTCGGCGCCCGCGAGCGCGGCGTCGAGGTGGCTCGCGGCAGACCCGACGTCGCCCCGCCGTGCGTGTACCCTGCCCAGGCGCAGCTCGATCCCCGGCAGCTCCTCCTCGAGCGCGACCGCGGCGGCGGCCTCCAGCGCCACGATGGCGCCCGCGTAGTCGCCGAGCGCCATCCGTGCCTCGGCGATGGTCGTCTGCAACCCGGCGACGTCCGGATGCCCGAGCGCGAGCGCCGTCTCGAGGTGCCCCAGCGCCTCGCGGTTGGCGAACATCCGTCGTGACCCGAGGCCTGCCTCCCGGTACGCGTCCGCCGCGGCGAGGTCGCGTCCGCCCGCACGCTCGTGACCCGCGATCTTGGCCAGGCGCCCGGGATCGTCCCGCCCCGCGACGTCGGCCCGGAGCACGTCGGCCACGCGCCGATGGAGCAGCCGGCGGCGCGCCAGCCCGGTGCCGTCATAGGCGGCATCGCGCAGCCGGGCATGCCCGAAGTCGAAGGCAAGATCGCCGCCGCTCGCGACCTCGCGAACGATCCCCCGGCGGACCAGCTCCTCGAGCGCAGCCACCGTCTCGTCCTCCGCCCGACCGCTCGCGACGCGCACCGTCCCGAAGTCGAACGAGCGCCCGATGACGGCCGCCGCTGCGAGCACCTGCGAGGCGGTCTCGCTGACGCTGGCGAGGCGCTCGCGGAGGAGTGCCCGCACGCCCCGCGGCGGGGCAGTCCCTTCCAGGCCCGGGCCCGCGAGGAGCGCCTCGACGACGTACAGGGGCAGTCCCTCCGACTCCTCGGCGAGCGACGCCGCGTCCCACGCGGGCAGCCCGGCGGCAACGGCCGCGTCCACAAGCGCGCCGACGACGACGTCGTCCAGGCGCTCGAGCTCGATGACGGCGACCCCGGGGAGCGCCTCGACCGCGTCGGCAAAGGCCGCTCCGGCGGCATCCACGTCTTCCGGGCGCCACGTGAACACCAGGAGCGCCGACCGCCCGGCGAGCCGCCGACCGAGGTAGAGGAGCGCTTCTCGCGACGCGTCGTCCGCCCACTGCAGGTCCTCGACCGCGATGATGCCCGGCAGCGGCCCGAGCACGAGCGCCACGAGCACGGTCGCGATCGCCTCGAGGAGGCGGGCACGGGACGCGGGCGAGTCGGCGGGAACGAGCGCCCGGATGCCCGCGGCGACCCCGTCAGGGAGCGGCACGAGCCGCTCGACCTCGGCGAGGGTCGCGGGTGCGAGCCCGGCGAGCGCAGCGCCAGCGCCCGGGTGTGCGAACCCGACACGCAGCAGCTCGACGATCGGGGCGTAGGCGATCGATCCCTCGGCCGGGAACGTGTGCGCCGCGAGCACCACCGCGCCGTCTGCCGCGCCCGCCGCGAGCAGGGCATCGACGAGTCGCGACTTCCCGATCCCCGCCTCGCCGGTCACCGCGGCGACCCGTCCGTTGGGGGTCGAGGCGCCGAACGCCTCGGTGAGGGCCGCAAGCTCGCGGCGCCGCCCGATCATCGGCAGCTGGGCCGCCGGGAGGACAGGGGGATCCGCGGGGGCGCCCGCCGCCGCGGCGGCCTCCGACTGCCGCTCCTGCATCGCGGGAGGACCGAGGCGCTCGTCGCGGATCGCCTCGTACAGGTCGGTCGTCGCCGCGAGCGGCGTCACGCCGAGCTCGCGCTCGAGGGTGGCGACGGTCGCCCGGTAGAGTCGGATCGCCCCGGCCCGGTCCCCACTGCGGGCGAGGATCGCCATCAGCCGCCGGCGCGCCGGCTCGTCGAGGGGGTCCAGCTCCACGAGCCGCGACGCCGCCTCGGCCGCGGTGGCGACGTCGCCGGACGCCTCGGCGGCAAGCGTCAGCCGCTCGAGGACGTCGACGACCCGGCGCTCCACGGAGACCGCGCGGGTCGCACGCCAGTCGTCGAAGTCCGGCGAGTCACGGAGCGAGAAGCCGGCCAGGAACGGTCCGCGCGCGAGTGCGGCGGCCTCGGCGAGCCCCGCGCCATCACCGCGCGCGGCAGCCGCGTCCAGGCGCGCGAGGTCGAGCGTGACGTCGTCGTCGATCGCCAGGGCGACGGTCGCCCGGTCGACACGCAGCCAGCGCTCCCCGAGCGCGGACCGCAGCACCGACAGCGTCCGCCTGAAGGCTCCGCGGGCACTCTCGTCGTCCGACTCCGGCCAGAAGATCGCGGCCAGCTCCTCGCGAGCATACGGCCGGCCCTCGACCGCGAGCAGTGCCATCATCGCGAGCGCCTTGCGCGTGTCGACGCGCAGGGGCGACCCGTCGACGAGGACCTCGAGCGGACCGAGGACGCGGATGTCGAGCGGCATGGCGCGTAACGGTACAACTTCGCGGTCCAATCCCGTAACGTTCCGCAAACGACCTCCCGCCACCATCCGGTGCCATGAACGCGTCCCGCCTCAGGCCGGCCCCAGCCGCGTGGCTCCTCGCGATGCTCGTGCTCGTCGCGAGCGGCTGGATCCTGCTGCCCTTCCCGCGCCGGCCGACCGGGTGGGAGGAGATCGTGTGGGCGATCGGCTTCGGGATGGGGTTCACGACCCTGGGCGCCATCCTCGTCGACCGCCGGCCACGGGAGTCGGTGTCGCGCATCGCGCTGGCGATCGGGCTCGCCGTCGTCGGCGCGGTCGCGCTGCGCGCGTTCGCGGTGGGGGCCGAGGCCCGTCCGGGTCCAACCCCCGCGGCCGCGGCCGTGGCAGCCAACCTGTCCGCGTCGGTCCAGTTCGTCGCGTTCCTTGCCGCCGGCGCGTTCTTGCTCGTCCGCTTCCCGGACGGTCGACACCCGAGCCGCCTCGCGAACGCCGTCGACGTCGCCCTGGCGCTGATGGTCGCGTCGGCCGTGGTCCAGCTGTTCATCCCGGGGCCGGTCGCGACATCGTGGATGGCCCCGGTTGACAACCCGATCGGGATCGCTGCGCTTGCAGGGCTCCACGAGAGCCCGATCGGCGGCCTCTGGCTCGCCCTCTACGCCGGGAGCGTCGTGCTCGCGGTGATGGAGGTCGCGTCCCGGTATCGGCGCGCGGACGCGATCGTCCGGGCCCAGATCCGATGGGTCGTCGCTGCCGGAGCGGTGCCGTCGCTCCTCGTGCCGCTCATCTTCGTCGTTGACTGGCTGTGGTCCGTGTGGTTCCTGTCCACGGTGCTCCTGCCCGTCGCGATCGGCGTCGCGGTGCTCCGCTACCGCCTGTTCGACATCGACCGGATCATCGGCCGAACGATCACGTACGCGGTCATCACGGCCATCCTCGCCGCGGTGTTCGTCGCTGCGAACCTCGTGCTCGTGCGGCTGTTCGCCGAGGCGACGCGGTCCAACACGCTCATCGTCGCGGCATCGACCCTGCTGGTGGCCGCGCTGTTCCAGCCGATCAGGCGCCGCGTCCAGGCGCCCATCGACCGCCGCTTCAACCGGGCGCACCTCGACTCGGAGCGCGTGGTCGGCTCGTTCGCACGGCGCACGCGCGACGAGGTCGACCTGGCGAGGCTCCGCGACGCGGTGGTCTCCGCGACCGTCGAGGCGATGGGGCCGGCGGGTGCGGGCCTGTGGCTGCGACGCGACGACCAACGCGCCCCCCACCAACCCGCCGGAGGAGCACCGTCGCCGTGACGAGGCGTGCGGCGGACGCGGAAAGCCGTAACGTTCCCGGGACGCCGTCGGGCGATCCTCGGCGTGTCAACTCCCCCACTGGCAGGAGCCGCCGCCATGACCTGGTCGATGCAGAGCTTCCACGAGGCGACCGTCGCGCCGGAGGACGTCTTCCGGTACTACGCCGACCCGGCGACCTGGGGCGGCTGGGCGCACAACACGGCGTGGGGCAGGGGCGCCACGCCACTCGAGGCGGGCTCGACGGTCGAGGTCCGCGTGCGCAGCTATCCGTGGACGTACACGGTCCGGGTGCGCGAGGTGGAGCCCGGGCGTCGGCTCGTCACCGAGGTGCGGCCGTTCGGCGTGACGATCACCTCGACCTACGACGTCACGGCGACCGACGCAGGGTCCCGACTGCACCACACCATCAGCCTCGCGGGCCCGTTCGAGCGGGCCTATCTCCTCGTCCGCGGCCAGTACACGCGGATGCTGGAGGCCGAGACGCGGCGCGTCGCCGAGCTGGCCGCCGGCGATGCCTCGCCCCGCGCGTCCCACCCGCAGCCGGCTGCCCAGCAGGCGTGACGGCACTGGTGCGTGCCGCGCCGGCCACGTGGCGCTGATGCACGACTCGACGCGAGCGCGGCTGCTGGGCGGCGTCGCGACGCTCAGCGTCGTCGCGGCGGTGGTCGGGCAGCTGCTGTTCCCGCCGTCCGCTTTCGACCCGACCGCGGCGGCCGTGTTCATCCCCGCGGTCGCGTCGTTCGGCGGCGTCGGCGCCCTGCTCGCATTCCGCGTGCCGGCGAACCGGATCGGCTGGATGCTGCTCGCATCCGGGGTGATGATCGCGACCCTGAGCTTGAGCTCGGGGTACGTCAGCGCGAGCGCGGCCGCGGGGCTCACCTGGCCGCTGACAACGTACGTCGCGTGGCTCTCCGACCTGATGTTCGCCCCCCCGATCGTCATCGTCGCGGCGGCGGTCCCCATGGTCTATCCGGACGGGCACCTGCCCTCGCCCGGCTTGCGGTGGCTCGCTTGGCTGCTCGTCGCGGGGACCGTGGGCGCGAGCGTCCAGCCGGCGTTCTCCGCGGAGATCATGGTCAGTGCAACCACGGCGATCGCGAACCCGTTCGCGATGCCCGGCCTGACGTTCATGCTCGATCTGGCGAATACCCTCGCCTCGCTGAGCGCACCGGTCGCCTTCATCGGCGCGTTCGCCGCGGTCGCGACCCGCTACCGGCGCGGCTCGGCCGTCGAGCGGCAGCAGATCAAGTGGCTACTGGCCACCGCGCTCGTCGGGGCGATCGCCTTTCCGGCGGCGTTCGTCAGCACGATCGTCGGGTTCCCCCAGACCGTGGGCGACATCGCGATCATCGTCGGGTTCCTCGGCCTGGTGGCCCTCCCCGTCGCCATCGGCTTCGCGATCCTGCGCTACCGCCTCTACGAGATCGACCGGATCATCAGCCGGACGATCGGGTGGGCGGTCGTGACCGGCGTCCTGGTCACGGTCTTCGCGGCGGGCGTCGTGCTCCTCCAGGCGACGCTGGCGCCGTTCACCAGGGAGAACACGCTCGCGGTCGCGGCGTCGACGCTGGTCGCGTTCGCGCTGTTCCAGCCCGTCCGGCGTCGCGTGCAGCGGGCCGTCGATCGCCGCTTCGACCGGGCCCGCTACGACGGCGAGCGCACGGTCGAGGCGTTCGCCGATCGGCTTCGCGGTCACGTCGATCTCCCATCGCTGCGGGCGTCGCTCCTCGCGACCACCGACGCCGCCGTACGCCCGCGCGAGGCCGGCCTCTGGCTGCGGACGAGGCGCGAGGCATGACGCGGCAGCGCGTCCCGTGGGTCGTGGCGGTGCTGGACATCGCCGTGTTCCTGTTTCTGAGCATCCGGCCTATCGACGGTGGGGTCGCGGCAGTGCTGCTGTACGCAGCGGGGATCGCCTCGTTCACGCTCGTCGGTGCCCTGCTGATGACGCGTGTCCCCACGAACCCCATCGGTGCGCTGCTGCTCGCCGCCGGCACGAGCCTTGTGGCGTCGATCACGATCGGCATGTACGCCGACGTGGGTGCGACGCAAGTGCCGCCATGGCCCGGCGCGGCGTTTGCCCGCCTGATCGGGGACGTGTCGTTCATCTACCCGTTCGTCATCGCCCTCGTCGGCGTGCCGCTCGTCTTCCCCGACGGACGGCTGCCATCGCCGCGCTACCGGTGGGTCGTGCTGATCACGGTCGCGTTGATGGTCGTGTGGACCATCCTGGGTACGGTCTTCTCCGACCTCGTCATCGCGACGCTCCCGGCCCTCGCGGTCCTGCGGCCCGTCGTCGGGGTCGCGGAGACGTTCGTGCTGGGCGCCACGCTCGTCACCTTCGGCGCGGCCGCCCTGGCGAACCTCGTCCGCTTCCGGCGGGGCGGCATCGTCGAGCGCCAGCAGATCAAGTGGCTCGCGGCGGACGTCGGCGTCGCGGCGCTGGTGGTGCCCCTTGCGCTCATCCTCACGGACCCGGCTCCGGACGTCGCGAACGCATTGAGCAGCGTCGCGATCCTCGCGCTGTTCACCCTGCCCGTGGTCATCGCCATCGCGATCCTGCGCTACCGCCTGTACGAGATCGACCGGATCATCAGCCGGACGATCGGGTGGGCGATCGTGACGGGTGTGCTGGTGGCGGTGTTCGCGGGCGGGGTCATCGTGCTCCAGGCAGTGCTCGCGCCCTTCACAAACGAGAACACGCTCGCCGTCGCCGCCTCCACCCTCGTCGCGTTCGCCCTGTTCCAGCCTGTCCGGCGGCGCGTGCAGCGGGCCGTGGACCGGCGCTTCGACCGCGCCCGCTATGACGGGCAACGCACGGTCGAGGCGTTCGCCGGTCGGGTGCGCGGGCGGGGCGACCTCGACGGCCTCGAGGCCGACGTGACCGCGACCGTCGTGCGTGCGCTGCGGCCGACCACGATGGCGATCTGGCTCCGGCCGGGCCGGCCGTGACCACGACCATCGCGATCGTCGGCGGCGGCGCGGCGGTCCTGATGTCGGCAGTCGCGTTCGTGATCGTCGTCGCCATGGGCGACGCCGCCGGCATTCCGACGGCGGGCTTCTACGGCGTCGCGACCATCTTCACAGGTGCAGGATTCGGGGTCGTGGGCCTCGCCATCGCGACCCGTCGTCGCGGGCACCCGATGGGCTGGATCACGATCGCGATCGCGGTGTCGCAGTCCGCGGGCTCGTTCGCGAGCGCGTACGCGACGTTCGGCCTGCTCGTGGCCCCCGCGCCGACGCCACTCGCCGACGTGGCGAGCTGGCTCGCGCTGTGGGTCTGGGCGCCCGGCCTCTGGCTCCTCGTAAGCCTGACGTATCTGTTCCCGGAGGGCGTGCTGCGGACGGGCGGGCAGCGTGGCCTCGCCGCGCTGGCGGTTGCCGGGACGCTGCTGATGACGGTCCCATCGGCGATTGTCACGTGGCCGCACCGCGGCCCGCTCCTGCTCACCGATGCCGCGTCGAGCGAGATCCCGGGTGGCGACCTCGCGAGCACGCTCCAGCTCGTCGGCGTATTGCTGAACCTCGTCGTTGGACTCGGCGGCGGCGCGTGGCTCGTGCGCCACTACCGGAGCTCCACGGGCATCGAGCGCCAGCAGCGCAAGTGGTTCGTGGCGGCGGCGATCGTGTTCGTCGCCCTCCTGTGGGCGGCCCCGTTCGCCACCATCGGCCCGCCGCTCGACGCGATCCTGGGCGCGATCGGTGGGCTGGTGTTGCCTGTGGCAATCGCCATCGCGGTCCTCCGCTACCGGCTGTACGAGATCGACAGGATCATCAGCCGGACGATCGGCTGGGCGGTGGTGACCGGTGTGCTGGTGGCGGTGTTCGCGAGTGGCGTCATCGTGCTCCAGGCGGCGCTCGCGCCGTTCACCAACGAGAACACCCTTGCCGTGGCGGCCTCGACCCTCGTCGCATTTGCCCTGTTCCAGCCGGTCCGGCGTCGCGTCCAGCGGGCCGTCGATCGCCGCTTCGACCGCGCGCGGTACGACGGCGAGCGGGTCGTCGCATCCTTTGCCGGGCGGCTGCGCGACCAGATCGACCTCGGCAGCCTCGAGGCGGAGATCGCGCGCGTGGCCCACGAGACCGTCAAGCCCCACACCGTCGCCGTCTGGCTCCGTACCGTCCGCGGTGGCGACACGCCCCAGGTTCCGTAACGATGTCCGAACGCGGGTCCGGGAGGATGTCTTCGATGACCGCACTTACTCGCCCCTTCCGCCGCCTCCTCGGCCGCTCCGAGCGGGATGCGGCCGCCGTCGCCGTGCCGGAGCTCAGCGCGCCGGTCGCCGAGCAGCCGGGCGTCGTCGTGGACATTCCCGAGGCCGACCCGCTGTTCGCGTTCCTGCAGTCTTCGCCGGGGCCGGTGGACCTCACGCGTCTCGAGCTGTCGTCGACCGCGCTCGACGAGCTCCGGGCCGCCGGCGTGGCGCTCGTCGTGCCGCTCGTCACCCAGGGCGAGCTCATCGGGACGCTCAACCTCGGTCCGCGGCTGTCCGAGCAGGACTACTCCACGGATGACCGGCGGCTCCTCGCGACCCTCGCGGCGCAGGCCGCGCCCGCGATCCGCGTCGCGCAGCTCGTTCGCGAGCAGGCCGCCGAGGCCGCAGAGCGCGAGCGATTCGAGCAGGAGCTCAAGGTCGCCCAGCTCATCCAGCAGCAGTTCCTGCCGCGCGAGCTGCCGAACCTGCCCGAGTGGCAGATCGCGGCCTACTACGGCCCGGCGCGTGTCGTCGGTGGGGACTTCTACGACTTCATCGATCTTGGCGAGGGCCGCATCGGCGTCGTCGTCGGCGACGTCACCGACAAGGGCGTCCCGGCGGCGCTCGTCATGGCGCGCACGCACTCGATCCTGCGCGCCGAGGCGCCGCGGCTCATCGAGCCGGGCAAGGTCCTCGCCCGCGCCAACGAGCTGCTCGCGCCCGAGATGCCGGCGCGGATGTTCGTCACCTGCCTGTACGGCGTGCTGGAGCCCGAGACCGGGCGGTTCGTGTTCGCGAATGCGGGTCACAACCTGCCCTACGTCCGGACCGCGGACGGCGTCATCGAGCTGCGCGCGACCGGCCTCCCGCTGGGGCTCATGCCCGGGATCGTGTACGAGGAGACCGAGGGGTTCGTGGGCCAGGGCGATGCCATGCTGCTCTACTCGGACGGCATGGTCGAGCAGCACGGCCCGGGCCGCGAGATGTACGGCTTCCCGCGCCTGCGAGAGGCGATGGCGACCGACGACGCAGGCAGCGCCCTCCTGGACCGTCTCCTCGAGGAGCTCCACGCGTTCACCGGACCCGGCATCGAGCAGGAGGACGACATCACGCTCGTCACCCTGCGCCGTGCCTTCGGGGTCGCGGGCGAGTTCGCCGGCGCGGACTGGCCTGGGGTGCCCGTCACCCGCGACGACGCGGTCGCCGAGTCGGTCCCCGGCGACGCCGCCCCGCTGCTCGCCTTCTCGATCGAGGGCGCGATCGGCAACGAGCGGGCCGCGATGCAGCGGGTCGCCGATGCGGTGTCGCCGCTGGGTCTCGAGCCGGCCCGCCTCGAGCGCCTCAAGACCGCGGTCGCCGAGACCGTGATGAACGCCATCGAGTACGGCTCCCAGGGCGATCCCGCCGTCCCGGTCGACGTCCGCGTGGACGCCGACGACGAGGCGATCCGGGTCCGCGTGACCGATCGCGCGCTGTCGGGTCCCGTGCCGGACGCGGAGATGCCGGACCTGGACGCGAAGCTCGAGGGCCGCCAGAAGCCGCGCGGCTGGGGCCTGTTCCTGATCCGCCACATGGTGGACGGGATGGACGTCCACGCCGCCGACGGCCTGCAGACCGTGACCCTGACCCTCACCCGTACGCCCCAAGGAGGTTCGGCATGACCGACCGGCTGGCCGTGGAGGTCGTGACCGCGATCCCCGGCGAGGCGCGCCTCGCGATGCGGGGAGACGTGGACATCGCCGCGGACGAGGTGCTCGCCGCCGCGTACGCGGAGACGACAGCGGCGAACGCGACCCGCGTCGTCCTGGACTTCACCGCCGTCGACTACATCAACTCGACCGGCATCGCGCTCATCGTGCGCCTGCTCGCGGAGGCCCGGCGCGACCATCGGGAGGTGATCGCGCTCGGCCTGACCGACCACTACCGGGAGATCTTCCGGATCACCCGCCTGTCCGACTACCTCACGATCGCCGACACGGCGTCGGCGACGACCGTCCCCGAGGAGGCCGCCAGATGACCGACACGACCGTGGACATCAGCCGCACCGGCTCGACGGCCATCCTCCGCATCCATGGTGAGATCACCGGCGGGAGCGAACCGGCCCTGATGGCCGCGTACGCCCAGGCCGACGGCGCCCGCTCGGTTGTGCTCGACTTCGCCAGCCTCGACTACATGAACAGCGGTGGGATCGGGCTGCTGGTGACGCTGCTCGTCCGGGCGCAGCGGGCGGGGCAGAAGTTGCTGGCGGTGGGCCTCAGCGATCACTATCGCCAGATCCTGTCGCTGACCCGCCTCGACGAGGCCATCGCGATCCACGACGACGAGCCGGCCGCGCTCGCGGCAGCCGCCGCCACCGCCTGACCCGCCTCGCCCCACCCGGGCGAGGTTCCCGACGCAACACGAAACGGAGTGTCGCAATGACCACGCCGCATCCCCACGCGCCCCACGCGTCACGCGACGAGGAGTCGTGGGCCCGCCCCGTCGATCGCCTGACCACGACCGCGACCGGCGCCAACACCGACACCGTGACCGGCCGCCGGGTCGCCGGCCCTGTCCAGGGCTTCGGCCAGATGTGGCAGAAGACATTCGCCGTCCGCGTGCCCGCCGACGACCACTCCCCGGAGACGGTCGTCGCGCACTGGAAGGAGCGCTTCCCGACGTTCTGGCCGAAGGGGTCGACGTTCTACGCGCCCCTGGCCGGCATCACGCCCGGCGAGGTGGCGCTGCTCGAGATCCCGCCCGTCCCCGGGTCGCCGGTCAAGATGTCCACGGGCGTGATGGTGATCTACGCTGACCGCGAGTCGTTCACGTTCATGACGCCGGAGGGACACGCGCTCGCGGCATGGATCACGTTCTCGGCGTACCGCGATGGCGAGGATGTCGTGGCCCAGGCGCAAGCCCTGGAGCGCACGGCGGACCCGTTGATCGAGCTCACCTACCTGTTCGGCGCGAACCGCGCGAACGACCGGTTCTGGGAGCAGACCCTGGTGAACCTGGCGCGCTCGCTGGGCGTCGCGGATCCGAGCGTCGAGGCCACCAAGGTCTGCGTCGACACGCGGCGCCAGTGGAAGTACGCGGGCAACGTGCGCCACTCGCCCGCGGTGCACATGGCGGTCGCGACCGTCACTGCTCCCGCCCGCTGGATCCGCCGCCGTCGGGCCGCGGGCTGACGGCCGGGCGGCCGACCACGTGACCGGGCTCGACGCGATCGTCGTCGGGGCGGGGCCCAACGGGCTCGCCGCCGCCATCGAGCTCGCGCGCTCCGGTCGCTCGGTGCGCATCTACGAGGCGGCCGACACCGTGGGGGGTGGGGTGCGCTCCGCCGAGCTCACGTTGCCCGGGTTCGTCCACGACCCGTGCGCGTCGGTCCACCCGCTCAGCCTCGCGTCCCCGCTGATGCGGGACCTGGCCCTGGAACGACACGGGCTCGAGTGGGTGCACCCTGATGCGCCGGTCGCGCACGCAGTCGCGCCGGGACGGAGCGCGGTGCTGCCCCGCGAGCTCGACGGGCCAGCCCTCGACGAGGCGCTGGGACGCGACGCGGACAACTGGCGACGGGTGTTCGGCGCCCTCGTCGGCGAGTGGGAACGGCTCATGCCGATGCTCCTCTCGCCGGTGGTCCGAGTGCCGCGCCACCCACTGCTCATGGCGCGCTTCGGGCTGCCCGGGGCGCTCCCGGCCGAGGACCTTGCTCGGCTCGCCTTCCGGGAGCCGGCGACCCGCGCGTTGTTCGCGGGCATGGCCGCGCACTCGATGCTGCCGCTCCACGCGCCGCTCAGCGCGTCGTTCGGGCTCGTGCTGGGGCTGCTCGCGCACGCCGTCGGCTGGCCGCTGGCGAAGGGCGGCAGCGGCGCGATCGCGGGGGCACTCGAGGCGGAGGCCCGCGGCCTGGGCGTGGAGATCGAGACCGGGCACCTGGTGACCTCACTGGACCGCCTGCCGCCGGCGCGGGCCTACGTCCTCGACCTCACGCCACGCCAGGTGCTCCGGGTCGCGGGCGACCGGCTGCCGGCCGCGTATCGGCGCCAGCTCGAGGCGTTCCGCTATGGCCCCGGCGTGTTCAAGATCGACTGGGCCCTCGAAGGCCCGATCCCCTGGTCCGACGCGGCGACGGCGCGCGCGGGCACGGTCCACCTCGGGGGTCCGATGCGCGACGTCGCGGCCTCGGAGGCGGCGGTCGGGCGCGGCTTGCACGCCGAGCGGCCGTTCACCCTTCTCGTCCAGCCGACGATCGCGGATCCGTCACGCGCCCCCGAGGGCAAGCACGTGGCCTGGGCGTACTGCCACGTCCCGAACGGCTCCACCGTGGACATGACCGCGGCGATCGAGGCGCAGGTCGAGCGGTTCGCGCCCGGGTTCGGCGACCTCGTCCTCGCGCGGGCGACCAAGGACTCGAGCGCGATGGAGGCCTGGGACGCCAACTACGTCGGCGGTGACATCAATGGCGGCATCGGCGACTGGCGGCAGCTCCTCTTCCGGCCCGTCGTGCGCTGGAACCCGTACACGACGCCGGACCGGTCGATCTTCCTGTGCTCCTCGTCCACGCCGCCGGGGGGCGGGGTCCACGGAATGGGCGGCCGGCACGCGGCTCGCGCCGCGAACCGGCGGCTGCGGCGCAGCTAGTCGGAGCTGCGGCTGACCGTCAGGACACGCAGAACTCGTTGCCCTCCGGGTCGGCCATCACGGTCCAGCGGAGCTCGCCCAGGGATCGCTCGGCGATGAACGTGGCCCCGAGCCCCTGGAGCCGCGACACCTCGTCCGCCATCGACTCGGACCGGAAGTCGAGGTGGACCCGGTTCTTGACGATCTTCGCCTCGGGGACCTTCTGGAACAGGATCGGCGGGCGACCCGGTTCCTTCTCGCGCGGCGCGAGGCCCACGTACTGCTCGTTGACCTCCTGGCGGTCGTAGTCCAGGGCGGCCTGCCAGAAGTCCACGACCGCCCCGTGCTCCGCGCAATCGATCACCACCTCGCCCACGCGCAGGCTCATCGGACCCTCCTTGGTGCGGTTGGTGTGTCTATCGGGCGAGCGCCCGACGGGGTTCATCGCGGGATCGAGTCCCGGGGCCGTTGATCCTCGCGTTTCCCTCCGCCGAACTGCCGTGTGTCTTCGCAATGAACAGGCGCGACCGATCCGAGCCCCTCCGCGCGCGACGGGCCTCCCGAGAGCGGGGATCTCCCTTCGCAGCGAACATCCGGGGCGTCGAATGCCCGGATCCGCTGGGGTCATGCCTGCTGGAACCAATGGCGTTCGTTCGGAAGGGACATGTCGGGAGGCGCCGACCGGCGGGCGAGCCGACCGGGCCGCGAGCGACGAGTAATGCCCTACCGCCAGGCGGTTCTCGCCTCCTCGGGGTAGAGCCGAACCCGCCGGTACGGCTCCCGGCCCCGCGACCGCGAGACGATGTTCGCCCGCTCGGCCATCTGGTGCTGGAGGCGGCGGATGTACGCGTTCTGGGGCGAGAGCTCGACCGGCTCCTGCTCCTTCACCACCATCCGGATCGCCTGCTCGGTCTCGGACAATGCGGCCTCGCGTGGGTCGACCTCCAGCGAGAAGATCGACGTGAGCGACGCCTGCATCTGGGCGATCGTGTTTGCCTTGAGGACGTAGATCGGCAGGCCACGATCCTCCACTTCGCGCAGGGCGGGCGGCTTCTGCCGGTACTCCGAGCGGAGCGTCATCGCGACGTCAGCCTCGTCGGGCTCGCGGGCGATGATCACCGGCAGCTGCAGGTCCCTGATCGCCTGCTCGAGGCGCTTGCGTGACACTCCGTGGGGGAAGATGCGGAGCGTGGGCAGCGCACCGTCGCTGACCGTGAGCGCGTCATCGCCGAAGGCTGCGTCCTCGTCCTCGTCCTCGTCGAGCGGCGCGACGTCCGCGGCGACGAACCCCTCCTCGCCGGGGACCATGCGCGCGATCCGCTCCTCCTCCGCGGCCTCGAGCTGCGCGGCGTTGACCGGGCGCGTGCCCTCGTCCTCGGCGAGCGTGTTCAGCGCTCGCCGCGCCTCCTCGCGCCACGTCTGCTGGCGGTGGAGCTCGCGCGCGTCTCGGGCACGGACCTCCAGGGCGGCCTGGGCAACGTTCTCGGCCCGTTCGAGCGGCCCGCGATCGGCGATGTCACCCGCGATGAACGGCGCGTTCGGGGGAACGGCGAACCGCTCCCCGGGGATCATCCCCGTCGGAGCCGATCGGTCGCCCTCCCGGGCGGGTGCCCCACGCTCGCCGCCGCGATCGGAGCCCCGGGGCGTGCCGCGCCAGCCGCCCGCCGCGCCGGGCCGGTAGCCGGGCCGGGCGCCCGGCAGGCGGTCCTCGCCGGCGTAGCCACCCGTCCGATAGGTCGATGCGCCCCGCCAGCCCGGCTCGCGGCCCCACGCGCCGCCTGCCCCCGACCCGGTGAGCCCCGAGAACCGGTCGCCGCCCGCCGACTCGCGCGCCGACGGCTTGGGCCGCGACTGCGAACGGTGGACGCCCTCGTCGTCTCGCCAGCGGAGCTCGGGCGCGACCGGATCGCCGAGCAGCATCGCGTCGACGGTCGCGGCGACATCCGCGTGGACGAGGACCTTCTCGCGGTCCTGGATCTCGACGATGACGTCGAACGTCGGCGGCTGCTTTCGCTCGAGGACGCTCTTCTGCGAGCGCCGCCGCCGAGCCTCCTCGTCGCCCAGGGTGACCGACTGGATGCCGCCGATGAGATCCGACAGCGTCGGGTTGAGCATCAGGTTGTCGAGGTTGTTGCCGTGCGCCGTGCCGATCAGCTGGACGCCGCGCTCTGCGATCGTCCTCGCCGCCTGCGCCTCCAGCTCGGTCCCGATCTCGTCGATGACGATGACCTCGGGCATGTGGTTCTCGACCGCCTCGATCATCACCTCGTGCTGCAGGCTGGGCGTGCGGACCTGCATCCGCCGCGCCTTGCCGATCGCCGGGTGGGGGATGTCGCCGTCGCCGGCGATCTCGTTCGAGGTGTCGACCACGACGACCCGCTTGCGCTGCTCGTCGGCGAGCACGCGCGCGGCCTCGCGGAGCATCGTCGTCTTGCCGATGCCCGGCCGGCCCATGATGAGGATCGACTTCCCCTCGCCCAGGAAGTCCGCGATGATCTCGATCGTCCCGTAGACCGCGCGCCCGATCCGGCAGGTCAGGCCCACGACCTTCCCGTTGCGGTTGCGGATCGCGCTGATCCGGTGCAGCGTCCGCTCGATGCCAGCGCGGTTGTCGTCGCCGAACGAGCCGATGTGCTCCACGACGTACGCGATGTCGGCCTCGCCGATCTCGCGCTCGAGCAGGTCGACCTCCGACGCGGGATAGCGCGCCTCGGGACGACGGCCGAGGTCCATCACGACCTCGATGAGCGACTCGCGGTCGGGCAGGGCGTCGATCGCCGCGACGATCTCCGGCGGCAGGGCCGCCAGCAGGACGCGCAGGTCGTCGGGTGTCTCGCGCTGTCGATCCTGGGATCCCACGCTGGACTGTCCTCCTTCCATCCGCTAGCGGACGCCAGCCGGCACGAGGCTCGGCTCTGCGACGCGGACGAGGGTTTCCTTCATGAGGAGCGTGACCGAGGCGACCGAGGCGAAGCCCTCCTCTTCCAGGCGCCGGTCGAGCGGCGCCTCGTAGGTCCTGACGGGTGCGAGCACACCGGAACGTTGCACCCGATCGGCATCAGCGCGCGATGCGATGACACCCAGTGAATATCGCAGGAGCGGGACGACATCGGCGTCCGGCCGCGCGAGGAGCTTGAGATAGTGCGGCTGGTCCTCCTTCGCGACGCCGACCTGGACGAAGCCGTCGAGCTGCGTCCCATCCGTGCCGCCGCCCGGCGACTGCTGGACGAACGCCTCGACGTCGGCGAAGCGGAGGATCGGGGCCAGCGAGCTGCGCGGCACCCGCCAGTCCCGCCCCTGGCGCTCCCAGTCGAGGACGCGCACGCTCTCGAGGCGCTGGACCGGCTTGGGCGTGACGCTCGCGTAGAGGCGGCTCAGCGGCACGGCGTCGAGCGGCGACGCGGGGCGGATCCCGGCGGCGGCCGCGTCCTCGTCCGACAGCGTCTCGGGCTGCGCGGTGCCGGGCGGGCGATACAGCACGTGCTCCTCGCCATAGCGCATGAACCCCGCCTGCATGAACAGCTCCACGTTGTCGTCCGCGTCCGCGCACGCGACGTGGAACCGGACCGCGCCGCGCTTGGAGCCGTCGCGCAGGAGGTGCTGCACGAGGCGGAACCGGACGTCGCCCGCGTCGAGGTCGCCGACCGCGTCGAGCTCCACGACCGTCCACTCGTCCCGGCTGCTCTCGCGCTCCACGCGGAGCAGGCCCGCGATGTGGGCGTCGCGGTCGAACACGTACAGGACGTCGTGCGGCTGGAAGTACCCGAGCGGCAGCCGGAACAGGCTGAACACGCCGATCGGCGGGCCCGACACCGGCAACCCGAGCGAGCGCGTGCCCTCGCCGTCCGCCTGGGCAAGGCGGGACAGCTCGCCCAGCGCGGCGAGGTCCGTGAGGCGGGCCGCGCGAACCTTCCCCGTGCTCCGGGCCATGCCTACGCTCCCCGCTGCGTGCGTCGTGTGGGGTGCGGACGGCGACCGGTGCCCTCGCCCGGGTCCGCGTGCTCGGCGGCCATCGTGGCGACGAGCCGGTGGAAGCGCGTCTCGCCGGCCAGCTCGGGGTGGAACGACGTGGCGACGATGTTCCGCTCCCGGACGGCGACGATCCGCCCGTCCTCGAGCCTGGCGATGACGTCCACGTCGGGGCCGACGGACTCGATGACCGGGGCCCGGATGAACACCGCGTGCACCGGCGTGTCCCCGAGCAGCGGCACGGACAGGTCGGCCTCGAACGAGTCGAGCTGGCGCCCGAACGCGTTGCGGGCAACGGTCACGTCGAGCAGCGGCAGCACCGGCTCCTCGCCGCCCTCGATCTGCTTGCTCAGCACGATCATCCCGGCGCACGTCCCGAACAGCGGGGCGCCGCGCTCGGCCAGCGCGAGGATCGGCTCACGCAGGTTCCAGCGGCGGATGAGGTTGCGCATCGTCGTCGACTCACCACCGGGAATGATGAGCCCGTCGACGTCGTCGAGCTGCCCCGGCAGGCGCACCTCCACCGCCTCCACGCCGATGGCGCGAAGGGCGGCGACATGCTCGGCGAAGGCACCCTGGAGGGCGAGGACCCCGATCTTCATCGAGCCGGCCCGCTGCCGACGGATCGCCCTACCAACCGCGGACCGCGAGCCGCTCCTGCTCCGGGATGGCTTCCATCGCGATGCCCCGCATCGGCGCGCCCAGGCCCTTCGAGACCTCGGCGATGATCTTGGCGTCCTGGAAATGCGTGGTCGCCTGGACGATGGCGTTCGCCATGCGCGCCGGATCCTCGCTCTTGAAGATGCCGGACCCCACGAACACGCCCTCCGCGCCCAGCTGCATCACGAGCGCGGCGTCGGACGGGGTGCTGATTCCGCCGGCCACGAAGTTGACGACCGGGAGGCGACCCGCCTCGGCGACCGACTTCACGAGCTCGTACGGGGCCTGGAGGTCCTTCGCCGCGACGAACAGCTCGTCCTCGCGCATGTGCTGGAGCTTGCGGATCTCGGACAGGACGTCGCGCAGCTGATGGACGGCCTCGACGACGTTGCCCGTCCCGGCCTCGCCCTTCGTGCGCATCATCGCGGCGCCCTCGTTGATCCGCCGGAGCGCCTCGCCGAGATTGCGGCAGCCGCACACGAACGGGACCTTGAAGGCGTGCTTGTCGATGTGGTTGCGCTCGTCGGCCGGGGTGAGGACCTCGGACTCGTCGATGTAGTCGACGCCCAGCGCCTCGAGGACCTGCGCCTCCACGAAGTGCCCGATCCGGGCCTTCGCCATGACCGGGATCGTCACCGCCTCCATGATCCCGACGATCATCGACGGGTCGGACATGCGTGCGACGCCACCGGCCGCGCGGATGTCGGACGGGACGCGCTCGAGCGCCATGACGGCGACGGCGCCCGCGTCTTCGGCGATCTTGGCCTGCTCGGGAGTGACGACATCCATGATGACGCCGCCCTTGAGCATCTGGGCGAGGCCCTTCTTGGTGGCCCAGGTGGAGGTTTCGGTCATGGTCAGCGGGTTCTCCGGGAGGACGCGTGACTGGCGGCCGGGCGGCTGGCCCCGGGGTCGTCGCCCGTTCGAGCCGGAAGGTCCGACGTCACCGTCGGATTATCGCACGGGGTCCGACGATTTCCCAAGGACCGGAACGGTCGCGTCGCGGCGGACCGGTTGGGTCCGTCATCGACCCGCGGGCCGGCGCTGGACAACGGCTCATGCCCTCGGCGCGGATGGAGCGTCACTCGCCCAGCAGGGCGTCCGTACGCGAGTCCGCCTGCCCGTCGTGGAAGGCGTCGAGGACGCGCTGGAACACCTGCGCTGCCGGGTCTGCGCGCAGGAACAGCGTCATCGACGAACGGACCTTGCGCGCGTCGACCGGGCCGAGGATGGCCTCGGTGGAGCGGCCGCCGTGAACGAGCAGCGCGTCGCAGCAGGCACGCAGGCGCGGGCCAAGGACAGGGTGGGCGAGGTAGGCGCGCGCCTCCTCCAGTCCCGAGATCGCGTAGCGCTGCGATATCGGCGACATCCCGAGCCCGGCCAGCTGCGGAAAGATGAACCAGATCCAGTGGCCGTCCTTGCGCCCGTTCCGCAGCTCGGCCAGGGCCGGGTCGTACGTGCCCTCCTGCCCGCGCAGGAACCGGCCGAGGTCGAACGGGTCGTCCTGCGCTCCCACGTCCGCCTGCCTAGCGCACCAGCGTCCTGACGACCCCGCTCATGAGCGTCGTCGCGCGACGCGCGGAGGTCGGCGACAGCCGGCTCAGCGCCTCCACGAGACCGAGGACGTCGTCGTCCGGGAGGCCGTCGAGGAGCTTGACGAGGCGCAGGATCGTGTCGTCGGGGACCTCGCCCAGGAGCCGCAGCGCACGCTCGAGCTCCGTCGGCTCGAGCCGGGAGAGGAGGCCCACGGCCCGGTCGAACAGCCGCACGAACACGAGGAAGGTCGACAGCCAGTCGCGCAGTCGGAGGAGCTCGGGGTCGCCCGGGTGCCCGACGATCGCGGTATTGGCCTCGAGCATCGTCTTCTCGAGCACGACGATGATCGGGTCGCCCTCTCGCACCTTGCGCTCGGCGACGACGCGGCCGAACCAGCGCCAGTGGTCGCCGATCGCCATGTACGCCGTGCCCGCGGGACCGCGCCTGCCCACGCGCCGCGGCTCGGCGACGCGCTCGACGAGCCCCCAGGCCTCCGCCTCCGCGAGCGCGAGCGACGCGGCCCGGTGCGACAGGTTGAGCGCCTCGCGCACCTCGCGCTCGGTGAGCGGTTGCTGGCGGGTCATGAGGTACGCGTGGACGCGCGCGATGGCCGGCGCGACGCCCCATGCCGCGCCCATCTCGCCCCAGGCGTCGGCGAGACGCAGGCGGATCTCCTCCGAGATCGACGTCACGGCGTGCGGCTCGAGGTCGGCGGCGCGAGCGGCGGTGGTCACGGGCGGCATCCCTGGCGGTTCGTGCGATCGAGGTGCGGGAGCGGGCAAAACCTGCTCAGCGATGATAGCCGATTTGCGGGTCCGGCCGGCCGGTGGCGGCGCGTGAGCCGGCATCGCAGGAAGCGCGGGGAGCAGTAGGATCGACGCATGCCGCAGGCCAGCCAGGCGGGGCGCCGACGAGCGCTCGAGCCCGTCTTCGACCTCGCCCGCGCCCAGGTGGGCTCGGGGCTGGTTCCGTTCGTGATCCTGGGCGTCGCGGGTTCCGACGGCGTGACGCGCCTTGAGGCGATGTCGTCACCCGACGCGCCGCGGGTCGGCAGCGACGGCGTCTGCCTGCTCGCCTCGATCACGAAGCCGATCGTCGCCACGGCCGTCCTCCAGCAGGTCGAAGCCGGGCGCGTCGAGCTCGCGGGTGACGTCGGCGCATGGGCCCCCGACCTCGTGAACCCGGACTGGGCACCGGTGACACCGTGGCACCTTCTGTCGCACACGTCCGGCATCGACGACCTGGACCTCGAGGCCGTCATGCGTGATGGCGGCGGGCGGCCGGAGGTGCTCCGTCGCCTGGCTCAGGCCGGGCAGCTGACGCTCCCCGGCACGCGGTACCACTACGCGTCCGCGCCGTACGACCTCCTCGCAGAGGGCGTGGCGCGCCGCACCGGCGAGCCGTTCGAGGCGCTGCTCCGACGCACGCTCCTGGCCCCGCTCGGGATGTCCTCGACGACGTTCGACCCGCGTCCCGATCCCGCGCTTGCCTCGCGCATGGCGTCGATCGGCGTCGGCGCGTTCGACGGGCACCCGTTCGGTGCCGATCCTCCGTCCGTGGACGCCTTCACCGACCTCCACCTGTGCGGGGGCGGGCTGTGGAGCTCGGCGTCCGACCTGCTGCGGTTCGGCAGGGCGATGCTGCGTGGCGGCGAGCTGGATGGCGTCCGCATCCTGTCCCCGGCGATGCTCGCGCTCATGACCCGCGAGGTGACGGCGCCCGTCGGCGCCGCGAGCGGGATCGGCTGGAACGCTGATCCGCTGCAGGCGGACCACTACGCGCTGGGCTGGGGCACGCCACGCGCGGACACGGTCGCGTCGCCGCGCGCGTTCGGACATGGCGGGGCGTCGGGGACGCGCCTGTGGATCGATCCCCAGTACGACCTCGTGTACGTCTACCTGACCGGGTCGTGGGGCCTGCCGACGGCACTCATCGATGCCGTCCAGGCGGCGATCTATGCGGCGGTCTCCTGACGCCCGGGCGGTGACCGTTCCGCCGGGGACGAACGCCGACTGAGCGGGTACGATCACTCAGACCGACACGGAGGAACCATGGCCCAGGCCGAGGGCGGCTCCACGAGCCTCCCCACCACTCGCGAAGCGCTCCTCGTCCTCCACAAGGAGGCACGCGCCCGGCGGAACGCCGCCGTCGGCGGCAGCCACGAGTGGGAAGCGGCGCAGGCGGAGGTCGGCCGGATCGAGGTCGAGATCGCCCGTATCGAGCGGGCCATGGACCCGCCGCTGGTCTAGCGGCGAGAGGAGCCTTCGACCGACACCGCGTTCGCCACCAACGCCCTCCAGGTCTCGCCCGGGCGCTCCGCCAGGGCCGATGCCGGCCGCGCCGACGGCCGTGGTAGCGTGCGGCCCATGGACGGTGTCGTGCTGGTGCTGAACCAGAACTACGAGCCCCTCAACGTCTGCAACATCCCGCGGGCGTTCCGTCTCCTGTTCGGCTCCAAGGCCGAGGTGATCGAGTACAACCACGCCGACATCCACACGGTTCGTGCCGTGTATCGGGCGCCGTCGGTCATCCGCCTCCAGCACCACATCCGCCGGCCGCGGCCGCGGGTCAAGCTGACGCGGCGCGAGATCTTCTCCCGGGACCGGCACACGTGCCAGTACTGCGGGCGCGTCGCGAACGACCTGACGCTCGACCATGTGATGCCCCGTCACCGTGGCGGCGGCCACACGTGGGAGAACCTCGTGGCCGCGTGCAAGCCGTGCAACCATCGGAAGGGCGGCCGGACGCCCGAGGAGGCCCGCTTCCGCCTGCTTCGCACGCCGTTCGAGCCCCGCAACGACATCTACAGCCTGTTCACGACGTACCTCGACGACGACCGCAACGAGGCCTGGAGGAACTACCTCTTCCTCGGCCGGAACTAGCCCGTGGGCTCGCCAGCCCGACCCGGAGCGGACGGGCGCCCCGTGGCGCGAGTCGACGCCCGCCTGGACGAGGCCGCTGCCCGGCTCGCGGAGGTCGTGCCCGCCCGGGTCGTCGACCTCATCGACGAGCTCCACGGGGCGGGCCACGCGGCGTACGTGGTTGGCGGCTCGCCGCGCGACGCGCTGCTCGGCCGCACGCCCGACGACTGGGACCTGGCGACGGATGCCCTCCCCGACCGGGTGCTCGTGCTGTTTCCCGGCGCCGTGTACGAGAACGCGTTCGGGACGGTGGCGATCCGGCGCGGCGAGGACGTCCTGGAGGTCACGACATTCCGCCTCGAGCACGAGTACGCGGACTTCCGTCGCCCCCACCGCCTGGAGTTCGGCGAGGACATCGCGGCCGACCTCGCCCGGCGGGACTTCACCGTCAACGCGATGGCCTGGGGACGCGGTCGGGACGACGAGCATCCCGTCCTCCTCGACCCGTTCGGCGGACTGGACGATCTCGACGCACGGATGCTGCGCGCGGTCGGCGACCCCGACAGCCGGTTCCGCGAGGATGCGCTGCGGATGGTCCGCGCGGTCCGGCTGGCGGCGGCGCTGGGGTTTGCCGTCGAGCCGGCGACGCTCCGGGCGATCGGCGCCAACGCCGGGCTCGTGGCGCACCTGTCGGGGGAGCGGGTCGGGGCAGAGCTGGGCAAGCTCCTCGCCTCGCCCGTCCCGTCGGTCGGGCTCCGGCTGGCCCAGGAGACGGGGCTGCTCGCGGTCATCTCGCCGGAGCTCGCGGCGCAGCGCGGGATCGCCCAGAACAAGGTCGCGGGCGAGGACCTCTGGGACCACACGCTGCGCGCCGTCGACGCGGCGCCGGCGGATCGCCCGGTCGTGCGGCTTGCTGCGCTGCTCCACGACATCGGCAAGCCCGCGACGCTCGCCGACGGGCACTTCCACCATCACGACGCGGTGGGCGCCGTGCTGGCCCGCGAGCTCCTCCGCCGGCTGCGCTACCCGCGCGCCTCGGCCGACGCCGTTGAGCACCTGATCCGGCACCACATGTTCACGGTCGAGGTCGACGCGACCGACGCCGCCATCCGGCGCTTCATCCGGCGGATCGGGCGGGACAGCATCGACGCCCAGTTCGCGCTCCGTCGCGCAGACGACCTCGGGAGCGGGCTCCCTGCCGACGACCCGGCGCTCCTCGCGCTCCGGGCCCGGATCGACACGGAGCTCGCCGCGGAGGCTGCGCTCGACCGGTACGCCCTCAGGATCGATGGCACCGACCTCATGCGGGAGCTCGGGCTGGCACCCGGGCCGGGGCTCGGGCGGATCATCGACGAGCTCGTGGAGCGGGTCATCGCAGATCCGGCTCTCAACGAGGCGCCTACACTGCTCCTGCTCGCACAGGGCATGCTTGCCGACATGCAGGACGAGGGCACTCAGTGATCGAGCTGCTGCTCCAGGCGGAGCGGGCGCTGTCCATGGGCCTGGTCGACCAGGCGGAGCACCTCTACCGCCAGGCCGCCGAGGCAGACCCCCGGAACTCCATCGCCGTGGTGGGCCTTGCCCGGGTCGCACTCGAGCGCGGCGACGACGTCCTCGCATGGCGCGAGGCGAAGCGCGCCCTGACGATCGACGCCGAGAACGCAGCCGCGGAGCGGATGGTCGAGCGGTTCGAGGAGGTCTGGCGCCACCGCGGCCAGCAGATCCCCGCGGACGAGGGGAGGGCCGTGGCTGCGGTGGCCGCAGGCTCGCCTGCACCCGCTCTCGCAGCGTCGCCCTCGCGCGTCCCGGCGCCCAATGACGGCGCAGGGGCCACCCCCGCGCTCGTGCCCGTCGAGGCGAGCCAGGCCTGGGCCCGGATCACCGGTGAGGCGAGTGCGGCGACGCCCGCGGAACCGGCCGCCTACCCGCAGGCGGACAGTGGCAGCACGCCCGAGCCGGATCTCCGGCCCGACACGGAGACCGAACCCGAGGACACCGCCGGCCGCGCGGCAGACGATGGGTTCGCGGCGGACCGCGACGAGGCCTATGACGCGGCCGCGGGTCAGGGGGGAGACGCGCACGATCCGGGGGCGACCGCGCGCCCGGGCGGCGGCATCGAACCCGGCGCCTGGCCGCCGCCCGAGCATGATCCGCCGACCCTCTCCCCGCTCACCGGCCTGGATCGCGTCAGGCAGCTGTTCAGCCGGAAGCGCGAGTGAGGGTCCTCGCCACCGGCGGGGCGGGCTACGTCGGCGGCGTGTCGGTGGACGCGCTCCTGGCTGCCGGCCACGAGGTCGTGATCCTGGACGACCTCACGACGGGGCACGCTGCCATCGCGAACGCGGCGGCACGCCTGGTCCACGGCTCCTATGGCGACGGCGAGCTCGTTCGGGCGCTCCTCGGGGAAGAGCGGATCGACGCGATCCTGCATTGCGCGGCGCGCTCGCTCGTCGGCGAGAGCGTGCAGGATCCGGCCAGGTACTACCGCGACAACGTGGCCGGCGGCATCACGCTCCTCGAGGCCGCGCGCGCGACCGGCGTCCGCCGCGTCGTGTTCAGCTCCACGGCGGCGACGTACGGCGTGCCGACGAAGACGCCGATCGAGGAGGATCACCCCCTCCGCCCGATCAACACGTATGGCGAGACGAAGCGCACATTCGAGGGCGCGCTCCACTGGTACGGTCAGGCCTACGGCCTGCGCAGTGTCGTGCTGCGCTACTTCAACGTCGCGGGCGCGACGGACCGACTGGGCGAGGTCCACCGGCCGGAGACGCACCTGATCCCCAACGTCCTCCTCGCGATCGAGGACGGACCTGCGCTGACGCTGTTCGGCGACGACTACCCGACCCCGGATGGCACGCCCGTGCGGGACTACATCCACGTCGCGGACCTGGCGGACGCCCACGTGGCAGCGCTCCTCGCGACCGATCCCGGCGACTCGCGGACCGGGCCGGCGGAGGGCGGCTGCGCGCCGCTCATCTGCAACCTCGGAACGTCGACCGGCTTCTCGGTCCGGGAGGTGCTCGCTGCCGCCGAGCGGATCACGGGGGTTGACGTCCCGCACACGGTGGGCCCCCGCCGGGCCGGCGACCCGCCGGTGCTCGTGGCGTCGAACGCACGGGCGCGCTCGGTCCTGGGCTGGGCGCCGCGCCGGTCGGACCTGGAGGAGATGATCGGCTCGGCCTGGGCCTGGCGCCGGGCGCACCCGGCGGGGTACGGCGACTAGCGTTCGGCCGGTCCGCCGGGGAGGGATCCGTTTCGGGGAGCGCGGCCTCCGCCGCGCGACGGGTATTCCGCCACGGACTCTACGGTTCCGTGACGCGCCGATTCATGCCGCCCAGGACTCGGACGTTCCGTGCCAAGCCCTCGCCACGAAACAGCTGAGTCCGCAGCGGCATGTTTCGTTCCGCGACGGAACGGTTGAGTCTCCAATGGCATACGGGCAAGGGGGCGCGGGCCCGTAGGACGGGGCAAGGGGCTCGGGGCCATTCGGAGCGCGGGCCCTTGCGCGGGGCCGCTCGGCGCGCGGGCGGCATCGTGGAACGGGGCAGGAGCGGGCGGCGGCGCGCGGGAACGGGAACGTCGGACCGGCTAGCGACGTTCCTCGAGCGGTGCCCGGTCCGGCGACAGCCGCGCCGGCGGGACGGCCACCCCGGACTCGGTGGCCACGATGTCCTGCAGCTCCAGCGGATGCGCCGCGCCATCGTGCTCGTGCAGCTCTCCGGAGCCGGTCCACGTGTCGCGCACCGGCCAGACGAGCCACAGCCCGACGAGCATCGTCACGATGAGGCTCAGGATCGCGACCTGGTATGCGGCGACGCCCATCGAGCCGAGCAGCAGGAACACGATCGCGCCGTACAGGAGCTGTCCGATGACCTGCGAGGCCTTGCCCACGAGCCCGTAGACGCCGAAGAACTCCCCGACCCGCGCCGGCGGGGAGAGCCGGATCATGAACACCCGGTCGGCGACCTGGACGCCACCCAGCCCCGACCCGAGGATCGCGCCCGCAACGATGAACAGCGCCACGCCGGGCAGGGCCGGGACCGGGTCGCCGGTCGTGGGGTCCGAGCCGTTGAGCGACAGCGAGATGACCCCGAGCACGAGCCCGACGGCCCAGCTCACGAGGACCGCGATGAGGGTCCGCCTCGGGCCGTGGCGGTCGCTCGCCCATCCCCACACGAACGACATGGCGATCGCCACCAGCGTCAGCACGAGCAGGACGAGGTTCGCCTGCAGGGAGGTGAACCCGACGGCCTCCACGGCGACGACGGTCATCACCACGATGACCGTGTTCACGGCATCGGAGTAGAAGAACCGCCCGAGCAGGAACCGCGGCAGCCCCGGCACCTCGCGTGCGTGGGCGATCGTGCGCTTGAGCTGGTCCCACGAGCGGACGAAATCGGCGGCGGTGATCGGCTCGGCGGCGGGGTCGTGGTGGTCGTGGACGACGACGAAGACGGGGATCGCGAACAGGGCGAACAGCAGCGCCGACAGCGGGAACCGCTGGTCGACCCCGATGCCGCCGAACTGGATGAGCAGCGCGACGAACACGGTGCCGCAGTACCCGATCCCCGTCCCGATGCCGGACAGCCTGCCGCGCGTGGCAGGCGTGCTCACCAGCTTCAACGAGGCGTCGTAGTAGATCAACGCGGCCTGGTACGAGAAGTTCGCCAGCGTGAACAGCAGCGCCCCGACGATGGGCGCGGAGATCCCGATGACCGCGGTGGGCGCGATGCACAGCGCGGTGAACGCGAGCAGGAACGGGAGCCGCCGTCCGCCGCGGTCGGACAGCGCGCCCAGGATCGGCGACACGAACGCGTTCAGCCCGACGCTCACCGCGACGGCGATGCTGAACACGAGCTGCCCGGTCGCCGGGCCGAAGCGATCGTCCGCGATCAGCCACTGGCCCATCGCGCCGGAGACGATCGCGAACGAGAAGATCGTGTTCGCGAAGTCGTACAGCGACCAGGCGGCCTTCGCCCGGGTACGCAGGTTCGGGTCGTGGGCCGCGTCGTGATGCGGGATCGCCGGGGCCGTGGACGCCGACATCGGGGAGCTCTCCTCGCGAGCCGGGCCGGGCCGTCCGGCGTGGCGGGATCATAGGCGGCGTCAATGCAGGCGCGGGCGCGATTCCCGCCGTCGGGTAGCATCCTCGCCATGGCCGAGGACCTCCATCCGCGCGAGATCGCGGCCGCCTGGCTCCCGCAGCGACCGGGGCGTCGCGGCGCCAGGGACATCCCGGATGCGATCGTCGAGCCCGACTGGGGCGGGATGCGCGTCGTGGCCGCGCTCACCGAGGACGAGGCCGCGCTCTACCGCGGCGGCGGGGAGGTGGCGGCGCCCGACGAGCTCCTCCGGGCGCTGCTCGACACGTTCAGCGCGGTCGACGCCGTGGTCGAGGGCCACGTGACCACCACGGCGCTGCGCTCGTCCGAGGGGGCCTTCCCCACGATGCCCAAGGTGGAGCGGCCGCCGATCCTCGTCCCGCGGGCGCTGCGCAAGGACGTCAAGGACGACCCGTACGTGCGGGCCCGCGACTACGAGGCGGCGGCGCAGCGGATCGAGCCCGCGGTCCGCGAGGCGCTCGAGCGCGGCGAGCGGCACGCGTTCGTGGCGACGGACCTCCTGTGGCTGGACGGCCAGCCCCTCCTCGACGTACCGCTGCTCGAGCGGCGGCGACTGCTCGAGGGGGTGCTCGACGAGTCGTACCTCGTCCGCCGCTCGGCCATCGTGCGGCCCTCCGCCGTGCTCACGCTCGTCACCTGGGGTGCGTTGGGCTTCAAGGACCTGAGCTACCGGGGTGCCAACTCGCGCTACCTGGCCGGGCAGGAGAACCCGGACTGGGCGGTGACACGGGCGCCCGACGCACCCCAGGGCATGCCCAAGCCCGTCGCACCCCGCTGACACGCCGCCCTGCAGCGAGCGGCATGCGGGTGCAACCCCGTGGGCGAACGACGGTGGTAGGGTGAGGGCGTGCCAGCGACGACCCTGACGCCCGCCATCCGGGAAGAGATCGCCCGCCTTGGCCGGGCCGACATCATGGTCGGCATCCCGAGCTTCAAGAACGCGGCGACGATCGGCTACGTGGTGCGTGCCGCGCACGCCGGGCTGGTCCAGTACTTCCCCGACCTCAAGCCCGTCCTCGTCAACTCCGACGCGGGCTCGTCCGACGGCACGCAGCGTGTCGTGATCGAGACCGAGCCCCCGGACTACGTCGAGCGGATCCTCCTCGTGCGCCCCACGAACCGCCTCGACCGGGTCACGCTGACCTACCCGGAGATCGATGGCGTCGGCGGCAAGGGCGCGGCCCTGCGCACGATCTTCGAGATCGCGGCCGCGCTCGATGTCCAGGCACTCGTCGTTGTCGACAGCGACCTGCGCAGCATCGTCCCCGAGTGGATCGAGCTCCTCGCCGGCCCCATCCTCAAGGGCGGGTACGACTTCGTGGCTCCGCTGTACGCGCGCTACAAGTACGACGGCACCATCACCAACACGGTCACGTACCCGCTGACGCGCGCCCTCTACGGGCACCGGATCCGCCAGCCCATCGGCGGCGACTTCGGCGTGTCCGGGGACCTCGTCCGGCACTACCTGGAGCTGGACGACTGGACCGACGACATCAGCAAGTTCGGCATCGACGTGTGGATGACGACGTCCGCCCTCACGGGCGGGTTCGCCGTCTGCCAGACCCGGCTTGGCGCGAAGGTCCACGACCCCAAGGATCCCGGCTCGGACCTCGGCCCGATGTTCCGCCAGGTCGTGGGGACGATCCTGCGGCTCGCGGCCGCGCACCCGGACGCGTGGCTCACCATCCGCGGCAGCCACGACGTCCCGGCCTACGGGTTCGAGCGGATCATCGACCCGCCGCCACTCGAAGTGAACGCGATCCGCCTCCTCGACGAGTTCCATGGCGGCTCCCTCACCGTCGCGGACACGTGGCGCCGGACCCTCGCGCCCGAGAACGCGGCCATGGTGCTCGAGCTGGCGCTGGAGGCAGGCAAGGCTGCCGAGAAGGCGAGCCGCGCGCTCGGGGTCGGCGGCGAGGGCGGTTCCGGCTCGGGCTCGCCCACGACCATCGAGATGGCCGAGGCGCTCGGGTCGTTCCACTTCCCGGACGACCTGTGGGCGCGCTGCATCTACGACCTCGTCGTCGCCACGCGGCGCGGCGACGTCGACACCGGACCGCTCGTCGCGGCGCTCGTGCCGATCTACTTCGGGCGGGTGGGCAGCTTCGTCATCGAGAACCGGCACCTCACCACCACCGATGCCGAGGAGCGTGTGGAGCGGCAGGCCCGCGAGTTCGAGCTCCTCAAGCCGTACCTCGTGGAGCGCTGGCGCGCGCTCGACACCCCCGGGGCGGGCGCCTGATGGCCGGCGATCCCCTCCCGTCCCGGATCCTCATCCCGGTCGCGAACCCCCTCACGGCGGAGGAGCTCGTGCGCATCGGCGCCGCGCTGCTCGAGCCGCGGACGGGCGAGCTCACGGCGCTCGGGATCGTCGAGGTGCCCGAGGGCATGCCGCTGTCCGAGGGCGCGACACGCGCCCGGCAGGCCCGGCGACTGCTCCAGAAGGTCCTCGACTACGCCCCCGAGGGCACGGTGATCCACCCCCTCGTCCGCATCGGGCGGCACGCGGCTGCGGGCATCGTCGAGGCGGCCGCGGAGCAGGAAGCCGACCTCATGATCTTCGGCTGGGGCGGCAAGTCGGGCCCCCATCGCGACGGCGGCAGCCCCGTCATCTCCCCGACGATCGACGAGGCCGTGCGCGAGGCGCCGTGCGACATCGCGGTGATCAAGCAACGTGGCGCGCGCGACATCCGGCGAATCCTCGTCCCGGTCCGAGGCGGCCCCCACGCCGAGCTCGCGCTGCGGATCGCGGACGCGCTCGCCCACCGCCACAACGCCACCGTCGCGGTGATGCACCTCGTGCCCCAGGGCGTGACCGAGGCGGTGCGCGCCCAGGCGGAGCACGCGCTCGCCGCGTTCGCCCGCCAGCACGTGACCGCGAAGAGCGAGCCGATCCTGCGCGAGACGCACAATGTCCGCACGGCGATCCTGCGCGAGGCGGAGCGCGCAGATCTCGTCGTGATGGGCGCATCGGCGCCGCCCGGCGACGCGGGGAGCTCGCTGTTCGGCGCGCTGCCCGAGGCGATCGCCCAGCGTGCGCGGCCCACCGTGATCGTCGTGAAGACGCGCGACGCGATCAGCCGTTCGACGTTCGAGCAGCTCGCCCAGCGGGCGGAGACGCTGGCGGCGGCGGACCGCCTGGCCGAGGAGTCGCGCGCGATCCCGGCCAAGGTGGACCGCTGGTTCGCGGAGGCGAACTTCCACCACTCCGAGTTCAGCGACCTCGCGCGGCTCACCGCGCTCAAGCAGAAGCAGGGCCTCACGGTCTCGCTCGTGCTCCCGACGCTCAACGAGTCCGAGACGATCGGGCCGATCGTCCGTCGCGCGATCCGCGAGATGCAGGAGCGCTACCCGCTCCTCGACGAGATCCTCGTCATCGACTCCGAGTCCACGGACGACACGGTCGCGATCGCCGAGGCCGAGGGTGCGCGGGTCCTCTCGCACCCCGACGTGCTCGCGCGCTATGGCTCGTTCGCCGGCAAGGGCGAGGCGCTCTGGAAGTCGCTGTACGAGACGAGCGGCGACATCGTCGTGTGGGCCGACACGGACGTCCGGAACTGGCACCACCGGATGGTCTACGGCACGCTCGGGCCGCTCCTCGTGGAGCCGCGGCTGCAGTACGTGAAGGGCTACTACCAGCGCCCGATCGTGGAGGGCGGCGTGCTCAAGGAGGGCGGCGGCGGCCGGGTCACCGAGCTCGTCGCGCGGCCGCTCATCAACCTGTTCTTCCCCGAGCTGTCGGGGATGATCCAGCCGCTGTCCGGCGAGTACGCCGGCCGGCGCACGCTGCTCGAGCAGATCCCATTCTTCACCGGCTACGCGGTGGAGATCGGGCACCTCATCGACGCGTCGGAGCGGGCAGGCATCGACGGATTGGGCCAGGTGGACCTGGAGCGGCGGGTGCACCGGAACCAGGAGCTCGAAGGGCTGTCGCGGATGTCGTTCGTCATCCTCCAGGCCGTGATGAAGCGGCTCGAGGAGCGACGACGGGCGCGGCTGTTCGCGGAGCTGGGCTCGACGATGAAGCTGCCGCGGTCCGGGCGGGGCCGGCTGTCGCTCGAGGTCATGGAGCTTGCCGACCACGAGCGCCCGCCGATGATCCGCATCCCCGAGTACCTGGAGAAGCGGCGGGTCGACAGCGGCGGGTCCTCGTGATCGTGCCCGCACGCGTGCGTCCAATGCCCCGCGCGTGCGTGTCACCCCGAGGCGCGAGCGATCCTCGCATGCAGGTCGCGACTCCGCGACGCGGCGGACGATGCGCGTCCTGATCGCGCCGGACTCGTTCAAGGGGTCCCTCACGAGCGTCGAGGTCGCCGGCGCCCTCGCCGCGGGCTGGCGGCGCGCGCGGCCCGACGACGATGTCGATCTCGCCCCCCTCGCCGACGGTGGCGAGGGGACGCTCGTCGCGGTCGAGGCATCCGGCGGCTGGGGGTGGCGCGACGCGGCGGCCCACGACCCGCTGGGCCGTCCGATCCGTGCCCGGTGGCTCTCGCGCGCGGACGGCGCGGCCGCGTTCGTGGAGATGGCCCAGGCGTCCGGCCTCAGCCTCCTCGCCGCGCATGAGCGTGATGCGGCAGGCGCCACGAGCCGGGGCACCGGGGACGTCCTCCGAGCCGTCCTCGACGCCGGCATCCGGGAGATCGCGCTCGGCATCGGTGGCAGCGCCACCACGGACGGCGGCGCCGGGCTGCTTCGAGCGCTCGGCGCGACCGTCTCCGACGACCTCGCCACCGTGGACCTCGCCTCGCTCGACCCACGGCTCGCCGAGGTCTCGCTGCGGATTGCGTGCGACGTCACCAACCCGCTCCTCGGAGAGCGGGGCGCGGCCGCCACCTACGGCCCCCAGAAGGGCGCGACGCCCGCGGACGTCCCGGTCCTCGACATGCGGCTCGCGACGTTCGCCGATGCGCTCGAGCACGCGACCGGCGTGCGGGAGCGCGACACGCCCGGCGCCGGTGCGGCCGGGGGCGTGGGCTTCGGGCTCCTGTGCCTGGCCGACCGGTTCGCGTCCCTGGACGTCGAACCCGGCGTCGACCTCGTCATGACCGAGGCGGCGTTCGACTCGAAGCTGGATACCGCGGACATCGTGCTCACCGGCGAGGGCCGCATCGACGAGCAGACCGCGTACGGCAAGACGGCGCTCGGGGTGGCCCGACGGGCGCAGGCGGCCGGCAGGCCGTGCATCGCGGTCGGCGGGGGCGTGACGCCGGGCGGGATCGAGGCGCTGGCCAGGGTGGGCGCCGTGGCGATGCCGGTGACCGAGCGCCCGCAGACCGTCGAGGAGGCGATGGCCGCGGGACCGGCACCGCTGGAGCGCTGCGGGGAACGGCTCGCACGCCTCGTCACGCTCCAAGACCGCGCCGGGTGAGCGACGCCAACTACGATGGGCCGGCCATGCCGATCGTGAAGCCGACGCCACCGTCCGGGACCCCCGCCGCACCGCCGAAATCGAGGAAGGCCGCGCCGAAGAAGCGGCCGAGGAAGCCCGTCGACCCCGCGAAGCAGTGGGCCAACTACCTGCGCCGCTATCGCCCAGGGCTCCAGCGCTACGTGCTCGACGGCCTGACGCGCCAGTACGGCGAGCAGACCTGGGAGGCCCGCCTCGACCCGACGAGCGAGCTGATCCTCACCATCCTCACCCAGAACACCGCCGACACCAACGCCGAGAAGGCGTACGAGGCGCTCCGCAGGGCATACCCCAGCGACCGCGCCCCGGAGGAGCACAAGCCGGGCATCGGCTGGGGCGGCGCCGGGCTGAGCACCGCTGCACCTCCGGACTGGACGGCGGTCGAGAACGCCCCGCTCCCCCAGCTCATCGACGTGATCCGGCCCGGCGGCCTCGGCCCGCAGAAGGCGCCGCGTCTCCAGGCGACGCTGCGTCACATCCGCGAGCAGCGCGGCGATTACAGCCTCGCGTTCCTCGGTGATATGCCCGCCCTCGAGGCCCGCGACTGGCTGACGCAGATCGACGGCATCGGCAGGAAGACGGCCTCGATCGTGCTCGCGTTCTGCTTCGGGATGCCCGTGATGGCCGTCGACCGCCACGTGGAGCGGGTCTCGAAGCGGATCGGGCTGCTGCCGCCGAAGGCGACCGCGGACCAGGCGCACGACCTGTTCCTCGGCATCCTCGAGCCGGACGAGATGTATGCGGCCCACGTGCTGCTGATCCACCACGGCCGTGCGCTGTGCCACGCACAGAATCCCAAGCACGACCTGTGCCCCATCCGCGACCGCTGCCGGATGGTCCACCCCAAGGCCCCCTGATCGCGCTCCCACCCGGAGAACCACCGATGCCGAACCCGCAGCTCGATGCCATCCTGTCCGACCTGCTCGACAGCGACTTCGCCGCGTCGCCCGTCAGCGCGACCGGCTTCGGCCTGACCGACTACGACGACAAGCTCGACGACGTCTCGGCCGATGCCCTCCGGGCGCGGGACGCGGCCGCGGCCACGTTCCTCGCACGCCTCGACGCGATCGGCGACGACGGCCTCACGACCGACGAGGCGATCGACCGCGACCTCGCGCGCGCCGTCCTTCGCGGCCGGCTGATCATGGCGCCGTTCGAGGCGTGGAAGCGCGATCCGGTCACGTACTCCGGGCCGATCACGAGCGGCGTGTTCGCGCTGTTCCTCCATCGCCTCCGCCCGGACGCCGACCTCGCCGAGGCCGCGACCGCGCGGCTGGACGCGGTGGGAGCCCTGGTGGACGCGGGCATCGCCAACCTGGACGCGGGTCTGGCCCATCCGCTCATCGTGGAGCGCGGCCGGAACGCCGCAATGGGGGCGCTCCGCTACGTGCGCGACCTCGCCTGGCAGGACCTCCCCGACGATCCCGCGCGCGAGCGGATGCGCGCCGCGGGTGGGCGCGCCGCCGCGGAGCTCGAGCGCTACGTCGCCCACCTCGAGGCGTTCCTGCCCCGAGCCAGCGGCTCGTGGCAGCTCGGCGAGGAGGGGTACACGCGGATCCTGCGCGAGCGCGAGGTCCTGCCCGACGACGCGCGCCAGCTCCGTGAGCGCGGCCAGCGCGAGTTCGACCGCCTCGACGCGGAGATGACCGAGCTCGCAAAGGACGCGACGGGCAACCCGGACTACGTCGCGGTCGTGCGCGAGAACGACGCCGATCACCCGGCGACCGAGCAGGCGATGCTCGAGGCATACACGGAGTGGACCGAGAAGGCGCGGTCGTTCCTCGTGGACACGGGCCTCGTCACGTTCCCGGAGGGGGAGACGTGCGCAGTCGTCCCGTCGCCGGTGTTCCAGCGCCCGGTCCTGGGCGTCGCGTCGTACATCGCGCCGCCCGCGTTCTCGGACCGGCTGAAGGGGCACTTCTTCGTCCCGTTCGCGCCCGACGGCGCCACGGACGAGGAGATCCAGGGCCGCCTGTCGAACAACTCGTTCGGGTCGATCCCCACGACCTCGGTCCACGAGGCGTACCCCGGCCACCACTGGCACCTCGTGATGCGCAAGTCGGCCCCGTCCTCGCGCGTGCGCAAGGTCTACGGCACGCCGTACTTCAACGAGGGCTGGGCGCTCTACACGGAGCGCGTGATGCGCGAGCGGGGGTTCTTCGAGAACCCGCTGCACGAGCTGCAGCACCTGTCCGCGACGATCTTCCGCGCGGCCCGGATCATCGTCGACACGTCGCTCCACCTGGGCGAGATGACCTTCGACGAGGCGGTGGCGTTCATGCGCGACAAGGCAGCACTGCCGGAGCCGGTCGCCATCGCGGAGGTCGGCCGCTACTGCTGGTGGCCCACGCAGGCGAGCTCGTACCTCACCGGATGCCTCGAGATCCTCGAGATCCGGCGCCGCTACCTCGATGCGCGAGGATTCGCCGGCGTCGCGGCCAAGGACGTTCCCGTCGACGTGCTCCGGGACTTCCACGACACGATCGCGCGTGCCGGCTCGCTGCCGCTCGGGCTCGCGGATCGCGCGGTGATGGCCACGCTCCCCTGACCTCGGGGCATCAGGCCGGCAGGAGCACCAGCAGGTTCCAGGTCGCGATCGACGCGACGACGATCGAGCGGCCGAGCAACGGCCAGCGGCTGCGCCAGACCCAGAGGCCGGCGAGGACGGGAAGCAGCAGCAGCCAGGCGAGGGCCTGGACCGGCAGCGGCATGCTCCGCAGCCTCCCCCACGCGGCCTCCAGCCGGTCGGGCACCCGCACGGCGGCGGCGGCGAACCCCACCCACAGCAGCCCGAAGCCGGCGAGCAGGAGGCCGCTCGACGCGAGGAACGGGATCGGCGCGGTCAGCGCCGTGACGATCGTGACGATGAGCCAGTCCATCGGGGTCTCCTACGCGCTCGCCGCGCCGGCGGGTGTCCCTGGCCGGAGCACGAGCAGGTTCCATCCAGCAATCCCCGCCATGACGGCCGCGCTGAGCACCGGCGGCCAGTCCGTCTGGGACACCCACATGCCCGCCATCAGCGGGAGGGCCAGCAGCCAGGCGACCGCCTGGGCGGCGAGCGGCCAGCCAGCCACCCACTGCCACGCGGCCGCGAGCAGCTCCGGCCGCAGCGCGAACGCCCCAAGCCAGACGATCCAGCCCGCGGCGAAGGCGGCGAACAGCACCCCCGTTCGGGCAAGGATCGGGATGAGCGAGGTGACCGGCACGATCACCCAGCGCACGAGGCGATCGACTGTGCCGCCGATCGCCGTAGCAGCCAATGTCATGTCCCACCATTCCTCGAGTTGGGCCGGGGGACGCGACCGGCGGGTCGGGAGCCGCCAACGTGGCGGGATCGACCTGTATGATGTACAGTAGCTATACGGTGTACATTCCGCAACGAGGCAAATGACGTAAATGGACCCCGAGCCCGCCATCCCGCCGCGACCGTGGGCGCCCAAGACGCCGGCCCCGCGGCGCCGCGCTGCTCCTAACCTGGATCGCGAACAGGTGGTGGCCGCTGCGCTCGGGATGGTGGATCGGGACGGCCTCGACGAGTTCTCCGTCCGCCGCCTCGCCACGCAGCTGGGCGTGACGCCCATGGCCTTGTACTGGCACGTCGCGGATCGCTCGGAGCTCCTGGAGCTGGTCGGACACGCGGTCCTCGCCGAGGTCGTCCTGCCGCCGCGGGACGGCAACTGGCGCGTCCAGCTGCGAGACGTCCATCGGGCGCTGCTCGTCGCGGTCCTCCGCCACCCGAACACCGCCGACCTGCTCGTGGGGAGGGCGCGCTACGGGCCGCACGGGATCGCCCTGTTCGAGACGATCCTCGAGATCCTGCTCGAGGCCGGCTTCACCCCGGAGACGGCGTTCGACGCCTATCAGTCGCTGTACCTGTTCACGCTCGGGTTCACGGCGACGGCCAGCCGGTCACCGGCGTTCGTGGAGGTGCAACGCCAGGGGCTCGGCTACCTGCTCTCCCTCCCGACCGACAGGTTCGGAGCAATCCGGGCCGTCGCCCCGCACATCGGGCGCCGGTCGCTCGACGAGCAGATGGAGCTCGGCCTGGACATCGTCATCGAGGGCATCGCGGCGCGCCTGCCGAGGCCGTAGCATCGTCGGATGGCTGGCGCACCCCGGATCCCGCTCATCCTCGATGTCGACACGGGCATCGACGACGGCCTCGCGCTCCTGTACGCGGTCAGCAGCCCCGAAGCCGACGTCGTCGCGGTGACCGCGCTCTCGGGCAATGCCCACCTTGACGACACGGAGCGCAACACCCGGGCGATCCTCGAGCTCGCGGGGCGCACCGACATCGAGGTCGCCGGTGGCCGGCCGATCCCGCTCCTCCGGCCGCTCGAGGTCACGCCCGAGACCCACGGCCCGCACGGGATCGGGTACGCGCAGCTCCCGGAGCCGACGCGCGCCCGGAGTGAGCGGTTCGGGCCGCAGCTCATCGTGGACGAGGCGCGGAATCGGCCGGGCGAGCTCACGCTGGTGACGCTCGGGCCGCTCACGAACCTGGCGATCGCCGTGCTCATGGAGCCGGATCTCCCGCGCCTGCTCAAGCGCTGGGTCCTCATGGGCGGCACGTTCCGGGCCCCCGGCAACACGTCGCCGGTCGCAGAGTGGAACATCCACTGCGACCCGGAGGCGGCGAAGATCGCGTTCGCCGCGTGGCAGGCGGCCGTGGCCCGCGACCCGACGACGGCCCGCGCGCTCGCGCTCGGCCTGGATGTCACCGAGCGGGCGCGGATCGGAACGGATCACGTCGTGGCGCTCGCGCGGCGGGCGGGCTCCACGGCGGACGACACCCTCGACCCAAACCGCGAGCCCGGCGACCCGGAGCGCCGGAGCGTCGCCAGCAACCCGGTCGTGCGGTTCGTCGCCGACGCCCTCCGCTTCTACTTCGAGTTCCACGCTCGCCATGACGGGTTCTACGGCGCGTTCGTCCACGACCCGCTGGTCGTCGCGGTGGCGCTCGATCCGTCGCTCGTGCGCACGGAGCCCGTCGCCGTGGACGTTGACACCTCGGGCGGTGTCGGCGACGGCCAGACGATCGCGGACTTCCGCCGGCTGTGGGGCCGCACCCCGAACGTGGACCTGGCCGTCGAGGCGGACGCGGACGCGTTCCTCGAGCGCCTCATCGAGCGGCTGGGCGGCATGGCGGAACGTCGCGCCTAGAACGGGCCGATCGGGCGGGACGTCGGGCCGTTCGGCCGTGCCTCTCCGGCGAGTCCCGGAGGGATGATGGGGGCGATCGGAGGTTCCCCGATGCGCATCCTGCTTGCCGTCGACGGCTCGGTCTCGAGTGACCGCGCCACCCAGCTCGTTGCCAGCTTTCCCCTGCCGCCCGACTCGGTCGTGCGGGTCGTCTCCATCCAGCAGCCGTTCACCGACGTGCTCGCGATGTCGTGGGCTGCCGTCGGCAGCGGCAACGGCAACGGGGTCGAGACCGAGGAGCAGATCGACGCGCGCCATCACCGTGAGGCGGTCGAGCGCGCGGAGATCACGCTCCGCCGGCCGGGCCTGAAGGTCGAGGGCTTCCTGCTCCGCGGCCGCCCCGGATCCTCGATCGTGGACGAGGCGAGCGCCTTCAAGGCGGAGCTCGTCGTCATGGGCTCGCGCGGCCACGGCGCCATCGCCACGATGGTGCTCGGGTCCACCGCATCCGAGGTCGTCGATCACGCCCCGTGCCCGGTGTTCGTCGCCCGCTCCAACTCGCTCGGGTCGATCGCGTTCGCGGACGACGGCTCCACCACCGCGCGCACGGCCGAGACCGTGTTCACGAAGTGGCCGCTGTTCGCGGGCCGCCACATCGACGTCCTGACCGTCGCCGAGACGGCGGTCCCGGTCGCGGCCGGGTTCACGCCGGGCCTCTACGACCAGGTGCTCGCGAGCTACGCTCGATCGGTCGACGACGCCCGAGAGCAGGTCGCGAACGAGTCCGCGACCGCCGCCCAGCGACTCCACGAAGCGGGCCTCGACGCTGCGCCGGTCGTCCTCGAGGGCGAGGCCGCCGGCGAGATCGTCCGGTTCGCCGCGGAGCGTGGCACGGGCACGATCGTCATGGGCACCCGCGGCCACACCGGCATCGCGCGGCTGTTCCTCGGCTCGGTCGCGCGGAACGTCCTGCTCCACGCCCCGTGCTCGGTGCTGGTCGTCCGCAACACCGCGTAGCCCGCCCACCGGGGATCCCACGCCGACGCGGGGCTATGGGCGAAGCGCCTCGCGCACCTGGCGCACGATCTCGACGTCCTCGCGAGCTGGGATGACGAACGACCGCGCCCGCGCGTGCGGCGTCCCGATCTCCGTGTCCGCGTCCGCGCCCGCGGCCTCGTTGGCGTCATCGTCCAGCTCCACGCCGAGGAAGGCGAGCCCGTCGGCCGTCATCCCCCGCACGGGCGCCGACCGCTCGCCGATGCCGCCGGTGAACACGAGCGCGTCCAGGCCGCCCAGCGACGCCGTCATCGCCGCGATCGACGCCCGGAGGCGGTGGACGTAGACGCCGAGCGCGAGCATTGGCGCGGGTGAACCCGCCCCGGCACCGGACAGGATCTCGCGCATGTCCTCGCTGCCGCCGAGCGCGAGGAGGCCCGACCGGTGCTCGAGCGCCTCGCCGATCTCCGCGGGAGACAGCCCGTGCTGCGTCGCGAGCCAGGTCGCGATCCCGGGATCGATGGACCCCGATCGGGTTGCCATCACGAGCCCCTCGAGCGGCGTGAAGCCCATCGTCGTGTCCACGGAGCGGCCACCGAGGACGGCCGCGAGCGACGCGCCGGCACCGAGGTGGCAGGTGACGACCCGGAACATCGGGTCATCATCGCGACCGCACAGCGCAGCCGCACGCCGCGAGACGTACGCATGGTTGAGCCCGTGGAACCCGTAGCGCCGGATCCCCCACTCGCGCCGCCAGCGCGCCGGGATCGCGTACGTGGAGGCGGCCGCGGGCAGCGTTGTGTGGAACGCCGTGTCGAAGCAGGCGATGTGCGGGACATCCGGGAGGACCGCGCGGACGGCCTCGATCGCGGCAATCGACTTCGGCTGGTGGAGCGGGGCGAGGGTCGTGAGCGCCTCGATCCCGGCGATCAGGTCGTCGTCCAGCAGGGCCGGCTCCGAGAACCGCGTTCCGCCGTGCACGACCCGGTGGCCGACGGCATCGGGTGAGGCATCCCACCCGGCGACCGCCTCGGATACGAGGCGCGCGTCCTCGATCCCGCGCACGGCGGGCAGGTCGACGGTCTCGAGGACCGCGTCTGATGCGTCGAGCAGCCGGAGCTTGAGGCTGCTCGACCCGGCGTTGACGACGAGGATCAGGCCTCCGGCTTCGGCCACGACCAGTTCGCGATCTCCGGCGCGTCCTCTCCCTCGAGCCGCGTGTACGCGCGGGCCTCGATCCGCTTGTCCACGAGGAGCTGCCGGACGTGGCCCGCCTTCGACGCGAGCCCGGGCACGCGATCGATGACGTCGATGGCCAGGTGGAACCGGTCGAGGTCGTTGAGCATGACCATGTCGAACGGCGTGGTTGTCGTCCCCTCCTCCTTGTAACCGCGGACGTGGAGGTTCGCGTGGTTCGTGCGCCGGTACGTGAGGCGGTGGATGAGCCACGGATAGCCGTGGTACGCGAACACGATCGGCCGGTCCCGGGTGAACAGCGAGTCGAACTCCGTGTCGTTCAGGCCGTGCGGATGCTCCGAGGTTGGCTGGAGGCGCATCAGGTCGACCACGTTGACGAAGCGGACCTTGAGCTCCGGCAGGTACTGCCGGAGCAGGTCGACGGCCGCGAGCGCCTCGAGCGTCGGGATGTCGCCGGCCGAGGCCATGACGACGTCGGGCTCGCCGCCGTCGTCGTTGCTCGCGAAGTCCCAGATCCCGATGCCCCGCGTGCAGTGCAGGATCGCCTCGTCCATCGTCAGCCAGTTGGGGCTGGGCTGCTTCCCGGCCACGATGACGTTGACGTAGTGCCGGCTGCGGAGGCAGTGGTCGCCGACCGAGAGCAGCGTGTTCGCATCGGGCGGCAGGTACACCCGGATCACGTCCGACTTCTTGTTCACGACGTGGTCGATGAAGCCAGGATCCTGGTGGCTGAACCCGTTGTGGTCCTGCCGCCAGACGAGGCTCGAGAGCACGTAGTTGAGCGACGCGATCGGCCGCCGCCACGGCATGTCCCGGGTGACCTTGAGCCACTTGGCGTGCTGGTTGAACATCGAGTCGATGATGTGGATGAACGCCTCGTAGCAGTTGAAGATGCCGTGCCGGCCGGTCAGCAGGTAGCCCTCGAGCCAGCCTTGGCACTGGTGCTCGCTGAGGACCTCCATCACCCGGCCGTCGGGCGCGAGGTGGTCGTCACCGGGGACGATCTCGGCCATCCAGGTGCGGTCCGTGACCTCGAGCACGGAGCCGAGGCGGTTGGAGGCCGTCTCGTCCGGCCCGAACATCCGGAAGTTGTCGGTGTTGGTGGCCATGACGTCGCGCACGAACGTGCCCAGGACGCGCGTCGCCTCCGCGGTCGTGGCCCCCGGCGAGGGGACGTCCACGGCATAGGCACGGAAGTCGGGCAGCTTGAGCTCGCGCAGGAGCTCCCCGCCGTTTGCGACCGGGTTCGCGCTCATCCGGCGCGTGCCGGTGGGGGGCAGTGCTGCGAGCTCCGGGAGCAGGGTGCCGGCGTCGTCGAACAGCTCCGCCGGCCGGTAGGAGCGCATCCACCGCTCGAGGATCGCGCGGTTCTCCGCGTTGGTGCGGACCTCGCTCATCGGGACCTGGTGGCTGCGCCAGTTCCCCTCGACCTGGTGCCCGCCGATCTCCTTGGGTCCGGTCCAGCCCTTCGGGGTCTGGAGCACGATCATCGGCCACCGTGGCCGCTCGGTGACGCCATCCTCGCGGGCGCGGCGCTGGATCTCCCGGATCTCGTCCACCACCGTGTCGAGCGTCGCGGCGAGCTGCTGGTGGACCGACGCAGGGTCGTCGCCCTCGACGTAGTACGGCGTGTGACCGTAGCCCTCCATGAGCGCCGTCAGCTCCTCGCGCGGAATGCGGGCGAGGACCGTGGGGTTGGCGATCTTGTATCCGTTGAGGTGGAGGATCGGCAGGACCGCCCCGTCACGAGCCGGGTTGAGGAACTTGTTGGAGTGCCAGCTCGTGGCGAGCGGGCCGGTCTCCGCCTCGCCGTCGCCAACGACGGCGCACACGAGCAGATCCGGGTTGTCGAACGCGGCGCCGTACGCGTGGGAGAGCGCGTAGCCCAGCTCGCCGCCCTCGTGGATCGAGCCCGGGGTCTCCGGCGCCACGTGGCTCGGGATCCCGCCCGGGAACGAGAACTGGCGGAACAGCTTCCGCATCCCCTCCTCGTCGCGCGTGATCGACGGGTAGACCTCGCTGTACGTGCCCTCGAGATACGCGTTGGCCACGATCGCCGGCCCGCCGTGCCCGGGCCCGATGATGTAGATCGCGTCGAGGTCGCGGGCCTTGATGACCCGGTTCATGTGGACGTAGATCATGTTCAGGCCGGGGGTCGTCCCCCAGTGCCCGAGGAGGCGGGGCTTGACGTGCTGCGCCTCCAGCGGTCCGCGCAGCATCGGGTTGTCGAGCAGGTAGATCTGCCCCACGGAGAGGTAGTTCGCAGCGCGCCAGTACGCGTCGAGGAGACGGAGCTCGTCCGCGGACAGGGGCTGGGCGGATGCGGGGGCGAGAGCGGCCATCGGGATCTCCAGTGCGATGCCCACAGCCTATCGCGCGGGCGTGGCCACGATGACCCGCAGCGGCGGCCACCGTATCCGCGATGACACTCGCGGCATCACCGGCGGGTCGCGGGCGACGGGCATCCCGATCGGCGATGACACTCGCGGCATCACGGGCCGGGCGCGGGCGACGGGCATTCCCATCCGCGATGACACTCGCGGCATCGCGGGCCGGGCGCGGATAAGGGACGGCGAAGGACCGTGTGGTTCCATCCGCCCATGGTCGTGGGACGTCGCGGACAGCACCCGGTTGACCAGTGGGCGGCGGAGGTGCTCGGCCGCTGGCTGTACGACTGGCGCGCGCGCACCGGCGTCAGCCAGCGCAGGCTCGCGCGGCTCGCCGGCATCGACCAGGGCGGCCTCTCTCGGATCGAGCACGGCAAGGGACGGCCGTCGGGCTTCCGCCTGGCACGGCTGATCATCGCCCTCGACTGGCTGTCCGGGGGCGGCGTGCCCGCCGGCCCGTGGGAGGCCCTCGACCTGGATCGTCCGTGGCGGATCGACGAGCGCGGGCCGCGCCCGCCTGCCGTCGTCGGGTTCCCGGTACGGGCTGACGGCCTCGGGCCGGACGACGGCCCTCCCCGATGACCAGAGTGTCATCGCGAAGGCGGGTGGGGCCGCGGGGTGGGGCCGCGGGGTGAGGCCGCGGGGTGAAGGCCGCCGGGGGCACTACCCCTCGCGGCGGAGCGCGACCACCAGCAGCAGGAACGAGGTCTCGAGGACGTCGACGCCGGCGATGATCAGCGCGACGACGAACGGGAGCGCACTCCCCAGGAGCCATCCGGCAGCCGCCGCGAGTGCCGCGACCGACAGGAAGATGTAGCGCACGCCGCGGATGAGCAGCGCGAGGTCGCGGCCGCTGAGCTCGCCTGGCGGCAGGTGCCTGCCTTCCTCGATCCGGCGCACGGCCTTCGCGAGCAGCGCGAGCGCGACCACGACGCCTGCCCCGACGAGCGCCGCCCGCGCGAGGGCCGGCGGCGTTGCGATCGCCGTGAGCACGTCACCGTTCCAGCCCAGGAGCGTGCCGCCGACGAGCGCCGCGATCCCGAGCCCCATCCAGGCGATCCGGCCACGGTCGATCGGCGCCACGGGGGCGGTCGACTGGCTCATGTCAGCTCCAGCCCCACCTCGAACACAAGCCCGTCCACGATCCGCCACGCGCGAAGCGACGGCGCACGGGTGACCGGATCGGCCTGGTCGTCCGCGAGCGAGACAAGGAGGTAGAGCGCCTCAGGAAACTGCGCGAGGCCGATGTCCGTGAGCGATGGAACGGCGGGCGACTTCACGTGCGAGTGGACGATCCCCCACACGGCCTCGTCGGCGTCGTCGATGGCGACCATCACCCGGTAGGCATCGTCGGGGTGGATCGAATAGCGGTACGGCGAGGCGGCGGCGTTGCGACACGCCTCGTAGCGCAGCGCCATCCCGTCCGCTGCGGGGTCCGCAGACCCGGCGATGATCCCGCACGCCTCCTTCGGGTAGTCGGCGCGGGCCTGGGCGATGATCGCCTCGACGATCCCGCGCGGGAGCCGCGTCTTCGCGGGACCCGGATGCCGGGCAGCACCAACGCCCGCTACCACCAGCTCACCCCGCCCTCGAAGTCGTCCTCCATCTCGTCGAGGTCGCGCTCGAACGTGCCCGCGGAGAGGTACTTCCACCCGCCATCGGGGAGCAGCGCCACGATCGTCCCGGACGCCATGCGCACCGCCTCGCGCGCCGCCGCGACCAGCACCGCGCCACACGAGGGCCCGGCGAACACGCCCTCCCGGAACACCAGCTCCCGGAGCGCTGCCACCGCGTCCCGGTTCGAGACGAGGTATTTCGCGTCCAGCAGCGACGGGTCGAGGATCTCGGGCACGAACCCCTCGTCCAGCGAGCGCAGGCCCTGGACATGCTCGCCGGGGAGCGGCTCGGCGGCCACGATCCGCACGCCCGGCTTCCGCTCCCGGAGGTACCGTCCGACGCCCATCAGCGTCCCCGACGTCCCGAGCCCGGCCACGAACACGTCGATCTCCGGGCAGTCGGCGAGGATCTCCGGGCCGGTCGTCTCGTAGTGGGCGCGCGGGTTCGCCGGGTTGCCGTACTGGTAGGGCATCACGAACCGCGGATCGGAGGCCGCGATCTCCTTCGCCATCGCGATCGCCCCATTGGAGCCCTTGGCTCCCGGCGAGTCGATGATCTCCGCGCCGAACAGCGCCGCGACCTGGCGCCGCTCCGAGGTCACGTTGTCGGGCATGACGAGCGCCACGCGATAGCCCTTGCGGCGGCCGATCATCGCGAGCGCGATGCCGGTGTTCCCCGACGTCGGCTCGATGATGATCGAGTCCGGGTGGAGGACGCCGCGCGCCTCGAGGTCCTCGACCAGGTACTTCGCCGCGCGGTCCTTCACGGACCCTGTCGGGTTGTACATCTCGAGCTTTGCGTACAGCCGGACCGCGGGGTTGGGGCTCATCCGCGGGATCGCGACGAGGGGAGTGTGGCCGATCGCGTCGAGGATCGATTCGTGCCGCCCGCCGTGCCGCTCCAGCGCCTCGTGGGCGGCGGCGTGGTTGACCGCGTGCCGGGCGGCGGGGTCGGTCACCCGCCCGCCATCGCGGGGAGCAGCCGCACCTCGTCGCGGTCGTCCACCGGCGTCGCCGTGCCGTCGAGATAGCGGACGTCCTGGCCGTTGACGTAGACGTTGACGAACCGATTGAGCTCGCCGTCCTCGGTGAACAGCTGGTCGCGCAGGGAGGGGTACGTCCCCACGAGCCCATCCAGCACCTCGCCGATGGTGGCCCCGGCGGCATCCACCTCGCGGGCCCCCCCGACGTTCGCGCGCAGCACCGCGGGAAACTTGACGGTGCTCACCGCGGGCCGCCCAGCGGCGTCGCGACGAGCGGCGTGGCGATCGCGGACGCATCCCCTGACCCAGCGTTGAGCGTGAACACCCCGTCCGTGAACGTGGACACCGGGAGCGGCGTGCCGGCCTCGCGCGCGGCCCTCGCCTCGTCGGAGCAGACCGGGCACTTCGGGTCGCGGCGGAGCTTGAGCTCGGTGAACTCGGTCTCGAGGGCATCGAACAGGAGCAGCCGCCCGGCGAGTGTCTCGCCGATCCCGAGCAGCACCTTGAGCACCTCGTTCGCCTGGAGCAGGCCCATGATCCCGGGCACCACGCCCAGGACGCCGGCCACGGAGCAGCCGGGCGCGAGCTCGGGTGGGGGCGGCGTCGGGTACAGGCACCGGTAGCACGGCCCCACGTACGGGATGAACGTGGTGAGCTGGCCCTCGAACCGGAACACCGACGCGTGGACCACCGGGATCCCGGCGGCGACCGCGGCGTCGTTGAGGATGTACCGCGTCTCGAACGTGTCGGTGCCGTCGAGGATGACCTCGTAGCCCTCGATGATCCGCTCGACGTTGGCCGCGACCAGCATCTCCTCGTGCGCGACGACGGTCACGTCCGGGTTCAGGGCGGTCAGCGTCTTGCGCGCGCTGTCGACCTTCTTCTCGCCGATCCGGTCGTTCGTATGGAGGACCTGGCGCTGGAGGTTGGACAGGTCCACGACGTCGAAGTCGATGATCCCGATCGTGCCCACGCCCGCCGCGGCGAGGTAGAGCGCAGCCGGCGAGCCGAGCCCGCCCGCGCCGATGAGCAGCACCTTCGAACCCAGGAGCTTCGCCTGGCCCTCGGTGCCGACCTCGGGGATCAGCAGGTGGCGGCTGTAGCGCTGCTTCTGCTGCTCGGTCAGCCTGGGCGGCGTCGTCCAGTCGAGCCCGTTCGACTTCCAGGCCTGGAACCCGCCGGCCATCGAGGCAACGTCCGTGTAGCCCATGCCGGCGAGCGTCTGGGCGGCGAACAGCGAGCGCACGCCCCCGGCGCAGTACAGGATCACGGGCGTCGTGCGGTCAGGGACCGCGGCTTCGATCTGCTGCTCCAGGTAGCTCTTCGAGACGTGCGTGGCCCCGGGCACGTAGCCCTGGTCCCACTCGGACGCCTCGCGGACGTCGATGATGGCGATGGAGCCGCGCTGGCGGCGCGCGTCCGTCTCCGCGGCCGAGATCTCGGGGATCTCGGCGCGGGCCTCTCGGAGAAGCTCGGAATAGGTCTTCGGCATGGGTGGGAGGTGCTCCGGTGGACGACGAGCCGGCGGTGACGACCGTCGGCGCGCGGGCGGGTGGGTCAGGTGGTGGGGGCTTCCGGCTGGGTTCGCGCGGGACGCGGTGGCGGATGCCCGGGGGCCGGCTCAGGCCGGCCGGCGACACGCGCAGCGGCCCATCACGCGAGCTCCTGCTCGGGGAGCGGCTTCGCGCCGATGTCGGCAAGGAGGTGCTGCAGCGAGTCGAAGCTGAGCATCGCGCACTTGAGTCGGGCCGGGCTGATCTCGATGCCCAGCAGATCCAGCAGGTCCACGGCCTGGATGCCCGCGACCGCCTCGACGGGCTTGCCCTTGACCTCGTCGGTCAGGAGGGACGCCGACGCCTGGCTGATCGCGCATCCGCGACCGGTGAACCCGACCTCGGTGACGACGCCGTCCTTCACGCCCAGCTGCATCGTGATCCGGTCCCCGCACAGCGGGTTCGCGCCCTCGTAGGTCGCGCTCGGCTCCTCGATGACCCCGAAGTTGTGGGGCCGCCGGTAGTGCTCCAGGATGTAGTCGCGGTAGAGATCGTCCATGGCTGTGCTTCGACTATAGCGCGGGCGGCCAATTCCGACGAGATCGCCGGTGATTAGCCCGCGAACAGCGCCTGGACCTCCCGGAGCCCCGCCGCGAGGGCGTCGATGTCGTCGGTCGTCGTGTAGACCTGGAACGAGGCGCGAGCGGTGGCCGCGAGGTCGAGGCGCTCGTGGAGCGGCATCGTGCAGTGGTGGCCCGCGCGGATGGCGACGCCGTAGCGGTCGAGGACCTGGGCCACGTCGTGCGGGTGGATCCCCGGCAGGTTGAACGGGACGACGCCCCCACGCTGGTCGGCCGACGGTCCGTACAGCTCGATGTCGGGAACCTCGCGCTCCAGCGTCTCGAGCGCGTAGGCAACGAGCTCCTGCTCGTGGGCGCGGACGTTGTCCATGCCGATGCCGAGGAGGTAGTCCGCGGCCGCCCCCAGCCCGATCTGCGCGGAGATGTCGGGCGTCCCGGCCTCGAACTTCCAGGGCAGCTCGTTCCACTCCGAGCGGCGGAGATGGACCTCGCGGATCATGTCGCCGCCGCCCATGAACGGGGGCATCGCCTCGAGCAGGTCGCGGCGGCCCCACAGGACGCCGGACCCGGTGGGACCGAGCGCCTTGTGGCCGCTGAACGCGTAGAAGTCGCATCCGATCTCGGCGATGTCGACGGGCAGGTGCGGGACCGCCTGGGCGCCGTCGATGAGGACGAGCGCGCCGGCCTCGTGCGCCTTGCGGGTCATCTCCACGACGGGGTTGATCGTGCCCAGCGTGTTGGACACGTGGGTGAACGCGACAAGCTTGGGCTTGAGCCGCAGGAGGACGTCGAACACGTCCTGGCGCAGGATCCCGTCGTCGGTGATCGGGATGAACTCCAGGTCCGCGTCCTTCTCCTGGGCGAGGATCTGCCACGGGACGAGGTTCGCGTGGTGCTCCATCTCCGTGAGCACGATGACGTCGCCCCGGCTGATGTTGCGGCGGCCCCAGCTGTACGCGACGAGGTTGATCGCCTCGGTGGCGTTGCGGGTCCAGATGATCGTCCGCGGGTCCGGCGCGCCGATGAGCCGCGCGACCTTCTCGCGGGCGCCCTCGTACGCGGCGGTCGCGCGCTCGGACAGCTGGTAGATCCCGCGGTGGACGTTCGCGTTGTCGTGACGGTAGTAGTCGTCCATCGCCGCGATGACAGGGAGCGGCTTCTGGGACGTGGCCGCCGAGTCCAGGTACACCAGCCGGTGCCCGAAGACCTCCTGGTCGAGGATCGGGAAGTCGGCCTTGAGCGCGGCCGGGTCGAGCGGCGCGGCCGGGGCGACGACGACGGGCCGGGTCTCGGTGGTCATCGCGCTGCTACCGGCTCGCGCCGGCGGGCTCGGGCTCGAGGGGGACGGCGAGCGCCTCGTCGGGCACGCCGATGTCCATGCCGTTCTCGCGCAGGATCGGGCCGTAGCCCTCCTCCTCGAGCCGCAGCGCGAGGTCCTTGCCACCCGAGGTGACGATCCGGCCGGCCGCGAGGACGTGCACGTAATCCGGCTCGATGTAGTTGAGCAGGCGCTGGTAGTGGGTGATCAGCAGCACGCCCATGTTCGGATTGAGCTGGGCGTTCACGCCCTCGGCGACGATCCGGAGCGCGTCGATGTCGAGGCCCGAGTCCGTCTCGTCGAGGATCGAGAACTCCGGCTCAAGCATCGCCATCTGGAGCATCTCGAGGCGCTTCTTCTCGCCGCCCGAGAAGCCGTCGTTGACGTAGCGGGCCGCGAACCCGTCGTCCATCTTGAGCAGGGCCATCTTCTCGCGCATCTTCGTCCGGAAGTCGCGCATCGAGACGCCGCCCCGGATGGAGTCGGTCGGGTCGATGTCGGGGTTCTTGTCGATCCCCTGGAGCTTCGCGTTGAGCGCGCTCCGGATGAACGACGCGACCGACAGCCCAGGGATCGACGTGGGGTACTGGAAGGCGAGGAACAGCCCGAGCCGGGACCGCTTGTCGGCGGACAGCTTCAGGAGGTCGTAGCCCTTCCAGCGGACCTCGCCGCCCTTGATGATGTACGCCGGGTGGCCCATCAGCGCGTAGCTCAGCGTCGTCTTGCCTGAGCCGTTGGGACCCATGATCGCGTGGACCTCGCCCTTGCGGATCGTGAGGTCGATCCCCTGGAGGATCTCGAGGTCGGGGTTCGCCGCGGGCGCGACCCGCAGGTCGCGGATGACAAGCTCGCGGTCGTCGGCAATCGTCACGAAGGGGCTCCTGAGAGGGTGGGTTCGAGCGTCGTGGGGCGGACGTCACCGTCCGGCACGGCGTCGGGCCGCGTGTCGAGGGTGATGTGTCGGACCGGGACGAGGTCCGCGAGGGTCATGCCGTCGAGGGTGCCGGTGATCGCGTCCCTGACGCGGACCCACAGCACGTTCACGGTGCACCGCGCGGAGCGGTCGCACGCGAGGTGCTCCTCGGCGTCCGAGGCGCAGATCATCGGCGCGATCGGGCCCTCGAGGGCCCGGAGGACGTCGCTCATCCGGATCTCGGACGGGTGCGCGCCGAGCTCGTAGCCGCCGCGCGCGCCGCGTGTCGAGACGACCAGCCCGGCCTCGCGGAGGCTCGTGACGAGCTGCTCGAGGTAGGCGCGGGGGAGGTCCTCGTCCAGCGCGATCTCGGCGAGGCTGGCCGGGCCGGTGCCGTACCGGCGCCCGAGCTGGACCATGAGTCGCACGCCGTACTCGCCCTTCGTGCTGAAGGCGACGGCGCCGGAACCGTGGAAGCTTGCGCGCTGGGTCAGGGGATCGTCCTCGTCCGAGGGCCGGAGGTTCCCCGGGGGGACGCCCGCGGCGAGGGTGCCGCCGCGCCGGGGAAATCCGACCGATTTCGTCGGGATTGAGTCTAGACCCGGGCCGGTGGACCGTCAACGAGGCACCGGTCGGCGGCGTGCGCCCTACGGCGCGAGGGCGTCGGACGGGTATCGGTACAGGGCGGCGTGGTTGTCGAACGGGATCCAGACCGAGCCGAAGGCGACGACCGGGATGTCCGGGTCGAGGCCGGGCGCCAGGGTCTCCTCGCGCCCGGTCGGACCGTCTGGTCCGATCTGGATCACTCGCGAGCGGCCGTCGGTGCCCGGGCCGACGAACCCCCACATCGAGTCGCCGATCGCAACGACGCCGCCCCAGAGGTCGTGCGGGAACACGATCACGTCCGAGACCACGTGGGTCGTCGCGCGGATGATCGCGAGCTGGCTGCGCTGGGTGCCGCCTCGCCAGGCGTACACGTTGCCCAGCCCGTCGACGGCGACGGACCCGGCGACCGCGTAGGGGATCGCGACCCGCGACCGCTCGACGCCCGTGGACGGCTCGATCTCCACCGCCGCGGCCTCGGTCCCCACGGTCTCCGTGTACCACAGACTGTCCGCGCCGAGCACGAACGCGATCGCCAGGGGAATGCGCTGGTCGACGACGTTGGTCCTCGGATCGATGTGCACCAGCCCGTCGCGGCCGCCGCTCATGGCCCACACGCCGTCGCGCCAGGCCAGGGAGACCGGCTTCGTGACCTGGATCTCGGCGGTGATCATGCCGCTCGCCCGGTCCATGCGCAGGACGCGGCCGCCGCTGTAGTCCGCGGCCCACAGCGAGCCGCCCGCCTCCATGACGCCCGTGAACGTCCCCGCGTGCAGCGGCACGGGGACGCTCGTGACCTCGTGGGTGACGGCGTCGACGTGGAGCGCCGCCTGGTCGGCGGTCACCCAGATCCCGTCCGGCCCGGTGCCCACGAAGATCGTGCCGCTCGACCCCGCCAGGGGCACGATCGCCTGGAGCGCGAACGGCGGCGGCTTGGGCCGCGACCCCGCGAGCAGGAGCGTCGCGACGAGCGCGAGCACCAGGAAACCCACGACGGCGACCGCGAACCCCATGGACGCGACGGGCGCCTCGGCCGGTCCGGGACGCCACGGCGCTCGGAGCCACGCCGGTCGGCGGTCCTGGGGCGTCCGATCCACGATCGCCATGATCTCTGCCGCGTAATCCGGCGACCCGGCGGCGGCCGTGCCGGCGAACCAGCCGCCGATGCGGCTGTCGGCGTCGTCGTGCGTGCTCACGCAACGCCTCCTTCCAGCGCCGCGCCCGGTCGTGCGTCGGCCTCGAGGGCCGCCCGCAGCGCGTCCCGGCTGCGCGCCAGGGTCGATTTCACGCTGCCCACGGGCATCTCCAGCGCGGCCGCCACCTCGGCGACGGGCAGGTCCAGGTAGTAGTGGAGGGTGACGACCGACCGCTGGGCGGGGTCGAGGCGCTGGAAGGCCCGCTCGAGCGCGTCGCGATCCGCCGCGGACAGGGAGGCGTCGTCGGTGTCGGGATGGTGGAGGTCTGTCAGCTCGACCTCGACCACGAGCCGGCGGCGACGACGACGGAGCTCGTCGAGCACGAGCACGTCGTGATGGTGCCGACCGACGGCGTGGACGAGGACGGCAACCCGAGTACGACTTCACGGTGGACACGTTCTCCGGGCTGTTCCTGGGCAACGCCGGCGTGTGCGCCATCCTCGCCTGACGCTGCGCGTCTCCGTCGCCGGTTCCGTTCGGCACTGGCAGGTGACGTGGCCACGGGTCACCCTCCTCGCATGAACCGCCGAGGAGGACACCCGTGGTCATGAAGTCAGTGCGCCTGCTGGGGATCGGGATCGCCGCGGGGGTCGTGCTCGATCGAATCGGCCTGGAGCTGCGCAAGCCGGCGGCAGACCAGTTCCCGTGGCTCCGCCGCCGCGTCAACGACACGGTCAACCCGTGGCTGCTCGAGCACCACATCCCGGGCAGCGAGAAGGCCGAGATCGGCACCCTCGAGCACGTCGGCCGCACGAGCGGCCTCGTCCGCCTCACGCCGGTCCATCCGACGCTCCGCGGAGGAACGATGCTCATCCCCGCGCCGCTCGGGGTGGGGTCGCAGTGGGTGCAGAACGTGCTCGCGGCCGGGCGTGCCCGGATCCAGCTGCACGAGACGCTCTACGACCTGGACCGGCCGGAGCTCATCCCGGTCGGCGAGACCGGCTTCTTCGCGCCGCCGATCGCCGGGCCGTTCGACCGGATGGGCTGGCGGTATCTCCAGCTGCGTGTCGTGGCGAGCACACCCGGGGCCTTCCCGGTCCACCCCGCGACCGACGCGCAGATCCCGATCGAGCCGAAGATGGTCGTCCGCCAGGTCGAGCACGAGACCGAGGCGGAGGCGGCGCCGGCGCCGGCCTGATCGCCGACGGGCATCGTCAGGCGTCGGCGAGGCGCCGCTCGAGGCCGTCGAGCAGGACATCCCGCCCGAACGCGAACCGGTCGTCGGCGGTCCCGGCGAACAGGTCCAGGGCGGCCCACGCGGTCGCGGGGGAGTCGTCGGCGGGCAGGGACGCCACCGCGTCCGCGGCCGCCGCGGCGCGTGCCCGACGCGTCTCGAACGCCCATTGTGCGGCGCCTCGGTCAGGGCGGCGTCACCGTCCCCATCGCCTCGTTGCGGTTGTTGCCCGCGACGATGACGGCGGCGCGAGTCTGACCGGGCCACCACATGGCGTACCAGCCGTCACGGAGCGTGGCCGTGACGTAGGTGTCATCGTCAAAGCCCGCGCGGACGTGCACCGCGCGCGTCCCCGCCCGGCCGACGGCGATCGCCCGCTGGCTGATCCCGTCATCCTGGTACTCCATCGCACCGAGCGTGACGGCGCCCTCATCGAGCGCCTTCGACGGCGTCTCCTTCACGGCGAAGAACCCGACATGCAGCGAGCCGTCCTGCCCAACCGTCACGCGACAGCCGCTCGCGCCCTTGTCATCGGCGAACACGACGATGACCACGCCCATCCCGCGCATGTCGGCCACGACGACCGGACGCGTGCCGATCTCCTCGACCTGGACGGGGGCGGGTCGTGAGCGGCATGCCTCCGCGAAGGTGCCCTCGAGGGCGGGCGACACCGCGACCGAGCTCCGCCGGAAGGTGCCGAAGATCGCCTCCGTCGTCGCGTCGTCGAGGCCGGTGATCCGCATGCCCGCCGCGTCGCTCGTGGGACGAGGCGTCTGCGAGCCATCGTCGGCATGTGGCAGCAGCGTCGGAACGGGGCCGATGCTCCCGGCGGGGTCCGGCGTCGGCGGTGCGGCATCGCCGCAGGCAGCCACCAGGAGCGCCGCTGCCAGGACGACGACCGCGAGGCGGAGGCATGCCGGGGTCGGGCGAGACAAGGCGACCATGTCCCCCACTACCGCGCGCCGGTCGACGGGGTTCCGCCCGGGTCCGAGTCCAGGGGGCGTCGGATCCGGCGGCGCGACGGGATCACGGTGGGCACCTCGCGGACGTCGACTCCGCGGTATCCGAGGAAGGCCGCGATGGCACCAAGCTCACTGTCGATCGCCTCCCGTTCGCGACGTCGCAGCTGTCCGAACAGGTCGAGATCGACGCGCATCGTGCCGCGGTCGCCGCGATGGGCCCACGCCCCGATGGCGCGGCCCGCGCGGAGGACCATCGCGAGGCCGTTGCCGTCGCCATCGAAGACGCGGTCATGGACGTCGAGATCGATGAAGCGCGCCCGGCCATCCAGTGGATACCCCATCGTCCAGGCGTCCCATTTCGGGAGCAGCGTGATCGCGCCCGGCAGCGTGGGCATCCCCTCGAAGGCAGGGAGGTCGCCGGCGAGGAGGCGCAGGCCGTCGCCGAGGTCGACGGTCTCGTGGGCGCCGAGTGCCGCCTGGGCCGTCGCGCGGGACCAGCCGGCCCACCACGCAAGATCCTCGACGCGCGCCGGACCGAACGCACCGAGGTATCGGCCGGCCAGCCAGGCACGGGCGAACCCACCCTCGGCAACGTCGCCCGGGCCGGCCTCGACCGCCGCCACGTCCGCGAGCCACGCCCGCCGGTCGACGTAGCGCATCGTGTTCGACGACAGCGACCCGCTCGCAACCGCGACGAGGTCGCCGAATGCCGTCAGCAACGAAAGGAGCGGGCCGAACGCGCCATTCCGGGTCCAGGCCGCCGTCCCGGTGTCCACGCCCGATGCGGCGAGTCGCGCCCGCAGCTCCGCCGGCGTCCCCGGATCTGCCGCCGCCCGGAGCACCGCCGCACGGACGCCGGGAAGCTCATCATCGCCCACGCCCGACGCGCGCAGGAGCCACCGAAAGCGCGCCTCGGGCACCGCCGTCGCCGCCGCCACGAGCCCGGCCGTCCCCCGCGGGACGACGAATGCCGAGGTCCGCATCGCGCGCATCCGCACGACGAGGCGGTCCGCCTCGAGCGCGCGCACGTCGGCCGGGGTGGCGCCGGGCGCGCGGACCCGGATCGAGAGCGGCCCGCCGGGCATCGCGGAGTACACGCCGACGACGGCCTCCACGGCGTCGATTGCGCGGGGAGCCGACCCATCGAGCCGTTGGCGACGGAACGCGAAGGCGGTGAGGCGCGGGTCGACGGAGGACATGTCGACAGTATCGACTCGATCGGCGGGGGACCCGGCATGCCTGGACCGCCGGTCCCGTCGCAGGGAGTCCCACGCGGGCACGGCACACGGTCCTCCTGCCGCTCCCGCCCGAGGAGCTCGAGACGATCCTGGCTGCCGCCGGCGGCGAACCCGTCTCGCTGCCCTTCGGCTGAGGGTCCCGACCGGCCGGCGAGTTACCTCAGTTGCGGTTGCCGCCGAAGATCCGCAGCAGGAACAGGAACAGGTTCACGAAGTTCAGGTACAGGTGGAGCGCCGCGAGGACGGACGCCTTCTCCTTGCTCTGCGTGAACGCCGCGTAGTCGCCGCGCGTGATCCGCTGGACGTCCCACGCCGTGAGGCCCACGAAGATGAGCACCCCGACGATCGAGATCACCCAGCCCATCGCGCTCGAGTGGAGGAACAGGTTCACGATGGAGGCGACCACCAGCCCGATGAGGGCCATGAAGAGGAGACCGCCGACCTTCGCCAGCTCGCGCTTGGTCACCGCGCCGTAGACGGCGGCGCCGGCAAACATCGCGGAAGCGGACAGGAACGCGGACGCGACCGCGGTGCCTCCCCCCGGGGTCTGCAGGTAGGCCCAGACGATGACGCCGATCGTGAGCCCCATCGTGGCCGCATAGACGAAGAACAGCGCCAGGGCGGCCGTTGCGGACAGCCTGTTGATCCCGGCCGAGATGACCATGACCAGGATGAACTGGCCGATGAGCAGCGGCAGCCACCACTGGGCCACCGTGGTCAACAGCGTCTCGCTGGTGCCGACGAGAAACGCGACGCCCGCAGACAGCAGCAGGCCGGCGAACATCCACCCGAACGCACCGACCAGCAGCTGCTGGACGAGCGCCGGCGCCGGGCGGACGCCGAGCTGCGACGGGCTTTGCGGGTTGACGATCATCTAGTCGCTCCTCTGTGCGGGGGATGGCGGGGCGCCCCGGCGACCGCGAGTGCGACCGGGTCGCGCGACCGTTGCGTCGCGCGCCTCGGCCTGCTCGGCCGCACGGGCAAGGACCCAGAGCAGGTCCGCCAGGCGGTTCAGGTAGGGAAGGATATGGCCTCCGGCAATTGCGGGTTCCTCGGCTGCCAGCGTCACGACTCGCCGCTCGGCTCGCCGGGTCACGGTGCGGGCGAGCTCCAGCGCCGCGCTGACGCGCGTCTCGCCGGGCACGACGAACTCCTTCGGGAGCTCGATCGCAGCCTCGGCCTCGGCCAGCGTCTCGCCGATGGCGGCGACCATCGTCGCGCTCACCCGGGTCGTGCCGTCCTGCTGCCGGTCGCGAGCCTCGGGGTTCGTCGCGAGCTCCGCACCGACGACGAACAGCTCGCGCTGGATCCGCAGGATCGTCTCGCCCAGGCCACCGAAGTTCGGCGAGAGGGCGCCGTACTGGGCCTTCATCCCGAGCTCCGCGCGAGCGAGCCCGAGGGCCGCCACTGCCTCGTCGACGGTGCCGTACGCGTCCGTGCGCAGGTCGTCCTTGCGAATGCGCGCGCCACCGAACAGCAGGCCCGTCGTGCCGTCGTCGCCCTTGCCGGTCGCGACGACGGAGTCGAAGGGGAGCTCGGAGCGGGTCATCGGACGGCCTCCGGGCGGGTGATCCTCACTCGCCGGGCCGATGGCGGCCGGCTCACCACATCAGGCCGGCATCGCGCGGATCCCAGCGCTCTGCCAGCAGGGTGACCTTGACGTCGTGCTCGACGACGCTCTCGGCCTGCTCCTTGACCTGGGCGATCATCGCGCCGGCGTAGGGGCAGAACGGGGTCGTCAGGATCATCTTCACCTCGGTGGTGTCCGGGCCGAGGATGATCTGCTTGATCAGCGCGAGCTCGACCACGTTCATCCCGATCTCCGGGTCCACGACG
>DASXVG010000110.1:0-11648 GCA_036504355.1 Candidatus Limnocylindrales bacterium
GGGATCGGGGCCCGCGAGCTCCTCCCGTACGACGTCCGCGGCCGCGCCGTCCTGGTTCACACGGGCTTCGCGCGCCACTGGGGCACGGACGCCTACCTGCGCGACAACCCGTTCCTCGCGCCCGACGCCGTGGCGCACCTCATCCGCGAGGGTGCCGCCCTCGTGGGGATCGACTCGCTCAACATCGACTCCACGGCGGATCCGCAGCGGCCGGCGCACTCGGAGCTGCTCCGGGCGGGGATCCCGATCGTCGAGCACCTCACCGGCCTGGAGCAGCTGCCCGTCGACGGGTTCCGGTTCAGCGCCGTCCCGGCACCCGTCGTCGGCACCGGGACGTTCCCCGTCCGCGCGATCGCGTCGATCCCGTGACGGAGCGGGAGCCGGCGGTGCCGACGACGATCCCGGCCTCGCTCGAGGAGGCCCGGGCCGTCGCCGTTGCGCTCGATCGGGCGGACCCGCTCGCGCACCTGCGCGCGCGGTTCGTCCTCCCGGTGGGCGACGACGGCCGGACCCTCACCTACCTCGCCGGGCAGTCGCTGGGTGCGCAGCCGGCGGCCGCCCGCACGGCCGTGGAGGCCGAGCTCGACCGCTGGGCGACGTTCGGCGTCGAGGGCCACTTCCGCCAGCCGGGCCCGTGGGTCGAGTTCGACGAGCCGTTCCGCGAGCCCACCGCCCGCCTCGTCGGCGCGCGGCCGGGAGAGGTGAGCACGCTCAACACGCTCACCGTGAACCTCCACCTGCTCATGGTGTCGTTCTTCCGCCCGGCCGGGGCGCGCAGCCGGATCCTCATCGACGCCCCCACCTTCCCGAGCGACAGGTACGCGGTCGAGAGCCAGCTCCGACGCCACGGCCTCGACCCGGCCGAGCACCTCGTGGTCGTGCGGCCAGCCGGCGAGGACCGGTCGCTGGACCAGGACGTCCTCGAGGCCGCGATCCGCGCGGAGGGCGACCGGCTTGCGATGGTCCTGCTCTCGGGCGTGAACTACGCGACAGGGCAGCGACTCGACATCGCCCGCCACACCCGGGCCGCACACGACGTCGGCGCGACCGCGGTCTGGGACCTCGCGCACGCCGTGGGCAACGTGCCGCTCGCGCTCCACGACTGGGACGTGGACGCCGCGGCCTGGTGCACGTACAAGTACCTCAACGCGGGGCCCGGCGCGATCGCGCAGCTGTTCGTCCACGAGCGCGCGTCCGCGGCCGACGGGCTGCCGCGCCTGGAGGGCTGGTGGGGGAACGACCTCGCGTCGCGCTTCCGCATGGCCGAGACGTACGAGCCGAGCCCCGGTGCGGACGCGTGGCAGCTCTCGACGCTGCCCGTCCTGTCGGTCGCGCCGCTCGGCGCGAGCCTCGAGCTGTTCGAGGAGGCGGGCATGCCGGCGCTCCGGGCGAAGAGCGTCGCCCTGACCGGCTTCCTCGAGGCGCTCCTCGACCGGTTCGGGCCCGACGCCGAGCTGCTCACGCCCCGCGAACCCGAGGAGCGCGGCTGCCAGCTGAGCGTCCGCGTCCCCGACGCACGGGCCCGGCGCGACGCGCTCGAGGCACGCCATGTCGTCACGGACTTCCGGGAGCCGGACATCATCCGGATCTCGCCGATCCCCCTCTACAACACGTTCCTGGACGCCTGGACGGCCGTGGACGCGCTCGCGGAGACGACCGGCTGACGGCAGACCGATGACGAGCCGCCTGGCGCTACCCGCGCCGGCGCGAGCTACCGAGCGCCACGAACGGCTCGAGCGAGGCGGGATCCGCCAGCGCGTCGACCGAGGCCGTCGTCTCCGGCTCCTGCCCGAGCAGGATCCGCTTGACGGGCACCTCCAGCTTCTTGCCCGACAGCGTCCGCGGGATCGCGGGGACGGCGACGACCTCGTCCGGCACGTGGCGCGGCGAGAGCTCCCGCCGGAGGGTGGCGCCGATCCGTGAGCGCAGCCCGTCGTCGAGCGTCGCGCCCGGCGCGAGCGCCACGAAGAGCAGCAGCTCCCCGGCCCCGCCCGCGTCGTCCTCGAGATGGACGACGAGCGAGTCCGCGACCTCGGGCAGCCCCTCGACGACCGCGTAGAACTCCGCGGTCCCGAGACGGACGCCGCCGCGGTTGAGGGTCGCGTCGCTGCGCCCGCTGATGACGCACGACCCCCGGTCCGTGATCGTCAGCCAGTCGCCGTGCCGCCAGGCACCCGGAAACGCGTCGAAGTACGCGGCGCGCATCCGGGAGCCATCGTCGTCGCCCCAGAAGCAGACCGGCATCGACGGCATGGGCGCCGTGATCACGAGCTCGCCGGTGTCGCCGATGAGCGAGCGGCCCGACGGATCGAACGCTTCGACCCTCGCCCCGAGCATCCGGCAGCTGATCTCGCCTGCCCAGACGGGCACGAGCGGTGACGGGCCGAGGAACCCGGTGCACAGGTCCGTCCCGCCGGACAGCGAACCGACCGGGATCGTGGACGAGACCGCGTCACGGACCCAGTGGAAGCCGGCGGCGGGAAGCGGGGCGCCCGTGGACCCGACGCCGCGGAGCGCTCGCAGGTCCAGGGCGGGATCCGCGCCCGGCGCGAGCCCCGCGGCCCGGCAGGCCATGAGGAATGGCGCGCTCAGGCCGAGGTACGTGACTTGCTCGTCGGACGCCAGCCGCCACAGCGTCGACAGGTCAGGCCAGGCCGGGTTGCCGTCGAACAGCACGACCGTCGAGCCGACGACCAGCCCCGACACGAGGTAGTTCCACATCATCCAGCCGGTCGTCGTGAACCAGCTGAACCGGTCGTCGGGCCCGAGGTCCGTGTGGAGCGCGAGCGCCTTCCAGTGTTCGACGAGGATCCCGCCGTGCCCGTGGACGATCGGCTTGGGGAGTCCGGTCGTGCCCGATGAGAACAGGATGTACAGCGGGTGGTCGAAGGGCACAGGCTCGAAGGCGAGCGGCGCCGCATCCGCGAGCAGCGTCGACCAGGGGACTCCGCCCGGGACCGCGGCCACCGCGCCCGCCTCGTCGCGCAGGTAGGGGACGACGACGGTCGTCCGGACGCTGGGAAGCGCGGCCCGAAGCTCCGTCACCTCGTCGGCGCGGTCCATGACCCGGTCGCCGTAGCGGTAGCCGTCCACGGTGAGGAGCACGACGGGCTCGATCTGCCCGAACCGGTCCACGACGGCGCGCGTCCCGAACTCCGGCGCGCACGACGACCAGATGGCGCCGAGCGAGGCGGTGGCGAGGAAGGCCACGAGCGCCTCGGGGATGTTGGGCAGGAACGCCGCCACACGGTCGCCGCGCCGGACGCCGAGGCGCAGGAACCCTTCCCGGCAGCGTGCGACGGCGTTGCGGAGCTCGTCCGCGGTGAGGTCCGCCGGGCCGCGCGACTGCGACCGCCCGACGGCGACGACGTCGTCGGGCGCGCGGCCGGCGAGCGCGAGCGCGTGCGCCGCGTAGTTGAGCGACGCCCCGGGGAACCAGCGGGCGCCGGGCATCCGCGGGTCCGCGAGAGCGGGACCCGTCGGCGTGGCGGACCGCAGCCCGGCGTGGTCCCACAGCGCCTGCCAGAAGGCCCCGGGATCATCGGTGGACCAGCGCCACGCGGCGTCGTAGTCGTCGAGGCGAAGGCCGCGCTCCGTCTCCAGCCAGTCGAGGAAGCGGCCCATGCGCGATCGCGAACGGGCGTCTGCGGGCGGCGACCAGAGGACCTCGGGCGTCGACACGCCGCCACGGTACCGCGTCGCTCCCCGGTCGACCCGACCTGCCGGGCGACTTAAAGACCGAGGCGGCTCCCGGAGGAGCCGCCTCGTTGCTGTCCCGGTGAAGGTGCCGGCGGACCGGCACTTCTGCCACGCGCCAGGATCATCTATCGCGTCGGCTTAACCGACTACCCTAACCCAACCTACCCATGATCCTGATGCTGGGGCAGCCATGGCTGACTGGCAGCAGGGATACTGTAGCGGGCTGGTGCGGATTGGGAAAGGCGGTTTATCCAGCCTTTCGGTGAAAAACTCTTAACGTTCACGCCGTCACGCTGGAACGTCGCGCCGCGTCGCTGGCGTCGAATGTTGCGATGCCTCAACCTCTCGAGGCCGCCCGGGTCAGTCCTCGAGGATCGCCACGGAGGTCATCGCCACCGGCTGGTCCGGCAGGTCGCGGCCGTTGCGAGGGGCACTGGCGATCTTGTCGACGATGTCCAGGCCCTTGGTGACCTGCCCGAAGATCGTGTAGTTCTTGGGCAGCCGTCCGGACAGGTCCTGGTGGCAGATGAAGAACTGCGAGCCGTTGGTGTTGGGCCCCGCGTTCGCCATCGCGAGCGTTCCACGCAGGTAGTCCCCGGAGATGGGCTCGTCCTCGAACTTGTACCCCGGGCCGCCGGTCCCGACGGCGCCCGCGTTGAGCGCCGACTTCTTGCCGTGCTGCCCGTCGCCGCCCTGGATGACGAAGCCCGGGATGACCCGATGGAAGATCACGTCGTCGTAGAAGCCCTTGCGGGCGAGGTCGATGAAGTTCTGGGCGGCCTTCGGCGCCCCCTCGGTGAACAGGTCGGCCTCGATGTCGCCGAGCTCGGTGCTGATGATGGTGCGGGTCATGGGCAGGTCTCCTGCAGGTCGGTTTGGGACAGGGTAGGTCGGGTCGCGATCGTGCGCCGCGGCGGCGCTATGGCGTGGCGACGGTGACCTTGGTCATGACAACGGGGTTGGATGGGATCTCCTGGTCGCCGGCGGCTGCCGCGATGGCGTCCACGGCGTCCATCCCGGACGTGACCTTCCCGATGATCTGGTACGTGTTCGCGTCCTGGAGCGGGGTGCGCGCCTCGTCGGTCAGGACGATGAAGAACTGCGAGCCCACCGAGTTGGGCTCGGTGGTCCGGGCCATCGCGACGACGCCGCGGCCGTAGGTCGCGGTGACCGGCTCGTCCTGGATCGTGTACGGCGGGCCACCGGTCCCCACCAGACCGGGGATGACGTCGGGCGAGCGGCCGAACTGGCCGTCGCCGCCCTGGATGACGAAGTTCTGCACGACGCGATGGAACACCACCCCGTCGTACCAGCCGCAGTCCGCGAGCGCGACGAAGTTGCCGGCCGCGATCGGCGACAGCGAGCCCTTGATCTCGAGCACGATGTCGCCCTTGTCGGTCTTGATCGTGACCGTCCGGACGGCATCCGTCGCGAGGGCCGCGGGCTGGGTCGTCGGGCAGCCGGCGGGGTAGGTCGGCCCCGGGTGCGTCGCAGCCGGCGTCGATGTCGGGGACGGACCCTCGGTGATCGGCGGGATCGTCGGGACGCCGCCGCCCCCGCCGGTGCAGGCAGCGAGCAGGGCGGGCACGGCGACGGCGGCCGCGGCGAGTCGGAGCAGGGAGCGGTGATGCGTCATGCGGCGGCCTCCAGGGCGCGTGGGAAGTCGATGGCTCCGGAGAGGAGGGCCTCCCCGAGGATGACGCCGGCGATGCCGGCATCGCGAAGGCGTCGGACCCCGTCGAGGTCCGTGGCGCCGCCGGCGACGAGGATATCCGCGTCGTGCCGACGCACGAGCGATTCGAGCAGCGCGGCGTCGGGCGTGTGGCCGCCGTGGCTCAGCACCAGCCGGCTGACGCCGGACGCGACGAGCTCCTCCACGAGCGACGCGAGCGTCGGCACGACAGGCCGTCGCCACGGGAACGCCGCGATCCGCTCCGGCCGCGGGTCGAGGCCCACGGCGAGCCAGTCGCCGGCGACGTCGAGGCACGCCCGCAGGACCTCCGGGCGCTCGAGCATCGCGACCGACACGACGGCGCGGGTGGCGCCCGCGGCGAACGCGAGCCGCACATGGTCGGCTTCCTCGAGCCCGCCGGCGACCTGGAGCGGGACGGCCACGCGGCCGGCAACCGCGCCAACGGTCTCCAGGTCCGCAGGCGACTGCCGCTTCGCGCCGTCGAAGTCGACCAGGTGCAGGATGCGTGCGCCCTGCGCCACGAACTGCTCCGCGATCCGCTCGGGGCGGTCGGTCGGGGCGCCGATCCCGGCCGACGCGCCGGGCCAGTACACGACCCGCGAGCGCCCCTTCTCCACGTCGATCGCGGGGATGACGTCCATCGCCATCGTCAGCCCTCCTCGCGCAGGAGGCGGCGGTGGAACGAGATCGGCAGCGAGCCGTTGCGCAGGAGCGTGTCGTGGAAGGCGAGCAGGCTGAACGTGTCGCCGCGCCGCCGCCGCTCCTCCTCGCGCAGGCCCAGAATGAGGACCTTGCCCAGCAGGTACGAGAGCTGGTAGCCCGGGGTGTACGTGTAGCGGCGGACCTCCGCGCGGGCGTTGGCGGGCTCGAAGCCCGTGTGCTCGACGAGGAAGTCGATCGCCTCGTGGCCCGTCAGCTCGCCGCGGTGCATCCGGACGTCGAGGATGATCCGGCACGCCCGCCAGATGATGTCCGTGTACATCGCCATCCGGAAGGCGGGCCCGTCGTCGAAGCCGGTCTCGCGCATCATCTGCTCGCAGTACATCCCCCAGCCCTCGACGAACTCGGGGGCCTCGGTGAGCATCCGGGTGAGGCTCGGGTGGCGCGCGGCGATGGCGAGCTGCAGGTGATGGCCCGGGTAGGCCTCGTGGATGCTCGTGTTCGAGATCGACGCCCAGTAGTGCTCGCGCATCGCGTCCGAGTCCGCGTCGATCGACGGCGTCACGATGTACAGCGCGCGCTGGTCCGCGTCGAATCGGGCGGGCTCGTAGTAGGCCGCGAAGGGCATCACCGCGCGCAGGAACTCGGGGGTCTCGATGACCTCGACGTGCTCGTCTGCGGGGATCGTGGCGATCCGGTGCGCGATCACGTGGGCGCGGGCACGGCGCATCGCGTCGCGATACCCATCGAGCGCCTCCTCGAACGTGGCCGGGTGGTCGGCCTTGAGCCGGTCGAGGACCGTGACGAAGTCTGCGTGCGGGTCGAGCTCGCGGGCGGCCGCGCGGCGCCCCTCGAGGCTCGCATGGAGCTGGTCCGTGCCGATCGCGAGGATCGCGTCCGCGTCGAGGTCACCGAAGGCGCGCAGCCGGACGAGCTCGTCGTAGCGCTCGCGGCCCAGGGGCCAGTCGTCGGTCGCGTCGGCCATCGCCTCGCGCAGCCACGCGCCGTAGTCCGCGAGGGCGTCGTTGGTCGCGTCGATCGCCCGCCGCAGCCGGGCATGCTCCAGGCGTGACAGCGAGCCGGCGCCCACCTCGAGGATCTCGGCGAACATGCTGGGGAGCTCCGCCGCGGAGCGGGCCTCGACGCCCAGCCACGTCCGGACGGGCACGCCGACGAGACGCGACTTCGAGGCCTCGATGTAGTCCGGGGCGCGCTCGAGCCGGTCAGCGATCCGCTCCAGCCGCTCGGCAAGCGGCGCGGCGCCGCGGGCGAACAGCAGGAACACCCCGTCGCCTAGGGCGTCGGTCGCGGTCCCCGTGCGCTCCCAGCGGCGGAACTCGTCGGTCTCGAACAGCCCATAGCGCAGGTTGTGGACCTCGAGGTCGCGCTCGAACCGCGCGGCGCGCGAGAGGCCGGCCTCGTCGAGCGCCTCGACCGCCGAGAGGTGGGCCCGGTCCGCCGCGATCTCGTGGAGGATCCGGTCCCGGCTCGCGTCGCCGAGGTGGTGGTCCTCGGTGTGGATCCCGCGCATCGTCGCGAGCGCCGGGTTGTGCGTGAACAGCCGGCGGACGCGCGTCTCCACGAGGTCGTACAGGACCTCGTCCAGCGGTCCGGCATCGGCCGCGGGCGCGGGACGCGGGAGCGCGACGCCCGGGAGCAGGTCGATCATCGTTCCTCCGGCGCCCGGCTCCCGGGCGCCTCGTTGTGGGCCGGCAGTGACCCTGCGTTGGGGGGTGGCTGCTCCGCGACGCGGTCCCTAGACCGCGCTGGGAGCCGGCTCGCCGGCCGGACGGGGTGCGGTCTCGTGGAGCGCGTCGGCGACGATCGCGATGACACGGTCGATGTCGTCCGCCGTCACGCCGCGGTTCGTGACCGCTCGGACCTGCCCGTGCGCGTACGGGACCATGTGCACGTCCCGCGCCGCGAGGGCGTCGAGGAAGGCCGTGCGGTCGCGATCGACGCGGAACAGGACGAAGTTGGTCGCGACACGGGCGGGGTCCAGGCGCTCGCCGAGCTCGTCCGGCTGAGCGATCCCGCCCGGCGAGCGGATGCCCTCGAGGCCGGCGATGCCCGCGGCCAGCCGCCGCGCGTTGGCGTGGTCCTCCGCCAGGCGGGCGATGAGCCCCCCCTCGCCGTCCGGACCGTCGCCCAGCGCGAGGAGGCCCGCCGCGGCGAGCACGCCGGCCTGGCGCATGCCGCCGCCCAGGAGCTTGCGCGCCCGGCGCGCCCTGGCGACGAACGGTGCCGATCCGACGACGACCGAGCCCACCGGGGCTGACAGGCCCTTGGACAGGCAGAACGTCACGGAGTCCGCCGGGGCCGCCATCTCGCGCGGGGCGACGCCGAGCGCGACCGTGGCGTTGAACAATCGAGCGCCGTCGAGGTGGAGCGGGACCCCGCGCTCGTGGGCGATCGCGGCGATCGTGCGCACGTAGTCGAGCGGCAGCGGCCGACCGCCCGAGTGGGCGTGCGTCTGCTCCAGGACCACGAGGCCCGTGAGCGGCTCGTGGAGGTCGGTCGGGTCGCGCCAGGCGTCGGCGACGGCGGCCGGATCCATCGTCCCGTCCGGTCCCTCGGCGAGGGCGCGGATCGTGGCGCCCACGACGACGGCATGGCCGCCCGCCTCGTCCATCACCGTGTGGGTGCTCGCGCCCGCGATCGCCTCGTGGCCACGCGGGAGGTGCGCCATGAGGCTCACGAGGTTGCCCATCGTCCCCGAGGCGACGAACAGGCCGGCCTCCTTGCCCAGGAGCGAGGCCGCGCGGGCCTCCAGCGCGTTGACGGTGGGATCGTCCGAGAAGACGTCGTCGCCAACCTCGGCGGCCGCCATCGCGGCACGCATGGCGGAGGTGGGGTGGGTGACGGTGTCCGAGCGGAGGTCGATGCGGGCCATTGCCGGGCGAGCATAGCGCGGGTCACCGGGAGCCGGTGTGGCGGCATCCGGGGGTCCCTGCTATGATCCGCCACCGGCCGAGGACCCGTGGTGTAGCGGCCCAACATGCCAGCCTGTCACGCTGGAGATCGCCGGTTCGAATCCGGTCGGGTCCGCCATCACTCCCAGCTTCTCCCTACGCCCCGTCCGCCCGCCCGGACGGGGCGTTCTTCGTGCCCGGCACCCGATCCGGGCGACTCCGGTAGGCTGCGGCCCGTGACCGTCCGCGACCCCCACTACGCCCCCAGGATGCCGCCGTCGGGCGGCCGCGGACGACGGGCCTGGCTCGTCCTGGTGCTCGCCGGTGCCCTGGTCCTCGGGCTCGGCGCAGGCTTCGCCGGCGGAATCCTCGGCGGCTCACGCGCGACCCCGTCCGCCTCGCCGCCGGCCGTTGCCGAGGCCACGCCCGGCGGCCCGAGCCCATCGGTTGCCCCCTCGTCCGAGCCCGCCAGCACATCGGCGGAACCCATTGGGTCTCCCACGCCCGGTGTCACGCTCGCGGACGTCGCCATCGTCCCGGTGACCAACTTCCGGTCCGGCCGGGCAACCGTGCAGGCGTCCGACGTCCGCGCCATCCCCGGCGGCAACGGCACGTACGGCTCGCTCGTCCTCGTCGAGTCGGACGCGGACGCGACTCTGGCCGCGATCGGCATCACCCGCGAGGACCTGGGCGACGCGCTCGTCACCGTCCCGACCGCCGGCAAGCTCAGGGCCTGGCTGCCGAAGCACCGCACCGCGCTGGCGTTCCTCCGGGCAAGCGAGGTGGACGAGTCAGTGCGGGCGCTCGCCTGGGGCGACACGGCGCTGTTCGGCGTCGACCGCGTGCGATCGCTCGACGCCTGGCCGCTCGTCGGGCGGCTCCCGGTCGCGGACGACGCCACGACCTACGACCCCGGGACCGCCTGGACGATGGTCGCCGGCGGCGACATCCTGCTCGATCGCGGCGTTGCGCTCGCGATCAAGGCGAGCGGCGTCAACTTCCCGTTCAACGGCGGGACGGTCGACATCACCGGGATCTGCAAGGACTGCTCGCCGTTCGGCTGGGACCTGCCGTACACGAAGCGGACGGGCAGCAAGGGCGCCGTCCGGGACTACATCGCCGGAGCGGACGTGGCGATCGCCAACTTCGAGAACCCGGCGCCGAACCGGTTCCGGTTCCACGGCTCGGGGACGATCTTCTCGGCCAACCCCGCGTACATCAAGGGCCTCCAGGCCGCCGGCATCGACTGGGTCTCGCTCGCCAACAACCACATCGGCGACGCCGGTCGGGCCGGGATGCTCCAGACGATCCGCAACGTCGACAAGTACGACATCGCCCACTCGGGCCTGGGCAAGGACGCGAAGGCCGCTCACAGGGCCGCGCTGCTCACGGTCGGTGGCACGACGATCGGCCTCCTCGGCTACGACGCCATCGCCGCAACGTATGCCGCCGGCCCGAGCACGCCCGGCTCCGCGCGCCTGACGAAGGCCGCGCTCAAGACCGACATTCGGGCCGCCCGCAAGGCCGGCGCGGACCTCGTGGTCGTGATGCCCCACTGGGGCATCGAGTACCGCTCGACGCCGTTCCCCCAGCAGCAGGCGCTGGCGCGCTACGCGATCGATGCGGGGGCGGACATGGTCATCGGGAACCACGCGCACTGGGCCGGGGCCATGGAGGTCTGGGACGGCAAGCCGATCTGGTACGCCCTCGGCAACTTCGTGTTCGACCAGACGTGGTCCATCCCCACGATGGAGGGGATCACGCTGGAGCTCACCTTCAACGGCACGGACCTCGTCCAGGCACGCATGCGGCCGCACCTGATCCTCGACCGGGCGCAACCCAACTTCCTGGATCCCCTTGGGGACGGACGGACGGTGCTGTCGCAGATCTTCCGGGCGTCGAAGGGCCTGCTCGCCTGGTAGTCCGGCGTCATCCGCGCGGCGATTGAACGCGCGGCCGCAGGACCGGCTCTGACCGCGTGTCGGTGTTCAACGACCAGCTCTGCGCAGCCATCGGCTGACCCTAGCGGGCGACTCGGCGCCCGTTTCCGCTACGGAGCGCCGGTCGTCACCGCCGGCTGGTGCTCCGCGCCCCAGCCCCAGTCGCCCGGCGTCGCGTCCGCGAGCCCCTCGAACAGGTCGGTCTCGTGGTCGGGCGCCGGGATCCGGCTCTCGCGGCGGACGAACGCCTCCTTGTGCCAGAACTCTGCCCATGCCTCCTTGCCGAAGCGCACGAACGGGTTCTCGTCGCTGATCTGGGTGACGTGCGCCTTGATCGCGGCCCAGCGCTGGTCGAGCACGTCGTTGACGTCGACCCAGGCGGTGACGGTCTCGTCGGGGACGAGCATCTTCGCCGCGCGGGTGTTCCACTCGGTGAGCTCCTCCTCGCTCGCCTCCTCGGGCGGTGACCAGAAGGAGCGCTCGCCGAGCGCCTCCATGCGCTCCGCCATCGCCGTTCGGACGGACGCCGGGATCGCCTGCTCGTAGAGCTTGGCCGGGGCCCACGGGGCGAGGCCGCCCTCCTCGGCCGAGGCGCCAGTCCCGCCGTGCTCGGGCGTCAGCTGCTCCGGATACCAGGCCGGGTCGCCGGCCCGGGCGAACGCGCCGACCGCGACGAGGTGGGTCCGGATGTGGTCGGGGTGCCCGTATCCGCCGAAGTCGTTGTAGGTCGTCATGACGTCGGGC
>DASXVG010000111.1:0-5822 GCA_036504355.1 Candidatus Limnocylindrales bacterium
GGCTCGGGCGTGGACCGGGTGACGGCACGCGAGCTCGTGCTCAAGGTCGAGGAGGCGGCGTGGGTGCCGTCCGCGATGCGCGACCTCGAGACGTTCCTTCACGGCCACCTGCCGGCGACCGGCGCATCGACCGCCCTCGTCCTCGTCCTCACGACCCGCGACGGGCTCGAGGCCCGCGTGACGCGGGCGCGCCAGGCGCTCGCCGCTGCCGCAGCGACGGGGATCGTCGCGGGCGCGATCCTCGGCGCGGAGGCGTCCGGCCGGATCCCGACGCACCTCACGCCGGCCGGGCGGATCGTCGTCCCCGACGTCACGCCCGCTGGCCCGTCGGCCGTGCTCCTCGGGGCCGCCGGGCCGCTGCAGCTGGTGACCCTGCAGGTCGCCGCGGCCCGCGGCACCGACCCCGACCCGATCCGGCGGGACGACCCGGTCTACCTCCGGGCCGCCGAGCTCGCCGACGACCCGTCCGGCTGAGGGCGCGCTACGCGTCGAACAGCACCTCGGCGGCGAGATCGACCATCTCGAGATCGCGGGGGAGGAAGTCCTGGAGCATGAGGCGCTCGACGCCCGCCTCCGCAAAGCGGCGCAGCGTCGCGCGGGCCGTGTCGGGCGTGCCGTGGATCCAGCGCGGACGGCGGGTGTCCAGCCACCCTTCGCTCTCCTCCTCCGACCCACCGAACGCGGCAATCAGCGCCTGCTCCCGGTCGTGGACCTCGGCGGCCGTGCGACCGATGAGCAGGCCGACCATCGCCGACTTCGTGATCGTCGCCGGGTCGCGGCCGGCCGCCACGAGGGCCGCGTCGAGCTTTGCGTACTGCTCCACGGCGCCGTCGGGCGACGTCGACGACAGGTTGAACTCGTCCGCGTAGCGCGCCGCGATCCGGAACGACCGCGGCGATCCCTGGCCGCCGACGATGATCCGGATCCCCCGCCCGTTGCGGGCCGCCAGCGTCGCGGGCCTCGGCCGGAAGTGCGCGTCCTCCACGGTCCAGTGCCGCCCGGCGAACGACCAGCCGTCGGGCCCCTCCCACAGGCCGCGCAGGATCTCGAGCGTCTCCTCCAGCCAGTCCGCCCGCTCCCCGATCTCGGGGAACGCGAACCCGTGACGCCGGTGCTCCGCCTCGTGCCAGCCCGCCCCGACGCCCACCTCGACCCTCCCGCCGCTCATCTCGTCGACGGTGACGGCAACCTTCGCGAGGTTGCCCGGCGCGCGGAACGTCACGGGCGACACGAGGACGCCCAGCCCGATCCGCGACGTGTCGCGGGCAAGTCCGGCGAGGACCGCCCACGCGTCCGTCGTGGGCTGGTCCGAGTCGCCGGGGAAGCTCTCGTAGTGGTCCGAGCGGAAGAACGTCTCGAACCCCGCGGACTCGGCGCGGCGAACGATCCCGAGCTGGTCCGCATACGTGAGGCCCATCTGGGGCTCGGTCATGAGCGCGAAGCGCACGGGTTCTCCTTCGGTTGCAACGAACAGTTGCGCTTGACAGGACTATTCGGCCGCGGTAAATACTTCACTTCATGCGAACCACTATCGATCCAGAGATCGCCGGAACCCGGCAGGCAGCCGCCCGAGACGCGCTCGCGAACCTCGGCCGGGCCGTCGGGTCCCTGCGCTGTGCGGGATCCCAGCGGCTCGTTCGTCTCGGGATCAGCATGACCCATTTCCACGTGCTGACGCTGCTGCGCCATCACGATGCGATGCCCATGGGCAAGCTGGCCGAGATTCTCGACGCGTCGATGTCCAGCGCCACCGGGATCATCGACCGGATGGAGGAACGGGGCCTCGTCGAGCGCGTGCGCGTGCCCGACGACCGGCGTCTCGTGCTCGTCCGGCCGACCCAGGCGGGCCTGGACCTCATCGACGAGGCGGAGCTCGTGAAGAGCGACGTGATGGCGAGCGCGGTGGCCCGGCTCAGTCCGGTCCAGCTCGATCGGCTCACGGCGGCGACATCGGACCTGCAGGTCGCGATCGCCGAGTATCTCGCGGAGACCCCGGGCTACGGCCCGCTCGGTGGGTGCGAGCACGATCACTCTCGCGACGACGCCGCCACGCAACGGCGCCCAGCCCACGCTGCCGGAGCCGCGTCCCCCGATCCCGGCCCTCCCGGCGCCTGACGAAAGGACCATTCTTGGAAGCCATGCCCGTGGGGCACGACGACGGACCCTCGCACGGTTTCGGTGCCCTCGACCTCTCCCAGCGCGCGAAGATGGAGATCCTCTTCGCGATCATGCTCGGGCTGTTCCTGGGTGCGCTCGACCAGACGATCGTCTCGGTCGCCCTGCCCACGATCATCACCGACCTCGGCGGCCAGGAGCTCTACACCTGGACCGTCACCATCTACCTGCTGACATCGACCATCACGGTGCCGTTCTACGGCAAGCTCTCCGACCTGTTCGGCCGGAAGCCGCTGCTGATGATCGGCATCACGCTGTTCCTCGTAGGCTCGGCCCTGTCCGGCCTGAGCCAGAACATGGCCCAGCTGATCCTGTTCCGGGGCATCCAGGGCCTCGGCGCCGGCGCGCTGTTCCCGATCTCGCTCGCCGTCATCGGCGACCTGTTCACGCCCGCCGAGCGCGGCAAGTACCAGGGCCTGTTCGGGGCGGTGTTCGGCCTGTCCTCGATCCTCGGCCCGCTCCTCGGCGGATGGCTGACGGAACATGCGAGCTGGCACTGGATCTTCTACGTGAACATCCCGATCGGCATCGTCGCGCTCGGGGTGATCTACCGGCTGCTGCCGACCGTGAAGCGCCCCGACGCCACGCGCAACCTCGACTACCTGGGCGGCGCCGTGTTCACCGTCGCCGTGGGCGCGCTGCTCATCGGTCTGACCAACAAGCAGACGCACGCCTGGACAGACCCGCTCGTGGGCGGCCTGATCATCGTGGGCCTCGTGCTGGGCGCCGTCTTCCTGTTCATCGAATCGCGCTCCAAGGAGCCGATCGTCCCGCTCGACCTGTGGCGGATCCGCACCTACGCGACGTCGATCACCGCGACGTTCCTCATCAGCTTCGGCTTCTTCGGGGCCGCGATCTTCCTCCCCCAGTGGTTCCAGTTCGTCCAGGGCGCCAGCCCGACGGACTCGGGCCTGTACTCCCTCGCGCTGCTCGCGGGACTGATCATCAGCTCCGTCGGCTCGGGCCTCATCGTGACCCGCACCGGCCGGACGAAGCCCGTGATCCTCGTGGGCCTCGCGCTGATGGCCGTCGGCCTGTACCTGATGACCAACCTGCGGGCGGACACCCCGCTCCCGGTCCTGTGGTCGTGGATGTTCATCACCGGCCTCGGCATCGGGCCCACGCTGTCCGTGTTCACGATCGTCGTCCAGAACGCGGTGCCGGTTCGCGACCTCGGAGTTGCGACCTCGAACCTCACGTTCTTCCGGCAGATCGGCGGCTCGGTCGGCCTCGCCCTGCTGGGCACGGTCTTCGCCAACCGCCTGACCGATGAGCTCCCGGTCCAGCTGTCCGCGGCCGGTGTGCCGCAGCAGATGATCGACCAGTTCGCGGCCAGCCAGAGCGGTGGCACCAGCGCGGATCTCATCCGCGTCGGCGAGGACCTCGGCCAGTCGATCCTCGCCCAGGTCCCGGAGGCCGTCCGGGGCGTCGTCGAGCCGTTCATCCCGAACATCGTGTTCGGCATCCACCAGGCCTTCAGCCTCGCGGTGACGAACGTGTTCATGATCGGCGTGTTCACGACGGTCGGCGCGCTCGTGTTCACGGTGCTCATGAAGGAGCTCCCGCTCCGCAAGGGCTTCGGCCCGGCGCAGGAGCCCGAGCGCGAGGAGGTCGGCGCGGGCGCCCGCGAGGGATCCCACGCCGCCAGGCCGGCCCTCGACTAGCACCGTCCCTCACCATGGACGACCCGGCCTCCCAGGGAGCCGGGTCGTCGCCGTATTCGGAGCCGACTTCACGACGTGACCCACATGCTCGCCATCCCCCACGGCCTCCTGGCGGCCGGCGCCGCAGCGGCCCCGTTCCGGGCCACCATCCCCGTCGACGAGCTCCCGGAGGGCGCCCTCCGGCGCGTGACCTTCGGCGATCTCGACGTCCTGCTCGCGCACACCAGCCTCGGTCTTGCCGCCGTCGACGACCGCTGCCCGCACATGGCGGCGCCGCTGTCGATCGGCGTGCTCGAGGGGTGCGTCGTCGCCTGCCCGCTCCACTCGGGCCGCTTCTCGCTCGAGATCGGCGACCCTGTCCAGATGCCCACGACCGGCGGCCTGTGGCCCGACGGCACCTACGAACCCGTGTGGTGCCCGCCGGACCGCGAGCCGCGACCCGACCCCCCGGGCATCAAGACCGAGGCCCGGCGCCTCACCCGCATCCGTCGCTTCCGCTACTACCCGCTCCGGATCGTCGACGGCATCATCGAGGTCGCCGTCCCGGGCTGAGCGCCGTGGCGCGGCCTCAGCGGTTGCGTTCGGCGACGAGCACGGAGCCCAGCACGATCGCGGCGCCGAGGACCTGGATGGGCGCGAGCGCCTCGCCGAGCACGACCCAGGCGATCGCGGTGGCGAGGATGGGCTCGGTCATGCCGACGGCCGACGCCTGCGACGCCCGCAGGTGCTGCATCGAGACCACGACGAGCGAGAACGGGACCACGGTCCCGAGCACGATCATCCACGTCGCGAGCCAGATGGCCGGCACCATCGGGCCGCCGTGGCCGAACAGGTGGAGCGAGCCCGTGAGCGCGTCCGCAGGGAACGTCCAGGGTGGCTGGACGATCGCCCAGAACATGGCCGCCGCGCCCATGCCCCACATCGTGAGGCTCACGGGGTCGCGAGCGCCCGGCCGCTGGACCTGCACGTCCGCGCTGACGTAGTACACGACGAGGGCGAGCGCGGCCCCGGCCGCGTACGCGACGCCCACGGGATCGAGGGTCAGGCCCTCCCAGATCCGCGCCACGATCGCGAGGCCCAGCAGCGCAGTCACGAGTGCGATCCACACGACGGGCCTCGTCGGGTGCTTCCACGCGACCCGGAACCAGAGTGCGATCAGCAGCGGCGACGTGAACTCGATGAGCAGCGTGATCCCGATCGGCATTCGCGCGATCGCCGCGAAGTACAGGAACTGGGTCATCGCGATGCCCAGGACGCCGTACACGAGCAGCAGCGGCAGCTCCTCGCGCCGGAGACGAAGGGCGGAACGCCGGGTCAGGGCAACGAATGCGAACAGGATCAGGAATGCGACGGTCGCCCGGAGCTGGGACAGGTCGGTCGCCTCGATCCCGCCGAGGAGCAGCGTCTTCGCGACGGTCCCGTTGATCGCGAACAGCAGCGCCGCCCCGAGGTAGAGCAGGTACCCGGTCGGCGCGTGGCGGACTCGCGCGGGCGCGACCCCGGGCAGCGGCTCGACGACCTCGGTCACTCGATGCCGTTCGCCCGCGCGTAGGTCGTGATCATCCGCACCGCCTCGTCCACGTCGTCGGTGACCTGGAGGAGGTCGAGGTCCGCCGCCGCGATGGCGCCGGCGGGCAGCTGGACCTCGCGCATCCACGCGAGCAGGCCGTCCCAGTAGGCGTGCCCCACGAGCACGACCGGGAAGTCACGGATCTTGCCCGTCTGGATGAGCGTGAGCGCCTCGAACAGCTCGTCGAGCGTGCCGAACCCGCCGGGCATGATGACGAACGCGTCCGAGTACTTCACGAACATCGTCTTGCGGGCGAAGAAGTAGTGGAACTCCACCGAGAGATCCACGTACGGGTTGAGGTGCTGCTCGTGCGGCAGCTCGATGTTGCAGCCGATGGACAGGCCGCCCGCCTCGTGGGCGCCGCGGTTCGCCGCCTCCATCGAGCCCGGTCCGCCACCCGTGATGACCGCGAA
>DASXVG010000112.1:0-39723 GCA_036504355.1 Candidatus Limnocylindrales bacterium
CCGAAGACCACGTGGGACGAGACGCTGACCCTCGCCCGCCTCTACCGCACCGCGCTCGAGCACCTCGGCGTGCGGGCCTACCCCAAGACGACCGGCTCCCGCGGCATCCAGGCCTGGATCCCCATCGAGCGCGGGCGGTACAGCTACCAGGAGACGAGCGCCTGGGTCGAGACGCTGTCACGGGCCATCGGCGCCACGGTGCCGGACCTCGTCAGCTGGGAGTGGTCCAAGGCCGACCGCGGCGGCAAGGCCCGGCTCGACTACACCCAGAACGCGGCCATCAAGACGCTGGTCGCGCCGTACGCCGTCCGGCCACGCCGCGGTGCGCCGGTGTCCGCCCCGATCCGCTGGGACGAGCTCGACGAACCGACCCTTGCCCCGGACCGCTGGACGATCCGCAACGTCGTCGAGCGTGTCGCCGAGGTGGGCGACCTGTTCGCCGCGGCCCAGACCGACCACCAGGCGCTGCCGGCCCTGTAGTCAGGGATTCCCCGCAACGCGGGGGCAGGGCTCGGCCGCTTCGTGTTGCGGTTCCGGGCGCCCACGATGCGGGGCGTCGGTCGCGCCACCCGCGCCACCGGCACCGGCCCGTCGGCGCCGATCCTCACGGCCTCGCGCGGGACCTCGCGGGACGCCGTCCCGCCTCGTATCCCGGAGCCGCCCCGCGGCCGCTCCCCACGGGAGGTTGCGCCATGCGCACGCCGATCCTGCTCGCGGCCGTCGCCCTTGTCGCCGCCGCCTGTGGCGGCTCCGCCACCTCGTCAGCGGGGCGGGCCGACGTACCACCCGACCACCACGGCTGGACGCCGGAGCCCCGGCAGGGCGCTCCGTCCGAGGCCCCAGCCGCCGGCACGCCGTACGACGGCGTCACCTTCGACGACCCGGGCGTCAACCCGTTCGTGCCCACAGAGCGCGACCGCGAGTCCACGTTCGCGCTCGACGTGGACACCGCCTCGTACGCGATCGCGCGGCGGTTCGTGGATGACGGCAACATGCCCGACCCCGCGTCCGTCCGGGTCGAGGAGTTCGTCAACTCGTTCGAGCACGACTATCCGGCTCCGAGTGACGGCACGTTCGCGCTGTACGCGGACGGTGGCCCCACGCCGTTCATGGACCGCGACGAGGTCCTGCTGCGGCTCGGCGTCAAGGCCCGCGAGATCCCGGACCGCTCCCGCCAGGAAGCGGCGCTCACGTTCGTCATCGACACCTCCGGTTCGATGGCGCGCGAGGACCGGCTGGAGCTCGTGAAGCGGTCGCTCACGTACCTCGTCGGCCAGCTCGACCGCACCGACACCGTGGCAATCGTCACGTACGGCTCGGACGCCCGCGTCGTCCTCGAGCCCACCGCGGTCCGCGACGCAGACGCGATCATCCGCGCCATCGCCGCGCTCCATACCGGCGGCTCCACGAACGCGGAGGCCGGCCTCTCCCTCGGCTATCGCCTGGCCGCCGACACGTTCCGCGAGGAGGCCATCAACCGCGTCATCCTGGCGTCCGACGGCGTCGCCAACACCGGCGCAACAGACCCGGAGGCGATCCTGCGCCGGATCAGCTGGGACGCGAGCCTGGGCATCCAGCTCGTCACCGTGGGCTTCGGCATGGGCAACTACAACGACACGCTCATGGAGCAGCTCGCCGACACGGGCGACGGCTTCTACGCCTACGTCAACACGATGGACGACGCCCGGACGCTGTTCGGCGAGCAGCTCACCTCCACCCTCCAGACCGTCGCCCTCGACGCGCGGGCGCAGGTCGAGTTCGATCCGGCCGTCGTCGAGTCCTACCGCCTCGTGGGCTACGAGAACCGCGACATCCCGGACCAGGACTTCCGCGACGACACCGTCGACGCGGGCGCGATCGGTGCCGGGCACGCGGTCACGGCGCTGTACGCGCTGCGGCTCGCGGCCGAGGGCGGCGAGGGGGGCGACGGGGGCCGTATCGGCACGCTGCGCATCCGCTGGACCGACCCGGACACCCGCCACGCAGACGAGATCGCGCTGGACATTCACGTCGCCGACCTCGCCCGGACCTTCCGCGCGACCGACGGCTCATTCCGACTCGACGCGCTCGTCGCCGCGGCGGCCGAGGTGTTCCGCCACAGCCGGTGGGCCGACCGATACACGATCGGCGACGTCGCCGATGCCGCGTACGAGAGCGAAGGCGACCTGCCGCGAGGCGAGCAGACCGACGAGTTCCTGCGGTTCCTCGACGCGGCCGCCCGCATCGAGCGGTAGGCGCCCGCGTGAGCGGCGCCGGACGTCGCGCGCCGGTCAGCGAGTATGTCCCTGGTCGCGGCGGCCGGTCCCGAGGAGGAGCGGGGCCGGTCGCGCGCGGCGGCCGGCGTCCGATCGCGTCGACGGGTGCTCCGTCGGGCGGGTCAGCGGACGGGGTGGCGCACGATCGTCCGCAGCCGCTCCGGCGCGGCGCGCGACGGGTCACCGAGGTAGATCTCGTGGTGGCGTCCGTGCAGCCGGAGACCCGCCGCCGCGACGGCCGCGTGGAGTCGCTCGATCGACGGCCGCTCATCCGCATACGAGCCCACGTGGAGCAGCTGGGCGACGGAGCCTTCGTCCAGCCGATCGATGCGCAGCGAGGCATCGTACGGAGGGGCGAGCTTCGCCCGGCCGGCGGCGAGCGCCGCGTCGAGCTCGGCGGGGGCAGCCTCGTCGGGGAGGACGATGAGCAGGGTCCAGCGCCAGCCGCTGCGCGTGTCGTCGAGGATGTCGCCCAGTGCCGTCGTGCCGTCCGAGGTCCACCACTGGCCCTCGAGCGGGCCGACCTTCGTGAGCACGCCTCGCGCCTTGAGGGCGAAGCGGAGCGACCACGCGGCCGTGTACAGCCCCGGGAGCCGCGGAGCGAACGTCTCCGGCCCCGGCGGGCCCTCCCCGTCGATCGCCACGCACCGGCGCGGCGGCAGCTCCAGGAAGCGCACCACCCCCGGCTTCCCGGCCAGCTCGGCGTCGCGCGTCGCGGGTCTCTCAACCACGGTCACTGACATCGCCCTCGACCTCCTGGGCCGATCGTGCCCCGGCGGACCGCCGTCCGACAGGGCCGTCGGTCGCGCACTGTCCCGACGTGGTTCGTCAGCGCCAGGCCCGGACGGACTTGGGACGCGGATACGGCTGGCGGAAGAAGCCGAGCAGCGGCTCGCCCGTCGACTGGCTGAGCGCGATCCGGTCCCGCCACGGAACGCCCGGCGCGGCCGCCGCGATGGCGAGATCGAGCGTCACGTCATCGCGGGCCGGGTGGTTGGGGTCGTAGACGTGGATGGTGATCGCCTCGCCCGTGTCCTCATAGGCGAAGGCGAGCACCTGGTGGTTGCGGGTCAGGATCCATGGTGAGCTCCCGCTCGCCCGGATGAGGCCCGTGACCGCGGGGTGACCGGCATCGATCTCCGCACGCATCCGCGGCCACTCCCGCAGCAGCGCGTCCACCCGCGGCGGCTCGCGATGGAGCACTGCCGCCAGGCCGGTCGGTGGATCCGGACGCAGGGCCTGCAGGTCGAGGTAGCGGAGCGGGACGCGCAACCAGTCCAGGGACTCCACCTGGCGGCGCACGAGGGCCCGGAACCGGGGCGAGCCGTTGACGGGCGGCGCGCCGTCCAGCGGGGCGGCGACGCCGGCCTCGAACAGGTCACGCGTCGTGAGGGCCATCCCGCCGCACAGCCCCGCCGAGGCGTCGCCGAACCCCACTCGCCGCGGGTCGAACCCGGCGAACACGAGAGTCGGTCCCGGCGCGAATCGGTTCGCGAACCGGAGCCCGTGGACCGAGGGCAGGAAGCCAGGGACGGCATTGGCGGCAGCCATCGGCGAGGGGACCTCAGGAGGACGCGGGGTGTGCCGCGAGCTCCTGCTCCAGCATCGCGGCCAGCTCCCGCGCGTTCGTGGACCCGTAGTTGGCGTAACAGTTGTTCATGAGCACGTGGGTGTCCTCCGCTCCGCCGGATGCCTCGAGGACCCGCGGCACCCACTCGGAGAGCTCCTGGCTGTCGTACAGGTAGCGGAACCGCTCCACCGTCGGCAGGCCACCCATCGCCTCCCAGGTCGCGGTGCGACGCCCATGGAAGCGCACGACGGCAAGCTCGGGCGCCGTCACCGCGACGACCGGCGGGACCGACGACCTGAACCCCTGCGGCCCGTCGACCATGACCAGCGGCACGTGCTCGTCCGCGAGGAAGCGGAGCGTCCGCTCGGCGTTCTTCTCGTTGAGCCAGGACTGGTTGCGGAACTCGACGGCGACGCGCAGGCCGAACGGCTCGAGGGCCGCCTTTGCCTCGCGGATCGCGTCCCGGTTCTCGGACGAGGTGAAGAACCACTTCGGGTACTGCAGGAACACCGCTCCCAGCTGACCCGCCTCGGCGAGCGGCGCGAGGCCGTCCGCGAACTGGCGCCACACCTCGGCGAGGAGGTCGCCGGGCAGGTCCTTCGCGTACAGCCGCGCCTTCGCAGCAAGCGGGGCAGGCAGCGCCTCGCGGAGCACCTTCGGCAGCCGTTTCGTCTCGGTCGGCTGGCCGGTGAGCAGCGCGTGGGCCTTGATGTCGAACACGAAGTCGGGCGGGGTGCGCTCCACCCACAGCTCGGACAGCCGCCGGGACGGCAGCGCGTAGTACGTCGCGTCCACCTCGACCACCGGGAATCGCGACGCGTAGTAGCCCAGGCGGTCCTCGGCAGTGGACGCCTCGGACGGATAGAACACGCCGGCCGCGGTCATCGTGGGATCGGTCCAGGACGCCGTGCCGACGCGGATGCGATGGCCATCGGGCCCGGCCAGCGGCTCGGTGGCCGCGTCCTCGAGCGCCGCCGCCTCGAGGCGTGCGCGGGCGACGTCCGGTCCCGGGTCGTGCGCGGCGTCGAGGTCATCTGCGGTGCGGTGCGCCTCGGGTGCGGCCACGGGGCGAGCGCGGGGTGCCATCGCCGAAGGCTAGCGAACGCCCGGTCGCGTGGCCAGCACCCGCCGGTATGCGGCCTCGTATTCGTCAACCATTCGCGCGGGCGAGAACCGCTCGAGCGTGCGCTCGCGGATGGCGCGGCGGTCGAGCTCGCGGACCTTCTCCACGGCCATGGCCGCCTCGCTCACGTCGTCCACGAGGAAGCCCGTCACGCCGTGCTCGATGGTCTCGGTGAAGGCGCCCGCGCGCCGGGCGATGACCGGCGTGCCCGTCGCCATCGACTCGATCGCGACCAGCCCGAACGGCTCCGGCCAGCCGCCGAGCATCACGGTGGCGAGCGCTCCCGCGAACAGCGGGTCGCGCTCCTTTGGCCCCACCTCGCCCAGGAAGTCCATCTCGTCCGCGTCGATGGCGGGCTGGACGACCTCGTCGAAGTGCGCGCGCTCGGTTGGGGCGTGGACCTTCGCGGCGGCCCGGAGACGGTAGCCGGTTGCCCGGCTCAGCTCCAGTGCCTCCCGGATGCCCTTCTCGGGCGTCACCCGGCCGACGAACGCGAGATAGTCGCCGGGCTCGACGCTGAACGGCATTGCCTCGAGCGGCAGCCCATGGTGGATCGTGGCGACCCAGTTCTGGTCCGGGAACCAGCGCCGCTGGCTCTCGCTGATGGCGACCAGCGGGACGCGGCCATGGCTCTGCAGGAGCTCGGGCATGCCCGGGGCGTCGAGGCGTCCGTGGAGCGTGGAGATGACCGGCATCTCGCAATGCTCCGCGAACACGAACCCGTGGTTCTCGAGGTTGGCATGGACGATGTCGAAGCGGTGCGCCTCGCGCCAGGCGATCTCGACGGTGTGCTGCATGTACGACGCAACGTCGCCGTCGTATCCCGTGGACCACAGGCTGCGCTCGACCGTGGGAATGTGCTCGTACGGGACGTCGGAATCGCCGGCGCCGACGAGCGCGACCGTGTGCCCGCGGCGGTGGAGCTCCGCGCCGATCGCCGCGACGACGCGCTCGGTTCCGGCGTAGGTGGGCGGGGGCACCGGAAGCATGGGCGGTGCGACGAGGAGCACCCGCAGGCGATCCGGGCTGGATGCGGCGAGGTACGGGTCCACGGAGGCGACGTTGATTCCCATCACGTCCATTCAAGCACGATCCGCCCAACGGGCCCGCGACGCCGCGGCGCCCGGCGCCTTGCGCCTGCATGTCGATCGCGGCGCGGGTTGGTCGCCAGCTCCGCGCGGGGTCCGGTCAGCCGCGTTGCGGCGGGGCGACGGTGGGGCTGGGGCCGGGGTCGGAGACCGTGACCCGGATGATGGCCGGCGCGCTCCCGAGCGCGGACAGCGGGCCGCGGGACGGGGAGATGGTGTCGAGGAGGAGGAGGTACTCGCCGGGCGAGACCGGGGCGGTCACGTCGAGGGTGACCGAGACGTCGCCGCCGGGGCCGGCGATGCTCGCGTCGAGCTCGGTGGAGGTGGCCTCAGGCACCGGGGCGGCGGTCGTCGAGACCCACGTGCCCGTGAGGACGGCCGGGAAGCTGGAGGTGTGGTAGTTGCCGTTGCCCTCCTGGCCGGGCTGCAGCGTGAGCGAGACATCCCATGTCTCGGAGCCGGAGTTGAGGACGCGGACCGGGACGGACGCCGACATCCCCGCCGGGAGCGTCAGCGATGACGGCACCCCGTAGGCGACGGCGATCCGCCCGCCGATGCGGACGATGACCGGGGTCAGGAGCGCCTGGGTCGCAGCGTCGTACGCGACACCCGATGGCGTGTGGAGCGAGGGGACCAGCCGGTAGAGACCCGGCGCCGTGGGGAAGCTGACCGGCACCGTGAGACCCTCGGCGGTGCGCTTGGCCGGCTCCGGCTCCACCACCGAGCCCGTCCGCTCGGGGACGACGAGGTCGACGGCGGGTGCTTCCTGCGGGATGACCAGCTCCGGCGAGGTGTCGGTCGCGGCCGTCGGCGACGGGTCCTCGGCGGGCGCCGTCGTCGGCAGCTGGAACAGGCCGTGCTTGACGGTGGGCGGCGACGCGGGCGTGGCTGCCGTGCTCGGGGATGCCGCTGGCGTCGGGCTGGCAGACGCGATGGGGGTCGGGGTCGGCGACACCGCTGGGCTCGGGCTGGCGGCGGTTCCCAGCGACGCCGAGGGCTCCGTGGACGCCGAGGGACCGGGCGAGGCAGACGGTGCCGGTGAGGCCGAAGGTGCCGGTGAGGCGGAAGGTGCCGGTGAGCTCGGGGCGGCCGGCGAGGGCGGCTCCTGGACCGGGTCGAGGAGGATCGGGTCCCAGCGCAGACCGACCTCGGCGCCGTTGGGGATGCTGGCGGCGTTGCCCGTGACGGGGATCGTGACCCGGGTGGTCGTGCTGGCGATCGGCAGCGTGGCCAGGGTGAGGGTGCCGAACTTGAGCGCGGCATTCGCGAGTGTCGGCACCGGCGGTGGGCCGAGGACCGCGCCCGACACGGTGCCCACGGCGCCGCTCTGCAGGTCGCCGGCCGTCACCCCTCGCGCGACGAGCGAGCGGTAGAAGCCCGACGACGCGTTGTCCGGGTCCAGCCGCGACGTGAAGCCCGGCGAGCGGACGCTCGCAAAGGTCCTCGTGTGGCCGTTTGCCTTCGGCGAGCGGTTCCAGATCGACTCGACGGACGAGCTCGTGGTCAGCAGCTGCTTGACGTACCACGCCGGGCCCATGTGCGCCTCGGCAACCACGGCCTTGGCACCCGCCCGGATGAACCCCGCCGCGTAGTTGTCGACGCGCTGGGTGGCGACATCGAGGCCACCTTCCGGGAGGCCGGGCTCCGTGTTGCCGCTCGCGTAGCACAGGTGGCTCAGGAGGACGACCGCGTTGTCGGCGAGCCGGACGTTGTCGATCGAGGCCTCGCCGAAGTACTGGTGGGAGCTGTCGTCCACGCCCGCGACCGGGTTCAGCCCGAACCCGTTCTGCGAGGGCGGGTAGAGCGCGTCCCGGTAGCGGGACGGCCAGCCGTTGCCATGGCCCAGGTAGACGACGATGGAGGCGTCGGTGATGGCGGCCTTGACGGCCGGCCAGGTCGCGTTGGGGGAGTACACCTTGACGACCTGCGCGCCCGCCTCACGCGCCACCTTGGCGGCGTCGTTTGCCAGCGCGCGGTAGTTGGCGGTGATGCTGCCGACGGGGCCCACGATGAGGGCGACCTTCGGGACGCGCCCGCTCGCCGCGACGGGCGCGACGGGCGCGACGGCACCGAGCGCGAGCACGATTCCCATGAGCAGCACGGCGAACCCGCGCTGCGCCTTGGTGTCCAGCGATGCGGCCTCCCTGGAAGGGACACACCACGATCTGCAGCAGAACGTAGCCTACCCCGCTTATCGGGGCTTGCACACCCCATGAGACTGCGATTTCGACGGCTGGAACATGGGTGTCCGGCCCCCTACCGACGTACCATCGGCCCATGGCCGACAATGCCGTTGCGCACGGGCATCCCCCGAACCGTCTGGCACGGGAGACCAGTCCGTATCTGCTCCAGCATGCGCACAACCCGGTCGACTGGTTCACCTGGGGCGACGAGGCCCTGGAGCGGGCGGCAGCGCTGGATCGACCGATCTTCCTCTCCATCGGGTATGCCGCCTGCCACTGGTGCCACGTCATGGAGCGGGAGTCGTTCGAGGACGAGGCGACGGCCGCCTTCCTGAACGAGCACTTCGTGCCGATCAAGGTGGATCGCGAGGAGCGACCCGACCTCGATCAGCTGTACATGGGCGCGGTCCAGGCGATGACGGGGCAGGGCGGCTGGCCGATGTCCGTGTTCCTCTCCCCGGACGGGCGGCCGTTCTTCGGCGGCACGTACTTTCCGGACACGCCCCGGCACGGGATGCCGTCGTTCCGCCAGGTCCTCGAAGGCGTCCGGCACGCCTGGGCCGACCAGCGCCCCGAGCTGGAGGCCGCCGGCACCCGCCTCGTCGCCACGCTCGTCCGGCAGCAGGGCGGGATGCCCGGTGACGCCGGACTGCCCGGTCCCGACGTCCTCGTCGCCGCGGCGCGGGAGATCGAGGCGCAGTTCGACCCGGTGAACGGGGGCTGGGGCCGCGCGCCCAAGTTCCCCCAGCCCATGACGATCGAGCTCCTGCTGCGGCGGTTCATGGTCGCGGACGACGAACGGGCGCTGACGATCGCGCGGCGCAGCCTGGACGCGATGGCGGCCGGCGGGATCCACGACCAGCTGGGCGGCGGCTTCCACCGCTACGCGACGGATGCCCGATGGCTCGTGCCGCACTTCGAGCAGATGCTGTACGACAACGCGCAGCTCGCCCGCGTGTACGTGCACGCATGGGCCCTCACGCGTGACCCGGCGTATGTCGACACGGCGACCGGCGTCCTCGACTACCTCGTGCGCGAGCTCCGGACGACCGATGGGGGCTTCGCCGCGAACCAGGACGCCGACACGGGCGGCGCGGAGGGAGCGACCTTCACGTGGACGGCCGACGAGCTCCGTGCCGTCCTCGCTCGTGGCGGGCACGATCCCGCGCTGTTCTCGGCCGCCTACGGCGTGACCGACGGCGGCAACTGGGAGGGGCGCACGATCCTGTCCCGCGTCCGCGACGACGCCGAGCTGGGCGGCCTGTTCGGGCTCGAGCCGGCCGCCGTCGCGACGCGGCTCGGGGAGGCGCGCGCCACGCTCCTGGAGCGCCGCTCCGTCCGGCCGCAGCCGGCGCGGGACGACAAGGTGCTCGCGGGCTGGAACGGGCTGGCCATCGCGGCGTTCGCCGAGGCGTCCCGGGCGCTGTCCGTCGCGGAGGACTCGCGCCTTGCCGCGCGCGCGCCGCGCTATGCCGATGCCGCGACCGCGGCCGCCGATGCCGTCCTCGGCGGGTTGCGGACCCCCGACGGTCGCCTCCGCCGCTCCTGGAAGGACGGACGCGCGACGGCGGACGGCGTGCTCGAGGACTACGCAACCCTCGCCGACGGGCTGCTGAGCCTGTACGAGGCGACCTTCGACGAGCGCTGGTTCCGAGAAGCGGTGGCCCTCGTCGACCGGATCCTCGAGCGGTTTGCGGACCCTGCCGGCGGCTTCTTCGACACGCCGGACGACGGTCCGCGCCTCGTGATCCGGCCGAAGGACGTGCAGGACAACGCGACCCCCTCCGGCGGCGCGATGGCGTCGACGGTGCTCCTGCGGCTGGCGGCCCTGTCCGGTGACGACCGGTACCGGAGGGCCGCGGAGCAGGCGCTCGCGAGCGTCGGGCAGCACCTCGCCCGCTATCCCACCGGCTTCGGCCAGTGGCTGTGCGCGCTCGAGCTCGCCCATGCGGGGATCTCGGAGGTTGCGATCATCGGCGCGCGGGAGGAGCTCGACACGCGCCGGCTCCTCGACGTGGCCAACCGCGGCTACTCGCCGTTCCGCGTCGTCGCGTCGACTGGCGAGCCCGCGTCGTCCGCCGTGCCGCTTCTCCGCGACCGGTTCGCCCTCAACGGCCGGCCGACCGCGTTCGTGTGTCGCGACTTCGCCTGCCGCCAGCCCGTCCACGAGCCGGAGGCGCTCGAGGCGCTCCTGCTCGGCGCGTGAACGCGGACCAGCGAGCGGCCGGCGCCGTCGATCCTCGACCGGCGGCGACCGTCGCGATCCTGCGCGAGGGGCCGGACGGCCCCGAGGTCCTGCTCACGCACCGTCCGGCCACGATGGCGTTCGGCCCCGGCCTCCACGTCTTTCCCGGCGGCGCGCTCGCGGACGGCGACGCCGACCCCCGCCTGGTCGAGCGTCTCGTGCCCCCGCTCGGCGGCGACCCGGCGGGACTCCACGGCCCGGCGTTCGTGGTCGCCGCGCTCCGCGAGGCGTGGGAGGAGTCGGGGATCCTGTTCGCGAGCGGCCTCGACGCGCCCGGCTTCCCCACGCCGGCCCAGGCGGGCGGGGCGGAGTTCGGGGAGCTCGTCCTCGCCCGCGACGTGACGCTGCGCGGCGACTGGCTCGTCCCGCTGTCGCGATGGGTGACCCCGCCCGTGGTCCAGCGCCGCTACGACGCGCGGTTCTTCGTCGCCTGGCTGCCTGACGGAGCGGTGCCCTCGTTCCACGGCGGCGAGGTCGTGGCGCACGAGTGGGTCGCTCCGCTCTCGGCGCTCGAGGCCATGGCCGACGGGCGGATCGAGCTCTGGACACCGACGTCGTGCACGCTTCAGCAGCTGGCCGGCGTGCGATCCCGGCGTGACGTGCTCGCGCTCGCCCCGCGCGCGCCTGCCACGCCGCCCCGGGTGCGCGTCCCGGACGGGGTCGGCGGGCTCGTGACGGCCATCGAGACGAGTGCGGCGGGCGGCATTCCGGGCAGGCCCGGCCTGACGTGGATCGTGGGCGACCGGGCGTGTGTGATCGTCGACCCCGGCGATCCCTCGGACGCAGCCGCGGCGGCAGTGCTCGCCGTGGTTGGGGATCGTGCGGCACGGGTGGTCGCCGTGCTCGTGAGCTCGCCGGATCCGGCATGCGCGGCGGGCGGGGAGGGGATGGCCCTCCGGCTCGGGATCCCGCTGATCGGCCCCGAGGCGGCGGCCCGCCGGCTCCCGGCGACCTTGACGCCGATCGCTGCGGGTTCGCTCGTGGCTGGCGTGGACACGGCCGTTCGCGCGGTCCCCCATGGCGACGCACGCGCGGACGAGCTGGGATACCTGGTCGAGGAGGCGGGCCTGGTGCTTGGTGGCGGCCGGGAGGCGAGGGCCCAGCCTGCCGTCAGGACGGCGTGGTCGGCGGCGTCGGCGTCGGAGGCGTCGTGTCGTCCGTGGCCTCGGAATCGCTCCTGATCCCGTCGATCTCCTTGCGCGCCTCCTTGACCCCCTGCCCGAACGCCTTGCCCAGCGCGGGCAGCGTCTTCGGGCCGCGCCACACGAGCACGATGACCAGGACGATGACGAGGACGATGGCGATGTCCATGCGCGGATGGTAGCAGCGGGCCCCCGCGATCGCCGGTCGCGCTCCGGCCCGTGCGCCGCGATGCCGTCGGTACTCATTCGCCGGCGCAATGCCGTCGCGCGGGCCGCTCGATGCCCTCCAGGGATCGTCACGCCCCCACGAGCGCGTGTTCCTCGCCCGAACCGTCCCGTGAGCCCGCCGATGTGTGCTGCCAGGCATCGACGGCGGCTGGGACTCAGCGCACTGGCGGCCGAAGCGCGAGCGGGATCACGAGCCGCAGCGAGGTCCGTGTCGCGTCAAAGCTCGCGACCTTGTTGTCGACGAGCGCCGCGGCCTTCGCGGCGGCGATGACGTCCACGTCGCGGATCGTGGCCTGGCGGCCCTTCCTCGACACGACCCAGATCGCCCCGTCCGGGACGAGCCGCTCGCGGAGCTCGGGGAGCCTGCCGAGCGCCTCGAGCGAGTCCGCGGCATAGACGATGATCGCGGTCCCGGGGAGCGGGTCGCCCGACGTGATGTCGTGCGTGCGCTCGCGCAGCTCGGCCACGAACACCGGGTCGTCGAAATTCACGAGGGCGACGCGCATCCCGGGACGGACGCCCAGCTTGTCCAGCCGCGGCGTCGTGTACACGCGCTCCATGACGGTATCGTGCCCCAAATGGCAGCCTCTCCTCGCGTCGACGGGCCGCTCCTCGTCTTCGGGCCGCGCTCGCTGGAGTACGACTTCGGGCCGCACCACCCGCTGACGCCGAAGCGGTTCGGACCCGGGATCGACCTGCTGCGAGCCGTCGGCGCGGGGCCGGGCCTGGCCCCAGGACCGGCGGCGGACGAGGAGCTGGTGCGCGTCCACCTCCCGGCGTACGTCGCCCAGGTCCGCCGGTTCGCGGCCGATCCGGCTCTGCCGGGCGCGATGGGTATCGGCCTGTCCGACCAGCCGGCGTTCCGCGGCATGCACGAGGCCGCCGCGATCGTCGCCGCGGGGTCGCTGCGGGCGATAGAGGCGATCCTGCGGGGCGACGTCGAGCACGCGCACCAGCCGGGCGGCGGTCTCCACCACGCGATGCCGGGAGCCGCGTCGGGCTTCTGCATCTACAACGATCCAGCCCTCGCGGTCGTCCGCGCCCGCGCCGAGGGGTTGCGCGTCCTGTACGTGGACCTCGACGTCCACCACGGCGACGGCGTCCAGGCCATCACGTACACCGACCCCGGCGCACTGACGCTGTCGCTCCACGAGAGCGGCCGCTACCTGTTCCCGGGGACAGGCTCCGTCGACGAGGTCGGGGAGGGAGGAGCGGCCGGGTCGTCCGTGAACGTCCCGCTCGAGCCGTACACCGGGGAGACCGCGTGGCTTGCGGCGGTCCGGGCCCTGTTGCCCACCCTCGCCGCGGTGTTCGGGCCGGACGTCGTGGTCTCGCAGCACGGCGCCGACTCGCACGCATGGGACCCGCTGGCCCACCTGCGGGTCACGACGACCGCACACGCGGAGGCTGCCCGCCTCGTGGACGCGGTCGCCCACCGCTGGGGGCGCGGGCGATGGCTCGCAACGGGGGGCGGGGGCTACGACGCCTACCGGGTGGTGCCGCGGACGTGGGCGCTGACCTGGCTGGCGGGCGCGCATCGTGAGCCCGACGCCGCGACGCCCGCCGCGTGGCGTGATCGCTGGGACGACGACGCGGCCGCGTTCGGGACGCCCGGGATGCCCGCGACCTTCCTCGATCCGCCCAACGCCGGTCAGCCGGTCGGGTCGCAGCAGGTCGCGGCAAACGACGAGTCGCTGCGGACGCTGGAGCGGGTGCGGACCGTGGTGCTGCCGGCGCTCGTGCGGGAGGCGGAGGATCGCGGCTGGTGGACGCCGGTGCTGTCGTGGGCGGGGCGTACCGTCCACGGCGTCGGGCCGGGGGCCGGGAATGGGGAGCGTGGGCCCGTTGCCTCGCATGCCGTCCGGACCCCGACGATCCGTCCGCTCACGCGGGGCGACCTCTCGCGGTTCACGCTCGCCCCGCGCACGATCGCGCCGTTCGACCCGGCCGACGCCATGGCGATCCTGCGGGCCGCTGTCGTCGACGGCGCGCGGGTGGTCGGCGCGATCGCTGACGACGTGCTCGTGGGGATCGCCGTCGTCGCAGGTGATCCCGGAGACCGGCCGGCCGAGCGCCTCCTCGCCGTCGGGGTGGCGCCCGCGCATCGGCGGCAGGGGATCGGGCGCGCGCTGCTCGCCAGGCTCGTGGCGGACCGGCCCACCGGTGTCGCGCTGACGGCCGTGGTGAACGTCGCGGAGCGCGACGTCGTCGAGCCGCTCGACGTCGCCGTGCGGATCGAGATCGCCGGGCGGCTGCTCCGTGGCGTGGGGTTCGAGCTCGGGTCGGTATCGCCGGACGTGCGCCGCGACGACCCGTGGGCCATCGAAGGACGGCTGGCGTCTCGCTGACGCGCATCTCGCCGCACGCGGCGGGCCATTGGGTGACCTTTGCAGGGACCGCACCATGCCGACCGGCCCGGAACGTCATCGCGCATTCGGGACCGAGGGCCCGTGTCCGTCCGGCGCCGTCGCGCGAGAGTGGACACCGTCAGAGATGACACCCGACCGGCAGCATCCCAGTCCTCCTCCCAGGGGACGCCCGGACGGCTCCATGACACACAGGCCAGCGCCGCGGAGCTCTCCTCCCCCTCCGCCGCGACGCTGACTGGGGCACGAAACAGCGGACCTCCGGGTCCGCTGTTTCGCTTCGTCCCGGGGACGCGTCGGACCTATCCTCGGTCCGTGCCACCGGCCGACGACACCCCGATCCCGCCCCTTCGCCGCGACCAGCTCGTCGTCACGGTCGGGCTCATGACGGCGATCTCGCTGGCGGCGCTCGACACGACCGTCGTCGGGACGGCGATGCCCACAATCATCGGCCAGCTGGGCGGGCTCGCCGAGTACTCGTGGGTGTTCACGGCGTACCTCGTCACCTCCACCACGACGGTCCCGATCTTCTCCCGGCTCGCCGACGCCTACGGCCGCAAGCCGGTGTTCCTCGTCGGCCTCGGGCTGTTCGTGCTGGGGTCGGTCCTGTGCGGGTTCTCCACGTCGATGCCGCAGCTCATCGCGTTCCGCGCGGTCCAGGGCCTGGGTGCAGGTGCGGTCCAGCCGATCTCGTTCACGATCGCGGGCGACATCTTCGAGCCCCGGCAACGGGCCCGGATGCAGGGCCTGTTCTCGGCGGTCTGGGGCGTCGCGGCGATCGCGGGCCCGGCGCTCGGCGGCCTCATCACGACGACCGTGGGCTGGCCGTGGGTGTTCATCGTCAACCTGCCGGTGGGGATCCTCGCCTCGGGGATCATCTGGTTCGCCTTCCACGAGCGCTTCGAGCGTCGGCCGCAGCGGATCGACTGGCCGGGCGCGCTGCTGCTGACGGGCGGGATCGTGCTGCTCCTCGTCGCCGTCTCGGGGAGCAGCCTCGGGTTCGGGTTGGCCTCGCCGCTGACGGTCGCGCTGCTCGTGGGCGCGGGTGTCCTGCTCGCGGGGTTCGTCGCCAACTCGCGGCGGGTGCCGGAGCCGCTCATCAGCCTGGACCTCGTGCGCGCGCCGCTCGTGCGCGCAGGCCTTGGCATCGGCGCCCTCGCGGGTGTCGTCATGTTCGGCGTAACCACGTACGTGCCGCCGATGGTCCAGGGCGTGTATGGCGGCACAGCCGTGGAGGCCGGCGCGGTCGTGGCGGCGATGTCGATCGGCTGGCCGATCGCGTCCGTGGTCGCCGGCCGTCTGCTGCTGCGCACCGGCGCGCGGCCGATCGTGCTCACCGGGACGGGCCTGCTCGTGGGTGGCGCGCTGCTCGTGACGCAGCTGGGCCGCTTCGAGACGCTGTGGTACGCGGCGGGTTCGTGCGCGCTCATCGGCATCGGGATGGGCCTCACCTCGACGACGCTCCTGGTCGTGATCCAGGGCGCGGTCGCGTGGGATCGCCGGGCCGTGGCGACGGGTCTCGTGCAGTTCAGCCGCACGATCGGCGGGGCGGTCGGCGTCGGGATCATGGGCGGCGTGCTGACGGCATTCGTGGGGGCGGCGTCGTCCGCGATCCTGGACCCTGCGGCCCGCGGGGGCCTCGATCCGGCAACCCGGGAGGCGACCGCGGCGGCCTTGTCATCCGGGCTCACGGTGACGTACTCGCTGGTCCTCGCCGCTGCGGTCGCGGCGTTCCTCATGGCGGTCCGCTCGATGCCCGACGTGGCGCTCGGCCACGAGCTCGAAGCGGCCCCGACACCCCCGGCCTAGCGTCCGAGCATGACGCCGCGAGGCGGCCGGTCGAGCAGGCGGGCACGGCCACCTTCGACGTTCATCCACGCGATCGCCGGGCCCGGCCACGGTGCGTCGCCCCGAAGCGATGCCACCGCATCGGCGGTCCGGGCGGGGTAGACGGACGCGAGGATGCCGCGTGCAGCACGGACGGCGTCGCGGTTGCCCTGCGTGTTGCGAAGGACGAGCAACCTGGAGACCCTGCGGCCCTCCTGGTCCGGCAGGAGGGCCAGCCCATCGGCCTTCTGCCCCTGCCAGCGGACCTGCTGCTCGATCCGATGCAGCTGGCTGTCGAGCTCGGTCTCGACAGTCACGACGCCGTCGCGCTCCTCGAGCACCACGTCGATGACGCCGCGCACCGGCCGGTAGACGGCGACCTCGGCGGTCATCCGCCAGCGTGGATGCAGGACGGCCGCGATCTCCGTGCCCATCGCGGAAGACAGGTGGTCGCGGATGCGCGGGCCGGTGTTGACGAAGTACCGGACGCCCAGATCCGCGCCGAGCGCGAGGCCGAGGCGGAGGAGCACCTCGAGCGACGGCTCGGCGTTGCCGGCCTCGATCCGTGACAGATAGGGCTGATTGATCCCCGCCGATCGCGCGACGGCCGCCTGCGAGACGCCGGCGTCCTCGCGCATCTGGCGAAGCTCACCGCCCACCCGGCGCACCAGCCGCCGCTTCGCGTCCGCGACGCGACGTTCACCGATCCTGTCCATGCCTGCCAGTACACGTTGCGGCCCTCAACGGCCGCTTATTCGCGGATTTGGGCGTCCTTGGCGCAATGCGATGCCTGGCGGGCATGGCCGACGTCGGAGGGGGCGCCTCAGGCTGCCAATGAGTACTCGTGGGCATGAGCGCGCACCGACGTCGCGCCGCGACCGGGCGCGCACCGAGGGCGGCCGAGACCGAACATCTGTACGAAACACGCATCCGTGCCTATACTCGCGGTCCCGTGGTCGCGCGCACCGTCGATCCCCTCGCGCCGTTCGGGCCCGCGGTCAGGGCCTGGTTCGAGGCGACGTTCGAGGCCCCCACGCCGGCCCAGGCGCAAGGCTGGGCGGCCATCAGCCGGGGCCACAACACGCTCATCCACGCGCCGACCGGCTCGGGCAAGACGCTGGCCGCGTTCCTGTGGTGCCTGGACCGGCTCGTCCAGGAACCGAGCCCGCCCCCGCAGCGCGGCGTCCAGGGAACGGTCCGCACGCTGTACGTCTCCCCGCTCAAGGCCCTCACGTACGACGTGGAGCGCAACCTCCGCGCCCCCCTGGCGGGGATCGCGCTCGCGGCGCAGCGGCTGGGCCTCGAGCCGCCGCACATCTCCATCGCCAGCCGCACCGGCGACACCCCCGCGGACGAGCGCCGCGACCTCGTGCGGCATCCCCCGGACATCCTCGTCACGACGCCGGAGAGCCTGTATCTCCTGCTCACCAGCCAGGCGCGGGAGATCCTGCGGGGGGTCGAGCAGGTCATCGTGGACGAGGTCCACGCGATCGCCGGGACGAAGCGCGGCGCGCACATGGCGCTCAGCCTCGAACGCCTGGAGCGCCTCCGAACGGCCGCGGCGCCCGACGGCACACCCCCGGCCCCGCTCCAGCGCATCGGCCTCAGCGCGACCCAGCGCCCGCTCGAGACCATCGCCCGGTTCCTGGGCGGGGTGGGGGAGGGCCGCGAGGTCGCGATCGTCGATGCCGGCGCACGCAAGCCGCTCCAGCTCCAGGTCATCGTCCCGGTCGAGGACATGGCGCGTCTCGGCGAGGTCCTGCCGCAGGACGAGCAGCCGGGCGGCCCGGTCATCGGCGGTGAGCGGCGCACGAGCATCTGGCCCGCGATCCACCCGCGCATCCTCGAGCTCATCCGCGAGCACCGCAGCACGATCGTGTTCACCAACAGCCGGCGGCTCGCCGAGCGGCTCGCCCAGCGGCTCAACGAGCTCGCGGGCGAGGAGCTGGTCCGCGCCCACCACGGGAGCGTCGCGCGGGAGCAGCGCCTCGAGATCGAGGAGGAGCTGAAGGCCGGCCGTCTCCCCGCGCTCGTCGCCACGAGCTCGCTCGAGCTCGGCATCGACATGGGCGCCGTGGACCTCGTGATCCAGGTCGAGAGCCCGACATCGGTCGCCCGCGGGCTCCAGCGCATCGGCCGGGCCGGGCACCAGGTCGGGGAGCCGAGCAAGGGCATCATCTTTCCGAAGTACCGGGGCGACCTGCTCGAGACCGCGGTGGTGGTCAAGGGCATGCATGACGGCGCGATCGAGCAGACGACGTTGCCGCGCAACCCGCTCGACGTCCTCGCCCAGCAAATCGTCGCGATCACGGTGGGGGAGCGCCTCACGGTCGACGAGCTCCTCGACCTCGCCCGGCATGCCGCCCCGTTCGAGACCCTGACCCGCGAGGTCCTCGAGGGCGTCCTCGGGATGCTCGCGGGCGCCTACCCGTCGGACGAGTTCGCCGAGCTCAAGCCGCGCGTCGTGTGGGACCGGATCACCGACGTCGTCGAGGGGCGGCGTGACGCCCGGGTCGTGGCGGTGACCAGCGGCGGCACGATCCCGGACCGCGGCCTGTACCCCGTGTTCCTGGAGGGCGAGGCAGGGACCCCCGGCCGCCGAGTCGGCGAGCTGGACGAGGAGATGGTCTACGAGCTGCGGGCGGGGATGCACGGGGATGTCGTCGTCCTCGGTGCGAGCAGCTGGCGCGTCGCCGAGATCTCCCCGAACCGCGTGACGGTCACGCCGGCCCCGGGCATCCCGGGCAAGCTCCCGTTCTGGCACGGCGACGCGGTGGGGCGCCCCGTGGAGCTGGGGCGCCAGATCGGGGCCTTCACGGCCGCCGTCGAGCAGGACCTGGCGAAGGGCGCCAAGGGCCGCGCGAGGGCCGCACTCCGGCTCCGCGCCGAGCACGACCTCGACGACCTCGCCGCCGAGAACCTGCTCGCCTACCTCGAGGACGAGCGCGACGCGACGGGCGCCCTGCCCACGGACCGCCGGATCGTCATCGAGCGCTTCCGCGACGAGCTGGGCGACTGGCGGCTCGTGATCCTCACGCCGTTCGGCGGCCGGGTCCACGCGCCGTGGACGCTCGCGCTCGAGGCGCGGCTCCAGGAGCGGCTGGGGCTGGAGGTCCAGACGATCTACTCCGACGACGGGATCGCGATCCGGCTGCCCGAGGGCGACGGCTCCCTCGACGGCATCGAGGCGCTCCTGTTTCCGGACGCCGACGAGGTCGAGGACCTCGTGGTGGGACGGGTGGGGCAGTCCTCCCTGTTCGCAAGCCGCTTCCGCGAGAACGCCGCCCGCGCGCTCCTCCTGCCGCGCCGCCGGCCGGGCACGCGCACCCCGCTGTGGCAGCAGCGCCAGCGGGCCGCGGACCTCCTGTCCGTCGCGAGCCGCTACGGGTCCTTCCCGATCCTCGTCGAGACCTACCGCGAGTGCCTGGCCGACGTGTTCGACCTGCCGGCGCTGCGCGAGATCCTGGGTGGCGTCGCGCGGCGTGAGATCGCGGTCCACAGCGTCGAGACCGCGAAGGCGTCCGCGTTCGCAGGCAGCCTGCTGTTCGACTACGTGGCCGCGTACATGTACGACGGCGATGCGCCGCTCGCCGAGCGACGCGCGCAGGCGCTGACGCTCGACCGCGATCTCCTCCGCGAGCTGCTGGGGCAGGAGGAGCTGCGAGAGCTGCTCGACGCAGACGCGCTCGCGGACCTCGAGCTCAGCCTCCAGGCGCTGACCGACGAGCGGCACGCCACGAACCCGGACCAGGTCCACGATCTGCTGCGCCGGCTCGGGGACCTGTCGCTCGACGAGCTCGGCGCCCGGACGGCGGGCGGCCGGGTCGAGGCGTCGATCCACCTGTCGGAGCTCGCGTCGTCGCGCCGTGCCGTGCGGGCACGGATCGGCGGCGAGGAGCGCTGGATCGCGATGGAGGATGTCGCGCGGTATCGCGACGGCGTCGGGACGAGCGCACCGCCCGGCGTGCCGCAGGCGTTCCTCGGGCCGGTCGTCGGGGCGCTCGACGGCTTGCTCGCGCGCTGGGCGCGGACGCACGGGCCGTTTCACGGCGTCGACCCGGCCCGTCGCTGGGGCCTCCCCGGGGGCGTCGTCGAGGACGCGCTCCACCGGCTCGTCAACGCGGGCTCGCTCCTCAGTGGTGAGTTCCGGCCCGGGGGCGCGGAGCGCGAATACTGCGACCCCGAGGTCCTCCGCCTGCTCCGGCGCCGCTCGCTCTCGAAGCTGCGGCGCGAGGTGGAGCCCGTCGACCCGATCACGCTCGCGCGGTTCCTCCCGGCCTGGCAGGGCGTGGCGCCGTTCGCGGCGGTCGGCGGGGGCGCGCAACCGCTGCGCGGCTCTGCGGCGCTGGAGCGGCTGGCGGAGGTCGTCGACCAGCTCGCGGGCCTGCCGATCCCGGCGTCGGTCCTGGAGCGCGACGTCCTGCCCGCCCGGATCCCGGGCTACCAGCCACGGCTGCTGGACGAGCTCGGCGCGATGGGCGAGGTCGCCTGGTCGGGTCGCGGGAGCCTCGGCCGCGACGACGGCCGGGTGGTGCTCTACCGGCCCGGTCGCGAGCTCCTTCGCCCGATCGGCCTCCCGGACGGCGTCGACCGGCCCGACGGCGAGCTGCACGAGCGCATCCGCGCCCACCTCCGGCGCCGCGGCGCGTCGTTCTACCGGGAGCTGTTCACCGCCGCCCGGGCCCGCTCGGACCGCGAGGTCCTCGACGCCCTGTGGGACCTCGTCTGGGCCGGCGAGGTCACCAATGACACGTTTGCTCCGCTGCGGGCGCTGCGCTGGAAGCGACCGGCGAAGGACCACCGGCCGCGGCCGGGTCGCCTGACCTCGCTCGGCCCGCCGGAGGCCGCGGGCCGCTGGTCGCTGGTGGACGAGCACGGTTTGGCCGCCGGCGCCGACGATGGCGGAGCCGGCGGAGCCGGCGATGTCGAAGCCGCCTCGCTGGAGCCCGCCCGCGCGAACCGGACCGAGCGGGTCCATGCCCAGGCGCTCGTCCTCCTCGAGCGCCACGGCGTCCTGACACGCGAGGCCGTCGCGGGCGAGGCGGTGGACGGCGGGTTCAGCGCGGTCTACCCGGTCCTGCGGGCGATGGAGGAGGCCGGCCGAATCCGCCGCGGGTACTTCGTCGACGGGCTCGGGGCCGCGCAGTTCGCACTCCCCGGGGCTGTCGACAGGCTGCGGGCGATGCGCGACCAGCCGGGCGAGCTCGCGGGCGAGCACGGGCGGGTCGTCCACCTCCTTGCGGCTGCGGATCCCGCGAACCCGTACGGCGCGGCGCTCCCGTGGCCGCGACGCTCGGAGGCGGACAAGCGGCCGTTCCAGCGCGCGGCGGGCGCGTATGTCGTGCTCGTCGACGGAGCGGCCGTGCTGTACCTCGAGCGTGGCGGCTCGTCGCTCCAGGTCCTGCCGGCCGCCGACGATCCCGTTGCCCTGGCCTCTGCCCTGGGCGCTCTCCACGACCTCGTCGGCGACGGCCGGGTGCGCGAGCTCGTCGTGGCCAGGGTGGACGGCGAGCCGGTCGCGACCTCGTCCTATCGGGACGTGCTCCAGGCCTCAGGGTTCGTCGCCGGGTACCGCGGGTACGTGCTCCGGCCGACGCCGCCCGCCGAGCGGCTGTATTCGCGTCCGATCATCCCCCGCCCCACCAGGTAGCGCGATGCCCGAGGGCGACACCCTGTTCCGGACGGCCGCGGGGCTGCGTCCGTTCCTTGTCGGGCGGACGGTCACGGCCGCCACCGCCCGCCAGCCCGGGCCGCAGGTCGAGCGCCTCGTGGGGTCGACGGTGTCCGGCGTCGAGGCGCAGGGCAAGAACCTCCTCCTGCGCTTCGCGAACGGGCTCGAGGTCCGAACGCACCTCGGCATGCACGGGTCGTGGCACCGGTACCGCCCCGGCGAGCGCTGGCGGCGACCTCGGGCGCGCGCCCGCCTCATCATCGAGGTCCCAGGGTCCATCGCCGTCTGCTTCGATGCGCCGACGGTCGAGCTGTTCGAGCAGCGGGCGGAGTCCCTCCATGGCGCGCTCTCCGGCCTCGGGCCGGATCTGCTGCGCGATCCCCTGAACCTCGAGGAGGTCATCCGCCGGCTCCGCGACCCGTCGCGCGCCTCCATGGCGATCTCCGAGGCGCTGCTCGACCAGCGGGCGCTCGCGGGGATCGGCAACGTCTACAAGAGCGAGGTCCTGTTCATCGAGCGCGTCTCGCCGTTCACGCCCGTCGCGAGCGTGGACGACCCGACGCTCCGGCGCCTCGTCGGGACGGCGACCCGGCTGCTGCGCGCGAATGCGTTCCGTCCGACCCGCGGCGTCGAGCGGATCACCACCGAGGGCAGCCGCTCGGCCGACGGCCCGCTGTGGGTCTACCGCCGGAGCGGCCGCCCGTGCCGGCGCTGCGGGACGACGATCCGATCCGTCACCCAGGGCGTGTCGCTCCCGCGTCTCACCTGGTGGTGCCCGCGCTGCCAGCCCGAGGTAGAGGGGGCTTCCGCCGTCCGCGCATGATTCACCGGCGGGTGTGTCCCGCGCGTCGGGAACGATTCGGCGCTCCCGATCGCCTTCAGGTCTCGAACACGGCCAGATGTGGACGCGCAGACGGGGACGGTGTGCGCCGAGATGGGACAGTCCTCGGCGGCGGCCGCCTGGCAGCGAGTCATGCCCTGAGCCGGTCCGAAGCCGGACGGGCGGCGTCCTCCCGCCCGTCCGGCTACCGTGTCGCCATGCCGATGATCGACGTCCGCTGCGCGCCCGCCGCCGGCGGCTGGACGTGCGACGTGACCGTCGACGATGGCGTTGGACGCCCGACGGCCCACGTCGTCACCGTCGCCGCGGCAGACCTCGCACGATTCGCCCCGGAAGCGACGGACCCGAAGGACCTCCTGACCCGCAGCTTCGAGTTCCTGCTCGAACGCGAGCCGAAGTCGTCGATCCTCCGCCGCTTCGACCTGCGCGTGATCGCCAGGTACTTCCCCGAGTACGAGCGCACCATCCGGGGATAGCCCCGGCGCGCGAGGACTATGCTCGCGGGAGACCGGCCCCTGTTGCCGGTATGCGGGAGCGGTTCGCGTGCCCCGACCTGGACCCTCCGTCCGACTGCGCTGGCTGCTGGTGCTCGTGCCGGCGCTCGTCGTTGCAGTGCTGGAGCTCCTCAGCGACACGGTCCTCGACGAGGCGCTGCCGTTCCCCTGGGACACGATCCTGGTCACGCTCGCCGTCCTCGGCATCGGGGCGGCGCTCGCCGGTGTCGCCTTCCGCCGCATCGACGCGCTCACCGGCGCCCTCGTCGCCCGCAACGAGGATCTCGAGGCCCGCGGTGCGGCGTCGCGGGCGCTCCACCGGGTCAGCGTCGCGATCGCGTCGATGACCGACGTCGACGACGTCCTCCAGGCGGTCGTGGACCATGCCCGCCGGCTGCTGGATGCCGATGTCGCGGTGCTCCTGCTCGAGGGCCCGGACGGCGAGCTCCACGCGAGAGCGGCCTCCGGCGCCGTCGCGACGGTCCCGCACCTGCCCTCGGTCAGCGGCGCGCCGGTCGCTGCCGGCGCGGCGGGTGGCGACACCGGCCGACGGCCCAGCCCGGCCGCCGCGGACAGCGCGGCTGACGCCATCATCCCGTTCGTCCAGCCCGGCAGCGCGGTCGTCCGGCTCTCGGCCCCGCTCCAGCGCGGCGGCCAGACGATCGGCCTCCTCGGGATCGGCGCCGCGGTGACCCGGGGCTTCGACGCCGACGAGGTCGAGACGCTCGCGTCGCTCGCGAACCAGGCGACGATCGCCCTGGAGCACGCGCGGCTCCAGGCGCGGCTGCGTGAGCTCGCCGTGGTCGAGGAGCGCGAACGGATCGCCCGCGAGCTCCACGACGGGATCGCGCAGGTGCTGGGCTACGTCAACACGAAGAGCCAGGCGATCGACGGGTACCTCGGGGACGGTCGCGTCGACGATGCCCGGATCCAGCTGGCGCAGCTGGGCGCCGCGGCACGGGCCGTGTACGTCGATGTCCGTGAGGCGATCCTGGGCCTGCGCAGCCCGCTCGAGCCCGGGCAGGGGATCGGGCTGGCGATCGAGACGCACGCACGCCGGGTGGCGGAGGATTCACGGTTCACCCTCGACGTCTCCATCATGCCCGAGGCGCGCGACCTCCGGCTCCCGCCCGACACCGGGGCGCAGGTCTACCGGATCGCGCAGGAGGCGCTCACCAACATCCGCAAGCACGCCGGCGCCAACCGCGTCCGGATCCGGATGGAGGCCAGCCCCGTGACGCTCCGCCTGTCGATCGGCGACGACGGTCACGGGCTCGGCCGGTCCGCGAGCGGCGAGCCAACGCCGGATGTCCCCCGGTACGGCCTCCGCTCGATGCGCGAGCGAGCCGAGTCGATCGGGGCGACGCTCGACGTTGCCAACGACCCGGGCGGCGGCGTCCGCGTGCGTCTCGTCCTGCCCCTCGCCGCCGCCGTGCCGGCCGCCTGACGTGCGCATCCTGCTCGCCGACGATCACGCGCTGTTCCGCGACGGCGTCGCGTCGCTCCTTGCCGCGTGGGGCCACGAGGTCGTGGGCCAGGCCGCGGACGCGCGCTCGGCGGTCGACCTCGCGCTCGCGCTTCGCCCCGACCTGGTCCTGATGGACGTCGCGATGCCGGGCGGCGGCATGACGGCGACGCGGGAGATCGCCGCGTCCGCGCCCACGATCGCGATCGTGATGCTGACCGCGAGCGAGGACATCGACGACCTGTTCGCGGCCATCAAGGCCGGTGCCCGGGGCTATCTGCTCAAGAACCTCGAGGCGGCGGAGCTGCGCGGGATGCTGGAGGCGGTGAGCCGCGGCGAGGCGGCGATCACGCCGGCCATCGCGGCCCGGATCCTGGGCGAGCTCGCTCGTCCCGTCCCCCCCGTGGAGCCCGAGCCGGCGGGCCAGGACGCGCTCACCGAGCGCGAGCTCGACGTCCTGCGGCTCGTCGTCGCCGGTGAGCGCAACAAGGAGATCGCCGCCGGCCTCGGCATCTCCGAGAACACCGTGAAGTTCCACCTGCGCAACATCCTCGACAAGCTGCACGCCCACAGCCGGACCGAGGTGGTTGCCCGGGCGGTTCGCGAGGGCCTCGTGGACCCGGCCTGACGGCCGCACGCCGCCGGCCGTGACCGCGGACGTGCCACGCGGCCCGGTCCGACCGGCTCTCGGGCCCCACCCGAAGGGATGGGCGGCCCACCCGTCCAAAGGGGCGTTCTCCCGCGGCGGGCGGACGGCGATGCTCGGACCGCCACAAGGAGGCGGCTCATGGGCTATCGCATCGAGATCGACCAGCGCGGCTGCATCACGTGCGGCGTGTGCATGGACGTGTGTCCCGTCGAAGCGCTCGACATGACCCGGCCGACGGTGCCGGGGGTGGAGACCGGTCCGGGACCCGGCGCCCCGCTGCCGTGGACGATGGAGCGCCCGCTCCAGGTGGGCGAGTGCATCGGATGCGGCATCTGCATCCGGGAGTGCCCGCCAAACGTGATGTCCCTGTTCGCCGATGCGGGCGAGGTCCCGCTCGCCGCGCGCCAGGGACCCATCGAGCGGCCCGCGACGCCCGCATCGGACGGCTGGATCCCCCTGTCCGCGGTGACCCGCGAGGCGCTCAAGCCCGTGCACGACTCCGGCTGGGGCGGCCTGTTCCGGTGGCAGACGCGCTCCCGGCCGAAGCCATGGCAGGTGTGGACGACGATGGTGGACGAGGCGCCCGCCATTCCGATCGCCCCGTGCCAGGAGGCATGCCCGGCGGGCACGGACGCCGGGCGCTACGTCGGGCTCATCGCCGCGGGCCGGTATGCCGAGGCGCATGCGGTTGCCGCCGAGGTCAACCCGTTCCCGTCCGCCTGCGGCTGGATCTGCACGGCCCCCTGCGAGGTCCAGTGCCGGCGCGGGGTCCTCGACGAGCCGATCGCCATCCGGACCCTCAAGCGGTTCGCCGTCGAGCATGGATCGCTGCCGACGCTGGCGCCCGTGGCGACGCACCGCTCGGAGCGCGTCGCGATCGTGGGCGGAGGTCCCGCGGGGATGTCCGCGGCGTTCTTCCTCGCCCGGCTCGGGTACCCCGTGACGGTCCTTGAGGCGATGCCGGTCCCCGGCGGCATGATGGCCATCGGGATCCCCGAGTACCGCCTCCCGCGCGAGGTCCTCCAGGCAGAGATCACGCGGATCCTCGACCAGGGCGTGGAGCTCCGGCTGGACACGGCGATGGGCCGTGACTTCACCCTCCCGGACCTCGAGCGCGAGGGCTTCCGGGCCATCTTCCTCGCGACGGGCGCCTCGAAGAGCCGCCGGCTGGGGGTCCCCGGGGATGAGCTCCGCGGCGTCATCCCGGCGACCCGATTCCTCAAGGAGGTCAACCTCGGCGAGGAGCCCCGGCTGTCGGGCGACGTCATCGTCGTGGGTGGCGGCAGCACGGCGATGGACGCCGCGAGATCGGCCCGCCGCAGCGGCGCCGCGACCGTGACGATCGTCTACCGGCGTGGGCGGGCGGACATGCCGGCCCAGCGCGAGGAGGTCGCGGCGGCAGAGCGTGAGGGCATCGCGATCCTCGACGGGCTCACCCCCGTGGAGGTCGTGGGCCGTGACGGCGCCGTGGTGGCGATCCGTTGCCAGGCGATGCAGCCGGCGGCATCCGCCGATGCCACGGTCCCGGGACGGACCCCTGCCCGGGCCACCTGGGTGCAGAGCGGCGAGATGCGCGAGCTGGCTGCGACCGCGATCCTCGTCGCCATCGGCGAGGAGCCCGACCCGTCGATCCTGCCCGAAGGTGCCGGCATCGAGGTCAGCGGCTGGGCCGGCATCGTGGCCGACCCCGCGACCCTGGCCACGGGACGCGCCGGCATCTTCGCCGGAGGCGACGTCGTCTCCGGTCCCCGCACGATCATCGAGGCGGTGGCGGCAGGCCGCCGCGCGGCCGCCTCGATCCACGAGTACCTGTCCGGCGTTGCCGACGGGGACGCGGCGGTCCTGCGGGCGGTCCGCTACCCCACGCCGCCGGAACCGTCCCTCTCGCTCGACATCGCCGCCCGACCCCGGGTCCACGCCGCCCTGCCGGTCGTGGACATCGGCTCCTTCGCGGCGACCGAGCGCGGGTTCAGCGATGCCGAGGCGCACCGGGAGGCATCTCGCTGCTTCCGGTGCGACGCGGTCTACGGCTGCTCCACCGTGGGCGTGATCGCCGGCCGAGGGCCCGCGAACGCGCCAGCATCCCCGAACGCCAGCCCCATCCCCGTCCCGGCGGCCGCGTCCGCCGCCGACACCGCCCTTGGAGGTGCGCAGTGACCGCGGACCAGGTCTCAGGCTTCTTCGACGCCGGAGAAGGCTTCGTCGAGGGCACGATCGCAGCCGCGCTCGTCGTGCTCTGGATCCTGTCGGTGGCGCTCCACCTGGCGCGGCCCTACATGGTCCGGACGACGGGCAAGTTCACCCTCCGCCTGGGCGCCGACCTGTGGTGGATCATCTACGTCGCCCTGCGCGACCTGATCCTGCTCCAGGTGTTCCTGGGCAGCTTCATCTTCCTCTACCCGGACGTCGTGACCGGGACGGACCTGCCGATCACGGGTGGCCTCGCCGCCGCGTGCGCGTTTGCGGCCCTCCTGATCAAGCTGATGACGAAGGGCGACGAGGATCTCCGCGGCATGCGCGCCCAGGTCGTCCTGGTCGCCGTCGGGGCGGCGCTCTACCTCACCCCGTACTTCCTGGGCACCCAGATGACGATGCTCACGGGCAACCTCACCGACCAGGTGATGCCGGTGCTCGTCAGCTCCAGGAACCCGGACCTCGCCCTGCCGCTGTGCTATCTGTCCGCGCTCCTCATCGGGGTCATGGGCGTGATCGCAGTGGTCTACAACCTCCGGCCCACCATGACCGGCCGGCCGAAGGCCGCGTAGGAGGACCCGATGAACGCAGACGATCTCGCCGCGGCCCTCACGTCCGGTGCCTCCGGGTGGCTGGTCCTGTCGCTCGCGGCGGTGCTGCCCATCCTGTGGGCCTTCACGCTCTCGCTCCACTTCGCCCGGCCGTACATCATCCGCTTCCTCCAGAAGCTCACGCTCCGCTTCGGCGGGGACGTGTGGTGGCTGAGCTACGTGCTCATCCGCGACGGGCTGCTCCTCGTGACCCTGGGCCTGAGCACGATCTTCCTCATGCCCAACCTGTACCTCTCGGTCGGGCTGCCGATCACGGCCCCGATCGCCACGGTCGTCCTGCTCTGGGCGACCGCGGTCAAGCTGATGCGCGACACCGACGAGGACCCGGCCGCCTTCCGGCTCTACAGCCTGCTGCTCGTGGTCGCCTCGGCGCTGTACATCGTCCCGCAGGTCTACGGCATGGAGGCCGCCGACCAGGCGTACCTCGGCGATCTCCCGGGCTCCCTCATCAGCACGACCAACCTCGCCCTCGCCCGCCCGATCCTGTGGATCAGCCTCGCGCTGTTCGTCCTCACCTGCGCGCTCATGTTCGGCCGCTTCCTGATGCGGCTCGGGATGCCCGCTGACGGCGAGGCCGTCGTCGGCGAGCCCGTCCCCGGCGATCAGCAGCCCAGGGCGGCCTGACCGTCCCAGCGCCACCGCCAATCCCGGGTCGAAGACGGCACCCGCCCCCAGGGGTGCCGTCTTCCCCTGTCCGGCGCGGCACACGCCGCCTATGATCCGCAGCGATGTGTGAGCAGTTCGTCGCCCGCGCCGCGGAGCCCTTCCGCCTCGACGCGCTGTGGCCGCTCGCGGAGCAGATGGAGCGCTACGGCATCGCTGGCTTCGGCTGGGGCGCGACGTGGGTTGGCGAGGACGGCGAGCTCCATGCGCACCGCGACACGCGCGCCTTCCGCGACGACCCGGCGCGCGACGGGCTTGGGGCGACCGAGACGACGAGCGTCCTCGTCCACCTCCGCCGTCCGTCGCGCCTGAGCACGCTCCAGCTGCCGGACACGCAGCCGTTCGTGGACCCGGCGGGGCGGTTCGCGTTCAGCCACAACGGCGAGCTGGCCCGCTGGCAGGGCGCCCGCTCCGCCTACCGGGACCAGGGCCGGATCCAGGGCCGCGCCGACAGCGAGGTCGGCCAGCGCTGGCTCGAGGACGCCTGGTCCGACGACGTGCCGGCGGCCGCGCTCCTGCAGCGTCTCCACGACGGCTTCGGCGGGCTCGCGAACCTGGCGATCCTCGGCCGCGACGGATCGTGCCACCACTACGCCGGCAACCCGGAGAACCCGGTGTTCACGTTCCGCCTCGGACGGATCGGCATCGCCTCGACCGCGATCTACTCCATCGACCGGTCCCTGTTCCGCTTCGCGGCACCCGGTGCAACACGGCGCCGCCTCGCGCGTCCCACGACCACGATCGCGCTCGACGAGCGTGGCGAGCCCAGGCTGGCGGGAGCCGGCCGGCGGACGGACGCCGGCGTCGGGCAGATCGCCTGACCGGGACCCATCGGGGGATGGGAGGGTGACGTGACCGACGCCCGGAGCCTTGCGACAACGATGGCGGGCGAGCCCGAGGCGGCCGCGGACGGGGCGCGCCCGACCGAGCTGCTGCCGCTGAGCCAGCTGATCCGGATCTCCGCGTACTGGCTGGGCCTCACCGCGATCGACGCTGCCGTGGGCCTGTTCGTCACCAACCGGCTCGAGTTCGAGGGCATGGTCCTGCGCGACGACGTCGGCAAGTCGATGCTCCTGATCGGCATCTGGGCCGCCATCATCGGGATCCTCATCCAGCCCACCGTCGGCTACCTGTCCGACTTCACCGTCTCTCGCTGGGGCCGCCGCAAGCCGTACATCGTGTTCGGCAGCCTGCTCGACGTCGTGTTCCTGATGGGCATCGCGATGGGCAGCTCGGTGCTCATGCTGGCCGGGTTCATGCTCCTGCTGAGCGTGAGCACGAACATCGCGCGCGGCCCGTTCCAGGGCTACGTCCCAGACCTCGTCGCGGAGCCGCAGGTGGGCCTCGCGAGCGGGATGGTCGGCCTGATGCAGGTCGTGGGCAACGTGACCGGGTTCCTGCTCGTGTCGATCTCGGTCAGCCTCGGGGTGATGGAGCTCTCGCTCGTCGCGGTGGCGATCGTGGAGCTGGTGACGATGGCGAGCGTCGTGCTCCGGGTGGGCAAGGGCCTGCCTCCGAAGCCCCGCAACGGCCGCTCGTGGCCACGGATCGCGCGTGAGGCGTGGGCGACGGACATCCTGCGCGAGCGATCCTACGTGTGGCTGCTCATCTCGCGGCTGCTGTTCCTCACCGCGGGCTCGCTGCTCGTGAACTTCGTCGTGATCTACCTGAGCCGCGCGTTCGCGATGGAGCAGGTCCAGGCGAACGAGATGTACGTCGCGATCCTCGTGGTCGTCGTCCTGGCCAACGTCGTCGCGATCCCGCCGTCCTCGAAGCTGTCGGACAGGATCGGGCGCAAGCCGCTGATCTACGGCGCGTGCGTCGGCGGTGCAGCGGGCGCAGCGATCATCGCCGTGACGCCGTCGATCCCGGTCGCGCTGGTGGGTGCCGCGCTGTTCGGCGCCGGGAACGGCACGTTCCTTGCCGTCGACTGGGCGTTGATGACCGACATCATCCCGCGCGCGTCCGCGGGGCGGTACATGGGCATGAGCAACGTGGCCACGGGCTCGGCGACGCCGATCTCGCTCGCGATCGGCGGTGTGGTGCTCGACCTGGTCGCGGGCGGTGGCAACCTGGCGTTCAGCCCGCGGGCCGTGTTCCTGATCGCGGTGGCGGTGTTCCTCGTCGCGGCGGTGACCCTGCGGCCGGTCGTGGAGCCGCGACGCGGCAGGGGCGGGGCGATCGAGGCGGCGGTGCCGGCCTGACGCGCGCCTCAGGGCTCCGGATCGAGCCCGACGAAGCGAGTGGCGGCATCGCGTCCCGCGTGTGCGGTCGCCCGGAGCCGCGGACCCGGCGAGGCGCGGAACGCGGTCGTCCACGCGCCCGCTCGGGCGGCAAGGCGCCCCGTCGCGTCCCTCCACGCCCGTAGCCGGAGGAACGCGAACGGATCGTGCAGGCGCCACCACCATGGGACCGCGGACCAGATGAACACGAGGTAGTCCGCGCGGAACGGCCGCTCGCCGAAGCCGAACAGCGCCTGCAGCTGGATGATCGTCAGCGGGAGCATCGCGAGCGACAGCAGCATCGAGATCACCAGGAACACGAGGCCCCACCCGCGAGCCTTCGCGGGCAGCACGAGCCACAACGGTGCCGGGATCCACTTCATCCAGCTCGCGATCGCCCACATCGCGGCGCCGGGCCGCGGACCCGTGAAGTGCGCGCCGAACACCATCAGCGCGAGGAGCACGTTGATGTTGCCGGTGTCGAGGTTGGCCGCCATCGGGAAGGCGAGCAGCCCGACGAGGATCGCGGTCGGCAGCGGTCGGCGGGCGTACGCCCAGCGGATCGACCACAGCAGGAGCAGGATCGTCGCCCCCCGCCACGCGAACCATGCGACCTCCCACGGGAGGAGCGCCCACGGAGCGAACAGCGGCAGCATCCACGGCGCGTACACGTACGGCAGGAAGGGACCGGTGGGGTGGTAGGGGTTGCCGCCCTCGAGCCACATCCGGACCGCGGCCCAGTACGCCTGCGCGTCCGCGCCCGCCCGCTCGCCGCGCGCCGTCATGCCCGCGATCGCGAGCGCGAAGGCGATGATGAGGAGGCCCATCGCGACGGCACGGCGGGGCTCGCGGATGCGGACCGTCTCGCGCCGGAGCGCGCGCCGGATCACCCCGGCGCGACGCGCATGGCCCGTGGACGGCGGCGTGCCGGTCGCCGGGGTGACGGGCGTGGCGGGTGCGGACATCAGGTGCGCATTCTCGCGCGCGGAAGCGGCCGGTGCGCGGCCCGGTCCGACGACCGGGGCGAGACCCGACCGGAACCCGCCCGCGACCGGGGCGCTGCTAGACTCCGCGCACCATGACGCACGGCACCGTGATCGTGATCGGCGGCGCGGAGGACAAGGTCAGGGACCGCCTCATCCTCGGCCGGTTCGTCGCGCTCGCGGGCGGGCGCGATGCACGGATCGCGGTCATCTCCACGGCCTCGTCGATGGGACCCGAGGCCGGTGCCCGCTACCGGGAGATCTTCACCGAGCTGGGTGCTGCGGGCGTGACGCCGCTCCACGCCGAGACGCGGACCCAGGCCAACGACGAGCACGTCGCCCGCCAGGTGCGCGAGGCGACGGGCGTGTTCATGACCGGTGGGAACCAGCTCCGGCTGTCGTCGATGATCGGCGGCACGCGGCTCGCGGACGCGATCATGACCCGCTTCCAGGCCGGTGCCGTGGTCGCGGGCACGTCCGCCGGCGCCTCCGCCGTCTCGTCGCACATGATCGCGTTCGGGGCTTCCGGGGCCACGCCGAAGCACCGCATGGCGCAGATCGCGGCCGGCCTCGGGCTGTTGCCGGGCGTCATCGTGGACCAGCACTTCCAGCAGCGGAACCGCCTGGGCCGGCTGCTGTCGCTCATCGCGCAGAACCCGTCGCTGCTGGGCCTCGGTGTGGACGAGGACACGGCCGGGGTCGTGGGCCCGGACTCGGTGATGGAGGTCATCGGGCGGGGATCGGTGACCGTGGTCGACGGCGCGGCCTCGGAAACCGACGCGTGGGAGATTCGCGGCCACCGTCCGCTGATGATCAGCGGCGTCGTGCTCCACTCCCTGCCCGCGGGCTACCGGTTCGACCTCCGGCGCCGGACGCGCGTCGCGACACCGCACCTGACCTCGATCCAGGGCGACCTCGCCTCGAGCTGAGCGTCCCCCGCGCCACCCGTCGCCCCCCGGTCGCCGGCAGCCGCCTGGCGCTCGCCGTCGTCGCTGGGGGGTTGAACGGTGCATTGCGTGCCCGGACCGCTCGCTGGGCGCGTGATCCGTGCGATCTCGAGCCTCGCAGCGCATGGATCGGTCGCGTGAAGGCTGAAGGGCGGCGTGACTGCACCGTTCAGCCGGTGGGCGGGCACCGGGGCACGGATCGCACCGCGGGCGTGGGCGACGCGGCACGGGGACTGCGTGGGCGGGGGGCGCACGAGGTGGCCGGCGGAGGGCGCGCGAGGAGGGACGAGGGCGCGCGCGCCCGCGTACACTCGCGGTCCGACTGACTGGCGAGGAGGAGCCGCGTGGCGAAGGCCCAGAAGAACGGCAAGGGGAAGGCCGACACGAAGGCCGTCGCGAAGGCCAAGGCGGCGAAGAAGGCCGGCCGGCCCACCATCGCGCAAGCTGCGCCCGCGGCAGCGCTCGACGCCACGAACGGCACCGACGCCACGAACGGCACCGAGGCCGCGGTCGAGCAGGCCGCGCAAGCCGAGCCGGTCCAGCCCGTGCCCACCGCCGCCGCGAAGCCCGAGCGCAAACGCCGCCGGTCCGCGGACACGAACGGCGCGAGCCGCCCCGAGCCCACGCTCCGGATCCTCGAGACGCGTGTCCTGCGTGGCCCCAACTACTGGGCTCGCGAGCCGGTCATCCGCCAGGTCGTGGACCTCGGCGTGCTCGAGGAGTTCCCGAGCAACAAGATCCCTGGCTTCGTGGACGCGCTCAGCGAGATGCTGCCGACGCTCGAGGACCATGCCTGCAGCCTGGGCCGGCGTGGCGGGTTCATCACCCGCCTCCGCGACGGAACCTGGGCCGGGCACGTCGCGGAGCACATCGCGCTCGAGTTCCAGAACCTCGCGGGCACGGATGTCCGCCACGGCAAGACTCGTGGCACCGGCGAGTACGGCCGCTACAACGTGATCTTCGAGTACCGCGAGGAGCAGGTCGGCATCGAGGCAGGCCGGATGGCCGTCGCGCTCGTCAACCACCTCGTGGCCCCGTCCGACGACGCGTTCGCGTTCGACCTCATGGCGGAGCTGGAGCGGCTCATCCTGCTCGCCGAGCGCCTGGCCTTCGGGCCCAGCACCCAGGCCCTCCTCGACGAGGCTGCCGGCCGCGACATCCCGTACATCCGCCTCGACCGCTACAGCCTCGTCCAGCTGGGCCAGGGTGTCCACCAGCAGCGGATCCGGGCCACGATGACGAGCCGGACGTCCGGCATCGCCGTGGACGTGGCGAGCGACAAGAAGCTGACCAACCGCCTGCTGGACTCCGCCGGGCTGCCCGTGCCGCGGTCCGAGGTCGTCGGGACGGAGGACGACGCGGTTGGCGCCGCTCGTCGGCTCGGCTATCCCTGCGTCATCAAGCCGCTCGACGGCAATCACGGCCGGGGCGTCGCCCTCAACCTGCGCTCCGAGGAGGACGTCCGCGCCGCGTGGCCCGAGGCGCTCCGCCAGAGCCGCAGCAAGGACGTCATCGTCGAGTCCTACATCACCGGCAACGACTACCGCTGCCTGATCATCGGCGGCAAGCTGGCGGCCGTCGCCGAACGCGTCCCGGCCAGCGTCAGGGGGAACGGCGAGCGCACGGTCCGGGAGCTGGTCGAGATCACGAACGCGGACCCGCGGCGCGGCATCGGCCACGAGAAGGTCCTCACGAAGATCAAGCTGGACGAGAACGCCGAGGAGATCCTCCGCGAGCAGGGCTTCACCCCGGACAGCGTCCCGGAGGCGGGCACGTTCGTGAAGCTCGCGCTGACCGGCAACATGAGCACCGGCGGCACCTCCATCGATCGGACAATGGAAGCCCACCCGGACAACGTCGAGATCGCCGAGACGGCAGCCCGCGTCGTGGGCCTCGACATCGCCGGCATCGACTTCATCTGCCCGGACATCGCGACGCCCGTCCGCGAGACCGGCGGTGGCATCGTCGAGGTCAATGCGGCTCCCGGCTTCCGGATGCACACCCATCCCACGGAGGGCGAGCCGCAGTACGTCGCCCGCCCGGTCATCGATCTCCTGTTCCCCCCCGGCACCCCGGCCCGGATCCCGATCATGGCCGTCACCGGTACCAACGGCAAGACGACGACCGTCCGGATGATCGCCCACATCCTCAAGCTCATGGGCAAGCGCGTCGGGATGACGTCCACGGACGGCATCGTGATCGATGGGCGGCTCATGAAGCGCGGCGACATGTCGGGCCCGAAGTCGGCGCAGATGGTGCTCCAGAACCCGACGGTGGACAGCGCGGTGTTCGAGGTGGCGCGCGGCGGCATCCTGCGCGAGGGACTGGGGTACGACCGCAACGACGTCGCCGTGGTCACCAACGTGACCGGGGACCACCTGGGGCTCGGCGGGATCGACACCCTGGGTCAGCTCGCGAACGTCAAGGGCGTCATCGTGGAGGCGGTCCCGCGGTCCGGGTCGGCCGTGCTCAATGCGGACGACCCGCTCGTCTACCGGATGGGTCGCCACTGTGCGGGGCGGGTCGTCCTGTTCTCGATGGCCAAGCAGAAGGGGGAGGACGGCTTCGACCGCGTCGACGGGCACACCGCCCGCGGAAATGCCGCGTTCTGCCTCGAGGACACGCCCCAGGGCGAGCTCATGCTGCTCAAGCACGGCCCGCGCAAGATGCCGGTCCTGTACACCCATCTCATGCCCGGCACGTTCGGCGGGCGCGCGCGGATGAACGTCGCGAACTCGCTCGCGGCCGCGGCCGCAGCGTGGGCCTCCGGCGCCCACCTCCACGACATTCGCCAGGGCCTGCGGACGTTCAGCACCTCGTTCTTCCAGGCGCCGGGCCGGCTCAACCTCGTCGAGGTGGCCGGGACGCGCGTCGTCATCGACTACTGCCACAACGTGGACGGGATGCGCCAGCTGTCCGACTTCGTGAACCGGATGATGGCCGAACCCCAGACGCGGTCCGGCGTGCTCGGCGCCCCGGGGTCCGCGGTCGCGAACCCGACCCGGACCGGCCGCGCGATCGGCGTCATCGGGATCCCCGGCGACAGACGCGACCAGGACCAGGTCGAGTACGGCCGGCTGGCGGCGACCGCGTTCGACGAGATCATCATCCGCGAGGACAAGAACCTTCGCGGCCGGCAGCCCGGCGAGACCGCGGCGAACGTCGCCAGCGGGGCCCGCGCGGACAAGGGCGACGGCCGGAGCGGACGGAGCGTCAAGGTCGACAAGATCCTCGAGGAATCGGCGGCCGTCCACGCGGCGATGCGCCGCGCGCTGCCGGGCGACCTGGTTGTCGTGTGCGCCGACGATGCCGTGGGCGTCTACCGGGAGGCGATGACGCTCGCCGGGCGCGCGCAGGGCGGGACGGCATTCGCGGACCCGGGGGAGCTCGAGGCGCCCCTCGGCTGACCGGGAGTCTGCGCACGACGCACGCGCGATCCCGGACCCGCCGCGCCGCTACTGGCGGCGCTGGTCCGCCAGCTGCGGGGAGAGCTCCGCGATGCCGTCCGTCGTGGCATCCACCTGGCGCGCACCCAGCCGGTCGAGGAGCGCGAACACGGCCTCGCGCTCGGCGTGGCAGAACAGGACCACGACCCGCGGCCCGTCGGCGCGGCCGCCGTTCGCGCCCGCGCCGCTCGAGCCGACGAGCTCCGCCTCGAGCGCCACCGCCTCGCCGTCGTAGATGGAGACCTTCGCCGGATCCATGCCGCCCTCCGCAACCCCGTCGAGGATCGTGTCGATGACGCTCTCGCGCGACCGGCCCCGGAGGTACATCGGGGTCTCCTTGATCACGACCCGCTGGGCGCGCTCGGCGGCGATCCGGCCGATGCCCCGGAGCGTGTCGTCGGGGCGGTCGCCGGCCGTGCCGATGATCGCCGTGATCGGTGCCGTCCGCCCGGCGGCCCCGCTCGCGATCCCCGAGGCCACGTCCATGATCGCGGTCGTCCCGGCCTCGTTGTGGGCAAAGTCCACGATCACGGTCCGCCTGCCCAGCCGGAACAGGTTGAGGCGGCCGGGCGACAGGTCCGCGGACGGGCGGAAGTGGCGCAGGCCCTCGGCGACCTGCTCGGTCGTGGCCCCGAGCGCCCGGGCGCCACCGGCGGCCGCGAGCGCGTTGGCGACGTTGTGCCGGGCGAGCCCGCCGAGCGCGACCGGCAGGTCCGCGACCTTGAGCAGCTCGTGCTCCACGGCGCCGTCCCACTCCAGCAACCGTCCGCGCCGGAAGACGAAGCTGCGACCGCCCTCGCGCCGGTGCCTGGCGATGAGCGGCGAGGCGTCCGGGTCCATCGAGAAGTAGGCAACCCGGCAGTGGACGCGGCGCGCGACGGCAGCCACGAACGGATCGTCCGCGTTGAGCACTGCCCAGCCATCGGACTTGGTGACCCGGCAGACCGTCGACTTGACCTCGGCCAGCTCGGGCAGCGTGTGGATTCCCTGGAGGTCCAGGTGGTCCGAGGAGATGTTCGTGAACACCGACGCCTCGTTGGACTCGTAGCCCATGCCCTTGAGCACGAGCCCGCCTCGCGCGGTCTCGAGGACGGCGACGTCGACGTCGCTGCGGCGAAGGATGGCGGCGGCGCCACCGGGTCCCGTCCAGTCGCCCGCGTCCACGACGCGCTCGTCCACGAGGATGCCGTCCGAGGTCGTCGTGCCCACGTGGTGGCCGGCCCGCAGCAGGATGTGGGTGATGAGGCGGGTGACCGTCGACTTGCCGTTGGTGCCGGTGATCGACACGACGGGCATCCGCCGGTCCGCGTCGCGGACCCACGATGGCGGAGTCGCGCCCGCCGCCGTGATCCGCGCCGTCCAGCGGTCCACGACCCGCTGCTGGGTACCGGTCAGCCGGACGCGCCGGCCGGGGTGGACGGAGCGCGAGGCGAGGTCGCAGGCCGCCTCGGCGATGAGGCGCGATCGTTCCGCGCCGGCCCACGGCCAAGTGACGACCCAGCGGCCGGTGTCCGATGCCCGATGGACCTCGCACGGGCCGCCACGCTCGCCGTGGTCCGCGCGCAGGCGTCGGGTCCACGCCACGAGGTCCGTGACGGCGTCCGGCCACTCGCGCGCAGGCACGGACCGGCCGAGGTGGACGAGCAACCCGTCGGCGGGCGACCTCGACCCGTGCCAGGCGTGCGTCCGCCCGACGGCGACCTCGACCTTGACCACCGGCAGCAGCCGGTAGACGTTGGGTCCCTCGTACAGGCGGATCTCGATCAGGCGCACGGTCCGGCGAGGATACGCGAGCATGCCTGCCCGTCGCGCGCCATCTCGCGTCCACGTCCACGTCCGCCGATTCGGTCATCGTGATCGGGGTAGATTGCGAGCATGACTGCTGTCGCCACCGACCTCGTGCCCGCCGCGGAGCTCGCGGCCATCCGCGCTGCTGTCGAGCGCGCCCACCCCGCGTTCCTCGCCGACCTCGAGCGGCTCGTCAACATCGACTGCGGCTCGTACACAGCCGACGGCGTGAACGAGATCGGGGCGTTCACCCGGAAGCGGCTCGAGGGGCTCGGCGCGACGGTCAGCGTCCACGCGAACGACGAGGGGCTCGGCAGCACCGTCATCGGCGAGCTGCCCGGCGACGACCCTGCCGGTCCCACGCTCCTCGCGATCGGGCACATGGACACGGTGTTCGACCCGGGGACGGCGGCCGAGAGACCGTTCCGGGTCGACGAGCGGGGGATCGCGACGGGCCCCGGCGTCACGGACATGAAGAGCGGGTTGCTCGCCGGGCTGTACGCCCTGGCAGCGCTCCGCGAGACGGGCGGGATCCCGCTGGCGCGGGTGATCTTCGTGGCCAACCCGGACGAGGAGATCGGGTCGCCGGTGTCGACGCCGCACATCCGGCGGCTGGCCGTGGACGCGGACGCCTGTCTCGTGCTCGAGTGCGCACGGATGAACGGCGACATCGTCAGCTCGCGCAAGGGGAACTTGGGGCTGACCATCACGGTGACAGGCCGCGCGGCGCACGCCGGCGTCGAGCCGGAGAAGGGGCGCAGCGCGATCCTCGAGGCGGCCCGCCTGGTCGCGGACCTCCACGCGCTGAACGGCCGCTGGCCGGGCGTCACGGTCAACGTCGGGGTCCTCCGCGGCGGGACGCGCCCGAACGTGGTCGCGGCCGAGTGCGCGCTCGAGGTGGACATCCGCGCGGTGACGCGGGGCGCGCTGGTCGAGGCCGAGGCGGCGATCCGTGCGCTCGCGGTGTCGCGCGCGGTGCCCGACACGACCTTCACCATCGTCGAGGACGGGCGGCACTGGCCGATGGAGAAGCTGGAGCGGTCGGGGCGGCTGGTGGGGCACGCGATCGGGCTCGCGAGCGCGCTCGGCTTCGAGCTGCACGATGCCGCGACCGGTGGCGCCTCCGACGCGAACACCACCGCCGGGATGGGGGTGCCGTCGATCGATGGGCTCGGCCCGGTGGGCGGGTACGACCACTCGCCGGAGGAGTACCTGGAGGTCGGGTCGATCGTGCCGCGGACGACGCTGCTGGCGGCGCTCATCGCGGCGATCGGTCGCGACCCGGAGGTCCGGGCGTGGCGCCGGGAGCGCGAGGCACGGGGTGCGAGTTCGAGCGGCGGGGCGCGGGTCACGAACGCCGAGAGCGGCGCGGCGTGAGCCGGCGGCACGTCAGCACGGGCGGGCCGTGGGAGGCAACAGCTGGCTACTCGCGCGCCGTGGCTGTCGGCGACTCGTGCTTCGTTTCCGGGACGACGGACGCCGGCCCGGACGGGACGTCTCTCCACCCAGGGGACGCGGCCGGCCAGGCGCGGGCCGCGTTCGCGATCGTCGAGGGAGCCCTGGGCGAGGCCGGGTTCACGCTCGCCGACGTGGTCAGGACCCGGATGTACGTGGTTGACGCCGCCGACATCCCGGCCGTGATCGCCGTCCACGGCGCGCTCTTCGGGAACGTCAGGCCGGCGGCGACGCTCGTCGTCGTCGCGGCACTGATCGCGCCCAGCCT
>DASXVG010000113.1:0-2821 GCA_036504355.1 Candidatus Limnocylindrales bacterium
GTCGTCGGTCGTCTCCGCGTGCACGCGCGTGCTCGGCGACCGCGGCGAGGCCGAGGACATCTCCCAGGAGGCCTTCGTGATCGCGTACCGGTCCCTCGGGACGTGGCGCGCCGACGGGCCGCTCGGGGCGTGGATCGCGCGCATCGCCGTCAGGCTGGCTATCCGCCGCGCGTCGCAACGCCGGCAGGTCGTATGGCTCGACCCGCTCGCGGCCGACGCCGACCTCCCCAACCACGAGCGATTCCGCACGACCGCGGTCGGCGACGCGGCCGATCCCGCCCACAGCGTGCTGCGCACGGAGCGGGATGCCCGGCTGCGACAGGCGGTCGCCTCGCTCGACGAGCCGTACCGCGAGATCGTGGCCCTGCGGTTCTTCGCCGAGCGATCGCTCGCCGAGATTGCGGAGACGACCGATCGTCCGCTCGGCACCGTCAAGACCCAGCTCCACCGCGGCCTCGCCCGCCTCCGGCGCGCGCTCGACGAGGCAGACCGATGACCGGGCCGATCCCGGGCGATGCCCGGCGGTTCACGCCGGCCGAGCTCGATGACGCCGCCGGCATCCGCCCCGGCGACCTGACGGCAGAGATGCGGCTGGCGCGCGAGCTCGAGGCGCTCGCCGCCGGGACGACCGTTCGGCCGACACCGACCTTCGTCGACGACGCCATGGTCGCGATCGCGGCCGAACCGTCGCCGGTCCCGGCTCGCGCCGCGGTGCGCGCCGTCCGCCGGGCGTCGCTCGGGGCGCTGCTGGCGTCGATCCGCGACGCGTGGCGGGTGACCGTCGGTCGCGGGTTCCCGGCCGTGGTCCGCGCCCAGGCACTCGCGCTCGTGGTCGTCGTGGCAGCGCTCGGGGCCGGGACGGCAGGGGCCGCGGCCGGCGCGCTCGGGCTGTTCGACCAGTCGCCGTCACCCGCGCCACAGCCGTCCGTGGTCGCGCCCGATCCAGACGCATCGCCATCGCTCCTCCCGTCCGACGCCATCGAGCCGTTCCCGGTCGCGACCCCGGACGTGTCGCCGACCGAGTCGGCCGATCCGAGCGAGTCGACCGAGGCGGAGAGCGAGCAGCCCACCGGCTCCGTCGAGCCGGGCGGTGACGGCGGCTCGGACGACAGCGCGACCCGTGGGTCCGGCACCGGTGCATCCGGCTCGGGCGCGGACGACGATCACTCCGGATCAGGCAGCGACGACTCCTCCAGCTCGGACGACCACGACTCGACGGCGGCCCCAACATCGACGCCCGAAGAGACCTCGACCCCGAAGCCGTCCCCGACCCCCAGACCCACCGAGACCCCGAAGCCGTCCGAGACGCCCCAGGCGACCGACACCTCCGGATCCGCGTCCGGCTCGGACAGCGAGGACCCCAGCCACCTCAACGGGTGACGGCCCGGGGTACCCTTCGGGCGTGATCGTCGTCGTCGGCACGCCTGCCTGGCGCCCCGCTGAGCCCGCCGGGCCGGCCGGGCTCGCGTGTGGGATCGCAATGGCCGCCGCGGCGGCCGGCGCCGCCGTCGAGCTCGTTGGACGCGCGGGCGACGACCCGGCGGGAGACGCCTTGATGATCGCGCTCTCGCACGCGGGCGTTGGCCACGTGGCCCTGCTTCGGGATCCCGCGCGGCCGACCCTGCTCGTAGCGCCGGCGTCCGACGCCGACGAACCCGGCCCGCTCCACGACGAGGCTGCCGACCCGCGGACGGCGCCTGCCGACGGAGGCCCGCGGCTCGAGGCGCTGGACGTGGATCTCGGTCTCCGCTACCTCACCGCGTTCAGCGTGCTGGTCGTCACCGATGACGTCCTCGACGCGGCCCTCAGCGTTGCCGCCGATGCCGCAGCGTTCGCCGGGGCGCAGCTGGTGGTGCTCGTGGGGGAGGCGAGCGACCCGCCCGAAGCCATCCCCCCGGCGGCGACCGTCCTGGCCGCACCGGACGCCGATCCGGGCGGCGCCTTCGCACGCCTCATCGGCACCTACGCCGCCTCGCTGGACGCGGGCCGGGCACCCGACGCCGCGTTTGCCGCCGCACTAGGCGACGGTTGGGAGCGGGACGCCCCCTGACCACCCGTTGCGCCGATGCACCTCGAGTTGGCGGCAGTCATCCCTCGATCGCCGGCCCGCAGAAGGGCCCGTCCACTAGTAGCGTCCGGGTCTCGGGGATCCGGATCAGAGCAGCGTGGGTGGCTCCGGCGGGGGCTGGAGCCGCGCCACGAGCTCGGGCCCGTTGTTGCGTACGTTGTTCACGAGCGGCGGCACCGGGTAGGCGTCGAGCGCCCAGTCGTCGCGTGGCTCGAGGAGCGCGCGCAGGTCGCCCGGCTGTGCGGGGGCCGGGTCCAGCCAGCGCGCCCATGCGTCCCGCGGGACGATGACCGGCATCCGGTCATGGATCGATGCCATGAACTCGTTCGGCCGGGTGGTGACGATCGTGAACGTCCGGTGCCACAGCCCGCTCTCAGGATGCTGCCGGCCGGTCCACAGCCCGGCGAGCGCGAGCACCCCGTCCGCCGGGTCGTGGATGCGCATGGGCTGGCGCCGCGTCCCATCGCGCAGCCACTCGTAGAAGCCATCGACCGGGACCAGGCAGCGGCGGCGCCGGAAGGCGTCCCGGAACACTGGGTTCGTGGCGACGGTTTCCGCGCGCGCGTTGAACGTTCGTGAGGCGATCCGCGGGTCGTCGGACCAGCCGGGGACCAGGCCCCAGCGGTACCGGACAACCGCCCGCCGGTCGTCGCGCTGGACGACGACCGCCGCCTCGTCCGTGGGCGCGACGTTGAACCGGCCGCCCGGATCGTCCGCGAGGTCCTCCGCCTCGAAGATGGCCGCGATCTCGCT
>DASXVG010000114.1:0-6472 GCA_036504355.1 Candidatus Limnocylindrales bacterium
GTCTACCGCGAGCGCACCCGCCTGGGCGGCCTTCCGGCCACGGAGCAATGGGAGATCGTCGAGTACAAGCCGCACGCCCGCCAGGTGCACGTGTCGTTCGCGCACGCGATGGAGAGTGCCCTGATCATCACGTTCGAGGCGCGTGGGACCGGCACCTGGGTCCACCAGGCCGCGGAGCTCCGCTCGACGCTGTGGGGCCCGATCGGCTGGGTCCACGAGCTCCTCGCGTCGATCCCCGCGGGCTGGGGCGTCCGCGCCGCCGTCACCGGGGCCAAGCGGGCGTTCGAGGAGGGGCTTCGCTAGCGGCGCTCGATCTCGCGGACAACCGCGAGGTGTCGCCCGGGGCCGGCTCCTTCGCGCGTCACGTGGTACTCGATCTCGCGCTCGGCCCCGTCGAGCCGGCGGAAGCGGAGCGTCGAGTGGAGCTCACCCTTCTCGAGGAACTCCCCCCACAGGGCGCGGACATCGTCGGGTGCGGTCTCGTCGTCGGGGTTCGAGAACGCCTCGACGGCGAGGCCGAGGAGCGCGTCGCGCGGCGCCTCCACGATGGTCGTCAGGGACGTCGAGACCTCGACGAACCTGCGCTCGTCGTCGAGGATCGCCCACGCATGCCCGGGCTCCTCCCACCAGCGGATGCCGGGCGAGATGGACCCGAAGCGGTAGACGTACCAGAGCTCATCGCCGTCGCCCGGATCGGCCAGCGTCTCACGCGGCCTGACGATGGCGGCCGGGTAGCGCGTGCGGAGGCGGAGCTGGAGCTCCTCGGGCTCGAGGACGGCGTCCGGCCGAGCGTCCATCTCCGCGAGGAGGGCGGCAAAAGCCTCGGCGACATAGCGGCGGAACCCGAGGTCTTCGGTCGGGAACGCCTGGAGCTTCGGTCTGGGGAGTGACGGCACGGTGATCCTGCCCCCCGGCGGCGGTCGACGCCATGGTGCGTCGTCCAGGGCTCGCGCGTGAATCCGCACACATGCGTATTGCTCGGGGAATCGGAACGGACCGCCCGTTCGACAGGAATTCCGACTCCGCCGCCGCCCGACATCCCGCCGGAGGAACGACGCGCCGCCGGATTGGTCCGAATGTTGGCGGTCCGTTCGATGTCCGTACGCTAGGCCCGGCGCAGCCCCTCGGCCATCGGTCAACGGTCATGGTCCGCCATGGACAGATGTCGACGAAACGCCCGGCCGCCGCCCACGTGGCCCGAGAGCCGGGGACGGGCCGGCGCCGCGGAGAAGCGGGCCTAGGCGTTGTTGCCGTCGACGCGGACCACGATGGCGTCCGGCCTCGGGTGCGACAGGCGAAGCGAAACGCGCCCCAGGAGTCGCTCCCCGAAGGTCACCCTCACGGCGGTCTCGGGCACGGCGGGGTCGGTGCGCGCCGCGCGCAGGAGGGCGACGTCGGCGGCGGCACCGGCGGACCGGGGCGCGATGCGCGGCGCGGGATCGGACACGGGCGGTCTCCGGGGCGGCCGGCGGAGGGTCACACCGGCCATGGGAACGTGGGGCGTGCCCACCCTACCCCGGGCGCCGGACGACGGCGCATCCCCCGGATGGGCTACCGCGGTCCTCCCGGATCGGCGGTCGGGGATACCCTTGGAGGCGTGATCACCACCCCGGCGCGCCACCTCCCGCTTGACGGGACGCGCAACCTCCGCGACGTCGGCGGCTACGCGACGACCGGCGGCCGGCGGATCCGCTGGCGCACGCTCCTCCGCTCGGACGAGCTGACCAGGCTTCCCCGGCGCGCGCAGCTCCAGCTCGAGGAGCTGGGCCTGCGCCAGGTCATCGACCTCCGCTGGCCCGAGGAGCTCGTGCGCTCCCCGAACGTGTTCCTGGATTCGGGGCGCGTCCGGTACACGTCGATCCCCTTGCTCAAGGACGACCCGACGCCCCACGCCGGCCTCGCGGGCATGTATCTCCACGTGTTCGACGCCCGGGCGACGCAGCTCGCGGACGTCGCTCGCGCGCTCCTCGCCGAGGACGGCCTCCCGGCCGTCATCGGATGCGCGGCCGGAAAGGACCGCACCGGCGTGACGATCGCGCTCCTGCTCGCCCTCGCCGGTGTCCCCACCTACACCATCGTCGAGGACTACGCAATGTCCGCCGGCTACTTCGCCCGGCCTGCCGAGGCCCGCATCGATCCCGACGACTGGCGTCACGAGGAGCTCGTCGTCGATTCGCCGCCCGAGTACATGGCGGCCGCCCTGACGCACCTTGATCGCGAGCACGGCGGTGCTCGTGCCCTCCTTGCCCGCCAGGGCCTGACGGACGCCGAGCTCGACCGGCTCGTCGAGCGGCTCACAGAGGAGGCGACCTGATGGGTCGCGTCAGCGCGTCGCTCCAGCTCCCCTACCCCGTCGAGAGGGTGTTCGGCGTCGCCACCCGCATCGCCGACCTGCCCCGCTGGCTTCCGGATGTCAGCGCGGCGGAGCTCCTCGACCCGGAGATGACCGTCGGGAGCCGCGTTCGCCTGCGCATGGGAGCCGCGGCCGGCAACGCCGAGGTGATCGGGACCGTGAAGCAGTACCGGCCCCCGAACATCCTCGCGATCGGCGGCTCCGCAGGTCCGCTGTCGATCGACGTCCGAACCCGGCTGGAGGGGGTCAGCGCGACCGTGACCCGCATCGTGCTCGAGATCGAGGTCGGCGCGCCGCCGCTGCTCGGGTTCGTCGCTCGTGAGGCCGAGCGCCGCATCAACGCGGAGCTGGCGGGCTCGCTCGAACGCCTCCGGGCGCTCATCGAGGCCGAGACGGCGGCCGTCTGAGCGAGTCGCCACGCGGTTGCAACCCGTGCGAGGTTGCGCCGGGCATGGGCGAGGGGTGCCGCGTGGGACTGTTGGACGATCCCCGGCGTCCGCCGGCCGAAGCCGCGAGGCCATCCATGCCCAAGCTGTCCTACGCCGAGCACCCGGTTCACCCGGTGATCAACGACTTCCCGACCGCGCTCGTTCCCACGAGCCTCGTGTTCGACATGCTGCACCTGGTGACGCGCCGCGGCTCGTTCAAGGTGGCGGCGTTCTTCACGATGGCCCTGGCGCTCGTCACCGGCGGTGCCGCCGCCGCGACCGGCTACGCCGACTACCGGGAGATCCCGAGCAACACCGAGGCGAAGCGGATCGCGAACGCCCACGCGCTGCTCAACACGGGCGTCCTGGCATCGTTGGTGCTCCAGCTGCTCATCCGGGCGACGGGCCGCGTGGGCCTGTTCGCGCGGCTGCTCAACGTGGCGGCCAACCTCGGCCTCGTGTCGGCCGGCTGGTACGGAACGCACCTTGTCTACCGTCACGGCATGCGCGTCGACGGCATCGCGCCAGCTGCCGGGGTGACGGCGGCCGCACGCGCGGAGGGCCGGCCGCTCGCCGATGTGCTCGGGGGCGCACTCGCGGTTGTCCCGAGCACGGACCTGTCGGGGATCGTCACCAAGGTCACCGACTCCGTGCACCAGGTGGCTGACACGCTGAGCGATCGCTCCGCCGAGGCGACCGACGGGTGGAGCGACCAGCTCCCCGAGTCCGAGGCGCAGGGTGCGCTCGGCGACCCGGTTGCCGACGGCGAGGTCGACGTCACGGCAGCGGTGAACGAGGCGCTCGACGAGGCGGTCCGCTAGGCGGCGCCCAGTCCGGTCGCCAAGTCCATCGCCCGACCCGCCGTACCCGCCGCGCGGCGCGTGACGCTGTCCACGACCCCGGGTGGGTGCTCGAGACGGACCGTCAGAACGGGTAGCCCGGGATCGTGACCTCGATGAGCGGGCTCGCCTCGACCATGAGGTCGATGTCCGTGCGGTTCCAGTTCCGCGCGACGCCCGTGAGCATCTGGCGACGCTCCGCCGGATCGGTCACGATCCGCGCCGTACCCTCGACGTCGCCGTGCGCGACCGGTCCCTTGAAGTGGAGGGTGACCCGCGGGTCGGCCTCGAGGTTGTGGATCCATGCGCGCGTGCGGCCGCGCACGGGCATCCCGCTGATCACGATCCGGCCGTCGATGTTGTGGAACACGATCTCGATCCGACGCGGCGTCCCCGAGTGGCGGCCGATCGTCGTCATGTCGATGACGTGGCCGCGGCCGAGGGCGGCGCGGATGGTGTCGTCCATGTTGCTGGGTGCTCCCCGTGGGTTTCCCGGACGTCGTTCGCACGGGGCCTTGGTAGTTGTACGGGCAACGATACCGCGGTTTTGCGCGGCGGGCGAGCGGCGGGTCGCCGCCCCACGGGGCGGCCTACACTCCCCACCATGCTCCGGACCGTCACCGCTACCCGCTACGTCACGCCCCTTCGCGAGGGCGGGTCGGTGCCGGCGCTCGTCGAGGCGGACGACGACGGCCTGTACGTCGTGAAGCTCCTCGGCGCGGGGCACGGTCGAAAGGCGCTCGTCGCCGAGCTGCTCGCCGGCGAGATCGCCCGGCACCTGGGCCTGCCGATCCCGGACCTCGTGCTCGTCGAGCTGGACGGGGCGCTCTCCAGGGCGGAGCCCGACGGCGAGATCCAGGACCTCCTGCAACGGAGCGCGGGCACCAACTTCGGCCTCGACTTCCTGCCCGGGGCGCTCGCGTTCGCGCCGACCGCGAAGCCGAGCCCCGACCCGGACCTCGCGGCCGCGGTCGTGTGGCTGGACTCGTACACGACCAACGTGGACCGGACCGCGCGCAACCCGAACCTCATCGTGTGGCATCGCCGCCCGTACCTCATCGACCATGGCTCCGCGCTGTACATCCACCACACGTGGACCGACCCGGACGCGCACGCCCGCCGGCCGTTCGTCCAGATCCGGGATCACGTGCTCCTGCCCTTCGCGAGCGTGATCGCCGACGCCGACGCGCGCCTCGCCCCGCGGCTCGATCGCGCGACGCTGGAAGGGTTCGCCGCCTCGATCCCGGACGACTGGCTCCAGCCCGAGGATGGCCTGCCGGACCCCGATGCCCATCGGCGCGCATACGTCGAGTACCTGCTCGCGCGGCTCGAGTCGCCGCGGGCGTTCGTGGCGGAGGCCGACCGTGCCCGGGCGGCGTGACACCGCGGGGACGACAGACACCCGCAGCCCGTTCGAGTACGCGATCATCCGCGTCGTCCCGCGGGTCGAGCGGGGTGAGGCGTTCAACGCGGGGATCGTCCTGATGTCGCGCCCGCGGCGCTTCCTCGGCGCTCGGACCGAGCTCGACCCGGCGGTGCTCGCGGCGCTCTCCCCGGACTGCGATCCCGAGACGGTCCGCGAGCATCTGTCGCTGGTGGACCGCATCGCCGCCGGCGACGAGACCGCAGGCCCGATCGCCGCGCTCCCGGCGCACGAGCGCTTCCACTGGCTCGTCTCGCCGTCCTCCACCATGATCCAGCCGTCCCCCGTCCATACGGGCCTCACCGCCGATCCCGCCGCGACGCTCGACCACCTGTTCCGCACGCTGGTCCGACGCGCGTGACCGGCGAGTGCCTACGACCTCGCGATTCCTGACATCCCCCGGCGCGACGGCGCGGTAGGGTGCGAGTCATGAGCGAGACGATCCGCCCCGCGTACAGCAACTGGCCGATGTACAACCGGCAGGTCCGCGATCTCGTGGCGGGGCTGGCAGCGGAGCAGCTCGCCCTGCGGCCGAGCCCCGATGCCTGGCCTGCCTGGGCCATCCTCGGCCACGCGGCGTGCCAGCGAGTGTTCTGGCTGTGCGACTTCGCGGGCGAGCCCGGGGCGGAGACGTCGCCGTTCCCGGATGCCGGCAGCAACTGCCCCGGCGACGACGACCTGGAGCACGTCCTCTCGCCCGCGGCGCTCTCCGACGCCCTCGACGCGACGTTCACGATCGTGGAGCGCTGTCTGGACACGTGGACCGTCGCGTCCCTGGGCGAAATCCTGCGCCGCCCGGAGTGGGACGACACCTGGGTGCACACGCGGGGGTCCGTGATCCAGCGCGTGCTCGCGCACGACCTCTATCACTTCAGCGAGGCATCGCTTGCGTTCGGCGCCGCCGGCGTGCCCGCCGTCGACCTCTGGCCGTGAGCGGCTCGTCGACCACCGTCCCGGTCCGCGTGCTGGTCGAGCAGGGCAGGAAGCGGGCGGTGGCATCGGCCTTCGACTGGCCCGGCTGGGGCCGCAGCGCGAAGCTCGAGGACGGGGCGATGGAGCTGCTGGCGACGTACCGGCCGCGGTACGCCGTCGTGGCGGCGCGCGCCGGCCTTGGGGACGAGTTCGAGGCGACGGGCACGCTCGAGGTCGTCGAGCGGCTGCCGGGCACGGGCATGTCCGAGTTCTACGGCGTCTCGGGGCAGACCGCGGAGGCCGAGTTCGAGCCGATGACCATGGCAGCATGCGAGCGGCGGATCGCGCTCCTGCGGGCGTGCTGGGCAACCTTCGACGACGTCGCCGCGCGTGTCTCGCCCGAGCTGCGCCCCGGGCCACGTGGCGGCGGCCGTGACCGGGACCGGATCATCCGCCACACGAATGGCGCGGAGATCCTCGAGCACGCGAAGAAGGTCGGCGTCGTCACGCCGGTCGA
>DASXVG010000115.1:0-41365 GCA_036504355.1 Candidatus Limnocylindrales bacterium
GTACCGCCCGCGCTCGATGGGGATCCAGGCCTGGATGCCGCGGGAGCCGGTCGTCTTGGGGTAGGCCCGCACGCCGAGGTGCTCGAGCGCGGTGCGGTAGAGGCGGGCGAGGGTCAGCGTCTCGTCCCACGTGGTCTTCGGCCCGGGGTCGATGTCGATGAGCGCGAAGGTGGGCATCCACGGCTCGTGAAGCGTGGACGTCCAGGCATGGATCTCGAACGCCGCCTGGTTGCCGAGCCAGCACAGGCTCGCGGCGCGGTCCGCAATGAGGTGGTCGTTGGGAGCCCGGTCCTCGCGCTCGCGGAAGCCGGTCTCGTGCCAGATCGTGAGCCAGCGGGGTGCGCTGGACGGGATGTCCTTCTGCCAGAAGCCTGGCGCGTCCGCGCCGTTCGGGAAGCGCTGGAGGTTGAGCGGCCGTTCGGCGAGGTGGGGCAGCATCGCGGGCGCGATCCGCGCGAAGTAGGCGATGAGCTCACGCTTCGAGACCGGCGCCTCGTCGACGCCGTCCCGGGGCGGGAACAGCACCTTGTCCAGGTTCGTGAGCTTGAGGTCCTGGCCGCCCACCCGCCAGGTGCCCTCGCCCTTGAGCGCGGCGAGCGCGTCGAGCTCCGCGGGCGTGACGAGCCATGCGGGGTCTGTGGCGGCTGCCGCCGGGGAGGGTGCGGCCTGCCGGGCGGCCGGTCGGGAGCGTTTGGCTGGCATCGACGGCGATGGTGCGGCCTGCGGGGTCGCGGCGGCAAGCGGCTCGGTGGCCGGGAATGCGACGGCGGCCTCGCGTTCGGCCGCGGCCGGGTCGATCGCCCGCTCTCGCACGACCTCGCGCGGGTCGCGCCCTGGGTCCAGGCCCTTGAACGCGGTCTGGCGGACGTGACCGTCGCGTGTCCAGCCCCCGATCTCCGCCCGGATGACGAGCTCCGGGCGAACCCACCGGACGCCCGCGAGATCGCCGCCCCAGCGCCCACGGTAGTCCGGGGCCGGCGCCGGATCGAACGGCGGAAGCTCGGTCTCGAGCGCGTCGAGGGCCGTGCGCAGCTCGGTCCGGGTCCGGGCGGTGAACCCGGACCCCACCTTGCCCGCAAACCGAAGCCGCTCCTCCTCGTACACGCCCACGACCACCGCGCCCAGGTCCTTCGCGTTCCCCTCCCCCGGGGTCCAGCCGCCCACGACGAGCTCCTGCTCGGGCCGTGCCTTGATCTTGAGCCACGCGGGCGCGCGACGTCCCGGCTCGTATCGGGAGCGCCGCTGCTTCGCGACGATCCCCTCGAGCCCCTGGGCCTTCGCCGCCTCGAAGAACGCGACGCCCTCGGTGTCGATGTGGGTCGCGTACCGGACACGCGCGTTCGGTCGGAGGACGAGCTCGAGCAACTTCTTGCGCTGCTCGAGCGGGACGTCGAGCAGCGAGCGGCCATCGAGGTACAGGAGGTCGAACGCCTGGTAGACGAGCGGCACCGGCGTCCCCGTCCGGCCCGCGCTGATCCGCTCCTGGAGCAGGCTGAAGTCGGGCCGGCCCTGCTCGTCGAGCGCGACCACCTCGCCGTCGACGATGGCCTCGCGCGCATCGATCCACGTCGGCGGCGTGAGCAGTCGTGGGAAGTACGTCTCGGCGTTGTTGCCGTTGCGCGTGAACAGGCTGACCTTGCCGTCGCGCACGACCGCTTCCACGCGGTAACCGTCCCACTTGACCTCGTACAGCCAGTCCTCGTCCCGGAACGGCTTCGTGGCGAGGGTTGCCTTCATGGGCTCGAGGTAGCGCGGCATCGGTGCCTCGCGGGCGCCGGCGAGGTCGATCTCCGCGGTCGCGGCGGGCGCGTCCGAGACCCAGATCGCCGGGGCGTTCGCCCGGACCTCGTCATTCGTGCGGCCCGACTTGACGCTCTGCGGGAAGTCTTCGGCGTCCCAGCCCTTCCATGCATGGTCGTCGCGCTTGTGGAGCAGGAGCCACTGCTCGCCCTCGTCGTCCTCAAACGCCGTCCGCGGCGCAGACCCGGGCCGGCGGCTCGTTCGGACGATGGTGAACCGGCCCTTGATCTTCTCTCCGAAGGCCCGGAACTTGAGCTCGCCCTTGTCGATGGCGGCGACCGGGTCGGGCGTCTCGTGCTCCGGCTCCCAGGTCCCCCAGTCCCAGACAATGACGTCGCCGGCGCCGTACTGCTTCGCCGGGATCACGCCCTCGAAGTCGAAGTACTCGACCGGGTGGTCCTCCACGTGGACGGCCATCCGCCGGATGTCGGGGTCCAGGCTCGGGCCCTTGGGCACCGCCCAGCTCACCAGGACGCCATCGATCTCCAGCCTGAAGTCATAGTGGAGCCTCGTCGCTCGATGGCGCTGGATCACGAACCTTCGTCGCGAACCGAGCGGCGGCGCGGCGGCGTCCGGTCCCCCGACGTCGCCCGGCGCAGGCTCGGGCGTCTTCCCGAAGTCGCGCTTGCGGCGGTACTCGTCGAGCGGCATGGCGCGGAGTATCGCAAGGGAGGTCCCGACGCGCGACCCGGCTCGTCAGGCTCGGGTTCCCGTCGCCCCGGGGCGGCTCCCAGGCCGCACGCCCGGGCCTCCGAGTCGCCCGCCATCGGGGAGCGGTGCTGCCTCCGAGGCCGTGTTCACGACCGCGCTTCGTCGATCCGGTGCTCCGGCGGCAGCGTGTGCTCTCGACACGCGCCGAATCCTGCCGCGAGATCGTCGCGTCGCTGCCGGACAGGCAGCCCTCTGCCGGTCGTGCGGCGGAACCGCTCCCGCGGCGGCCGCGCCGGGGAACGTGCAGACCGCGCGCGACGCCTAGCCCGAGCGAAGCAAATCGATCACCGGGGCGAACCTCCGCACGGAGTCCACGGTGTTGGGCCGGAGCTGCACCTGGACGTGGTCGCATCCGAGCGTCGCGTACCGGCGCAGGCCCGCGGCGATCACCTCGGGCGACCCGGCGAACGGCCGCTCCCACGACCCGAACGTGTCGGGATCGCCGTCGTCGACCGGCGTTCCAGCCGGCTCCACCATCGCTTCGGCGGATCGGCGGATCGAGCCCGCGTCGCGTCCCGCGGCTGCCAGCGCCGCATCGAGGGCGTTGGCCATCGGCATGAAGCCGGCCGGCGTCCGCATGCCTGCGTTCCACTCGTCCGCGAGCTCGGCCGTGAGCCGCAGCATCCGCGGCGCGGCCGCGCCGATCATGAGCGGCAGGCCCTCGGGCCGCGGACCGCGTGGTCGAACGAGCGCGCCACGTACTGACGCCACGCGACCGTCGTGATCGGCGCGGCCCGTCCGCAGCATCGACGCGATGATCCGCAGCCCGTCCTCGAACCGGTCGAAGCGGCGCTCCCACGGGAACCCGTAGGCCGTGAACTCCGGCTCGTTCCAGCCCGCCCCGACGCCCAGGATCACCCGTCCCCCCGAGATCTCGTCGAGCGTCTCGGCCATCTTCGCGAGCAGCGCGGGGCTTCGGTATGGGATCGCGGCCACGTACGTGCCGAGCCGCACACGCGAGGTCGCCACGCCGAGCGCCGTGAGCAGCGTCCAGCACTCCCACGCCCCGTTCCAGTCGGCATCCGGGTCCCCGAAGCCCACGTGATCCGAGACCCACACGGCATCGAACCCGATCCGCTCCGCTTCCTCGGCCATCGCGCGGATGTCCGCCCACCGGGGCGTCGCCCCGTCCATCGAGCCCTCGACATATGGCAGGTTGAGCCCGAGGCTGACGCGGGCGGCATCGGTCATGTCCGCGAGTATGCCGCCTGCCGCCACGGATCGGGCTTCGGGCACTTCGCCTCTTGGCCGGGGCGGCCGCACCGGTCACGATCGCATGACCCGGGGTACCGAGACGCCACCCGTCGGTCTGTCGTGGAGACAGCGTGGTGAGGCTTGGCCGGCGACCCCGGTCAGCACGCGTCCCGGGAGGCACGATCGTGGCCACGGTCGCAGCACGGCCAGCAACCCCCCGCCACGTGCCGGCGTTGGCACTGGCTGGTGGTGGATTGGTCATCGGCATTGTCCTCGGGCTCGTCCTGGGGACCGCGCTCGACACGCTCGTACCCGGCGCGCAGACGTCGCCGGTGGGGACGTCGGGCGTCGGCCAGGTGACCGCTGACAACGCCTTGGTCGACCGCTGGGTCGACCTGCAGGCGAGCGGCAGCCAGGCCGACGTGGAAGCGATGCTCCGCCCCAACTTCCGGATGGCGAGCAGCAACCCGGCAATGGCGGTCCAGAACCCGACGGGGATGTGGGCGCTGATCCTGGATGGGCGGCGGTTCAACCTCGTGCAAGCCCGAACGACGGACGTCACGCGCGTCGGTGATGTCCTGTTCTGGGGCGGCTCCATGGAGGACCCGTCGCCATCAGCGGCGATCCAGGACTACACGTGGACGGTGCGCGTGGACCCGGAGGGCCGTTTCGTGAACGCCTGGCTGCTGTTTCACTGACCTCGATGGCGAGCCCGTCCGGCCTGTGACGCGGCCCGTCCGGCACGCTTCGGCAGGTCGAGCGGGCTGCGTCCGCGGGATGGACGGCTCATGGCAATGGTCGGCGGCTCGGGCATCCTCGGGCGCGCTCGCACAATGGAATCGCTGCGTCCCGCACTCGAGGACGATCCCGTGTTCACGCCGCTCTCCAAGGACCGCCGCGTCGAGCGACCCGGCTACGTCTGGCTCGCCGTCGCGCTCGAGCTGTTCACCGCGTTGGGAGCCATCCCCGTCGGGCTGATGCTCCTGACCGACACCTCGGGGGGCTCCGTCGGCTTCCCGAAGGGCTGGATCGAGGCCACGATCTTCCGCACCTACCTCCTGCCCGGGCTCTACCTGCTGGCGATCCACGGCGTCGGCATGCTGGTCCTCGCGGGGCTCACGGTGCAGCGCCACCGATGGGCACCGTGGCTCACGGGGGTGCTCGGCACCGGGCTCGTGATCTGGATCGGCGTCCAGCTGCTGGTCATGCCCGAGGTCTCGTACCTCCAGGCGATGTTCGGCGGCGCGGGCCTCGTCCTGATGGCGGTGAGCGTTGCGTGGCTGCGACGGACGGGCCAGCTCCGCCTCTGGTAGCCGGCCGACACGCGACGGACTGGCCCACGCACCTCAGGCGCCGGGCGCCTCGCCGCGTGCTGCCCTGCCGGGCCGCATCCACTCGAACGCGCGCAGCGCCTGCTTGCGGCTGATCACGAGCACGACGCCCGTCAGCACGAGGTACACGACCGTCAGCGTGCCGCGCGTCTCGGGCAGCACCATCTGGACCGCGAACAGCCCGAACAGCGCGCCGGCACCGAGGAGCGACAGCCGGAGGTCGAGCAGCAGCGCGACCGCGAACAGCGACTGGGCCGCCGTGAGCAGGATCTCGTCCCGCTGGCGGCCGTCGAGCGGCAGCGAGGTCGGGGCGCCGACGCCCACCGAGTAGACCAGCGGCAGCATCGCCACCAGCAGCGTCCACTGGTTGATCTTCGAGCTGACGAGCGTCCCGAGCGCCGCCGTCGCCGCGCCACGCCACGCGAACAGCGCCACGACCACGAACTCGGGCGCCTCGGAGGCGAGCGGCGCGAGCCACTGGACGAGCAGGAACTCGTCGATGCCGAGGGCCGTGCCCGTGGCGACGAGCGAGGTCGCGAACGGCTTCGCGACGAGGAGGATGGCGACGGCCGAGACGATCGCCATGGCCCCCGTGAACGCACGGCGGCGCGCGGTCCCCATCGACCCGATGAGCTTCGCCGGCCCTACGAGATGCGGCGGCTCCGCTGGGAGCCGCGCCACGCGCCAGATGTAGAACACGAAGAAGCTGACGAGGACCCCGAAGTCGACGAGCGAGATCTCGCCCCGGAACGGGATCGTGAACGCGTAGATCGTGACGCCCAGGAGGACCACGAGCTCCAGGCCGTGCTGCGACTCGAGCGAGACCCTCGAGCGGCGGAAGCGAAGCCAGCCGACCGCGATGACCATCGGCCAGGCGATGCCGATGAGCAGCCGGTTGGCGCCGGTCATGTTGGCGACCGCGTAGCCCGCGTACGCGGGATCCTGCGCGGCGAGATACGCGTAGGTCGCGTCGACGACGTACTCGGGAAGGATCGCGATCAGGGCCAGCAGCGCCAGCGCGAGCCCCTGGCTGAAGTCGAGCTGGACGACCTCGGCCGCCCACGAGAGGACGAACGCCGCGCCCACGATCGCGACCCCGTAGACCAGCGCCTTGACCGGGTCGGCTGCGGGGATTCCCCCGAGCACGATCGCGACGCCCGGGAGCATGAGGGCGAACGCGAAGGCGACGAACAGCCAGCCGCGCGGGTTCGCGGGCGCGTCGGCGTGACGGTCAGGGGTGAGGGGAAGGACCGGGTCGGGCATCGGGATCCTCGGGTAGTCGGCTCGGGGTTCTCGGTGTGCGGCTCCCGTCCATCATCGCCCATTCCGTCGAATCGGGACGCGCGGCGTCCGCCACCCGGCCAACGCGTCGTCGTCGCTGGCTGCCACGGGCGAACAGACCCGTGTACCGGCTCGGGGCCGTCCCCCGTCAGGACGCCTTTCGGCGGCGGGCGGGCCGGGACTCCTCGGGCTCGTCATCCGCCCTGGCGGCCGCCGCCTTGCGCGTCGTCGGCTTCGCGACCCCGGGCTTCGACGCCCCGTCCTTCGCGGGCCTCGACGCTCGCTCCTGCTTCACCGCGGCGACCGACACGGGCTCGGGGGACCCGGCGGTCCGGTGGTCCGTCGCGGCCTTGACGCTGGCCTCGAGCAGCTTCATCAGGTCGACGAGGTTGGTCGACTCGGCGGCCGGCTGCGGGCTCGCGACCTCGACACCCTCGACCTTGGCGTTGATGACGGAGAGCAGTGCCTCGCGATACTCGTCCTTGTACTTCGATGGGTCGAACGAGTCGGTCATCGCCTCGACGAGCTGCTCCGCCATCTTGCGCTCGGCGGGCTTGAAGTCGAACTCCTCGGCCGGCAGGTCGAGCTCCTTCGTGGACCGGATCTCGTCCGGCCAGTGGAGCGTGGTGAGGAGCATCGTGTCCTCGAACGGGTCGAGCGCGGCGAGCGCTTCCCGGTCACGGATGACGACCTTGCAGATCGCCGTGAGCTCCTTGTCCTCCAGCACCTGGCGCAGGAGGTAGAACGCCTTGCGCCCGATCCTGTCGGGCTCGACGTAGTACGCCTGCTTGGTGAACTGTGCGTGCTGCCGGGTCGTGTCGTCGCGCGGGGCGAACTGCTCGATCTCGATGCTGCGGACGGTCTTGAGCGGGACCTTCTCGAGGTCCTCGTCCGTGATCACGACGTACTGGTCGGGCGCATACTCGTAGCCCTTGACCGTGTCGGCCCGCGAGATGACCTTGTCGTCCTCGGGACACCAGACCTTCATCTGGATGCGCGAGAGATCGGTCGCGTGGAGCATGTTGAACCGGATCGCGTAGTCGGACTCGGTCGCGGTGTAGAGCTTGATCGGGATGGTGACCAGCCCGAACTGGATGGCCCCTTTCCACATCGAGCGTGCCACGGGTGTGCCTGTCGACCTCGCGTGGGCCGGTGTCCGCGGACGGCTCCCGATGCCGCCCCGTCGACCGGGGACGTGACTCTACCACTCGGCAGCAACCGCCTCGCGCACTGGGGACGGCCCGCCGGCTTGCGGGTTCCTAGCGGATGACGACCAGCGCGTCCACGTCCACCCGCGGGTGATCCGGCGTGCCGACCACCTCGATCGTGATCGTGTGCGTCGCGCTCGCCGGCCACGCCGTCGAGAACACGATCCGGGGATACGCGAGGCTGGCCGCGTGGGTGCTGACCGTCGCCACCTTGACCCCGTCGATCCACACCCGAGCGGACCCCCGCCTCGGCCCAACACCGCTCACCCACGCCACGGCACGCCCGGTGAACGTGCGCGTCGTGGTGGCCCCCGCAGCGGTGGCGAATGTCGAGGTTCCGCCCGACCAGCCGTCCCTGACCGCTGTCGTCCAGGCGCCGGTCCGCGTGAACGTGGACGAGGTGTCCTGGACCACCTGGGACCGGTACCCGGGAGCCGAGACCCAGCTGCCGAGATTGCCTGCGATGTCCCGCGCACGCACCCGGAGCTCGTACGTGTGGCCAGTCACGATGGTGCGGTCGAGGTAGTGCCGCGCGACGTCGAGGGTGACCGGCGCGGACCAGCTTCCCCCGTCGACCCGCCAGCTCGCCTGGTAGGAGCGGACCCCGCTCGTCGCGTCCTTAGCGGACCAGCGGGCGCGGGCCGAGAACGAGGTCGTCCCAAAGCTCGTGCCGGTGCGCGGCGCGAGCGTCGGCACGGCGACGACCGGCTTGTCCGAGTCGACCCTGAGCCGGATCACCGCCGTCCGCGTCCGCTGCCCGTCGCCCGCCTGGACGACGACGTCGTATGCGCCGGAGGGCGTCTTTGGGGGAACGGTGATGGACACGTTCGTGGTGAGCCCGTCGCCGGTCAGCGTCGTTGCCCCGAGGATCGCCGTCAGCGGCGCGTCCGGGACGGCCTGGAGCGTGACGTCGGTCGTGAAGTCCTCGGCACGGAACAGCGATATCCCGACGGACACGGTCCTGCCCAGGGCGCTCGTCCACGCGGAGACCCGCCCGGCGTCGACGTTGAAGTCGCCGAGCGCGACGAGCCGCGCGACGTCCAGCAGCCGGTCGGGGCTGCCGTCCGGGTCGGTCGAGGTGCGCCAGTCGAGGGTCGCCGCCGCCTGGAGCGCGGCCTTCACGTCCGCGGGCGTGCGGCCCGGTCGCGAGGCGAGCCAGAGTGCCGCCGCCCCGGTGACGTGCGGCGCCGCCATCGAGGTCCCGGACGAGTAGCCGTAGCGACCGCCGGGCAGGGTCGACCAGATGCACTTGCCGGGAGCGATGAGGTCCACGTCGGCCCCGTAGTTGCTGAAGTCCGCGAACGTGTCGTCCCGGTCGTAGGAGCCCCACGAGTAGCACGCGTCACCGCCGAGGGCGCCGGGCTGGCCGTCGGTGTCGGCGAGCGCCGAGACGGTGATGACCTCGTTGTACGACGCGGGGATAAGGCGCGAGGCGCTGAAGCTGTTGTTGCCGGCCGCCGCGACGACCGTGACCCCCACCGCGACGAGCCGGCAGATCGCCTTGTGCATCGCGTCGTTGTTCGTCTGGCCACAGTTTCGGTCGTCGGAACCCGACTTCGCGACCGACATGTTGACGGCCTCGATGAGCGGGCGGGTCGGATCGACGGGGTCGCGCTGGGCGGCGATCCAGTCCATCCCGCACACGTACCAGGAGACGAGGCCGGAGCCGTCAGAGCCCAGGATCCGCACCGCCCACAGGCGAACCCCGGGCGCGACGCCCACGACGCCGATGCCGTTGTCCAGGGCACCGACCGTCCCGGCGACATGCGTGCCGTGGCCATTGCCGTCACCCCATGCGGAACGGGTCGTCGAGGTGCAGTTGTAGCCGCCGACGACGTTCAGATCCGGGTGCGTCTTGTCGATGCCGGTGTCGAAGATCGCGACGTCGGCGTCGACTCGCTCGTCGGACCCGTCGATCCCGGCCGTGGTGTTGCGCGGTGCGTCCACGCGTCGGACCCCGCGCGGGACCGTCTGCCCGGCGGTATGCACGATCCCGTCCTCGGCGACATACGCGACGGCGGGGTCGGCCCTGACCTCGGCGAGCTGACCCGGCGTGAGCTTCGCGGCGTAGCCCTTGAGCGCCGCCCTGAAGGTTCGGTCAGCCGCAATCCCGCGGCCCTTCGCGCGGGCGTTGGCCGCCGTCGCGTCGGCGTCGTCCTTGTACACGACGATGTACCGGCCCTTCGGGTCGGCCTTGGCCGACGGCCCGACGGCGCCTTCGCCGCTGGTCGGCGCGGCCGCGGCCGCGAGCGCGGGCTGCGCCGAGGCAAGCGGCGCCAGGATCACGACGGCGAGCAGGACGACAGCGGCGGACGCTGCGCGCGACATGGCACTCCAGGTGGACGTGTGGGCCGGATTCTCCGCCCGCGAACCACCCCAACCGTCGCCTGAGTGCACCGTTCCGCACCATGGCCCAGTGGTCACGTGTGCGCATAGCCCCTCGGACCGCACGCCGAGGTGTCAGGCCGGCGTCGCCTGCACCACCCGGAGCTCCGCCTCGGCCTCCGCGACCCGGGCGAGGATGCCGGCGCGCAGCGTCTCGAGGCCCGTCCACACCGCCTTCGTCGCCGTCGACACGGAGGTGAGCTGCGTCTTGAGCGCGCGGATCGCCTCCAGCTGCTCCCGCACGCCGGCGAGTGCCCGGCCGATCGCGGCCGCGTCCACGTCGACCTCGCGCTCCTGGAGCGTGGCCAGGGCCAGCAGGCGGGCAAGGCGGATCGCCGCCTCCAGGTACGCGGTGTCGGGCGCCTCCGGGTCGATCACGACGTGGACGTCGTCGCCCACGAGCGAGAACGGCGACACGCCCGTCGGCGCGTGAGCCGGCGTCCAGACGGCGACCGAGACCGCGGCGCCGCGGTTCTCGCGGGCCTCGCGCAGCTCCTCGCGCATCGCGCGCTGGGACATCGCCCGGTCCTTGGCCTCGAGCACGACCTTGACGTCCGCGCCACGCGTCAGCCCGGCGTTGAGGGTGAGCACGAAATCGCCCTTCTTTGACCCCAGGAGCGCGCCCGTCTCAGTCCCGGTCCGGTCCAGCAGGTCCCCGCTCCCCCGCGCGAGGTCGCCGAGCATCCCGTGGAGCAGGACCTCGAAGTCCCCGCCCTTCGCCGCAGACTTCGCCCGCTCGTCGGCACGCGCCCTCGACGCCGCCTCGATCGCGGCAAGCCGCTCGTGGACGCCCTTGAAGCCCTCTGCGATCTCCTGCCGGAACTGGTGGAGCGGCGAGCCGAGCCGCGTCGGGTCGAGCAGTTGGGCGACCTTGCTCCGGTCCCCGTCGAAGTACTGGCCCAGCAGGCCCCCGATCCGGCCGATGGCGGAGTCGCGGCGCGTCTCGTCGAACAGCTCGTTCACGAACTGCTGGAGGGCGCCGCGGTCCCCGAGGAACTTCTCGAGCGTCCGCGGCAGCCGGCCGTCGCCGTCGCCGAAGTTCGCGCGCAGGACGTCCTCCACGGCTCGCGCCGCCGACTCGTTCACGGCCGTCGTCTGCGCGACGAGCTTCTCGAACTCGTGGCGCACGACGTCCACGCCCATCGTCGTGGATGCGTCCTGGAGGGCCAGCAGGCCGATCCGCAGCGCGCGTTCGACGACCGCGGCGCGCTCCGAGGGCTCGCGCTCGGCGAGCGAGGAGGCGAGGGCGGCGTCCACGAGGACGAGGCGCTCGACCACGATGCGCTCACCATCGATGCGCACCGGGAGCGCAGCGCCGAGGACCGCCGGCGTCGGGACCGGCGTCGGGAGGGGGAGGATTCGGGCTTCCATGGCGTGCATCCTGCGCGCCGGTCGTGTCACCTAGGCTGTCACGGCCTCGAGCCTGCTCCCGAGCAGTGCCGCCGCGATCTCGCGCGCCCACTCGCGCACCCGGGCCATGTCCACCGGCTCGGCGAGGTCGTCATCCAGCGCGTCCATCCCGAGCGACCCGAACGCCGCGGCACCCCGCGCGCCGACCGCCCGGGCAACCTCGAACACGGTGCAGGAACGGTCGACGGTGACGACGCCAGCCCCGGCACCGCGACCCCGGCCGATCGGGCCCGAGCAGTACAGCCACACGGGCTTTCCGGCGATCGCGTCCGCATGACGGATGAGGAACCCGCCGCCATCCGCGTTGCGGCTGCGGACGTAGACACCGCTGCCGAGCACGAGCGCGTCGTACGGGTCGAGGGCGGTTGCCTGTGCCGCGAGCCGGCACGTGACGCCCAGCCCGGCCGCGCGCAGCTCCCTGGCGATCTCAGCCGCGATCCGCGCGGTGGAGCCGGTCTCGCTGGCGAAGGCGACGAGCACGACTGGGGCGCGCATTCCGATCTCCCGTACGTGACGGGATGGTGCGTCGGCCGGGCGCCGCGGGAGAGAGCCGTCAGACCCGATCGTGGAGTACCCGTACCCGCGGCGACCCGGGCGGCTCGGCCCGGGCCGGTCGGACGTGCCGCGTGGCCCTGTCACGGGTCCGAGCACCACCCGGAGCTGCGTCAGCCACTGCGAGGGGCGTGCCCGACGTCCGGGAGTAGGATCAGGGCATGTCCGGGGTCCGTACCTGCGCCGCCGTGGCCGCGCTGCTCGTCGCCCTCGCCTCGGGATCGGTCGCGCCGGCAGCCGCCATGACACCGCGGGTCGAGCTGCCGCTCGCCGTCACGTTCCCGCGCCCGCAGCCCGTCATCGCCCCGGCCGCGAGCGCGATCGTCCCGGGCCACGTCGACCGCTCCAGCATGCGGGTGCGCGCGACCTACGACGTCCGTGTGCGTCTGGGGATCGCCGCGCGCACGATCAGCGGCAGCGTCCAGATCACGGTCCAGAACCGGTCAGGCGCCGGCATCGACCGGCTGGAGCTCAACACCGTGATGGCCCGCCTTGGTGGCATGACGCTGGGCGCGACGACGGTCGATGGCACCACGGTCCAGCCGACCGTCGACGACCAGACCATCATCGTGCCCCTCGGCGGCGTCCTGCCCGTCGATGCGACGGCGGTCGTCCTCGTCCGCTTCCGCGCGACGTTGCGGACGTCCCTGTCCGGGTCGAGCTGGCTGTTCACCCGCGCCAACGGGATCTCGGACCTCTACCGCTGGATCCCGTGGGTCTCTCGCCGGACCCCGTTCGACCGCCCGAACCACGGCGACCCGTTCGTGACGCCGGTGAGCCCGTCGGTCAGGGTCACCTACCTGACGGACGTGCCGGTCGTCATCGCGAGCACCGGGCTTCGGACGGCGATCTCCGCGGACCGGCTGACCCAGGTCTTCGAGGCCGTCAACGTGCGCGACGTCACGACGGCGATCAGCGCGTACCGCCGGACGAGCGCGACCGTCGGCGACACCGTCGTTCGGGTCTACTACCGGGCAGGCGCGCCGGCGACCGCCCTGCTGTCGGCCGCGAAGGCGGCCCTCGTGAAGCTCGAGGCACGGCTTGGACCGTACCCGTACCCGATCCTCAGGATCGTCCAGTCGGCGGGCGGCTACGGGATGGAGGGGCCCGGCGTCGCCTGGATCCCGACCGGCGTGGACACCGCCAACCTGACCTACCTCGTGACCCACGAGGTCGCCCACCAGTGGTTCTACGGGATCGTGGGCAACGACCAGGCGCGCGAGCCGTTCGCCGACGAGGCGATTACCGACTTCGTCGCCCGATACGTGCTGGGGATGCGGCGAGCGTCGCGCTGCGCGACCGCCGCGCTCGACCGCTCGATCTACGGCTACAGCTCGTCCTGCTACTACGAGCAGATCTACATCCAGGGCGGCAATCTCATCGACAATGCGCGCAGGAAGATGGGTTCCACGGCGTTCTGGGCTGCCGTCCGCGGCTATCTCTCCGACCACCGCTGGGGCCTTGTGCACACGCGCACGCTGCTGAACGCGCTCGACGACGCGACGTCGACGGACCTCCGCTCGTGGTGGGGCTCGCGGTTCCCCACCCTCTACTGAGGTTCCGGCCGGGATGGGTGGTGCGGACGGCGCGACGCCGGTGAGCCGGGTACGGCTGGCGACACCCGACGACGGGGCTGCGTGCGCGGCGATCTACGCGCCGTACGTCGCGGAGACGGCGATCTCGTTCGAGCTCGTGCCCCCGACCGCCGGGGAGATGGCGGGCCGGATCTCGAAGGTGACGCCGCACTGGCCGTGGCTGGTCGTCGAGGTCGACGGCATCGTGCGCGGCTACGCGTACGCGACGCGCCACCGCGAGCGGCCCGCCTACGACTGGACAACCGAGTCCACGGTCTACATCGATCGTGCGCTCCAGGGCCGCGGGCTGGGGCGGACCGCGATGCGGGCGCTGATCGCCGTGCTCAGGCTCCAGGGGTTCCACCTCGTGGTGGCAGGGATCACCGCGCCGAACCCGGGGTCGTTCGCGCTCCACCGGTCGCTCGGGTTCACCCGGATCGGCGAGTTCGAGGCGATCGGCTGGAAGTCGGACGCGTGGCACGGCGTCGAGTTCTGGGGGCTGGAGCTGTCGCCCCGCGATCCCGTGCCGGACCCGGTGACGCCGATCGGCGAGCTCCTCGGGACGCCCGAGCTCGGGGCCGCCCTCGAGGGCCGTGGAGCCACGTGACTGAGGCGGAGGCGCAGCCCTCCGGATCCGGTTCGCCGGCGGCCGCTGGCACCGGACGCGCAGACGCTGGTGAGGACCGCGCCCGCGAGGCGGCCTGCTCGCGTGACCGCGGGCAGGATCATCGGGCCCGCGCCATCCGCGCGTCGGCGGCGAGGGCCTGCGGGAACCATCGGAACGACGGCGGCAGCCGTGGGATCCAGAACCGCCAACCGGTCACGAGCCAGGCATCCATCGCACGCTCCCACGGCCCCCAGGGCAGCCCGTACTCGGCACGCGTGGCCGCGGGGAGCAGCCCGACGGCCGGGAGCATCAGGACGTCCACCGCGGCCTGCGGGACGAGCGTGAGCGCCTGCCGTGCGATCGGCGCGCAGTCACCGAGACGGCCGGCGACCTCTGCCCGGACGACTCCTGCGAGCGGCGGCCGGAGGATCGTGCGCGCGATCACGCGCGATGCGTCGGACGGGTGGACCGGGCCATGGGGCGAGAGCATCCGGTCCACGTAGCCGTCGAACGCGTCGATGTCCCGCGGCAGGACCTCATCCGGGACACCCAACAGCCGGCCGACCGGTCGCGTCTCGGAGTAGAAGCGGGCACGCGCGTCCGGCGCGAGCGGCGCCTGCCAGCGGTCGGTGACGACGAGGATCCCGTGGATGAGGGTCGCGTGGACCCACAGCGCGAGCTCCGGGTCCCGGGCTCGGTACGTCGCGCCGTGGCGCGCGGCGGCTGCCTCGTCGTTGACCGGTCCGGTCACCCGCCGGTGAAGGGTGTCGAGCCGGGCGATCTCCGCACGTGCCGCCGGTACCGTCCCGTAGACGATCCGCAGGTAGGAGCGGAGCGTACCCGCGAGGCGTCCCCAGGGGTCCAGGCGGAAGTTCGAGTGCTGGCCGACGCCCTCGGCGACGAGCGGGTGGGCGACCTGGAGCAGGAGCGCGAACGGTCCCGCACCGAGGAGGAGCGCGGCCTCGCGATTGAGCCGCCAGCCCTCGGAACCGGGGCCGTAGAGACCTGCGAGGTCGGCCGCCGTGGTCAGCGGTCGCTTGGGCGCCGGCCGACGAGCCACCACGAGGCCGGGAACACGACGGCTGCGGCGAGCAGCTTCGCGAGGTCGACGCCCAGGAACGGCAGCAGGCCGGTCTCGACGGCTTTGACCGCGGACATGCCGGTCGCCACGGCGAGCCATGGGACGCCGATCGCGTAGATGATCGCGGTGCCGATCGCCGTCGCGCCGATGGCGCCCCCGATGCGGCGGTCCCAGCCCAGCTCCGCGAGCCGGCCGACCGCGGCCGCCGCAACGATGAAGCCCACGAGGTAGCCCCCGGTGGGGCCCCAGATCACCCCGATCCCGCCCCTGCCTTCGGCGAAGAAGGGCAGGCCGATCACGCCCAGTGCGAGATACAGGAACGCGGCCAGGCCGCCCCGGCGCAGCCCGAGGGCGCCACCGACGACCAGCACGCCGAAGTTCTGGAGCGTGTACGGCACGGGGTTGCCGGGGATCGTGAACGAGATCTTCGCAGTGAGGAAGATGAACACGGCGCCGGCGGCGACCAGGAGCGCGTTGCGCAGGCGGGGGCTCGTCCGCTCGCCGATCCGGATCGGGACGAGGAAGTCCCCGATGGTGAGGCCCTTCTCGGTCGCCGGGACTCGCGTGAGTGACGGGATCGCGTAGGACATCGGTCTCCCTCGGGCACCGGCTCGACGGCCGGCGTCCCGGGCAGTCTACCAACCGCCGGTCGGCCGGGGCGAGCGCCCTTCGGCCCGGTATTGTGGCGACATGGACCTCAACCTCGCCTGGCGCGGCCCCGTCGACAACGACCAGCTCAACCGCCTCCACGCGGAAGGCTTCGGGACCCGGGTCTTCGACTGGGACTGGGCGACCCAGCTCGAGCGCCACAGCCTCGGCTGGGTCACGGCCCACCACGGACTGCGCCTCGTCGGCTTCGTCAACGTCGCCTGGGACGGCGCCGTCCACGCATTTCTGCTGGACACGCTCGTCGCCGCGGACCTGCGGCGCGCCGGCGTGGGCCGGCGCCTCGTCGAGCGTGCCGCGGAGGGTGCGCGGGCCGCCGCGTGCGAGTGGCTCCACGTCGACTGGGACGACGACTACTTGACGGCCTTCTACCTGGAGGGCTGCGGCTTCGTGCCGACCAAGGCCGGGCTCATCGCGCTGTAACCGGCCGCGTTCTCCCGCCGACCCCGACGCCCGCGCCCGGTGCCCCGCGCCCGCCTCCCGCCGCCGGCCGCCGTTCCGTCGCCTTCGGCGCCCCGTGCAGCCGGTCGCAATCCGCGTCGCCCGTCGCCGTCCCGGCGTCGCCCGTTGCAGCACCGCGGCGCCCGCCGCCGTCGCGCGGCGCCGGAGTGGCCTATTCCCGGGCGGACTCTACGGTTCCGCGACGTGACGGTTCATGCACGCGTGGAATGACCTGATGCGTGGCGATGCCTCCATACGGAACAGACAAGTCCGATGCCGCATATTCCGTGCCGTGACGCAACCGTAGAGTCCGTGGGGGAATAGTCGCGGCGAGGCGGGCGGCGGGACGAGGCGGGGCGGGGCGGGACGAGGCGGGGCGGGCCGGAGCGAGGCGGGCGGCGGGGCGAGGCGGGCCGCGGTGGCCCAAACCCTATTCGCCGCGCACCGCAGACACGATCGAGCGCTGGCCCGCGAGCCGCGCAGGCTGCGCCGCGGCGACCATCGCCAGCGCCACGCCGAGGACGAGCGCCAGCCCGATCGTCCCCCAGGGCAGCTGGACGCCGACGTCGAGCCGACCGCCCGCCGTCGCGACGAGCAGCACCCCGATGCCCACCCCCGATGCCACGCCGACGAGCGCCCCAACGGCTCCCAGGATCCCCGCCTCGACGAGCACGGAGCGCCACACCTGGCGTCGGCTCATCCCGGCGGCGCGGAGCATCCCCAGCTCGCGGACACGTTCCCAGGTGTCCATCGAGAGCGTGTTGACGATGCCCAGGCCCGCGATGACCACCGAGGCGAGGGCGAGAAGGTCGAGCAGCCCGAAGACGCGATCGAGCGCGTCGGCCACGGCGCCCTCGACTCGTGCGATGGGGGCGGGGGTGAGGGCGAGCTGTCCGGCGAGCCCGGCGACGCCAGCCGATGCCGCGGCACGCTTCGCCGGGTCATAGCGGACGGCGATGGCGTCGGCGCCGACGACGCCGAAGTGATCGAGGGCGTCGGACCAGCCGACGAGCACGCTCTCGCCCGTTCGACCCGGGAACGACCGCTCGACGACCCCGACGACGCGGAGATCGACGAGCCCCGACGCCGTGGCGACCGCGATCTCGTCCCCCATGCCTGCCCCGAGCCGATCGACGCGCGACCGGGGCAGGATGACCGCGCCCCCGGCGTCGAGCGCCTGGAACGCCGCCGCGCGGTCGCCCGCGACGAACGCGAGTCGGCCGTCGGCCTCGAGATCGGCGCCGCGCACGGCCGTCGCCTCGAGCCGGGTGCCCTCGAAGGCGAGGTCGAACGTGGCGATCGGCGTTGCGCGCACGACCCCGTCGATCGCGGCGACCTCCTCGTCGACGCTGCCCGAGCCAACGGGTGCGGGGGCGATCGCCGTGAGGATCTCGTCGCCCGGGACGACCTTGGCGATCCACCCGGTGGCGGTCGCACGGGCGTTGGCCGCCACGGACCCGAGGGCCACGAGCATCGCGAGGCCCACGACCAGCGAGCCGACGGTGAGCGTCGTGCGCCCGGGGTCACGCGCGATCGAAGCCCGCGCGAGCCGCTCCTCGAGCCGCAGGACGGCGCCGAACGGCAGGCCGACGATCCGCCCGAGCGGGCCCAGCAGCACCGGCGTCACGAGCACGGCGGCCAGCAGCACCGCGTACACGGCCACGGTCCGCAGGACGCCGCCCGCGGTGCCGCCGACCGGGAGCAGCACGACCGCGATGACGCCGACGACACCGACAACCGCCACGAGCCAGGACGTGTGGGTGCGCACGGCGGCTCCCGGGTCACCCCGGACTCGGAGCGCGGCGACCGGGCTGACGTCGGCGGCCCGACGCGCCGGCTCGAGCGCCGCGACGAGCGTGACGATGAGCCCGGCGGCGAACCCGGCAGCGAGGACGCCGGGGGTCAGCGCCGGACCGTCCAGGGACACCGAGCCGGTTTCGCGGAGCCAGCCGGCGGCGAGCGACGCCAGCAGCGAGCCGAGGACGATGCCTCCGAGCGAGCCCGTCGCCCCGAGCACCAGCGCCTGTACCAGCACCACCCGGATGACCTGCGCGCGGCCCGCGCCCGCCGCGCGGAGCAGCCCGAGCTCCCGGATGCGCTCGACGACGGTCATCGCGAGCGTGTTGAGGATCAGGAACGCCGCGGCGAACAGCGTGATCGCGGCCAGCAGCGCCATCGTCGATCGGATGTCCATCGTCGAGGCGCGCAGCGAGGCGGCGACGTCGCGTGGGGCGGACAGCACGTAGGGCTCCGTCGTCAACGCTCGCGTGAGACCGGCGCTGACGTCGTCGAGCGACGCGCCGGCCGCGAGGACGACGTCGATGCGGCTCAGACCGCCCAGCGTCTCGAGGGTCGGCGCGGGATCGTCGTCCCCCGCGGCGAGCGTCGCCGCGGTGAGCAACGGGAGCACGACGGTCCGCCCGGACGACCCGAGCTCCGGCCCGTCTCCCGACAGCACACCCACGACGCGAACCCGAAGCGGTGCACCCGCACCGAGGATGGAGAGCTCGTCGCCGAGGTTCAGCGCCTCCGCGATTGCGAGCCGCTGCGTGATGAGGGCGGCGGGTTCGTCGAGACCCGTGAGCTGCGCACCGCTCGACAGCGCCAGGTCACGCACCCGCGGCTCGCTCGCCGGATCGATGCCGAGCACGGTGACCGGCTCGCCCGTCGCGCTCAGCCTCCCCGGCTCCGCAGCCAGGTAGGTGCGTCGCTCGATGGCGGGTGCGGCGAGCGCGACGCCGGGAACGGCCGCAACCGCATCGAGCGTGGCCGCCCCGAGCCCGCGCTCGGCGAATGCCGCGACGCGCAGGTCGGCCCGCCCCACGAGCGAGGCCACCGTGCGATCGATCGAGGCGTCGAGACCCGCACTCACCGCGAGCGCAGCGACGAGCACCGCGACCCCGAGCGCGATGCCGACCGCGGTGAGCAGGCTCCGCACCGGACGCGCGACGACGCTGCGCCACGCATACGGGACCAGGCCGCGCACCGTTGGGGCGCCTAGAGCCCGAGCTGCGCGAGCCGCGCGATGAGCGGACCGGCCGCGTGGTCCTCGCGGCGGCCGAGGACGATCTCGTCCCGGATGCGCCCATCACCGACGACGAACACACGATCGGCGTATGCCGCCGCCTTCGCGTCGTGGGTCACGAGCACGATGGTCTGCCCGCGATCCACGCACGTCCGCCACAGGGCCTCGAGGATGTCGATGCCGGTGGTGAAGTCGAGGTTGCCGGTGGGCTCGTCCGCGAACAGCAGTGCGGGCCGGGTCACGATCGCGCGCGCGACGGCGACGCGCTGCTGCTCCCCCGCCGACAGCTGGTCCGGCCGGTGCCGTTCCTTGCCCGTGAGGTCGACGAGCGCGAGGGCGTCGCGGATGCGGCCCGCGAGCTCGCCGCGGCGCGGGTCGAGTCCCGCGATCGTGAATGGCAGGCCCACGTTCTCCACGACGTTGAGCAGGGGCACGAGGTTGAACGACTGGAACACGAACCCGGTGCGCTCGCGCCGGAGGCGGGTCGCCTGGTCGTCCGACAGCCGGCTGATCGCCTCGCCCTCGAGAAACACGTCGCCGGCGGTGGGCCGGTCGAGCCCGCCGAGGAGCTGGAGGAGCGTGCTCTTGCCGGAGCCGGACGGGCCCATGAGGGCGACGAACTCGCCGGGGAGCACGGCCAGGCTGACGCCGCGGACAGCGTCGACGATCTCGCCCGGCATCCGGTACTGCTTGGTCAGCGCGCGAGCCTCGAGGATCGGCGCGTCGCCGAGGGGCGCCGTCGGGACTGCGGCGGCCGGGGTGGCGACGGGCGCAGCGTCTGGGGCGAGGGGCGACTGGATGCTCATGCGGCTCGATCGACTCCGTGCGGCGGGCGTCGTCCCGTGCGGACGGGTACGGTTCGTACCCTAGCGGTGCGGTCCGGTGCGGTCAGGGACCCGATGGTCCTACCCGCCGATCGCTCCGCCGCCGAAGAAGCGCGCCGTGACCTCATGGAGGATGGAGTCCACGAGCCCGGGCTCCGCCGGCGGGTCGGTGATCCGGAGCTGGCCGGGCGGAACCTCCGGGGCGCGAGGCGTGGGGCGCGGCGTGGGCGTCGGGCTCGGCGTCGCGACGAGGACCGGAGACGGACTGGGGCTCGGCGACGGCGTGGGCGTCGCGGTCGGCGTCGGCTTGGGCGTTGCCGTCGGCCTCGGCGTGGGCCTCGGCGTCGCGGCGGCCGGTCTGGCGGTGGGACGGGGCTTCGGCCTGGCCGTCGGTCTCGGGGTCGGCCGGGGCGTCGGCTTCGGCGTCGCGGTCGACGTGCCGCAGCGGTCCGCGAAGATCACCGTCCACATGAACGTGTCCCCGGACGACTTGTAGGCCCCGACGCCCACGACGTCCCACGCCTTGCCCATGATGTTCCGACGGTGGCCGTCGGAGTTCATGAACTGCTGGAAGACCCACTTGGTGGCGTCCTCCTCGCTCGCGCCCGGCCAGTTCACGGTCCCGATGTTCTCGCCCGCGAGGTTGAAGCAGTAGCCGTACTTGTGCTCCATGTACCAGAACACGTTGCGGCTCGTGCCCTTGATCGTGTGGCTGAAGTAGTCACGGTCGATCATGTCCTTGCTCCGCCAGCGAGCGATCTTGCGCAGCGCCAGGTCCTGCTTGAGCGCCTTGCGGCCGCCCGACGCACGGGCCTGGTTCTGGAGCGAGATCAGGAGCGTCTCCGAGCCGGAGCTGAAGGTGTTCGCGTCCCAGCCGAGCACGCCGCGCGGGATCGCGAGGACGCCCAGCGACGTCACCAGGAACGCGAGCACGACGAGCAGCGTCAGGCGGCGGGGATCGGCAACGGGGGCAAGGAGCCGCAGGGCAACGGTTCGGGTCATCGGGTGACGGGTGTCTCGTACGGAAACCGGCGGGCACCGGCTCGACCCGATCCTGCCCTCGCCGCCCTGCTCCCATCCCCGGGGCAATGGTCCCAACCGTACCCGCCCGGGGTACCAGTCAGCGCACCGGATCCATCACGACCGCACCCGACCGCACCACGACGGGAGCCCCTCGATCGCCCGGTGAGGGAGCCGGTTCCCGTACCCGCGTCGCCGCCGTCGCATCCGGTACACTCCGCTGGCCCTGCGCGGCGCGCGAGCGCCCCGGGCGGCCGTGGTGACCTTAGCTCAATCGGCAGAGCACTGGATTGTGGCTCCAGAGGTTATGGGTTCGAGCCCCATAGGTCACCCCAACTCCCCTCGACCGACGAGTGCGCCACGCGCGGGCATGGAGCGCGACTCCCAGAGCCACGCGCCGGATGCGCGGGTCCACACCGCACCGAGTGTGCCCGACCGTCGACGCGGCGTTGACGGCGGTTCGGCACGAAGAGGCGGGTCGGAGGACCGCGCGTTCGCGCTACCGGCCGGGGAGCAGCCGGGTCACCGGCACGGGAGCTCGCCGCGCGGGCTGGACGACGGAAGGCGTCGACTTCGGATGCGTCCGATCCACGACCCGCGCGATCACCGATCGCCGTGTCTGCCGCCAGAGGTCCATGCGCAGGCTCCCCATGCCCGCAGGATGCGTCCCCGCGGGGTGCGACGGTGACAGACGGACAAGCGCGGCGCCGTAACAACGGCATCGCGGACAACGGCACGCGCGTGGATACTTGGCGTTCCCATGAGTGATGCCACGCGTACGGTGCCCGACAGCCACGGGGTGCTTGCCCAGCCCGGACGGCCGCTCCGGTTCGCCGCCCTCCTGATCGCGTTGTTCGCCATCGCCGCGATGGGGCTCGCGTGGTCGGCGCAGCAGAGCCAGGTCGGGCGGGTCGTGGACGAGGCGGCGCTGCGGGCGCGCGGCGCGGCGGCGGACGTGGACCGCTACGTGCAGTCGAAGTGGACCACCCTCAAGGCGGTCGCGGCGATGCCCGCATTCGCGACCGGCGACCCGGCGCAGATCCGGGTTGCGGTCGAGGACCTGGCGACCCGCGACTTGGGCTTCGATGCCGGCTTCTCCTGGATCGACACCCACGGGTTGATGCAGGCACGGAGCGGTGGCTACGACGGTCCGCCGATCGACTTCACCGACCGGGCCCACATCCGCACGGCGCTCGAGACCCAGCGCCCGACGGTGAGCGCAGCCCTCATCGGCGCCGTCAACCAGGTCCCCATCGTCGGCTTCGTGGTTCCCACGTACGACGAGACCGGGTCGATGAACGGGCTCATCGGGAGCGGGATCCGCCTCGGCGACCTGAGCATGGGGGCAGACACCCTCCGCTATGCCGGTGGCACGGGCGTCGTCGTCGTTGACAACCTCGGGCAGCTCATCGCGGGTCCGAACCCGGTCAACACGCTCCAGCACGTGGCCGACGGGTTCCCGCTCGCGGCGATGCAGGCCGACGCGGAGGGCGGCGCCGATGACGACGTCATGGGGCCATACGGCACGCCGGACCAGCTCGTCGGGTATGCGCTCGCTCCCAGCGCGGGATGGCTCGTCCTCGTCCAGCGATCCTCGGCAGAGGCATTCATGCCCGCGACCGCCGCGCTCGCGCTCCAGGCCGTCCTCATCATCGGCGGCTCGCTGCTCGCGGTCATGGTGCTGCTGTGGGCGTCATGGCGCCTTGACGCCGCCGTCGCCGAGCAGTCCCGGGCGTACGCGCAGGAGCGGGCGACGCGCGAGGAGCTCGAGGCGGCCATCGCGGCGCTCGAGAAGCGGCAGGTCGTCCGCGATGCCTTCGTGGGAGTCATGTCGCACGAGCTCCGGACCCCGGTGACGACGATCTACGGGGCCGCGAAGCTGCTCGCGAAGTCGCCCCGTCGACCGGAGCTCGAGACGCTCGTGGAGGACATCGAGGAGGAGGCTGATCGCCTCCACCGGATCACGGAGGACCTGCTCGTCCTGTCGCGGGCGGAGCACGGGCTCGTGGAGCTCCAGGCCGAGCCGGTCCTGGTCCAGCGGCTCATCCCCACGGTCATCGCCGAGGTCCGCCGGCGCCATCCCGCGCTCGACGTCGAGCTCGACCTGGTCCCGGGCCTGGCGCCGATCGCGGGCGACGAGGCAGCGCTGCGACAGGTGCTGGTGAACCTGCTCCAGAACGCCGCGAAGTACGGCGGCGGGACGCCCGTCCTCGTGGGGGCGAGGAGGATCGGCCCCGATGGTGACGTCCACATCCGGGTCGAGGACAAGGGACCCGGGATCCCTGCCGAGGACCTCGAGCCGATCTTCGACCTGTTCTTCCGGTCGGACTCGAACGCGCGGCGGGCGTCCGGGACGGGGATCGGCCTGTTCGTCGTCCGGCAGCTCGTCACGGCCCTCGGGGGCACCGTCCACGCGTACGCCGTGGAGCCCCACGGGCTGGGGTTCCTCGTGACCCTGCGCGCCGAGCCGTCCGGGGACGCCGACCCGCTCGACTGAGGCCCGCGGCTACCCCGGCTGGTCGAGGCGCTCCGCGAGGACCTCGGCGAGGTGCCGGGCCCGTCGCCCGTCGAGGAACGCGATCTGCGTCCTGCAGCTGAATCCGTCGGCGAGGATCCGGGTCCCGGCCGCGGTCCTGCGCAGGGCGGGCAGCAGCTCGAGCTCCGCGACCCGGCGCGTGATCCGCTCGTGGCCCGCCTGCACGCCGAAGGTGCCGGCAAGGCCGCAGCAGCCCGAGAGCACCTCCGTCGGCACGATCGCGGCGGCAGCCATGAGCCGCCCGTCGGCCGCGGTCCCGAGCACCGCCTGGTGGTGGCAGTGCGGCTGGACGAGGACGTCGAGCGGCGGGCCGTCGGGTGGGGCCCAGCCCGCGACGTCGAGCAGCGCCGCGAGCGTCGTCACGCGGTCCGCGACGGCGCGCGCCCTCGGGTCGCCGGGAAGCAGCTCCGGCAGGTCCAGCCGCAACGACGCCGCGCAGGACGGCTCGAGGATCACGATCGGGTCCGCGCCGTCGCCGATGCCGGGCGTGTCGAGCGTCCGGCGCAGGACGGCCTTCGCGCCGTCGAGCTGGCCCGTCGTCGTCCACGTGAGACCGCAGCACACGTCCCCGCGCGGGACGGCGACATCGAACCCGGCCGCCGCGAGGACGCGGACCGCGGCATGCCCGACCTCCGGCGCCAGGTGCTCGGTGAACGTGTCCGGCCACAGCACGACCTGGCCGCGGACGGGCGTCGTGGGCGCCGGGTGCGCGAAGCCGTCGCGGAACGTGCGCGGCGCAAGCCGCGGGACGGGCCGCTCGCCAGCCAGCCCGCCGACGAGGGCGGCAAGCCGACGCGACGGTCCGAAAGCCGTCAGGGCATTGACCGCACGGACGCCACCCGGGACCCGGCGGGTGAGGCCCAGCCAGCGCGGCAGCCGGCCCAGCAGGTAGTGGCTGCGCGGCCTGAGCCGGCCACGGTACCGCTGGTGGAGGACCTCCGACTTGTAGCTCGCCATGTCCACGCCGGTGGGGCAGTCCGAGAGGCAGGCCCGGCAGGAGAGGCAGAGGTCGAGCGCCTCGTGGACCTCGGGCGAGCGCCAGCCGTCGTCGGCCAGCGACCCGGCGGCCATCTCCTGGAGCAGCCGCGCCCGGCCGCGGGTCGAGTGCCGCTCCTCGCCCGTCGCGCGGTAGGACGGGCACAGCAGCTCGTGGCCCTGCGTCGAGACGCATCGCCCGACGCCGATGCACCGCTCCACGGCGGATCGCAGGTCTCCCACGTCGGCCGAGAACGCGAGACCCGGTGTGAACGGCGCCAGTGTCGTCGGTCGTGGGCGGCGGAGACCCAGAGTGAATGGCAGCGGGTCGACGATGATGCCGGGGTTGAGCATGTTGTGCTCGTCCCACATCGCCTTCCACTCGCCGAACGCGGCGAGCATCGCCGGGCTGAACTGGCGGCCGAGGAGCTCGCTCCTGGCGCGGCCATCGCCGTGCTCGCCGCTCAGCGTGCCGCCGTGTGCCACCACGAGGTCCGCCGCCGCCTCCATGAACCCGCGGAAGCGTGCCTCTCCGCCCGGCGCGTCGAGCCCGAACCCGACCCGCAGGTGGATGCACCCCTCGCCCAAGTGCCCGTACGTGACGCCTCGCAGGTCGGCGTCGCGGAGCAGGCCGTGGAGCGCACCCAGGTACGAGGCGAGGCGGTCGGGCGGGACGGCGGCATCCTCGAACCCGGGCCATGCCGGGGTGCCGTCCGGGAGGCGCGCGGCGCGGCCCGCGCCATCCTCGCGCACGGCCCACAGGACGTGCTGCTGGGCTGGGTCCTGCAGCAGCCGGGTCCCTGACGAGCCGACGCCGCGGCCGATCGCCGCCGCAAGCCGCGCCGCGTGGTCGCGCACCGCGCCGGCGTCGTCGCCGCCGACCTCCACGAGCAGCCAGGCGCCGCCGGGAGGAAGGAGCCCGGGGTCCGTCCACGCGGCGAGGAGCTCCGCGGTGAGGCTCTCGACGGTCAGCGGCTCCTCGGGCAGGAGGGATGGGACGGCGGCCGCGGCCTCGATGTCGTCCCGGAACGCGAGCACGAGCAACCCCGTGACGGCCGGCGGCTCGACCAGCCGGAGCGTCGCCGAGGCGACGACCGCGCACGTCCCCTCGGTCCCTGTGAGCGCCCGCGCGACGTCGAAGCCGCGCTCGGGGAGCAACCAGTCCAGGCCGTACCCGGACACCCGTCGCGGCCACGGCGGGAGCTCCGCGCGGAACAGGTCCGTGTGGCGGCCGAGGAAGGCCCGCAGCCGCGTATCGAGTGCCGGGCCGAGGGCATCCGACCGGCGCCGCGTCCCGTCCGCGGTGATGAGCTCCAGCCCGAGCACGTTCTGCGCCGTCGTCCCCCACCGGACCGAGTGCGACCCGCAGGCGTTGTTGCCGACCATGCCCCCGACCGTGCACCGCGAGTGCGTCGACGGATCCGGGCCCACGCGGAGTCGATGACGCGCCGCCGCCGCGTTGACGTCGTCGAGGATCGTGCCCGACAGGACGGTGACGGTCCTCGCGTCGGCGTCCAGCGCCGTGATCCCGCGGAGATGTCGCGAGGCGTCCACGACGATGCCGGAGCCGATGGCGTTCCCGGCGATGCTCGTCCCGGTGCCGCGCATCGTGAGCGGCACGCCGGCCTCGGCGGCAAGGTGGACCACGGCGGCCAGCTCGTCGACGGTGGCGGGCGCGACTACCGCCGACGGCAGCACGCGGTAGTTGGACGCGTCCGACGCGTACATCGCGCGCGTCCCGGCGTCGGTCGCGACCTCACCGCGGAGGACCGAGCGCAGCCGGGGCACGAGCTCGGCGACGGCCTCGGTCGCCACTGGCGGCGCAGGAGCGGCGGCGGGATCGGGCGCGTGGACGATCGGACGGGCCTCCGTGTCGGAGCGCTGGACGGTCCCGCGATGCTACGGGATCGCCATTGACACGGCGGGCCTCGGGTGAGATAGTTGCACGTGCAATCACCTTGCACAGGAACACGAACCCATGCCGGCAGTCACCGTCGACGACATCACCGTCCTCCCCCGCATCCCCGTCCCCGACCCCGTCGTCGCGCGCCAGCGGCCCGTCCGCGGGCTGACCAACGCCCCGCGTGGCTTCGAGGGCGAGGGATTCCCCGTCCGGCGTGCGTTCGCCGGCGTCCTGCTCGAAGACCTCGACCCGTTCATCCACCTGGACCAGATGGGCGAGGTCGAGTACGCGCCGGGCGAGGCGAAGGGCACCCCGTGGCACCCGCACCGCGGCTTCGAGACGGTGACCTACATCCTCGACGGCGTGTTCGAGCACGCCGACTCGAACGGCGGCGGCGGCGTGATCACCAACGGCGACACGCAGTGGATGACCGCCGGCGCGGGCATCCTGCACATCGAGAAGCCCCCGGAGTGGCTCGTCGCCCAGGGCGGCCTGTTCCACGGCTTCCAGCTGTGGGTCAACCTCCCGCGCGACCAGAAGCTCGCCGCGCCGCGCTACCAGGACATCCGTGCCCGCGAGGTCTCGCTCCTGTCGTCGCCCGACGGCGGAACGCTCGTGCGCGTCATCGCGGGCGAGGTCGCGGGCCACGCCGGGCCGGGCAGCACCTACACGCCGATGACGCTCGTCCACGCGACGCTCGCGCCGGGCGCGACGCTCACGCTCCCGTGGCGCGCCGACTACAACGCGCTCGCGTACGTGCTCGCCGGGCACGGGACCGTCAGCGCGGAGGGACGCCCCGCGCGGATGGGCCAGCTCGCGGTCTTCGGGCCCGGCAACGCGCTCGAGTTCGCGGCCGACCGGGTGCAGGACTCCAACGCGCCCAACCTCGACGTGCTGATCCTCGGCGGCCGCCCGATCAGGGAGCCGATCGCGTGGATGGGGCCGTTCGTGATGAACACCCGCGACGAGGTGGTCCAGGCGTTCTCGGACTACCAGGCGGGCCGGCTCGGGACGATCCCGGCCGTCCACAACGCGCCGACCGAGCTCCAGGTCTCGCAGCAGCCGGAGCCCGGCGCAGGGGCATGAGCCCGTCGCTCGGGGGGTCGGCCCCTTCGGCCGGCCCTGCGGACGCCGCCTGCGTCGCCGACGCCGGCGCAGCATGCGCGCACGAGCACGCCTGGTCCCTGGTGCGCTTCGAGCTCGTCGACGACCGGCCGGTCGTGCGCCAGACGTGCGAGACCTGCGGAATCGTGCGCGGGTACCGCGCCTGGGAGCGGTACTGGACACCCGGCACGGCCGAGCGCCGCCGGTAGCAGGCGCCAGCTGCTGCCGCGACGCTAGGTCGACTCGTCCACAAGGGCGTACGACGCGAACCTGCCGTCCGTCGTTGCGACGTAGACCTGGTCCAGGCAGGCGCCGTTCGCGACGCACACGCCCGTGGGGCAGCTGGAGCTCGGGCCGGCAACGACGGGGTCTCGACCGTCCGCCGCGCGGATGTCCGCAATCGACAGCAGTCCCGCGGTTGACCGGGAGTAGTTGTGACCGCACACGACGATCGCGCCGGGGAGGCTGGCTGCCTCGACCGGCCGGATGCCACCCGAGGTCAGCGTGCCGAGCGCCGGCAGGAAGACCCCGACGGTGACGACGAGGGCGATGACCGCGGCGCCGCCGATCGCGGCGAGGCCGATGAGGCGGCTGCGCGCGATCTCCTCCGCCGTTGCCGGCGGCCGGGACGGCGCAGGCGCCGTCGGGCCGGGAGAGGCGGAGCCGGACGGAGCGCGCGACGCCGCGGCCTTGAGCGCCGATACGCGCTGGGCCATCGACGGTCCCGACGAGGGCGGGCTCGAGTGTGGCCTGGGCGTCACCGCCTGCACGGGTGTCGTCGGCTCGATGGGGTCCGGCATCGCCCAGACGCTACACGGTCTGGCCGACCCGTGCCGTCGCCGATGGGTCAGCCCGCGGAGCGTCGCCGCGCGTCGACCGCGTGATAGCGGTCCATGAGCTGGGCGACCGCGTCCCGCGCAGCCTGCCACTCCTCCTGGTCGCCCAGGATCTGCGGGTCGCGGCCCCAGCGCTGGATCTGGGTCATCGCCATGACGATCGAGTTGTGCTGCGCGAGCCGGTTGCGCCCCGCATCGACGACGCCCGTGACCAGATACCGCCGCACGAGGTCGTATGGTGCCGACCAGCGTCCGATGCGGATCCGGTCGTGGGTGCGGAGCGACTCGAGCCACGTGTCGTCGCCGACGGGGAACCGCTCGTGCTCGTCGACGTGCGCATTGATGTCGAGGCGGCGGCCCGGGTGGGCCTGCGACGGGAGGCGCCCGTCGTCGTCGGTCGTCCGGTAGCAGACAGGGCAGGTGGCGAGACGCGCGAAGGTGGGCGGTGCCTCGCCGAATTGGAGACCGCACCGTCGACAGATCCGCGCCCCGGTCCGGCTGGCAACGGTGCCGCACTGGAGGCAGACGAGGTCGGCGGACTGGACCGGCATGGAAACTCCCGGCGGTGGGTCGTCAGGGCACGGGACGACAGGCGTGGGCACATCGTCGGGCACGCGCGACGCGCGCGCGAGCGGCGAACTGGTCATGGGGATGGCCAGCCGATAGGGCCATTCGAGGACACGCGGCCGCCGTCCAGATGGACGGACGACCATGGCCCGGGCGTCGCTTGCGCCCCAGGATCGGGGCACGGGTGCCGCCCGACCCCCAGGCGGCACCTTCTCCGAAAGGCACAACCCACCATGAGCCGTCCCGATCCCAACCAGACCCTTGCCCGCTACCACGTGCGGCACCTGGTGCCCTAGGCAGGCTGTCCACTGTGCATGCGCGGCCCCCGCCTCGCCGATGGCCTCCCTCGCTGGGCCCAGCCCCGTGCCGGCACCGCCCGATGACCTCGCTGATCGCGCCGATGCCCATCGCGATCGAGCACGAGAGCCATGCCGGCCCGCTGCTCGCATGCCCCACCTGCCGGCGCCGGGCGTCGTACGGCGTCTTCCGCCGCCGCCACTGGACGCTCCGGAGCCGGCGCGGAGTCGCCCGCACGCGGCTCGGCGGCGGGCCGCTCGCCGGCTGATCATCCACTCGGGCTAGCATGGCCCGATGGACCCGATCACCTACCCCGCGTCCCCGACATCGGACCAGGTCGACGACTACCACGGCACGGTCGTCGCGGACCCGTATCGGCCGCTCGAGGACCCCCACGCGCCCGAGACCCGGGCGTGGATCGAGGCCCAGAACGCGCTGAGCTCGCGGGTCCTCGGCGCCATCCCCGCCCGCGACGCGATCCGCCGGCGCCTCGCCGAGCTGTGGGACTTCCCCCGGGCCGGCGTGCCGTGGCGGCACGGCGACGCTTGGTTCCAGCTCCGAAACACCGGCCTCCAGGACCAGGACGTCCTGTGGACCGCCGACGCGCCGGAGGCCGAGGGACGGGTCCTCCTCGACCCGAACGGCCTCAACCCCGGCGGCACGACGACCCTCAACGCGATCGCGCCGTCTCACTCGGGCGCGCTCCTCGCGGTCGCGACCGCCGATGCCGGCTCGGACTGGCAGACGTGGCGCGTGCGACGCGTCGACACGGGCGAGGACCTGCCGGACCGGATCCCGTGGAGCAAGTTCTCGGGCGCCGCGTGGACGCACGATGATGCGGGCTTCTTCTACGCCCGCTACCCCGAGCCGGCGGCCGACGCGACGCACGACGCGCCCAACCTCGACATGGACGTGCGCTATCACCGGCTGGGCACGGATCCGGCCAACGACCCGGTGGTGCTGGCCACGCCAGACCATCCCGACTGGGGGTTCAACCCGGAGGTCTCGGACGACGGCACGCTCCTGGTCGTCACGATCTGGCGAGGCACGGACCCCGAGAATCGGGTCTGGGTCGCGGCGCTCGGTCACGACCCCACGGCGACGGTCCCCATGCCGCTGCTCGATGCGAACGATGCGCGATACGAGCTCGTGGCGACCGTGGGCGACACCCTGTACTTCCTCACCAACCTCGATGCCCCACGGAATCGCGTGATCGCCGTCGACGCAGGCGATCCCGGCACGATCCGCGAGGTCATCCCGGAGGCGGACGACACGCTCGAGGGCGTGGCCATCGCAGGCGGCCGGTTCGCCGCCATCCACCTCCACCACGCGCATCACCGCCTGTCGCTGCACGAGCTCGACGGGTCACCCGTCGGGACCGTGGCGCTGCCGGGGATCGGGACGATCGCGAGCGCCGAGGGCAGCCGCGAGGATCCCGACCTGTACATCACGTTCGAGCGGTTCGCGGCGCCGCGGTCGGTCCTCGCGGTGCGCATGGCCGACGGGTCGACCCGCGAGCTCCCCCGCCCGCCCCTTCCGTGGGACCCGGACGACTACGTCACCGAGCACACGTTCGTCACCTCGGCCGATGGCACCCGAGTCCCGCTCTTTCTCACCCGGCGTCACGACGTGGAGCCGGACGGCGCCGTCCCGACGCTCCTCTACGGGTACGGCGGCTTCCAGGTCGCCATCGGGCCGATGTTCAAGGCGGACTGGCTGGCGTGGATGGAGCGCGGTGGCCTCCTCGCGGTCGCGGCGCTCCGCGGCGGCGGCGAGTACGGCACCGCGTGGCACGACGACGGCCGCCTGGCCAACAAGCAGCACGTGTTCGACGACTTCGCGGCCTGTCTGCGGTGGCTCGCCGGGTCGGGCTGGACGCGGCCGGAGCGGATCGGAATCCTGGGCCGGTCCAACGGTGGGCTGCTCGTCGGCGCGACGCTAGCCCAGCACCCGGAGCTGTTCGGCGCGGCCGTGCCCGAGGTCGGCGTGATGGACATGCTCCGGTTCCACCGGTTCACGATCGGCTGGGGGTGGACGAGCGACTTCGGCTCGCCCGATGACCCGGACCAGTTCCGGTGGGTCCACGCGTACTCGCCGCTCCACAACCTGCGGGCAGGGACGGCGTACCCGCCGACGCTCGTGACGACCGGCGACCATGACGACCGGGTGGTCCCCGGCCACTCGTTCAAGTTCACGGCCGCCCTCCAGGCGGCCCAGGGCGGCGAGGCGCCGATCCTCGTCCGCATCGACACCGACGCCGGGCACGGGGCGGGAAAGCCGGTGGGCAAGCTCATCGACGAGCGCGCGGACGTCCTCGCGTTCCTGGAGCTCGCCCTGGGCGTGCGGTAGGCACCGCGCCGGCCTAGACCGACGCGTCGAGGATCGCCTGCGCCTCGTCGAGGATCCGGCCGAGGTGCTGCTCGCCGCGGAACGACTCCGCGTACAGCTTCGTCACGTTCTCCGTGCCCGACGGGCGGGCCGCGAACCAGCCCTGCTCGCTAACCACCTTGAGGCCGCCGATCGGCGCCCCGTTGCCGGGCGCGGTCGTGAGCTTGGCCACGATCGGGTCGCCGCCGAGCGTCGTCGCCGTCACCGCATCGGGCGACAGCCGCCCGAGGGCGGCCTTGAGCTCCGGCGTCGCCGGCGCGTCGATCCGGCGATAGGCGGGCGAGCCGAACCGCTCGGTCAGTCCGCGGTACACGTCGGACGGGTTGCGGCCCAGCTTCGCGGTCAGCTCCGCGGCGAGCAGACATGCGATGATCCCGTCCTTGTCCGTCGTCCAGACCCGGCCGTCGCGACGCAGGAACGAGGCCCCGGCGCTCTCCTCGCCGCCGAACCCGATGGAGCCGTCGACGAGGCCTGCGACGAACCACTTGAACCCCACCGGCACCTCGACGAGCCGACGGCCGAGGTCCGCCACGACCCGGTCGATCATCGACGAGCTCACGAGCGTCTTGCCCACGGCGACACTGTCGCCCCACCTGCGTCCACCCCCGAACAGGTAGGAGATGGCGGCCGCGAGGACGTGATTCGGGTTCATGAGCCCCGCCCCCGGCACCACGATGCCGTGGCGGTCCGCGTCCGCGTCGTTCCCGAGCGCGAGGTCAAACCTGTCACGCAGCTCCACGAGCCGCGCCATCGCGAACGGGCTGGACGGATCCATCCGGATCCGCCCGTCCCAGTCGAGGGTCATGAACCCGAACGTGGGATCGACCTGGTCGTTGGTCACCGTGAGGTCGAGCCCGTAGTGCTCCCCGATCGCGCCCCAGTAGTCGACGGCCGCGCCGCCCAGCGGGTCGACGCCCAGCCGGAGCCCGGAGCCCGCGATCGCCTCCATGTCGATGACGCTGCCCAGGTCGCCGACGTACGTGCCCATGAAGTCGTACTCGCCCGAGTTCGCGCGAGCCCGCTCGAACGGCACCCGGGCGATGCCGTCGACGCCCGCCGGACCCGCGCCCTCGAGGATCCGGTTCGCCTCGTCCTGGATCCAGCGCGTGACGTCGGTGTCCGCCGGCCCGCCGTTGGGCGGGTTGTACTTGAACCCGCCGTCCTCGGGCGGGTTGTGCGAGGGCGTCACGACGATCCCGTCGCCGAGGCCCGCGGGCGGATCGCCCGGCCGGTGGTCGCGGTTCGCGACGAGGATCGCGTGCGAGACCGCGGGCGTCGGCGTGAACCCGTCGCCGCTGTCGACGAGCACGTCCACGCCGCGCGCCACGAGCACCTCGAGCGCCGTCCGCCAGGCGGGCTCCGACAGCGCGTGCGTGTCCCGGCCGATGAACAGCGGCCCGGTGTAGCCCTTCCCCGCGCGGTAGCGGCAGATGGCCTCTGTCGTCGCGACGATGTGCGCCTCGTTGAACGCGCCCTTGAACGCCGATCCACGGTGGCCGGAGGTGCCGAACGTGACGCGCTGCGCAGGGTCGGACGGATCGGGACGGATCTCCGCGTACGCGCGCAGCAGCGCGGGGACGTCGACGAGCTCCTCCGGGAGGGCGGGCTTGCCTGCGCGCGGGTTCTGGCTCATCGGGTGCCTCGATCGGTGGGGCCAACGGGCGGGATGGAGGCCACGATACTCGCCGCGCGGCACACGCCGTGCCGGACCAGGCACGCCCCGGTTGCAAGGCCGTTGGTCCTGTCGCCGGCCTGGTCCGATGGCGTACGATCCCCGTAACCCGAACCAGCACCTCGTACGGGGCTCGTCCGAGTCCGTCGATCGCCGATGGCCGGATGCATGAGCCCGCGATGACCTGGACGGGAGGAGGTTCCTCCATGGCGACCGTGACATTCGATCACGTGTACAAGCGATACGGCGACGTGACCGCGGTATCGGACCTCAACCTCGAGATCGGTGACGGCGAGTTCATGGTGCTCGTCGGCCCCTCGGGCTGCGGCAAGACCACGAGCCTGCGGATGATCGCCGGGCTCGAGGAGATCAGCGAGGGCGAGCTCCGCATCGGCGACAAGGTCGTCAACGACGTCGCGCCGAAGGACCGCGACATCGCGATGGTGTTCCAGAGCTACGCGCTGTACCCGCACATGTCGGTCCGCGACAACCTCGCGTTCGGCCTCAAGCTGCGCAAGGTCCCGAAGGCCGACATCGACAAGCGCATCAGCGAGGCGGCCGGCATCCTGCAGCTCGAGAAGCTGCTCGACCGCAAGCCCAAGGAGCTCTCCGGCGGCCAGCGCCAGCGTGTCGCCCTCGGCCGCGCCATCGTGCGCGAGCCCTCGGTGTTCCTCATGGACGAGCCGCTGTCCAACCTCGACGCGAAGCTGCGCGTGCAGACCCGCGCCGAGATTGCGCGCCTCCACCAGCGCCTCGGGACCACGATGGTCTACGTCACCCACGACCAGGTCGAGGCGATGACGATGGGCCAGCGGATCGCCGTCATGAGCGACGGCCTGCTCCAGCAGGTCGGCACGCCGCAGCAGCTCTACGATCACCCGCTCAACCGCTTCGTCGCGGGGTTCATCGGCAGCCCGTCGATGAACTTCATCGAGACGGACGCGCCGCGTGACGGGTCGATGGAGCTCACGACGGGCGACTTCCACTTCCCGCTGTCGGACAACTTCCGGGACGCGCTGCGGAAGGACGCGGCCGGCCGCGTCGTCGTCGGCGTCCGACCGGAGCACCTCGAGCTCGGCGACGTCGCCGGCTCGGCGGCCAGCATCCAGGGCACCGCGGATGTCGTCGAGTACCTCGGCAACGAGGAGCTGCTCCACGTGACCACCGGCGGCCGCGAGATCGTGGCGATCGTGGACTCGTCCCACCGGGTCCGCCCGGGCGATGTCGTCCAGCTGCGCGTCCCGGCCGACAAGGTCCACCTGTTCAACGCCGAGACGGGCGCATCGCTCGTCCGGACGGGGGATGCGGCAGCGGCCGTCGCCTGACCGTCCCCGAAGACCGTTCTGCGGCCGGCTTGCCATCGCGGCGGGCCGGCCGTTCGCTTGTACCGGAGGTTCCCGTGAGCCAGCCCGACGCCACCCCCTTCGGTGACGACCCGCTCGAGGAGCGCGTCGTCGAGCGCCAGCTCATCCACCGCGGCCGGTACCTCGAGTTCCGGGTCGACACGATCGAGCGCGCCGACGGCAGCCGCGGGACCCGGGACGTCGTCGGCCACCCGGGTGCGATCGCGGTCCTCGCCCTCGACGACGACGGGCGGCTGCTCCTCGTCCGCCAGTGGCGCATCCCCGCGGGGCGCGCGATGCTCGAGATCCCGGCCGGGACGCTCGACGTCCACGATGGCGTGACAGAGGACCCGGACGTGGCCGCTCGCCGCGAGCTCGAGGAGGAGACGGGGTCTCGCGCGTCGTCGTGGCGCAAGCTCGCGGAGTTCTGGACCGCGCCGGGCTTCGCCTCGGAGCTCATGCATCTCTACCTGGCGCGTGGGCTCACCAGCGCGAACGGTGAGGACCGCCTGTCGCCGGACGAGGACGAGCGCCTGGAGCTGTCGCGGCTGACGATCGACGAGGCGCTCGCGCTGGTCGACGGGGGCGGGATCAGTGACGCGAAGACGATCCTCGGCGTCCTGTGGCTCGACCGGCTGCGCCGCGCGGGCGACCTCGACTGACCCCGGATCCGTTCCTCCCGCGACCTCCGGCGATCACCCCGAGGCGCTCTCGGGGTCGGCCGTGTCGTGGCGTTCACCGTCCTCGACCGCTCGAGCGGCTGCAGCCTTTGGGTCAGGGACCCGCGCGAGCGCCTGGCGATAGAGGGCCGTGCCCGGCGAGAGCGCGACCGCGAGCCGGAGATGGACCCACGCCTCCCGTTCGCGTCCGACCTTCTTGAGGCTCTGGCCGAGCGCGAACTGCGCGTAGTGCGACGACGGGTCCAGCTGGAGGAGCGACTCGAACGTCTCGCGCGCCAGGTCGTGCTGGCCGGAGTTGAAGTACGCCCGGCCGAGTGCCTCGAGGATCGACGCCTTCGCCGGCTCGAGCGTCGCCGCACGCCCCAGGACGACCGCGGCCTGCGCATGGTGGCGCCGCTTGAGCAGGCCCTGGCCGCGTTGCAGGAGCTCATAGACCGACTCGTGGTCGCCAGGGTCCGGCGGCGGGACGCGCTTCCCGGTCACCGCTGATCCGGCTCCATGGTGTCCGTGCGCTGCACGACCGTGGTCTCGGCGCCCTCGGCCCCGGGCGCGATCGTCGGTTCGGCGACAACGGGCGCCTCGGGCGCGGGCGCGGTCCCAGGGGCGGGCGTGGTCCCGGGGGCGGGCGTCGTGCCGGGCGCGCTCGTCGTGCCGGGCGCGGGCGTCGTGGCGGGCCCTGACGCCGCCGCGTGTGCCGCCTCGTCACGGGCCGCAGCGACGCGCGTCGCTCGCCGCCGGCCCGCCCGACGACGGGCCAGCACCACGACGACGAGGAGGAGGATCACGAGGAGGACGAGCCCGGCGATGAGAAGCGCCCGCCCGCGGCCCGCGTCGCCCGCCACCGCGACCGTCGCGGCCGCCGTTGCGGCAAGCGTGGACGCCCGCCCTGGATCGCCCGCCTCCCATGCTGCCCTCGCCGCCGCCAGGTCGGCGTCCGGCGTCTTGCCCTGGAGCCCGAGCCCCGTGAGCCAGTCGCGCGGGGCGGCCAGCGCGTCGCCCGCCGCCGCGACCGTCTTCAGCGACGCCTCGGTCTCGGCCGCATCGGCGGCAACGGCACGGAGACCGTCCGCGGTCCCGGCGGCCTCGTACTGCGCCTCGAGACCCAGGGGCGGGTCCAGCCCGACCTGGGCCGCAAGGCCGTCGATCGCGGCCCGGTCATCGAGGATCCCCGTGGCGGCCGCGATCGCCGAGCCCGCGTCGTCGAACCGCCAGCCGTCCATCGCCTGCCGCACGCCGAGGGGCGCCGCCCACCCGTCGCCCGCCGCCACGAGCGAGGCGTACGCCGTCCGTGCCGCCTCCCGGGCCGGGAGCAGCGCCGCTTCGGCGTCGGTGAGGGCCCACGTCCGAAGCAGGCCGGCGACGCCCTCCGCGCCGCCGAGCTCCTCGACCAGATCGAGGAACCGCCGCCAGTCGTTGTCGGACAGGGTCGTCGTCTCCGGCGGTGCGTCGCCGACGTACGCCGTCGTGCGGGCGTCCGCCGCGGCAAACACCCGCTGCATCCTTGCCTCGCCGGCCGAGCCCACCACCATCGCCACCACCGACGCCGACGCCGCGTACCCGTACTGCTCCCGAGCGTTCGCCGCGTCGTCGTTGATCGCCGCCGGCGGTGGCCACTCGTCGAGCGGGAACGCGGCCGGATCGTCGCGGTCGACCTTGGCCGGATTGGGAGCCTCACCGCCGAGGGCCCGCACGACCTCGCCGGCGTACGTCTCCGCGAGGCCCTCCGTGATCCAGCGCTCCGTGAACAGCCGCTGGTTGAACCAGGCGTGCGACGCCTCGTGGACGATCGTCACGTCGTCGAGCTCCTCGCTGATCGTGATCTCGTCCGTTGCCGGGTCGTAGAAGCCCGCGTAGCCCTCGAGCAGCGGCGTGTGGATCTCGAGGACGCTGAGGGCGCCGGCCACGGGCCACGGGAGCCCGATCCGGCTCGTGAGTGCGGGGATCCCGTCGCCGAGGACGGACACGACGCGCCGCTGCCAGCGGAGATCCTCGGGCCAGGCGCGGACCACGACCTCGTCCCCGCCCGCGAGATCGAGCCGCCGTCGCGTCAGCCCGTCGTCGTTGCGGGCGTTGACCCAAGCGAACCACGACAGGGCATCGTCCGTCGAGGCGCGGTAGACTTGGACCCCGGCGTCGGTCACCGTGCGAGTCATCTCCGCGCCCGAGACGTTTACCTTGAACGCGGGCGGGACGTCCACCCGGACCGTCCCCGCGTCGCCGAACGACCAGGCGAGAAACGACGCGAACGCGGACCCTACGCGGACATCGCTCGCGGATCGCGGCGTGCCGGCGGGGAGGTCGAACCCGAGCCGGACCTTCGCGCGCTGGCCGAAGAAGATCGGTGAACGGAAGAACACCGTGACCAGCCGGTAGCCCTCGCGCGGTGTCGTGGTCACGCTGAGGTTGACGCCGTCCTGGGTCGCCCTGACGTTGCGCGCCTCGCGCTGGACGCCGAGGTTCAGGGCGTCGTAGTAGTACCGGGTGACCGCCCCGCCCGAGTCCCTGTTGGGCTTCTGGTTCGTCGCGCTGACGTCGACCGTGACCCGGATCCGCGCGTCCGCGGGCGCCACCACGTAGCGGGTCGCCGTGCGGATGGCGATCCCGTCGGCGCCCAGCACGACCGCCGGCGCGAGCAACCCCGCGGACGCCGCGACGACGAGCGCGAGCCCGAGGGCCGCGAGCGGCGAGCGGGTCAGCGGACGCCGCATCGGTCGATCGATCCCCCTGCTGGCTGGTGGCTGGGCGCGGCCATGGTGGCACGGATCGCGGACGGCGTCAGCCGCCGCGAGCTGGTCAGGTCCGCTCGGTCCCGCTGCGCGACGCAGTGGCCGGGATGTCGGATGCCGGGCCAGGCACCGAGCCGGTCGGTGACTCGGTCGGCAGATCCCCCGGTGACGCGACGCCAAGCGAGGGCAAGGGCGCGAGTCCCGGCACCGGGGGCGTGGCCGCGGCGAGCAGCTCCTCCGCCGTCGGCTCCTCGGCGAGTACTGCATCGGCCGGGCCCGGCGCACCCGAGGCGTTGCCGGCCCCCACGGGCGCGAGCGGAGCGTCGTCTCGTCGCGCGGCGCGGGCGCGGGCGATGAGCGCCGACCCCAGCACGATGATCGTGGCGACGACCGCAACCAGCAGGAGCGCACGCCGTCTGCCCTCCTGCCACGCGCCGTTCCAGGCGCGGAACGCATCGTCGGCCGACGCGAGTGTCGCGTCGAGATCGCCACCCGCGAGCGACGTCCGAGCCGCGGCGAGATCCGCCTCCGGGTTCTCGCCCAGCATCCCGATCGTGGTGAGCGGGTCGGACTCGCCGGTGCGTGCGGCTGCCGCGCCCGCGATCGAGAGCATGGCGTTGCGCTCCGCCTCGGCTCGCGCCGACGCATCGGCCAGCTGCCCGGCTTCGAACAGCTGTCGCATGTCGCCGGGAAGCGTCACGCCGTCCTGCGACGCCATCGACTCCACGGCGGTCCGCTGGGCGAGCACCGTCCGCGTGTCGGCCATCACCCGCTCCGCCGTGTCGAACTGCCACGCCCGCAGCGCGTCACGGATCGAGCGCGGCAGGGCCCACCCGTCGGCCAGCGCGAGCGTTCGCTCGTAGGACGCTCGGGCCTGTGCGCGGGCGTCGAGCAGCGCCGCCTCGTCGGGGCGGACAACCCAGCGGCGCCAGAGATCGGTGAAGTCCACGCCCGTCTCGTCCTCGAGGATGTCCAGGAAGCCGCGCCAGTCCGGCGCCGCATCCAGGGTTTCGGGCGTCCCCTTCGCTGCCCCTCCGGTCGTCGCGGGCTGGTACGCGCCGACCCGGTCGGCCGTGCGAGCCCACACGGCCCGCAGGGTGTCGTCCCCGGCTCGCTCCGCGATCGCCGAGGCGAGCGCGAACGAGGCGGCGTTGGCGTACTGGTCCGTCGGGCCGGTGGTCGTGGCACCCGTGGCGTCGGGCGCGGCCGGCGCCCAGGCGTTGAGGGGGATCGCGGCCTGCGCCGGCTCGTCGGTGAAGGCCGGGGCCGAGCCGGCCTCCTTGATGGCGGCCGCAGCCCGCTCGGCGTACAGGGATGCGAACCCCTCGTTCGCCCAGCGGTCCGCGAGCAGTGCGCCGTTGAACCAGGCATGCGCCGCCTCGTGGATGACCACGGCGTGGTCGGCCCAGTAGGCGACCTCGATCCGGTTCTCGCCGGGATCGAACAGCGCCGCGTACCCGGCGCTGCTCCGGTTGGCCGACTCCCGGACGGTGAGCGGCCTGGTTGCCGGCAGCGGCAGGCCGATCTCCTCGCGGAGCACGGGCAGGCTGCGCGCGAACAGGTCGCCGACGCGGGTCGCCCACGCGGCGTCATCGCTCCAGGCGTCCAGGCGCAGGTCGATCGCCTGGCCACCCGCCTGGACCACGAGCGCCGTCTCGGTGTACTGGGCAGGCTTCTGGGCGGAGACGTAGGCGAAGAACTCGAGCGGCTTCGCGAGCTCGGTGGTCGCGAGCTCGGTGCCGCCATCGGGCATCCTCGTCGTGGTCGCGAACTGTCCGTGCTCGACGGCGACCTGGTACCCGGCCGGGATGCGCACGGTCACCGTCCCGCCCTTCGCGCCGGTCGACGCGTGGGCCCAGACCGGGAGCGTGACGAGGCTCGGCCCGACCCGGATCGCGCGGTCCGTCGGCGTCCCCGCGTCCACGAGGTCGAAGGCGACCTTGAAGGTGCGACTCTTGCCGCTGTACAGCCGGCCCCCGAAGTCGATCCGGAGGAGCGCCGCGTCCCTGGTGCGCTTCTGCAGCTTCACCCGGCCGCCGGGCGTGCCGCTGATCTTCGGAAGGCTCGCGCTGGGCAGGACGGCGAGGAAGGCGTGGTCGAACCAGAACTTGCGGGCCTTCGTCTCGCGCGTGTTGTTGCGCACGGTGACGGTCATCGTGACGTGCACCCGGTGCGCATCGGGCTGGACCTCGTAGACGGTGTCGGTGACGAGCGTGAGGTCCGTCGCGGCGGCGCTCGCCGTGGCCACGTTCCCGATCCCGGCGAGCGGCGCGATCCACCCGCCGGCCAGCGCGATCGCGAGGGCGACGAGGACGAGCGAGGCACGGTGCGTCACGCGGAGACCGCCGGGTGCGTGCCGGGGGGTGCGTCCATGAGCTCGCTGAGGGCAGTCGCGTACCGATCGAGCAGGCGGGTGCCCGGGCCCTCGGCGCCGTCGGCAACTGGCGTCATCGACCAGCCGCCACCCTTCAGCCAGTCGACCGTCTCGTCGTGGAAGCGGTCCGCCACGGCGAGCTCCCTGGCGAGGGCAACGCCGAGCGCGTCGCGATCGACGGTCGACGCCGGAAGCTCGGCGACGAGGATCGGCCGCTCGTCCTCCCCCACCGAGAACTTGACGAACGGCAGCTCGTCGTTCCAGCGCAGGAGCCTGCGGTACGACTTGCGGAAGGAATCATTGATCGGCGGGGCGTAGTGGGCCCAGCAGATCAGCGCGAGCGTCGGGTCGAGGATGAGCGTGATCCGGAGGCGGGACCGACGACGGCCGTCGAGGACGAGGTCCCACGACGCGACGCCTTCCCGGTCCGCACGCTCCAGCGGCTCAAGGCCAAGCTCCCTGAGCCAGGCATCGACGTCGGCCGGGGCAGGCGCCGACGCCCTGGGGGCGGAAGACATGGCGGGCAGTCTACCCGAGGGATGGGATTCGGCCTCGTCGGCCCGTCGCGCGCCTCGTACCCCTGCGGCGGGTCATAGACAGGGCGTGAACGAGGCCCGAACCCTCACTCCGCGGCGACGATCCGGACGGGTGGAGCGTCGTCGGCCGCGGCCTTCCGGCTCGCGGGCTTGCGGTCCACCGTCCCCCCGGAGCGTACGGTTCGGACCCCGAAGTCCGACGAGCGGACCCTCTCGCCGACCTTCACGTTGCGACCCAGGCGCACGCCGCGCGGGATGACGCTCTGCTTGCCCACGACCGTGATCCCGGAATTGAGCCGCGTCGGCTCGGCCTTGTTG
>DASXVG010000116.1:0-7699 GCA_036504355.1 Candidatus Limnocylindrales bacterium
CCGAAAGGCGCACGCGACCACGCAGCCCACCACGGTACCCATGGGCAGGAGGCCCGCCATGACTGACCAGGAACCCGTCTCTCGCCACGACCGACGCGCCGCCGAGCGTGCCGCCGCCAGTGCACTCGCCGCGGAGCGGCGGACCACGCGTCAGGCCGCGCGTGCTCGCGAGGCCCGCAGTGCCAGGCTGCGCAAGCTCGCCTTCGGCGGCATCGTCGTCGCCCTCTTCGGCATCGGCGGGGTCCTCGCCTTCGGCGACCTGTTCAACCGACCCGACGGCTCGGCGGCGGGCATCATCGACGTCCAGAGCTCGATGGCGGGCTTCACGCCGGGCGAGATCAAGGTCAAGGCGGGCGAGACGGTCACGCTCTCCTGGTGGACCAAGGACGCCGCCGTCCACCTCAAGGACGGCGTCCACACGATGGTCTCGCCCGATCTCGGGCTCAACGAGCAACTTCCCGCGGAGAGCACGAAGCTCGTCACCTGGACGGTCCCGAACACGCCCGGCACGTACGACGTCTGGTGCGAGACCTGCTGCGGCGGCAAGGATGCGCCGCAGATGCACGGCAAGATCACCATCGAGCCTGCTTCAGCAGCCGACATCACGGGGCAGGCCCTCGGATGAGCAGCCCGACCGCCGCCCCCGTTGAGGACGCCGCTCCGGCGGCCATCCGCGAGCACCGCCTGATCCTCGGCTGGCCGCTGCCGGCGGTCGTGCTGGCGGTCCTGCTCGGGACGGTCGGGATCAGCGCCTCGGCCTATGTCCTGGCCAACCCGTTCGATGCTGCCGCCTTCGGCGGGCTCACGATCCCGGCCGTGATGGGCGCGGGCTTCCTCGACGGGTTCAACCCCTGCGCGTTCGCCCTGCTCGTGCTGTTCGCGACGTTCACGCTGACCCTGGTCAACGCGGTAACCGCCAACGGCACCCCGACCACCGAGGCCCGTCGCCGCCTGCTCGGCGCCGGCTCGCTCTACGTGGGCGCGGTCTTCGTCACCTACTTCATCATCGGTCTCGGCCTGCTGAGCTTCCTCGGCTGGATGGGCCGCGACCACCTCGTGGCACGGATCGCCTCGATCATCGCCCTGGGCATGGCCCTCTGGATGCTCAAGGACGTGTTCCTTCCGGGCGTCGGGCCCTCGATGATTGCCCCCGGCGGGACGCACGGGAGGATGCAGAAGGCGATGGAGCGCGGCGGTCTCGCCGGCATGCTCATCGCGGGCGTGCTCGTCGGGATCTGCACCGTGCCCTGCTCGGGCGCGATGTACCTCTCGATCACCGCCGTGCTCCACGCCTCGGGCGGCGGCGCCACGGGCTACGCACTGCTCGCGCTCTACAACATCGCGTTCATCGCGCCGCTCCTGATCCTGCTCGGCGCCGTGTCCAACAAGCGGGTCCTGGGCCAGCTCGGCCGCTGGAACCGCGCCAACTCGCCCTGGATCAAGGCCGGCATCGCGCTCGTGGTCATCGCCATGAGCTTCGGGCTGATGGTGTCGATGTGAGCGCCCCCGAGGGCGCGCATACCCCCGAGGTCGTCCGCTTCCCCGTCCGGGGGATGACCTGTGGGTCGTGCGTCAACCGGATCACGCGGGCGGTCGGCAAGGTGCCCGGGGTCACGAAGGTGTCTGTGGACCTGCGGCACGAGACCGCCACGGTCCGCCGCGAGCCCGCGTTGGTGTCGAACGCGGTGCTCGCGGCGACGATCGCCATCGCGGGCTACGAGGCGGACCTTGCCGCCGCCGAGGTCCTGCCTCCCGGCAACGATCGCTCCTGGCTCGACCGTCTGCTCGGGCGCGCCTGAGTCTACGGGCTGCGCTCCATCCCATGTCGGTGGCCCGGCTGGGCTGCACCGGCACTGCGGGAGCGCCCCACCCGCGATCACGGCCACCGGGCCCACCGGCGATGTGTCCATGCGCTTGATCAAGTCTTGACCAAGCCTTGCCCCCCGCTGCATTGGCTGATGGCGTCTCGTCGGTGACGCTGTGCAGGTCGCCACGCAGTCCCGGCCGACATCCACAGGAGTTCATGTCCGATGACCCGTCGTCGCAACCGGGCCCGATCCCAGGTCTCGACCCCTGCGTCGTCCGCCGTGGCCGCCGCAGCGCGGACAGGCCCGACCGGAGACGTCCACCGGATCGCCCTTGAGAGGCGCCAGGCACGGACCCAGGAGCGCACCGTGAGCGCACAGCCGGAGGCGCCGGAGCCGAGGCTCGTCGACCCGAACGACCCCGACGAGCTGCACAGGCGCGCGGTCGAGCTACGGGAATATCGGATGGGCTATGGCCCGAAGCCCGCCGGCTTCGACGCCCCGAAGTCGGTGGTGACTGCCGCCGGAACGATCTCAACAACGTTCCCCGTGATGGGCATGACCTGCCGTTCCTGCGAAGTTCGCATCGCGAAGTTCGTGAACAAGATTCCGAATGTCGAACGCGTCTCCGCTTCGGCTGTGAAGGGTCAGGTCACCGTTGAGTCGTCGGCAAAGGTCTCCGCCGCGGCCATCGAGAAGGCGATCAACAAGGCCGGCTACGAGATCGGCCGGACGCCCTGGCTCGTGAGCGATCCCAAGATCTGGGCGACGGCCGGCCTGGGCGTTCTGCTGGTGGCGGCCCTCGCCATCATTGCGCAGGTCACCGGATTGGGCGATCTCGCGTCAGGCGCCGGCGACCTGTCACAGGGTGGCCTTGTCGTCGCCCTGCTCCTCGGGCTTGCTGCCGGCGTGTCCACGTGCATGGCGCTCGTCGGCGGACTCGTGCTCGGGCTCTCCGCGGCATTCCAGTCGCGCCAGACAGGCTCGGTCGGTGGCGTCGCCGCGATGCGGCCGGCAGTCGTCTTCGTGGCGGGCCGGATCGCGGGGTACGCCGTCCTGGGTGCCGCGCTCGGTGCCGTCGGGGCCAGCATCACCATGCCGCCGCAGCTGACCGCGATCCTCATGATCGTCGTTGCCGTCGTGATGATCCTGCTCGGAACTCGGCTGACCGGCCTCTCACCACGGATCGCCGGCTGGTCGCCGACGCTGCCGATGGGGGTCGGCGGCAAGCTGGGCCTCGGAGACGGCCAATCGGGCGTCTACTCGGACCGCCGGGCCGCCATGTTGGGCGCCGCTTCGTTCTTCCTGCCCTGCGGGTTCACGCAGGCGATTCAGATCTACGCGCTCTCGACGGGCAATCCGCTGTTCGCGGCCGCCCTTCTCGGGACGTTTGCGGTCGGGACGGCCCCGGGGCTCCTGGCCATCGCGGGACTTCCCGTCGTGGTCCCGAGCCGTGCGAAGCCGACACTGCTGCGCCTCGTCGGCGTCGTGGTCCTCGGCTTCGCCCTCATGAACGGGAGCGCCGGAATCCGGCTCTCGGGGTTCAGCCTCGACTCACTCGTGGGGATGGTGAGCGCCGCACCGCTGCCCGGAACGCTCGGCGCCGATGGGACCCAGCGCATCACCACCTACCAGGACGCCGGCGGCTACAGCCCCGGAAACATCGTCATCTACGCCGGCTATCCCACGACGTGGACGATCCAGTCGTCGAACACGAGCTCCTGCGCCTCCTCGCTGTTTGTGCCGGGGCTCGACATCAGGACGCGCCTGAGCAAGGGCCCGAACACGTTTGAGATCCCCGCGCTGCGCCCGGGAACCATCAACTACACCTGCGCGATGGGGATGTACGGCGGGAAGATCACCGTCGTCGCGCCGCCGAAGGGTGATGCCGCCGGTGCCTGAGACCCGGCGCGGCCTCGACCGTCGCGACCGCCTGGCCCGCAACCACGCGCGTGATCGGAGCCTCGCCCAAGGGGCGCTCTCCGATGCGCCGGGCACCTTGGTGCTCGACCTCGCCAACACGGTGTCCCTCGTCGTGCCGGTCAAGGGCATGACCTGCCACGCGTGCGAGGTCCGGATCGAGCGCCACGTCGCGCGAGTGCCCGGCGTCACCCGCGTGAAGGCATCCGCCGTGCTCGGTCGGGTCGAGGTCGAGGGCTCCGATGCGGTGCGGCTCGGGGCCGTGGAGCGCGCCATCCAGCTGGCCAGCTATGAGGTTGGGCGGGCACCCTGGCTCGAGCGGGACCGACGCGTGTGGGCCACCGCGGCAGCGGGGGTCATCCTCGTGGCGGCGATCGCCCTCCTCGTGCAGGCGACGGGCCTCTCCCGGCTCGGGTCCGGCATCGGGGACCTCGGGCAGGGCGGCCTCGTGGTCGCGCTCCTCCTCGGCCTCGCCGCCGGGGTCTCCACGTGCATGGCCCTCGTCGGCGGCCTCATCCTCGCGGTGTCAGCCTCGTTCCAGACCCGGCACGCGCGTGGCAACGCGATCCCAAGGTCGAGCGCGCGGTCGTTGCGGCCCGCATTCCTGTTCCTCATCGGCCGGGTCGGCGGTTACGCACTTCTTGGTGCGGTCCTTGGCGCGGTTGGTGGGTCGTTTGCGATGCCGCGCCCCCTGACGGCCCTCCTCATGGTGGTCGCAGCGATCGTCATGACGATCCTGGGTGCACGGCTGACGGGTCTCTCGCCCCGGGTCGCAGGGTGGTCACCCGCGCTCCCTCGCGGGATCGCCTCGCGTCTCGGGCTCAGCGACGGCCACGTGGGCGCGTACTCCGACCGGCGCGCCGTTGTCCTGGGTGCGGCCACGTTCTTCCTGCCGTGTGGCTTTACGCAGGCGATCCAGATCTATGCGCTCTCGACGGGCTCACCCGTGGTCGCTGCCGCGGTGCTTGGGGTCTTCGCGCTCGGTACAGCACCCGGTCTCCTCGCGATTGCCGGATTGCCGATGATCACTCCCACGGCCAGGAAGCCAAGCCTTCTTCGCCTGGTCGGCGTTGTCGTCATCGGGTTCGCCCTTGTGAACGGGGCCGCGGGCCTGCGCCTCGTCGGCATTCGTATGCCAGGAGCGGCGGGCGGGACTGCGCCCTTGGAGGAAGCGGCCTCCGATCCCGGGGGCGTTGCCCTCGGCGCTGCTGCAAGCACCCCGACACCTGCTCCGGAGCCGACCTCGGTCTGGACTGCTCCATCGGACCTGCCGGTCGCCTCGAGGTCGAACGCTCCGGCGAGCCCGGACACGGTTGCCACGCCGTCGGTCGCGCCTAGCGGAGCGTCGCCGACCCTGACCACTGCCCCGCGCCTGACGCAGCCCGCCGCCCAGGAGGTTCGGACCTACCAGGACGACGGCGGCTACGGCCCGCTCGACGCCGCCATCACCGCCGGCATCCCGACCAAGTGGCACGTCGACTCCCGCTCGCAGTACGGGTGTTCCGCCTACATCGTCGTGCCCAGCCTGAACCTCGAGGTGGCCCTGAAGCCCGGCGACAACGTGATCGACCTGCCCCCACAGAAGCCCGGCCTCCTCGAGTACACCTGCGCCATGGGCATGTTCTACGGAGCGATCACCGTCGAGCCGGACGGCGCCCCCGGATGACGCCTGCCAGTCCCTGTCTCACCTGTCACAAATCGTCGCCACCTATACTCCCCAGGAGTATCCTCGGAGCCACCCGATGAAAACCCCCGCCGCCAGCCCCATCGAGATCGTGTCCTTCCCCGTCGAGGGGATGACCTGTGCCTCCTGCGTCAACCGCATCACCCGGTTCCTCAACAAGGTCGAGGGCGTCGAGGAGGCGAACGTCAACCTCGCGTCCGAGTCCGCAACCGTGCGCTTCGACCCGGCCCGCGTCGACGTCGCCGGCCTGGTCGCGGCCGTCGATGCCGCGGGCTACGTCGCCCGCGTCGAGCAGGCCTCCAGCGCGGACCACGAGGCGGACGTCGCCGAGGCCGCCGCCGCCAAGGCCGAGCGCGACGAGGCCGCCGCGCGCCATGCCGCGGACCTTCGCCGCCGCCTGGTCGTCTCGACCGTCCTCACGATCCCGCTGATCATCGGGCTCGCGAAGATGACGATCGCGCCCTGGCTGCCGGAGCTGTTCGTCAACCCCTGGTTCCAGCTCGCGCTCGCGACGCCGGTCCAGTTCTGGGCGGGCTCGCTCTTCTACGCCGGCGCGATCAAGGCCCTGCGCCATCGGGCGACCGACATGAACACGCTGATCGCGGTGGGCACGTCGGCGGCGTACCTGTACTCGGTCGCCACGATCCTGGTGCCGGGCTTCTTCACCGCCGCGGGCCTGGGCATGGACGGCGAGATGCTGCCGATGTACTTCGACACCAGCGCCGCGATCATCACCCTGATCCTGCTGGGCCGGTTCCTCGAGGCCCGCGCCCGCAGCCACACCTCCGACGCGATCCGCCGGCTGATCAACCTCGCGCCGCGCACGGCGCGAGTCATTCGCGACGGCGTCGAGCTCGACCTCGCGATCGCGGAGGTGCGCGTCGGCGACCTCGTGCGCGTCCGCCCGGGCGAGACCGTCGCCGTCGACGGGGTCGTCACCGACGGCGCCTCGGGCGTCGACGAAAGCATGATCACGGGCGAGAGCCTGCCGGTCGCCAAGCGGGTCGAGGACCTCGTGGTGGGCGGCACGCTCAACACGACGGGCACGCTGACGTTCCGCGCGACGCGCGTCGGCTCGGACACCGTGCTGGCGCGGATCATCCGCCTCGTGTCCGACGCCCAGGGCAGCCGGGCCCCGATCCAGCGGCTCGCCGACGTCGTGACCGGCTACTTCGTGCCCGCGGTCCTCGGGCTCGCGGCCCTGACGTTCCTGGTCTGGTTCGCCTTCGGGCCGCAGCCGGCGTTCAACATGGCGCTGCTCAACACGGTCGCGGTCCTGATCATCGCCTGCCCCTGCGCGCTGGGGCTCGCCACCCCCACCTCGATCATGGTCGGCACCGGCAAGGGTGCCGAGGCGGGGATCCTGTTCCGCAACGCCGAGGCGCTCGAGCGGCTGGGCTCGGTCAAGGCGGTCGTGCTCGACAAGACCGGCACCCTGACCGAGGGCAGGCCCCGCGTGACGGACATCGTCCGGGCCGAGGGCGCGCTGCCTGACGAGGCGATCCTCGCCCTGGTCGCCGCCGCGGAGCGCGGCTCGGAGCACCCGCTCGCCGACGCGATCGTCCGCGAGGCGACAGAGATGCAGTCCCTGTCGCTGCCGGATGCCACCGACTTCCTCTCGGTCGCCGGTGGCGGTGTCTCGGCCACCGTCGCCGGGCACGCGGTCGTCGTGGGGCGGCCGGGGTTCCTCGCCTCGGTGGGCATCGACCCCGCGGGGCTCACCGACGCCGCGGACGCGCTGGCCGCGGACGGCAGGACCCCGGTCTTCGCCGCCATCGACGGCAGGGCAACGGCGGTCATCGCGATCGCCGACACCGTCAAGGCAGGCTCGGTCGAGGCGGTCGCGGAGCTGCGCCGCCTGGGGATCAGCGTCGCCATGCTCACCGGCGACAACGCCCGCACCGCCGAGGCGATCGCCCGCTCGGTCGGCATCGACCGCGTGGTCGCCGACGTCCGGCCCGACGGCAAGGCCGCCGCGGTCAAGGCGCTCCAGGCGGAGGGCACGGTCGTGGCCATGGTCGGCGACGGCGTCAACGACGCCCCGGCGCTCGCCTCGGCCGACATCGGGGTCGCCATGGGCACGGGTACCGACGTCGCCATGGAGTCCGCAGGGGTCACGCTGATGTCGGGCGACCTGCGGGGCCTCGTGACGGCGATCTCGCTGTCGCGGGCGACGATGCGCAACATCCGCCAGAACCTGTTCTGGGCCTTCGGCTACAACGTGATCCTCATCCCGGTCGCGATGGGCGTGCTCTACCCGGTCAACGGGATGCTGCTCGACCCGATCTTC
>DASXVG010000117.1:0-1611 GCA_036504355.1 Candidatus Limnocylindrales bacterium
GCCGCGATGGCGAGCGCGGCGACCGCGACGGCGGCGGCCAGGGCGAGGAGGAGCAGCACCATCTGGTCCATTGCGCACCTCTCCGGCGAGGCCACGAGGCCCCCGCGATCGCGACTGACGCCCTCGCCGGTCCTGGCGGCAGCGTACTCGCGCCATCTGCCGATGTCATCCCCGACGATCGATCCACGCCGCTTCGACGGACCTCCGCGCTGCTAGGATGGCCCTCGTGAGCACCAGCGCCCCCGCCTTCGGCTCGGTCCGCCTCACGGAGGAGCAGATCCTCCTGCGCGACGCCGTCCGGGAGCTCGCCGACGACCGGATCGCACCCCGCGCGGCGGAGATCGACCGCTCGGCCGAGTGGCCCGAGGACGTGCGCCGTCTCCTCGCCGACCACGACATCTTCGGCATCCCGTTCGCGGAGCAGTTCGGCGGGCTGGGCGCGGACCTCCTGACGCTGTGTCTCGCGATCGAGCAGATCAGCCGCGTGTGCGCCACGTCGGGGCTCATCCTCGCCGTCCAGGCCCTTGGCGCCATCCCGATCCAGGTCGCCGGCACGCCGGAGCAGCAGCAGCGATGGCTGCCCGGCCTCGCGTCGGGCGAGCGGCTCATCGCGTTCGGGCTCACGGAGGCCGACGCCGGGTCCGATCCGTCCGGGATCCGCACCCGGGCCATCCGCGACGGTGACGACTACGTCATCGACGGCATGAAGCGGTTCATCAGCCATGGGAGCGTGGCGGATTACGTCGTGGTGTTCGCGGCCACGAACCCAGACGCCGAGAAGGCGAGCCGGCGCCTGTCGGCCATCCTCGTGGAGACCGATCGACCCGGGTTCAAGGTCACCCGCACCGAGCACAAGATGGGCATCCGGGGCTCGCCCACGGCGGAGCTTGCCTTCGACGGCGTCCGTGTGCCGGCGACCAACCGACTCGGCGGCGAGGGCCAGGGGTTCGGGATCGCGATGCAGACATTCGAGCGCAGCCGGCCGGGCATCGCGGCGCAGGCGGTCGGGATCGCGCAGGGCGCCCTCGAGGTCGCCGCGGCCTATGCCAACGAGCGTCGCCAGTTCGGCAAGCCCATCGCCGAGCTCCAGATGGTGCAGGCGATGCTCGCCGACATGGACGCCGCCACGGAGTCGGCGCGCCAACTGCTGTACACCGCCTGTCAGGAGATCGAGGCCGGCACCCCGGACGCGGCCCGCTGGGCGGCGATCTGCAAGCTCGTCGGGGGTGACACGGCGATGCGCGTCACCACGGACGCGGTCCAGGTCCTTGGCGGCTACGGCTACATCGACGAGTACCCCGTGGAGCGGATGATGCGCGACGCGAAGATCACCCAGCTGTACGAGGGGACGCAGCAGATCCAGCGGCTCATCGTCGCGCGGTCGCTGCTCGCGAAGCACCAGTGACCAGCGCCGGCACCGCACCGGCCGCCAGACCGCAAGGGGAGCGTTGACCGCGTGCGAATCCTCGTCCTGACGAAGCCCGTCCCGGATCCTGCGGCAGGCGCCGAACGCCTGGGTCCGGACTTCCGCCTCGACCGGGGCGCGTCGCCGAGCGTGGTCAACGGCAACGACGAGTACGCGCTGGAGGCCGCCCTGCAGCTCGTGGAGGC
>DASXVG010000118.1:0-45233 GCA_036504355.1 Candidatus Limnocylindrales bacterium
GGTCTCGATGACTGCGTACATGGGTCCTCGGAACAGATGGCGGCCGCGGCGCGGCCGCGGCGCGGACATGGAAAGACGCCTGCGGACCTCGCGGGCGCGAAGGGCGAGTGTAGGTCGGAACGCCGGGAGGCGTCAACGAACACCCTGGCGAAGGGCCCGCTGCGTGTCGTCCGCCCGATCGAACGCCCGGAACGCACACCCCTGGTGAGGACACCGGCCCTCCCGGTGCGTCGTCGCCGGGGCGCGCTACGGCCTGCGGCGGCCAGTCTGCGCAGAACCGTCTCGCTGGATCCGGGGACGTGGGCCGGGAGCCGACGGCACGGGCGGAAGCGCCAGGACGAGGCACTCGCGCACGAGCGACGCAGGTTCGAGGCCCTCGCGGAGCCGCTCGCCGAGCGCCGCGAGGACCTCGTCGGGCCGGCCGATCCCCCGCTCGGGGTCGTGCCGCAGCGTCATCCGGAGCGCGATGCCCGTCGCGTCGGCTCCGGCGACCTCCAGGCCATCGAGGAACGGGCGCAGGTCGTACTCGACCATTGCCTGTCCCTTCCGCCGCTCGCGCGGAAGCGACTGCGCACGCAACAGATCGCCGGCCGCAGCACGGAGGGTGACCGTGTCGACGGCTCCCGGCGCGAACGCCGCCCGGTACACCGACGCCACTACCTGCCCCGGAAGGGCGGCAGCGCCCAGCCACACGTCGTACGAATCGACGAGCCGGTAGCCGGCGGGAACCGACGCGCCGAGCTGCTCCCGGAGGCGCCACGCCGGCACCCGCTCCGTGAGCCACACGTCGGCGAGCTCCGCCTCCCCGGGGATCGCGGCGGCGAGCGGCGCGGCGGGCGCGAATCGCGGCCTCGGAGGCGACGCGTCGAGGCCGGCGACCGGGAGCCCGCTCGCCTCGAGCGCCCGGTCCCACGCCGCGAGCTGCTCCCGCTGCCCGACGTCTCCCTCCAGGGGGCCCCGCGCCAGCACGAGGCGCCACCGTTGCACGGCCTCGCGCGGTGTCCGCACGGTGGGACGTTCGGGGGGTTCGGGGTACTCCGGCACGATGCTAGTCTGCCGGGGATGGAGCCTGTCGTCCCGCGCGTCTCCGCCCGCCCCTCCGGGGCCACCCCCGCGCGCCCGTGAACATCACGGATCCGTACAAGACGCTCCAGGTCGATCCCGAGGCCGAGGACGAGGTCATCGAGGCCGCCTACAAGCGTCTCGCCCGGAAGTACCACCCCGACGTGGCGCCGGGACCAGAGGCGCAGGACCGCATGGTCCGGATCAACCAGGCGTGGGAGATGCTCCGCGATCCCGGCCGTCGAGCCGCCGTCGACCGGGCGCGGGCGCGAACCGCAGGCTCGGCGGCGCGTGCTGCCGCAGCGGAGGCCCGTGCGCGAGCGAGCGCGCAGGCCCAGGCACGGGGCGCGTACCAGCCGCAGCCGGGCGCTCGACCCACGTCGCGCACGTACGGGTCGCCGGGCGCCGGCGCCTATGCCAGGCAGCCGGGCGGCGGCACACCGACATGGGGCTTCCCGGGCGCGAGCGACCCGACGGACCCAGCTCCCGGATCGCGCACGCACTTCATGTCCCCCAACTGGAGCTCCGGGCGGTCGAGCACCGGCCACGCGTATGACCCGGGCACCATGGGCTCGCCGCAGGGAGACGGCTCGGCAGGTCCGCCCCCGGGCAACCCGTTCGGCTCCGTGCTCAACTTCGGCCGCTATTCAGGCTGGTCGCTGGGCGAGATCGGCCGGACCGACCTCGAATACCTCGAGTGGCTCGACCGGATGCCCATCGGCCGGACGTACCAGGCCGAGATCGACGAGATCCTGCGCTCGCACCGGCGCCGAGTCACCGCGACCCCGCCGAGGGACGTCCAGCGGGGCCTCTTCCGCCGTCGCTGACGCTCAGGCGGGGATCGCCCTCTGCGCTGCGGACACCCTCGGCATCACCCACGCCAGGAGGTATGGCGCGACCAGCGTCGTGATCACCACGGCGACCAGCATCGCCGCGAACAGCGAGGCATCGACGACGCCCCGCGCGAGCGCGAGGTTCGCGACCACGATCCCGACCTCGCCGCGCGGGACCATGCCGAAGCCCACCGCGACCGAGTCCCAGCGCCCCAGCGAGCGAGCGCCGAGATAGCCGCCGAGGCACTTCGTGATGACCCCGATGGCGCCGAGGGCGACCGCCAGCGCGAGGACGGACGGGTCCCGGAGCGCCGACAGGTCCAGCTGGGCGCCGGTCACGGCGAAGAAGAAGGGCGTGAAGATGGACGCCAGCGGCCGGAAGTCGCGCTCGATCTCGTCGACGGCCTCGGTCTCCGCCACGATGAGGCCCGCGACGAACGCGCCGATGATCGCCGCCAATCCGATCGCGGCCGACACGAGCGCGACCGCGAGCATCAGCAGGAACGCTGGCACCAGCGGGGTGTCGGCGAACAGCGGCCACGTGAACACGCGAGTGGGCAGGCCCCGAGCCCGGCGCGCGGCGACGAAGCCCAGGAGCACGAGGCCGATGCCCGCCACGCCCACGAGGATCGTGCTCGCGCTCACGTCGCCCTCCGCGGCACCCGCCGCGAGCCCGATGAGCACGAGCGCCAGGATGTCGTCGACGAGCGCGGCCCCGATGATGACGCGCGCGAATTCGCGGTCGAGCACGCCCATGTCGCGCAAGACCCGGCTCGTGATCCCGATGCTCGTGGCGGCAAGCGCGAGGCCGACGAAGAACGACGTGAGGGGGTCGTTGCCGATGGCGACGGCGAGCGCGAACCCGGCGCCGATCGGCAGGACCATGCCCAGGACGGCCGTGAGGATCGCCGGCCGCCCGACCGAGAACAGGTGATCCGTGCGGACCTCGAGGCCGACCGTGAACAGCAGCACCACGACGCCGATCTCGGACAGGACGAGGGCGGTCTCGCCGGGCGCCACGAGCCCCAGCGCGTACGGACCCACGAGGAACCCGCCCACCAGCTCGCCGACCACGCCCGGCTGTCCCAGCCGCCTGAACACCTCTTCGCCGGCCTTCGCCCCGAGCAGCAGCGCGAACAGGCCCAGCATCACGGACATCGTCGCGTCTGTGCCGGCAGCGGGGGCCGGCGTCGCGGGTGCCGCGTGGTGGACGGTGGCGGCGATCACCGGGTGCGCCGATGCGCCCATGGCCGCGATTCCTGCCAGCGCGAACGGCAGCAATCGCCGAACGGAACCCGTTCGAGGGCGCGTCACCACTCGGCGCGGGCGAATTGCCGGATGTTGATGCTCTGGATGATCCCGAGTCCGATCGCAAGCGTGACCAGCGATGCGCCGCCGTTGCTGATGAACGGGAGTGGGATCCCGGTCACCGGCATGAGCCCGATGACCATGCCCACGTTCACGAACAGCTGGAACAGGAGCATCGAGGCGAGCCCGGCGCCGAACAGGAGCCCGAATGGATCGCGCGACGCCCACGCGCACGCGAGGATCCGCCACAGGAGTGCCGCATAGAGCAGGAACACGACGAGCGCCCCGATGAACCCGAGCTCCTGGGCGAGGACCGCGAACACGAAGTCGCTCTCCTGGACGGGCAGGAACTCGCCGCGGGTCTGCGTCCCGTTGGTGAGGCCGGTACCGAGGAAGCCACCGGACCCAACGGTGATCTGCGCCTGCGTCACCTGCCAGCCGGCGCCCTGCGTGTCCGCGGCCGGGTTGAGGAACGAGACGATGCGGTCCTTCTGGTAATCGCGAAGGATGTAGGTCCAGGCGATCGGGATCGCCGCGAGCACACCGAGGGCCATCGCCAGCAGCCAGCGAAGGCTGGCTCCGGACATGAACAGCATCCCTCCGAGAATGGCCGCCAGGACGAGCGACGTGCCGAGGTCCGGCTGCAGCATCACGAGCACCCACGGCGGACCCATGAGCAGGCCGGCGCCGACAATCGAGCCGATCGAGTCCAGCTTCCCCTCGCGGTTCCCGAGATACGCCGCGAGGACGATGATCATGAGGATCTTGGCGAGCTCGGAGAACTGGAACGTGAGGGGGCCGAGGTTGATCCAGCGCGACGAGCCGCCGACCCCCGTGCCGATCGCCAGCGTGAGCAGCAGCAGGCCGAGGTTGGCGAGCCAGATCGGCCACCGGAGCGTCTTGAGCCAGCGGTAGTCGAACAGGGTGGCCCCCGTGAACACGACGATCCCGAGTCCGGACCACATGAGCGCCCGGGTGAACGTGGTGCCGCTCCGGAGCACCGACTCGCCCGCCTCCACGCTGTTCGTGTAGGCCATCACGAGCCCGATCGCGCCGAGCAGGACGGCATACGTGGTGAGCTGCAGGTCGTAGGCACGCCAGATCGCCCCGACGGACTTCGTCGTCACGTCGGTGAACCGGCTCGGCTCGGCGCGCATCACGCGCATCGGTGGATCAGTGCTCCCATCCGTCAGTTGCTCTGGTAGAAGTTGCCCTTCTTGAGCAGGTTGTGGTTCAGGTAGTCCTTCTCGATGTGGAAGTGCAGCTGGAGGAACGCCTTGGCGATCTCGGTGCCGGCGTTGCCCTTGGTGCGCGAGTCATACGCGAAGGCGAGGAACACCAGTGACGCGGTCGTCTTGGCGAAGTCCGCCTTGTAGGGGTTCCTCGGGACGAAGCCGACGAACCAGGAGTGATACGGCAGGCGGCCCTTCGCGTCGCGGAGGCCGAACTCGGCCGTGCCGGACTTGCCGGCCACCTTGACGGGCATATCGACAAGGTTGTACGTGTGGCGGAGGGTGACCGTCGAGCGAGCCGCGAGGCGCATCGTCCGGAGCGTCGCCTGCGACACCTTGAGCGTGCGAATGAGGTCGGGCTTGAACGGCGTGATGACCGTTCCGTCTGGCCCCACGACCTCGCGCACGAGCTGCGGGCGGTAGAGCTTGCCTCCGTTTGCCATCGCCGCGTACGCGTTGATCAGCTGGATGGGCGTGACGACGTCATACCCCTGCCCGATGCCGGCCTGGTAGACCTCGCCGCCGGTCATCCGCTGGCCGAGCGCGTCGACCTTCCACTGGTTGGACGGGATGATCCCTGCCGCCTCGCCGGGGAGATCGATCCCGGTCGGCGTCCCGAACCCGTACTGGTGCGCCCAATACGCCAGGCGATCGGCGCCCAGCATCCCTGCGAGCTGGAAGAAGAAGGTGTCCGACGAATGGCCGAACCCGCAGTAGATGTTGCACGGGCCGAAACCCGCGTGGTTCCAGTCGTAGAACCGCGTGCCCCCGAGCGTGAGGTAACCGGCCGTCCGCACCCGCGTCTTGGGCGTGATCTTGCCGTCCTGGAGTGCCCCGGTCCCGGCGACCAGCTTGAACGTCGATCCTGGCGGGTAGTGGGCCTGGACGGCGTGGTTGGTCAGCGGCTTGTTCTTGTCATTGACGAGCTTGGAGAACGCCTTGATGGAGATGCCCTTCGCGAACAGGTTGTTGTCGTACGAAGGGAGGCTGACGAGCGCGAGCACCTCGCCCGTCTGGGGGTTCATCACGATCAGGACGCCACGCTTCAGACCGGCGGCCTTCATGCCCCACATGAGGGCCTGCGTCGCCTCCTTCTGGATCGTCCGGTCGATGGTGAGCGTGAGGGACGCGCCGGGAACCGCCGCCTTCACGGTCCGCAGGACCTGGATGTCCTTGCCGGTCGCATCCCGCTCCACGAGCTCCGTGCCGTACGTCCCGCGGAGCTGCTCCTCGAACGTCGCCTCGATACCGGCCTTGCCCAGCATGTCGTCCCGGAGATAGCCGTCGGCCTTGAGCCGGTCGTACGTCCCCCCGTCGATCGGACCCGTGTAGCCGAGGATGTGGGCGAGGAGCGGCCCGTCTGGGTACTGGCGCCGCGTCTCGACCGCGACGTCCACGCCGGGCAGCTCCTCGGTCGACTCCGAGACGAGCCGGGCGGTCGTCTCCGGGACGTCGGTCGCGATGCGCACGGGCTCGAACCTCGAGCCGGGCGCCGTGTCCAGCGCCGCGATGATGTCCGAGGCGTCCATGTCCAGCAGGGTCCCCAGCCGCTGTGCGACGTCCTCGCGCCGGCTGAACGGGAGGTCGGCGGGCTTCACCCGCACCGTCCACGATGCGACGTTCGAGACGAGCAGCCGACCCTGACGGTCGTAGATCAGCCCGCGGGGGGCCGGGACGGCCTCCTCCACGCTCCGTTGCGCCTCCGCACGGGTCGCGAATGTCTGGCCATTCGTGATCTGGAGGTACGCAAGTCGGGTCGTCAGCAGGCCGAAGACCAGGACCGCGAGGACCCCGAACGCGACGAACCGCAGCGGGCGACGGTCGCGCTCGGGTTTGGCGATGAGGTAGGCGTCGTTCACCAGTCCACCCGCTCGGACTCCCTGCGACGGGCGACGACCGCGATCGCCAGTGGTCCGAAGAGCGCGGCCAGGATCGTGTCGTAGACCGCGGACGGGAGGACCGCGGCGATTGCGGTGTCCGTGATGGGGGCGGTCGAGAGGGCGGTGGTCGACAGCAGCAGCAGCATGGAGTACACGACGCTCGCGATGATGGTGGCGATGACGGGAGCCGCGATCCGCACCCTGCCCAGGAACCCGCTGACCAGCGATGCGACACCGATCGCGACCAGGAGCGAGAAGGCAGACGAGCCGAGCGGGCGCTGACCGAGGATGTCGAGCGCCAGCCCACCCACGAATGCCCAGGTAAGCCCGGCCTCGAGGCCTCCGGAGACGGCCCAGATGACGCCGAACACGAGGACCGGGTGCGGGACGGCCTGCCCGATCTTCAGGTAGGGGACAACGGTGAACTCACCGAGCGCAGCCACCACGGCGAGGGCCGCGGCGATGAGGAGATGCATGTGGCGGTTGGTTCCCGGCTGACGAGCCGATGGGCGGACAGGACGGGCGCGGCCGCGACGACGAAGTGAGAGCGCGCTCGACTGAAGTATCCCACGCGCCGGGTAGGCGGGCAATCGGCAGATCGGCCTACGAGAGGGTTGCCGGATGGGTTGGCGGGGACGTTTCACGTGAAACATCGGCGGGCGGCGACCCCGGGCAGACAGGCTAGACATGACCCGGCGTAGCGCGCACATAAGCCGTGGTTGAGTGCTCGATGCGATCATTGCAGGCCCACCCCGGAACGGCCGGAGACGGGGCCCGGATGCTAGAATTCGAGGACATGAACACCATTGCGACGGGAGACTGAGTGGGCCAGACGATCGCCTGCAGCAATCAGAAGGGCGGCGTCGGGAAGACCACCACCGTGGTCAATCTCGCAACCTATCTGGCGCTTCTGGGCGACCGCGTCCTCGTCATCGATCTCGATCCCCAGGGCAACGCGACGAGCGGCTTCGGAATCGACCGAAGCGCGCTCGACCACTCGATCTACGACACCCTCGTGTCCGATCGACCCCTGTCGGAGCTGCACGTCGAGACCCCGGTCGAAGGCCTCCGCCTCGTTCCCTCGGCGATCGCCCTCGCGGGTGCCGAGGTCGAGCTCGCGGGCATTGACGGCCGCGAGCGGCGGCTGGCGAGGGCGATCCGGGCCGAGGCCGATTCCTGGGACTGGATCTTCATCGATTGTCCCCCGTCACTCGGGCTCCTCACGGTCAACGCGCTGACGGGGGCCGACGCGGTGCTGATCCCGATCCAGTGCGAGTACTACGCGCTCGAAGGCCTCACGCAGCTCATCGCGACCGTGAACCTCGTCCGCGACCACCTCCACCCCGAGCTCGAGATCGCCGGCGTGATCCTCACGATGTACGACGGCCGCACGAACCTGTCGGGCGAGGTCGCCGCGGAGGTCCGGCGCCATCTCCGAGACGCGGTGTTCCAGACGATCGTGCCCCGGAGCGTGCGCCTGTCGGAGGCACCGAGCCACGGCCTGCCGATCGCGCTGTACCGACCCGAGTCGAAGGGCGCCGAGGCCTACGCGCGGCTCGCCGCGGAGTTCCGTGCCCGCCGCGGCCGCAAGAGCGCCAAGGGCGGCAGTACCGGTCCGCTCGCGGGTGTCCGGGCATGACGGTCAAGTCGGATCGCAGCGGGTCGGCGCTCGGACGCGGCCTCGCGTCGCTGATCCCGCAGCGGCATACCAACCCGGACTCGATCGTCGAGGTCCCGCTCGCGCGGGTCACGTCGAACCCGTACCAGCCACGGCGCCACATGGACGACGAGGGCCTCGAGGAGCTTGCGGCGAGCATCCGGGAGCACGGCGTTCTCCAGCCGGTCCTCGTGACCGAGACGCTCGAGGGGTATCAGCTCGTCGCGGGAGAACGACGCGTGCGAGCCTCGCGCCTCGCGGGTCTGGAGCGCATCCCGGCGCTCGTCCGCCAGCTCGCGGACCGCGACCAGCTCGAGGTCGCGCTCGTGGAGAACGTCCAGCGGGCCGATCTCGATCCGATCGACGAGGCGTCCGCGTATCGCCAGCTCATCGACGAGTTCGGGCTGACCCAGGAACGTGTCGCGGAGCGCGTCGGCAAGTCACGGGCGAGCATCGCGAATACCCTGAGGCTCCTCGAGCTCCACGCGGCCGTCCAGGGCGCCATCGCCGAGGGCCGTCTCAGCGAGGGCCATGGGCGCGCGCTCGGCGGTCTGCCGCCCGACGGCCAGGCGCATGTCCTGGGCACCGTCCTCGGGCAGGGGCTGTCGGTGCGCCAGACGGAGGAGCTCGTCCGCCGGCTCCGGGAGCCGCGCCAGGCCCGCCAGGCGCAGGTGGCGGCGACGCCACGGCTGGACCCCGATCTCGAGCGGGTGGAGGAGGACCTCCGGCAGCGGCTCGGGACCAAGGTGAGCCTCAGCCGCTCGCGCAAGGGTGGCCGGATCGTGATCGAGTACTACAGCGACGAGGAGCTCGGACGGCTCTACGAGCGCCTGATCGGAGGAACTGCGTGACGGACGTCGGGGATCGAGAGGCAGCGGCGGAGACGACCGCCCGCCCCGCCGGGGGCCGAAAGGCCAGGGCGGCGGCGGGGAGCGAGTACGGCGCGGCCAACATCCAGGTCCTCGAAGGCCTGGAGGCGGTCCGTCGGCGGCCGGGCATGTACATCGGATCGACGGACGTCCGCGGCCTCCATCACCTCGTGTGGGAGGTCGTCGACAACTCGATCGACGAGGCCATGGCCGGGCATGCGACGACCGTGCTCGTGACGATCCACGCGGACGGCAAGGTGAGCGTCGAGGACGACGGACGTGGGGTCCCGGTAGGACGGCATGCGACCGGCAAGGATGCGCTCGAGGTCGTGCACACCGTGCTCCACGCCGGCGGCAAGTTCGGCGGCGGCGGGTACAAGGTCTCCGGCGGCCTCCACGGCGTCGGCATCTCGGTCGTCAACGCCCTCTCCTCCTGGCTGCGTGTCGAGAGCTCGCGTGACGGTGGCGTGTGGGCGCAGGAGTACGTCCGCGGCAAGCCGACCACGAAGGTCGAGAAGGTGGGCCCCCAGGGTCACCGGCGCGGCACGAAGACGATCTTCGAGGCCGACGGGGAGATGTTCGAGAGCACCGACTTCTCGTTCGACACGATCTCCCAGCGGCTGCGGGAGTCCGCGTACCTGACGAAGGGCGTGTGGATCACGCTCAAGGACGAGCGCGTCGATCGCGAGCGATCGTTCTACTTCGAGGGCGGGCTCGTCTCGTTCGTGCGGCACCTGAACCGCAACAAGGAGACGCTGCACAGCCGCCCGATCTACTGCGAGCGGCGTGACGGCTCCACCACGATCGAGGTCGCGCTCCAGTACAACGACTCGTACGCGGAGAACGTGCTCGCCTTCGCGAACAACATCAACACCGTCGACGGCGGGACCCACATCACGGGTTTCCGGCGCGCGCTCACGCGCTCGCTCAACGACTGGGCGAAGAAGGCGGGCGTGCTCAAGGACGCCGACGGCAACCTCTCGGGCGAGGACGTCCGAGAGGGCCTCACCGCGGTCGTCAGCGTGAAGCTCACGGAGCCGCAGTTCGAGGGCCAGACCAAGGCGAAGCTGGGCAACGCGGAGGTGGCGGGCCAGGTCGAAGGCGCCCTCGCAGACGCGATCGCCCAGCATCTCGAGGAAAACCCCGCGGACGGCCGGCGGATCATCGAGAAGTGCCTCATGTCGGCACGAGCGCGCGACGCCGCTCGCAAGGCGCGCGACCTCGTCATCCGCAAGGGCGCCCTCGATGGAATGTCGCTCCCCGGCAAGCTCGCCGACTGCCAGGAGCGCGACCCGGCGAAGAGCGAGCTGTACATCGTCGAGGGTGACTCCGCGGGCGGCTCGGCAAAGCAGGGTCGGGACCGGCGTTTCCAGGCGATCCTCCCGCTGCGAGGAAAGCTGCTCAACGTCGAGAAGGCACGTCTCGACAAGATCCTCAGCTCGGAGAACGTGAAGCCGCTGATCATCGCCCTGGGCGGCGGCATCGGCGACAGCTTCGACATCGCGAAGCTGCGCTATCACCGGATCATCATCATGACCGACGCCGACGTGGACGGGGCCCACATCCGGACCCTGCTGCTCACGTTCTTCTATCGCCACATGCCCGAGGTCATCGACTCCGGGTTCCTGTACATCGCGCAGCCGCCGCTGTTCCGCGTCTCCACCGGCAAGGTGACCAAGTACGCCAAGAGCGAGAAGGAGCTCGACGCGGTCGTGAAGGGGTTCACGACCAAGAACGTCAGCGTCCAGCGCTTCAAGGGCCTCGGCGAGATGAACGCGGACCAGCTGTGGGACACGACGATGAACCCGGAGTCGCGGACGCTGCTCCAGGTCGAGGTCGAGGAGGCCTCGGTCGCCGACAGCATCTTCACGATGCTCATGGGTGAGCGCGTGGAACCGCGCAAGGACTTCATCAAGACCGAGGCCCGCAAGGTGCGCAACCTTGACATCTGAGCGCGCAGTCAGGCTGGAGGATGTGCGCATCGGCGGCAGTCGGATCGTCCTCGAACCGCACAACTGCTTTGCGTGTGGCTCGCTCAACGTGCACGGCCTGCAGCTCGAGCTGCACGCCGGCGGCGACCGCTGCTGGACCGAGCTCGAGCTCGACCGTCGGTTCGAGGGCTGGGAGGGCATGGCCCATGGCGGGATCGTGTGCACGATCCTCGACGAGGTGATGGCCTGGGCGCTGGTCGATCATGACGTCTGGGGCGTGACCGCCCGGATGCACGTCGACTTCAAGCGGCCGGTCCCGATCGGGCGGCGGATCCGCGGCGAGGGCCGCGTGCGGGAGACGAAGCGCCGGGTCATCTATGCGGAGGGCGTCATCGTCGACGCCGACGACGGCACCGAGCTCGCCCGTGCGGAGGCGACCTTCGTCGGAGCGCCGGAATCCCGGAAGCAGGAGCTCAAGGAGCGCTACGGGTTCCGACTCGAGCCCGATGTGAGCGCTACGCCCGGCGTGACGGATAACTCCCGGCTCGTGCTCGCCGCGCAGCCCACCGGGATCGCGCGATGACCGCCGCCGCCGGGCCCCGCGTGAGTCCGACCACGGAGATGGCGCGCACCTTCGTCGCGGACCGCAGAGCGGAGGCGACGGCGCTGGGCCGCAGCGTCGGCGATCTCGTTGCCAACCCCGCCGAGCTCGTGACGGTCCTGCGCGCCGGGCTTGCGGCGATCGCGGACCCGGCATACCTCGAGGGACAGGACCGGGTCGCGCCCGGGATCGGCCCGATCCTCGGGGTTCGCCAGCCCCTGCTCCACGCGACGACGCACGGCCTGCGTGCGGCGATGCGCCGTGACCGGAGCTCGGCTGTGATCGACGTGGCGGGCCACCTCCTCCGCGATGACCTCCTTGAGCTGCACTGGATCGCGTTTGGCCTGCTCGAGCGCACGATCCGGGAGGATCCCGAGCGCTCGTGGCAGCTCGCCCGCGCGGCCGCCCGCCGCGCCGACAACTGGATCAGCGTCGACTCGCTCGCGCACGTCACCGCCCGCGGCATCCTGGCCGAGACCTACCGCTGGGCCGAGCTGGAGCAGCTCGTCTACTCGCCTTCGCGCTGGGAGCGCCGGCTGGTGGGCTCGACGATTGCCGCGATCCCCACCGCCGACCGGACGGCCGGCCGCACGCCGGACGTGGCCCGTCGGGGGATCGCCCTCGTCCGGGACCTCATCGGCGACGCCGAGCCGGACGTCCAGAAGGCCCTCTCGTGGGCCCTCCGCTCGATGAGCGTCGTGGACCAGCCGGCTACGGTCGCGTTCCTCAGGGCCGAATCCGCCCTGGCCGCAGCGACGAATGACGGCCACCGCGCCTGGGTCGTCCGCGACAGCCTCGAGAAGCTCCCAGCCCCCCTGGCGGATGAGCTCCGCGGCGCCGTCGACGGCATCCGCAAGCGTCCCCACGCCCCGACAACGTCCCGCGCGGCCCAGACGGCCGCCTCGTTCATCGGCCTCGGCGTCGACGTTCCACCCGCGGAACGGCCCGTCGTCGAGCGGCCCTGATCACCGACCACCCCACCCCCGTCCCGCCTGACCGGAGGAGAGCGACCTCGTGACCGACAACCTGGGCGACATCCGCGCGATCCGCATCGAGGACGAGATGCGCGTCTCGTACCTCGACTACGCGATGAGCGTCATCGTCGCGCGGGCGCTGCCGGACGTTCGCGACGGCCTCAAGCCCGTCCACCGCCGGATCCTCTACACGATGGGGGAGATGGGGCTCAGCAACACGAGCTCCTACCGCAAGTGCGCGGCGATCGTCGGCGAGGTGATGGGCAAGTACCACCCGCACGGCGACGTGGCGCTGTACGACGCGCTCGTCCGCCTGGCCCAGGACTTCTCGATGCGCTACCCGCTGGTCGACGGGCAGGGCAACTTCGGGTCGGTCGACGGCGACTCCGCTGCCGCGATGCGGTACACGGAGGCCCGCCTCACCGCGATCTCCTCCGAGATGCTCGCGGACATCGACAAGGACACGGTCGACTACGCGGACAACTACGACGGCACCCAGAAGGAGCCGACGGTCCTCCCGGCGAAGCTGCCGAACCTGCTGATCAACGGCTCGTCGGGCATCGCCGTGGGCATGGCGACGAACATCCCGCCGCACCACCTGGGCGAGGTGTCGGACGCGGTCGTCGCGCTCATCGACAACCCCGAGATCACCAACGACGACCTGTGCCGGATCGTGAAGGGTCCGGACTTTCCCACCGGCGCCTCGATCTTCCGCTTCGAGACGCGTCGCAACCCGCTCACCGGGGAGCAGGAGACGATCGACGCGATCCGCGAGATGTATGCGCACGGCCACGGGCGCGTGATCATGCGCGCGCTGTGCGCCTTCGAGGAGGCGCGCCAGGACCGCACGGCGATCATCGTCAGCGAGCTGCCGTACCAGGTGAACAAGGCGACGCTGCTGGAGAAGATCGCGGAGCTCGTCAAGGACAAGAAGCTCGAGGGCATCAGCGACCTGCGCGACGAGTCCGATCGCGACGGCATGCGGATCTACATCGAGATCAAGCGAGACGCGAACCCGCACAAGGTGCTGAACAACCTGTTCAAGCACACCGCGATGCAGACGTCGTTCAACCTCAACATGCTCGCGCTCGTCGACGGCCAGCCGCAGACGCTGTCGCTCAAGAGCGTCATCAGCCACTACGTCACCCACCGCCGCGAGATCGTGCGTCGCCGGACCGAGTTCGACCTCGAGAAGGCGCGGGCCCGTGCGCACATCCTCGAAGGCCTCAAGATCGCCCTCGACAACCTCGACGAGGTGATCCGGACCATCCGCGAGTCCGCGGACGTCGAGACGGCCCGCAACAACCTCATGGACCGCTTCGGGCTGTCCGAGCTGCAGGCGCAGGCGATCCTCGACATGCGGCTCGCCCGCCTCGCCGCCCTCGAGCGCCAGAAGATCGAGGACGAGTACCTCTCGGTCATCCAGCTCATCGCCGAGCTGGAGGACATCCTCGCCAATCCGCAGCGCGTGCTCTCGATCATCAAGGACGAGCTCGCCGAGCTCAAGCGCAAGTACGCGGGCGAGCGCCGCACCCGCGTCGTCGACGACTCGAGCCGCGAGATGACGGACGAGGACCTCATCGCCGACGAGGACGTCGTGGTCACGATCAGCCGCCGCGGCTACATCAAGCGCCAGCCGGTCGCGACCTACCGCCGCCAGCACCGGGGCGGGAAGGGGATCATCGGCCACGTGACCCGCGAGGAGGATGCCGTCGAGCACCTGCTGGCCGCGAACACGCACGACTGGGCGCTGTTCTTCACGAACAAGGGCCGCGTGTTCTCCGCGAAGGTCCACAACATCCCGGACGCCAGCCGCCAGGCGAAGGGCATGGCGATCATCAACCTGCCGGGCGTCCAGGTGGAGTCCGGCGAGTACCCCGTCGCCACCATCTGCCTGCCCAACTTCGAACCCGGGCACTTCCTCGTCATGGCGACCCGGAACGGGATCATCAAGAAGACGCCACTGGAGCAGTTCGAGCGCGTCCGGTCCACGGGGATCCGCGCGATCACCATCAGCGACGGCGACGAGCTGGCGTGGGTGGACGTGAGCTCCGGCGAGGACCACGTGATCATCGCCACCGCGCAGGGCATGCTCGCCCGGTTCTCCGAGGACGAGGTCCGCCCGATGGGCCGGGACGCGGCCGGGGTGATCGGCATCCGGCTCGCCCGCCAGGGAGACGCGGTGGTCTCGATGAGCGTCGTGGAGCCCGAGTCGGATCTCCTCGTGCTCACCGAGACGGGCTACGGCAAGCGCGTGCCGCTGTCCGAGTTCCGCCAGAAGCACCGCGGCGGCCAGGGCGTGCGCCTGATCGCGCTCGAGGGCCGGAAGACGGGCCTCGTGTCCGCGGTCCAGCAGGTCACCGAGGAGGATGACCAGCTGATGCTGATCTCCGCGGGCGGCCAGGTCATCCGGACCGAGACGAACTCGATCAACCGCTATTCGTCGGGCGCCCGCGGCGTCATCGTCATGCGGCTGGGCGAGGGCGACAAGGTCGTCGCGATCGCCGCGTTCCGGGAGGGGCTGGCGGAGCGGGGGGCCATCGGTGACAATGACGATCCCCAGGCCGACGGCGCGGAACCGGCGGACGGCGGGGATCGCTCGTCGTGACCGCCTTCGGCGACCGGGAGGCAGGCGTGTACGTAGACCAGTACGAGATCTACCACGGCAACGCCAACCCGGAGTTGGCCCGCAAGATCGCGCACTGGCTCGCCAGCGAGCCCGGTCAGGCGGAGGTGTTCCAGTTCGCGAACGAGAACATCTTCGTGCGCATCCTGGACAACGTCCGCGAGAAGGACATCTTCCTCGTCCAGCCCACCTCGCGACCCGTCAACCAGTCGATCATGGAGCTCCTGATCATGATCGACGCCTTCAAGCGGGCGTCCGCGGGACGGATCACGGCCGTGATCCCGTACTACGCGTACGGCCGATCGGACAAGAAGGACCAGCCGCGGGTCCCGATCACCGCCCGCCTCATCGCGGACATGATCTCGGTGGCCGGCGCCGACCGGATGCTCACGATGGACCTCCACCAGGGGCAGATCCAGGGGTTCTTCAACATCCCCGTGGACGAGCTCACGGCGGTCCACATGCTCAGCCGCTACTTCATCGACATGCACCTCGAGGACCTGGTCGTCGTGACGGACCTCGGGTTCGCGAAGCGCGCCCGGGCGTTCGCGGAGCTGGTCGACGCGCCGTTGGCGATCGTCGAGAAGCGCCGCCACGGCAACCTCGACCGGGCCGAGGTCATGAACGTCATCGGCGAGGTGCGCGGCAAGCGGGCCATCATCGTGGACGACGAGATCGATACCGCGGGCACCCTGATCGAGATCACGCGCGCGCTCGAGCGTGAGGGCGTGACCGAGATCTACGCCTGCGCCACCCACGGCGTGCTGTCGGACCCCGCGGTCGAGCGGATCGCGAACTCGGCACTGCGCGAGGTCGTGATCACGGACACGATCCCGCTCTCCCCGTCCCGCCAGATCGAGAAGCTCAAGGTGCTCTCGGTCGCCCCGCTCATCGGGGAGGCGATCAAGCGCATCCACCGCGGCGAGTCCGTGGGCGCCCTGTTCAGCTCCGAGGTGTCGTTCACCCAGGAGATGCTCCTGTGGGAGGACGGCGTCGGCGGCGGCCGGCGCGAGGGGACCACCCCGCCGACGGCCCCGGACGACGCGTCGGCCGCGGACGACGACGTACCATCACCGATGCCCGCATCGGCCGGCGCCTGACCGGCCCCCACCCGGAGACCCATGAGCCTGCAGCTGCACCGCCCGGACGGCAAGGGCGGCCTCGAGCCCCGGCCCGTCACGGACCAGAACTGGCGGAATCAGCTCCGGTCGCCCCGCTGGGGCGCATCGCTCAAGGGCGGCAAGCTCCCGGCGCTCTCCAACCCCGACATGCACCCCACGAGCACCCTCCGAAGCGTCCTGTTCTGGGTCGTGCTCGCGCTGGTCACGTTCGGGATCATCGTCGTCGGGTACGGCGCGCGCCTGTTCTCGCTCCCGGGCTGAAGCCCGGGAACCGCGCCGGGTCGTCGGGCGTCGGAGGGTCACGATGCACAGAGCTCTCGTCGTCAGCGGCGTCCTGGGGCTGGGAACGGCCATCGTCTTCGGCGCGGCAGCCCTCGCCGCGACCCTGTTCCCCAACGGCGGCACCGTCAACATGGCGTGGGGTGGCGGCGTGATGATGGACAAGGGGATCGCCGTGCCGGCACCGATGCCGATCCCGTTGCCCGCCGTCGGCACCGACGGCGTGACCGTGAACGAGAAGGGCGTCGTGGTGGGGAACGGGAAGCCGTGACCCGGAGGCAGCCCGACCGCTGACCGGTCGCCCCGGCGAGTCACCCTATACTCAGCCGGCCATGCGCTTCATCTCCCGTTTCTTCGATACCAACGACCGCGAGGTCGGCAAGCTCCAGCCCCTCGTCGACGAGATCAACGAGCTCGAGGACGAGTACGCCGCCCTCTCCGACGACGCCATCCGCGAGCGGATCGACGCCATCAAGGCCGACATCCACGAGGTGGCCGAGGGCGAGGAACCGTCCGAGGAGGAGCGCGACCACCCCGACAGCGAGCGTCGCTCGGACCTTCGGAAGGCACGCCGGAAGCGCGAGAACGAGCGGATCACGGCGGCCCTCGACGACGTCATCCCCGAGGTGTTCGCGGCCGCGCGCGAGGCGAGCAAGCGGATGATCGGCATGCGCCACTTCGACGTCCAGCTCGTCGGTGGCATGGTCCTCCACCAGGGAAAGATCGCCGAGATGAAGACGGGCGAGGGCAAGACGCTCGTCCCGACGCTTGCCCTCACGCTCAACGGCCTCACGGGTCGCGGCGCGCACCTCGTCACCGTCAACGACTACCTCGCCCGGCGCGACGCGCAGTGGATGGGTCCCGTCTACCACTTCCTCGGGCTGTCGGTGGGCGTCATCACCCACGACACGAGCTATCTGTTCGAGCCCGGCTTTCCGACGACCGACGAGCGCCTCCTGAACCTCCGCCCCGTGACCCGGGCCGAGGCGTACGCAGCCGACATCACGTACGGCACCAACAACGAGTTCGGCTTCGACTACCTGCGCGACAACATGGTCGACGAGCTGGCGAGCCGGGTGCAGCGTGACCGCTCGTTCGCGATCGTCGACGAGGTCGACAACATCCTGATCGACGAAGCGCGGACCCCGCTCATCATCTCGGGCCAGGCCGAGGAGTCCGCGGACCTCTACTTCACGTTCGCTCGGCTCGTGCCCAGGCTCCAGGAGCGCGCCGAGGGTGCCGAGGAGGGCGGTGACTACTTCGTCGACCTCAAGGATCGCGCGGTCTCGCCGACGGAGGAGGGCGTCGACAAGATCGAGCGGCTCCTCAGCGTTCCGAACCTGTACGACGCGGACCCGCGGCTCGCCCGCCACTTCGACTCCGCGCTCAAGGCCCACGCGCTGTACAAGCGCGACCGGGACTACATCGTCGAGGACGGCGAGATCGTCATCGTCGACGAGTTCACGGGCCGCAAGATGCCGGGCCGGCGCTGGAGCGAGGGCCTGCACCAGGCAATCGAGGCGAAGGAGGGCCTGCGCGTCCAGCGCGAGAGCCGGACGCTCGCCACGATCACGTTCCAGAACTACTTCCGGCTGTACGACAAGCTCTCCGGCATGACGGGCACGGCGATGACCGAGGCCGAGGAGTTCCACAAGATCTACAACCTCGAGGTCGTGGCGATCCCGACCCACCGGCCGATGATCCGGGAGGACCTGCCGGACCTCGTGTACAAGAACGAGGCGAGCAAGTTCAACGCCGTCATCGACGAGATCGAGGAGATGACGGCGGCAGGCCGGCCCGTCCTCGTGGGCACGGTGTCGGTCGAGAAGAGCGAGGTCCTGTCCACGCTGCTCAAGCGCCGCGGGATCCGGCACGAGACGCTCAACGCGAAGCAGCACGAGCGGGAGTCGCTGGTCGTTGCCCAGGCCGGCCGGTCCGGCACGGTGACGATCGCCACCAACATGGCGGGCCGCGGCACCGACATCCAGCTCGGTGGGAACCCGGTCGGCATCGCGTCCGACATCCTCCACAAGCGCGGGCTCAACCCGGCCGAGGTGGACCCCGAGACCTACGAGTCGGCGCTGACCGAGGCGAAGGCCGCGACCACGGAAGACCACGAGGCGGTCGTCGCCGCGGGTGGCCTGCACATCATCGGCACCGAACGCCACGACTCGAGGCGGATCGACAACCAGCTCCGCGGCCGGTCCGGTCGCCAGGGCGATCCGGGTTCGTCGCGGTTCTACCTGTCGCTGGACGACGACCTCATGAAGCGCTTCGCCTCGGAGCGCGTCGCGGGGCTGATGGAGCGGCTCGGGCTCGAGGACGACGTCGCGATCGAGTCGAGCCTCGTGTCCAAGACGATCGCCTCCGCACAGAACCGCGTCGAGGGCTTCAACTTCGACATCCGCAAGCGGGTCGTGGAGTTCGACGACGTCATCAACAAGCAGCGCGAGACGATCTACGCGGAGCGCGACAAGGTCCTGCGCAACGAGGACCTGACGGAGACGGTCCGCGACTTCCTCGAGGCCGAGGTCGACGCGATGGTCGAGCAGTACCTCGGCGGGGAGTCCCCCGCGGAGTGGAGCCTCGAGGGGCTGTCGGTCGCGCTCAAGGCGATGGGCCTGCCGGGCGACGAGACGACCGAGGACGCCCTGGACGCGTTCCGGACCCGCGACGAGCTCGTCCACCACCTCCACGACATCGTCGAGGCCGAGATCGAGCATCGCGTCACCGAGCACGGTGACGAGGTCTGGTCGCAGGTCGAGCGGTTCGTGCTCCTGCGCACGATCGACAGCCTGTGGGTCGAGCACCTCACCGAGCTCGACGACATGCGGCGCGGCATCGGCCTTCGCGGCTATGCCCAGCAGGACCCGCTCAACGAGTTCCGCAAGGAGGCATACCGCCTGTACGAGGAGCTGTCGGACCTCATCCGGCGCCAGGTGGCCACGACGATATTCCGCGTGACCGTGAAGCGCGAGCCGGCGACGGTGCCGCTCCCGGGTCCCGGCCAGCCGGCGCGCTCACCCGGCGATGGCACGAACGGAACGAACGGCACGGCCACGCCCGGCGCCGCGATCGCCGCACGCACGCCGCTGGCGGCGGGCCAGGCCGCACTCCGTCGACCAGGGGCCGCCATGCCGGGGGCCGCCGCGGCCGCCCCGATGTCCGGGCTTCCCTCGGATCCGATGAAGGGCGCCCGCGAGGTCCCCGGCGACGCCAACGCCGAGTCCGGCACCCGCCAGGGGTTCACGCCGTCCGGGGCGCGCATCGGGCGCAACGACCCGTGCTGGTGCGGGTCCGGCCAGAAGTACAAGAAGTGCCACGGAGCCTGATCCGCAGGAGCACCTCGATCCTCGTGCGCGTCGCCGTCGTCGCCGGGCTCGCCGTCACGCTCGCGGGTACGGTCGCGGTGCTCCGGATCTGGCAGCAGGGCGGCAGCGACGAGCAACGCCCGTCCGACGCCATCGTCGTGCTCGGGGCGGCGCAGTACGACGGTCGTCCGTCCCCGGTGTTCGAGGCACGGCTCGAACACGCCGTTGCGCTCTACCGCGCAGGGATCGCGCCGCGCTTCGTGGTGACCGGCGGCAAGCTCCCCGGCGACCGGACGACCGAGGCCGCGGTCGCGCGCGAATACGCGATCGCACACGGCGTGCCGGCGTCAGCCGTGTTCGGCGAGGACCAGGCGCACAACACCCTGGACTCGCTGCGGACCGTCGCAGGCGAGCTCGACGAACGCGGGCTGCGGTCCGCCGTCTTCGTCTCCGACCCGACGCACATGTACCGGGTCCTGCGGATCGCGTCCGACCTGGGACTCGAGGCGTACGGCTCGCCGACGCGGACGTCGCCCGTGGACGCCGACCTGGGCCGGCGGATCGAGGCAACCGCCCACGAGCTGGGCGCGCTCGCCCTGTACTTCGTGACCGGCGGGACGGCACCGGTGGAGCAGCCGGGCGGCTGACCGCCGCGCAGGCCGGTCGCGAGCCCGGCCCCCATGCGCCGGTGCGGGGCCACGAAACCCGTGAACGATCACGCCCCGCACGGACTTTCGGTCGAATTTCGGCTGCAAACCCGGTTCACCCCCTTGGATTACCGGAAACCCGCGCCTATACTCGGACCAGTTCTTCGCCCCCACGGACAGGCGCCGCAGCCCCGATCGCGCCCCAGAACCTCCTCGGCGCCCCGTCCCAGTCGTCACGCCCGACCGACAAGCGAAGGACAGGAGTGAGGGAGCTTGTGAAGCAGGCTGAGGAAGCCCAGTTCGTGGATCTGATCGCTTGCGAACGGGATTGCCGAAACTGCAGCTACGCCGCCGCCCTTGACTGCGATGGCAACTGTGGTGTCTGTCCCCACAACTCGTACTGCCCCTGCGTGAACCCCGTCGTCGCCCGGAGCAAGACCGCCCTGCGGCTGATCGAGCTCCGTCCGATCCTGCTCCAGGACCTGCAGGTCCGCGGCTAGTGGACGCCGCCGCCATCAGGGACCTCGCGGAGCGGATCCGGTCGACCTCGGGGCGTCTTTGACCTAGCCGCCAAGGAAGCGCGCGTCGCCGAGCTCGACGCGCGTGCGATCGAGCCCGGCTTCTGGGACGACCAGCGCGCGGCGCAGAAGGTCACCCGCGAAGCGGAGGGGCTGCGCGAGGAGGTCGCGCTCTGGCGCTCCATCGAGAAGCGTGCCGACGACCTCGTCGAGCTGCTGGACCTGCTCGCCGACTCCCCCGACGCCGAGACCGAGGCCGACCTCGAGCGGGAGGCGTCCGCTCTCTCCGCCGAGTTCGACCGGGAGCGCACGCTCCTCCTGTTCGGCGGCGAGTACGACACCAAGAACGCCGTCCTCTCGATCAGCGCGGGCGCGGGGGGCACGGAGGCAACCGACTGGGCGGAGATGCTCCTGCGGATGTATCTCCAGTGGGCCAAGCGCCACCGGTTCAAGGCGGACGTCGTGGACTCCCAGGAGGGGGACCAGGCGGGGATCAAGAGCGCGACCATCACCTTCACCGGGCGGTTCGCCTACGGCTGGCTGCGCGCCGAGCGCGGCGTCCACCGGCTCGTGCGGATCAGCCCCTATGACGCCCAGAACCGGCGCCAGACGACGTTCGCGCTGATCGAGGTGATGCCCGAGGCGGACGAGGACGTCCCGATCGAGCTCAACTGGGACGAGATCCGCGTGGACACGTTCCGGTCATCGGGCGCCGGCGGTCAGCACGTCCAGAAGACCGAGTCCGCGATCCGCCTCACGCACAACCCCACCGGGATCGTGGTGGCAGTCCAGAACGAGCGGTCGGCGACCCAGAACCGCGAGATCGCGATCCGCGTCCTCAAGTCCCGGCTCCTCGAGGTCGAGCTCGAGAAGCGCGAGGAGGAGCTGCGCAAGCTGCGCGGCGAGCACGTGACCGCGGGCTGGGGCAACCAGATCCGGAGCTACGTCCTCCACCCCTACCAGATGGTCAAGGACCTGCGGACCGGCCACGAGACGTCGAACACGGGCGCGGTCCTCGACGGCGACCTGGACCCGTTCATGCAGGCGGAGCTGGAGCGGCTGGCGACGGGCCGGCCGCCGAGCGCGGACGGCGACGCGGACGACTGAGCGATGACCGTGCAGGGCGGCGCCGCGGGCCGAGCGATCGCCGCGGCGGACGTGCGCTACCGCCCGGGCACGTCCGACGACCTCGACGCGTGCACCCGGATCTGGAAGGCGGGCATCGAGGACTACCAGTCCCGCCTCAACCAGCCGACGATGCCCGACGACCTCGCCCCGCTTCGCCGGCTGCTCGCGCACCTCATGGCGACCGACCCCGAACGGTACTGGGTGGCAGTGGGCCCGGGGGGCCGAGTGGTCGGGTTCGGCGCCGCCTCACTGCGCCAGGGCCTGTGGTTCCTTGCCATGCTGTTCGTCCACCCGGACGCGCAGGCGACGGGCATCGGCCAGGCGCTCATGGACCGCGCCCAGGCCGGATGCGACGTGGACCCGGGCGGTCCGGCCGTGCCCGGCCCGGACGCGCAGTTCGACAGCGGGATCCACACGTGGGGCATGTGCACGGACGCCGTCCAGCCGATCTCGAACGGGCTGTACGCGCGGCGGGGCATGGTCCCCCGGATCCCGATCTGGCGCCTGTTCGGCGAGGTCCGCCGCTGGTCCGCCGTGCCGCAGCTCCCGGCCTCGCTCGAGGCGGTCGCGTTCGACACGGTCGCCGGCACCGAGCCGGACGGTGAGCGCCGACTCGCGGCGATCCTGGACGACCTCGACCGCGAGGTGATCGGCAGCGCCCACCCGGCCGATCACAGGTTCCTGCGCCGCGAGGGCCGCGTCGGCTTCCTCGTGCGTGACCGGGCCGACGGGCGTCCACACGGCTACGTGTACGGGTCGGGCGTCGGACGGATGGGCCCCCTGCTCGCGCTCGACCCGGCGCTCCACCCGCCGCTCATCGGGGTCGCCGTTCGCGAGACGCCCGCGCTGGGGCCCGTCGCCCTGTGGGTTCCCGGCACCGCGGACGTCGCGACGCGAGCGCTGCTCGACGCCGGGCTGCGCCTCGACGGCTTCCCGGGGCTCATCTGCTGGTCGCGCCCCGACCACCCGTTCGACCGGTACCTGCCGATCTCGCTGGCGCTCGTCTGAGCAGGAGCAGCGCGGGAGCCCCGACGGGCAGGGTGGCCGAAGCGATGCTAGCCTCCGTGGATCGTGGCTCCCTGTAACGCGCGTCGATGACCGTCCCGTCGAGCGCGTCTCCCTCCCCCATGGTTCCGCCGTCGCTGTTCGACCGCCTCACCGGGCGCGCGCGCGCGAACCGGCCCGATCACGCCGTCGTCGTGCTGCACGATGTCACGAAGCGCTATCCGAACGGCAAGGAGGCCCTCAAGGACGTCGACGTCGTCGTTCCCGAGGGCGACTTCGTGTTTCTCGTGGGGCCGTCGGGCGCGGGCAAGTCGACGCTCATGAAGCTGCTCATTCGGGACGAGCTGGCGACCGAGGGCGTCGTCGTCATCGACGGCTTTGACCTCGCGCGGATCAAGCGTCGCCAGGTGCCGAAGATCCGGCGCAAGATCGGGATCGTGTTCCAGGACTTCAAGCTGCTGCCGCGCAAGACGGTCTGGGAGAACGTCGCGTTCGCGCTCGAGGTGACAGGGACGCCCCGCCGTCAGATCCGTCCGGCGGTGGACCGGGTCCTGGCGCTCGTGGGGCTCACCGGGCAGGCGCGGCAGCTGCCGGACCAGCTCTCGGGCGGCGAGCAGCAGCGAACCGCCATCGCGCGGGCGCTCGTTCACGACCCGCGGATCATCATCGCGGACGAGCCGACCGGGAACCTCGACCCCGTCATCAGTTGGGAGATCATCCAGCTCCTGTTGCGGATCAACGAGCTCGGCGTGACGATCCTCATGGCCACCCACGACGCGGAGGTCGTGACCGCGCTGCGCAAGCGCGTCATCGCGCTCGAGGATGGGCGGGTCATCCGCGACGAGACCGGCGCCACCTACCACCGCGAGGACTGACGAGGCGTGATCCCGTTCGTCCTGTTCTCGATGCGCCGGGCGTGGCAGGGCTTCTGGCGCAACGCCCTGATGAGCATGGCCGCGACGCTCACGATGGTCCTCATGCTCGTGCTGCTGGCCGGGTTCTTCATCCTCCAGAACGTCCTGCTGGCGAGTCTCTCGTTCGTCGAGCAGAAGGTGGAGGTCGTCGCGTACGTCGAGCAGAACGCGACCGACGACCAGGTGCAGACGCTGATCTCGGAGACCCAGGCGATGCCCCAGGTGGCATCGGTGGAGTTCATCTCCCGGGACCAGGCGCTCGAACGGTTCAAGGCGACCCAGGCGGCCCAGGGCCGCGAGGACCTCACCCAGTACCTCGAGTCCAACCCGCTCTACGCGTCGATCAACGTGAAGCTCACGGACCCGTCCGAGCTCGAGACCGTCACCGCCGCGCTGGACCAGGATCCGATCGTGCGCAACGTGCTCAACATCACGGCGCTCGTGAACCGCGTGCTGACGGTGACCGACTTCGTGCGCACCGCGGGCGTGGCGATGGTCGGGATCGTCGGCCTCATCGTGCTGTTCATCATCGTCAACACGATCCGGCTGGCCGTGGTGGCGCGCGCCGAGGAGATCGAGATCATGCGTCTCGTCGGCGCGTCCGACGCGTTCATCCGCTGGCCGTTCGTGTTCGAGGGCGCGCTCGTCGGCCTGCTGGGAGCGCTGATCACGCTCGGGCTGCTGTACCTCGGCTCGGAGCCGCTGGGTCGCGCGATGGTCGGGTTCTTCAACGTCCTGCCGCTCGAGCTCGGGTCGGTCGGACGGGACACGGTGATCCTCGTGCTCGGGACCGGCCTTGGGCTCGGCGTCCTCGGTTCGTGGCTCTCGGTCCGCACCTACCTGATCCGATGACCCCCGAGCTCCCGCCCGACGACGCCCCGTCCGCGGTCGAGGGCGGGCCCGAGGCTGCCCAGCCCGCGGCGCCCTCGCTGGGGAGCCGTCGGCCGTCGGTCCTCGTCGCTGCGCTCGCCATCGTCGCCGTGCTCGCCGGGTCCGCGCTGTTCGTCTCGGGATGGACCCTTGGCCGTCAGGCCGCGCTGACACCGGGCACCCCGTCCGGCGAGGCTGAGGCATTCCAGCCGTTCTGGGACGCCTATCGCGCCGTCACCGAGCGCTATGCCGGCGGCGAGGTGGATCGCAAGGCGCTGATCGAGGGCGCGATCAAGGGCATGATCGGCGCGCTCGACGATCCGTACTCGCAGTACCTCACGAGCCAGGAGTTCAAGGACAGCCTGCGGTCGATCTCGGGCGAGTTCGAGGGCATCGGTGCCACGATCGGCACCGTGGACGCGTCCGGCGCCACCTCGACCTGCACCACGCTGGGGCCTGCCTGCCGGCTCGCGGTGGTTGCCCCGATCTCCGGCTCGCCCGCCGAGAAGGCGGGACTGCAGGCGGGCGACGTCATCGAGGCCATCGATGGGGCGCCGCTCGACGGGCTCACGGTCGACGGCGCGCGGAACAGGGTCCGCGGCCCGAAGGACACCGCGGTCACGCTCACCATCCACCGCGGCGGCACCACGCCGTTCGACGTCGAGATCGTCCGGGCCGTCATCGTGACCCCCGAAGTCGAGACGAGGACCCTCGCGGGCGGTGCGGTCGGCTACATCAGGCTCGCCGGGTTCTCGGATCACGCGGCGGCGCAGTTCGACGCGGCAGTCAGGTCGGCGGTCGAACGTGGCCAGCGGGCGATCGCCGTGGACCTGCGTGGCAACCCCGGCGGCTACGTGACGGCCGCCCGGGAGATCGCGAGCCAGTTCCTTGCCGACGGGACGATCTTCTGGCAGGAGGACGCGGACGGCAGCCTGGTCGAGACGGTGGCCACGCCGGGTGGGGCAGCGACGGACCCGTCGATCCGGGTCGTGCTGCTCGTGGACGGCGGGTCGGCCTCCGCGTCCGAGATCGTCGCGGGCGCACTCCACGACCGCGGGCGCGCGACCCTCGTCGGGTCGAAGACGTTCGGCAAGGGCACGGTCCAGCAGTGGACACAGCTGGAGGACGACAGCGGCGGGTTCCGGCTCACGATCGCGAAGTGGCTGACGCCCGACAAGACGTGGGTCCACCGGGTTGGCATCGTGCCCGATGTCGTCGTGGACTCGACTGGCTCGGGACCCGGCGAGGATCCCGCGCTCGACGCCGCGCTCAAGGTTCTTGCGAACCCGATGACCGGGACCCCCTGACGATCGGCAAGCGGCCTGCAACGTTCGTTCAGAAATCCACGCTTGACCCTCGCCGCCAGATGCGGGTAAGGTCGTCAACGAACGGAAGGAGGTGATGTGCAGTGATCGACAGTTGTAGTTACTGCACCACCTCGGCGGAGATCGGCCTCTAGAGTCGGTCCCGGCCGGGTGGTCGGTAGCATTCGAACGCCGGCCCGGAGACGGGCCGGCGTTCGTGCGTCCGCCATGTGTTCACCGGCGCGGCCCATCCCGCCGCCCGACGCAACCGAGAGGAGCTCCCCATGGGCGAGACCATCGCCCAGAACAGAAGGGCCCGCCACGAGTACAGCATCGAGGACACCTTCGAGGCGGGCCTCGTGCTGCGCGGCACCGAGATCAAGAGCGTCCGCGCCCACAAGGTGAGCCTCGCGGACGCGTACGCCCGCATCGAGCGCGGCGAGGCGTGGATCATCGGGCTCCACATCGCGCCCTGGGAGTCCGCCGACGTGCGCTTCAACCACGAGCCCAAGCGCGCCCGGAAGCTGCTCCTCCACCGCGACGAGATCGACGAGCTGCTGGGCAAGACGAAGGCAAAAGGCCTGACGCTCGTGCCGCTGGCGATCTACATCAACGACGCCGGCAAGGCGAAGCTCAGCCTCGGGCTCGCGCGCGGCAAGCAGACGTGGGACCGTCGCCGGGAGATCGCGGACCGCGACGCCAAGCGCGACATGGAGCGCCAGGTGGCCGACGCACGAAAGGGCTAGGCCAGACCCGGCGTCGACCCGGCGCCGGCCGGTGGCACGAGGAGGGATCGATGCGGCTCGCGCGGATGCTCCAGGCGGTCGATGCCCACGCGGCGGGCGAGCCCGGGCGGGTCATCGTCGGCGGCGTGCTCGACGTCCAGGGCGCCACGATGTTCGACAAGATGCGCCACCTCGCCCAGCACGGCGACGAGCTGCGCAAGGTGATGCTCCGCGAGCCGCGCGGCTACCCGGCGCTGTGCGCGAACGTGATCCTGCCGCCGACCCACCCTGACGCGGACGCCGGGTACGTGATCATGGAGCAGGTCGAGTACCCGGGCATGTCCGGCACCAATACGATCTGCGTCGCCACCGTGCTCCTCGAGACGGGCGTGCTGCCGATGACCGAACCCGTCACCGAGATCACGCTGGAGGCACCGGCGGGCCTGATCCGCATCCGCGCGACGTGTGCCGGCGGCAAGGTGACGGGCGTGACGTTCCGCAACGTTCCCGCGTTCGCGACCCACCTCGACGTGCCGATCGAGGTCCCGCAGCTGGGCACGGTCGTCGTGGACGTCGCATACGGCGGGATGTTCTACGTCATCGCCGACGCGGATGCCCTCGGGTTCCGGCTCGTCCCCGACGAGGGCCGCGACATCACGCGGGTCACCGAGATGATCAAGGCGGCCGCGGCCGAGCAGCTGCCGGTCGTCCACCCGGAGCAGCCCGGGTTCGCCGGAATCACGATCGGTCAGCTCTCCGGTCCCGCGCACGATCCGCGCAACTCGTGGCGGAACGTGGTCACGGTGTCGACCGGCGAGCTGGACTGGTCGCGACCGTCGACCTGGACCGGGGTCATCGACCGGTCGCCCTGCGGGACCGGGACATGCGCCAAGATGGCCGTCCTCCACGCGAAGGGCCGCCTGGGCCTCGACGAGGACTTCCGCCACGAGGGGATCCTCGGGACGGTGTTCACCGGGCGCCTGGTCGAGGAGACACGGATCAGGGAGCGGACGGCGGTCGTGCCCACCATCACCGGCACGGCCTGGATCACCGGGTTCGCGTCCTATGTCGTCGACCCGACGGACCCGTTCCCCGAGGGGTATACGGTCGGGGACCTCTGGTAGGCGGTCGTCGCGCTACCACACCCGCCACGGGATGACGAACTGCGCCTCCGGCCACTCGGGTGCACACGATCGCTTCGAGCCGTGAGGCTCGGTTTGCCACCCGGCCGCCCCACCGCGCGAGCACGCGCCCCGATGCCGGCTATCGGAGCAGGTAGCGCCGGCTGAGCGGCACCTCGGCGACCGGCTCGACCGCGAGCCGGGCCCCGCCGAGCGAGACGGCCCCGGTTGCCAGGTCGATGTCCACGGGCGCGGTCGCCCGGTTCCGCGTGAGCGACGCGCGGGTGAGTCCCCGCATCCCAGCGGCCGGCAGGATCGTCCTCCGCGTCCCCGTCCGCTCCCGCAATGCCGCGACCTCCGCAGGCGACAGCCCGCCCGACACGAACGTCGCCGAGACCCTCGCCGCGGCGGTCGACACCCCTCCCCAATCGGCGCGATAGCGCGTTGGCTCGGCCCGCTCCACCGAGGCGTTGCCCTCGCCGAGCGGCCCCCAGGCCGGGAAGCCGCCCTTGAACACCCACTCGGGCTTCACCCCGAAGAAGCCGGGCTTCCACAGGACGATGTCCGCGAGCCGGCCGGCCTGGAGCGATCCGACGTGGTCGGCGATCCCGTGCGTGATCGCGGGCTCGATGGTCGCCTTGGCGAGGTAGCGCAGCACGCGCGCGGTGTCGTCGCGGTCGTCGAGGTCCGTGAGGCCCGGGTCGTCGGGCAGCCCGGCAACCCCGTCCGAGGACGGGGATCGGCGCCATGCCTTCATCACGTGCGCAAGTTGGAACGTCCGTCGCAGCGTCTCCCCGATCCGGCCCATCCCCTGCGAGTCGGAGTTGATGATCGAGATCGCCCCCAGCTCGTGCAGCGGTCCCTCCGCGGCCATCCTCGCGACGAGCACCCGCTCCCGGACGAGCGCCATGTCCTCCGGGATGACCCACGACAGCCCGTGGTTGAGCACCGTCATCGGCACGTGCTCCACGGCGGTGTGGACGCCGAACGGGAGCGTCGGCGTGGTGGAGGAGCACAGGATAGAAGGCTCGCGGACCAGGCCCAGCAGGTCGGGCACGTGGCCGCCGCCGGTCCCCTCCACGTGGTACGCGTGCACGGTCCGGCCGGCGATCGCGGCGATCGTGTCCTCGAGCTCGGTGCTCTCGTGCAGGCCGTCCGTGTGGAGCGAGACCGACAGGTCGCGCGCGTCGGCGTAGCGGAGGACCCAGTCGATGAGCTCGGGGTACGCCCCGTTGTCCTCGTGGATCTTGAACCCCAAGGCGCCGGCCGCCACGAGCTCGTCGAGGTGGCCCTCGTCCGTCGCCCGGGCGCCCGCCTGCAGGCCGATGTTGATGGGCCACGCCTCCATCCCCGCGAGCACCCGCTCCATCGCGAAGGGCGGCTCCTCGAACCCGGCGGTGACGAACGTCGTGACCCCGCCGGACAGTGCCGGCGCCAGGAGCTCGGGGGTGATCGTGTGGACGTGCGAGTCCACGCCGCCCGGCGTCGCGATGAGCCCGTAGGCCATGTACGACTTCGTGTGCGGGCCGATGACGAGGTCGATGCCGTCGCTGATCGCGGGGCTCCCGGACCGCCCGACCCCAGCGATCCGTCCGTCCTTGATCCCGATGTCCGCCTTCACGACGCCGATGACCGGGTCGATCACGAGCGCGCCCGTGAGCACGACGTCGAGCTCCGAGGGCCCGGTGGCGCGGTCCCACTGCGCCATCCGCGACCGGAGGTTCTTCGCGTACCCCCAGACCGGCTCGTCGCCGCGGGCGGTGCGGTCCTCCGCGACACGCACCCAGAGGTTCGTGTCGCCGAGGCGGACGCGGTCGCCGGTCGTCGCGCCATAGCGGAGGCGGTACTCGCCGGCGGCGAGCGTGGTCACCGCCCGGGCTCCGCGTCGGGGTCCGGCGTCCCGGCGAATCGAACGAGCCGGACGGTCTTCCTCTCGCCGGGCTCCCAGCCCGCGTACCCTCCCGCCGGGAGGTCGAGGCGGAACCCGCGCGCCATCGCGCGGTCGAACACGAGGCGCGCGTTCGCGCGCTGGAACGGGTAGTGCGACGAGACGCGGATCCGCCGCCGGCTCTCGCTCGTCACCTCGAGCTCGATCGTCTCCCGACCCGCGTTGACGACGATGTCGGCGTCGTCGACGATCACGAGCGCTCCGGGGCCCAGCGGGTCGGGGGGCTCGCCACGCCCCAGCGGGTCGGTCAGCGCGATCACCCGCGCCCCGTCGCCGAGCAGGACCTCGACCCGGACCTCGTCGACGAGCTCGCGGACGCCGTCGAGCACGTCTGCGGGATCGACGGCTGCGCGGCCCACGGCCTCGACCTCCGCGTACGAGGCACCCGCCCGCGCCGCCTCGAGCACCACGTCGACGATGATGGCGACAGCCTCCGGGTGGTTCAGGCGGAGACCCGCGGCCCGGTGCCGGCGCGCGAGCTCGGCGGCCGCAAAGACCGCGAGTCGCTCTTCCTCCCAGGGGATCAGCCGCATGGCGGCGATGGTAGCGGGCGGCGGCGTCCCCGATGCCCGGCCCGCGCTGCGGCTCGACGGGCGGCCAGGGCGCATCCTGTGGCGGCCATCCTCCCCGCCCACCCGATCACGCCGGCGGCCGCGAGCCCATGGGCGATGGGGGTGCAGGATCGCGCGGGATCTGATCTCGATCGAGCCGCAACGCCGATCGGTGGGAGCATGGGCTGGCTCCCACCGATCCGTGCGTGGCCCTGCTACGGGACTGAGACCTGGATCAACGCCGCGAGCGCCGGGTCGATCGCGATGTCATCGGTGCCGCCGACGCGGTCGATGACGAGCGTGTCCCGGTCGGCGTCCGCGTGGGTGATCCGGACGGAGGCGCTCAGGCCGCATGCGATCGGCCTGTCCCAATCCTCGCACCTGGCCACGCGCTGTCAGCCCGGCGGCTTCCGACCCTTTCGCGTCACCGTGCATGAGCCCCTGTTGACCAGGCGAGTCGCAACGGGATCGGTGGCTCCCGGTCAGCGGTCCTCGTCTGGCGGCGGCCAGGGCGCACCCATGCGCGCCGCCATCTGGGCCTCCCCGGCGGGATCCCCGGGTGATGCGGTCAGCGGCGACGCAGCACGAGGGCCGCGAGCGCCACCATCCCGGCGGTCACCGCGAGGCGGCCGAGGAGCAGGACGGCAGTCGAGACGGCGGCGGGATGCAGCATCTCCGGATCGTACGCCGACCCCCGGCGAGAAGTTCGGAACGATGTCGGTCGTGACGGCGGTGGGCGCACGGGTGATCAGGCCGGCGGTTCGGGCCCGTCCGCTTCGGCCTGGTCCGGTAGCCAGCGGCCGAGCACCACGACGGCCTGGCGCTCGTACCCGATGGCCTCGTAGAACCCGATGACTCGGACATTCGTGTCCCGCACCATCAGCTGGACCTTGCCGATGCCGCGTTTCCCGAGCCACCGCTCGCAGGCGCGCATCATCGCGAGGCCGTGCCCATGTCCCTGGCGGTCCGGCCTGACGGCGAGGTAGTAGATCCAGCCGCGATGCCCGTCGTGGCCGACCATCGCGGTCGCGGTCGCGGTGCCGCCCTCGGTGCCGACGAGCACGGCGGACGCGGGACCGGTGACCGCCCGGTCGAAGTCGGCCACTGGGTCGTTCCAGGGTCGGGTCAGGGCGGTCGCCTCCCACAGGGCGATGACGTCGTCGCGATCTGCGTCGAGCGCCGTGCGGATCTCCATGCGGCGATTCTCCCGCGTTTCGGGGGTTGACACGGTAGTTAGTAGTCACTAACATCCGCGCCATGCCTGGCCTGACCACCTCCACCACGACCTCGACCCGGACGCCGGACGAGCGCTCCACGGGCGCCGGCCACCGGCTGTCCGCGGACGAGCGTCGGGCCGACGTCATCGAGGCTGCCGTGAAGGCGTTCGCCTCGGCCGGGCTCCACGGCACCTCGACGGAGGACGTCGCGCGTCTCGCCGGCGTCAGCCAGCCGTACCTGTTCCGCCTGTTCGGGACGAAGAAGGACCTGTTTCTCGCCGCGGTGGACCGGTCGTTCGCCCGGATCGAGGGCATGTTCGAGGACGCGGCGGCCCACCCGATGACGAACCTGCCGTACGAGTTCAACCCCGTGCTGGCGTCCATCGGTCATCGGTACGGCTCGCTGCTCAAGGACCAGTCGCTGCTCCGAATGCAGCTCCATGCCTTCGCCGCCTCCGACGATCCCGAGATCCGGGACTTCGTCCGGCAGCGCTTCTCCGGCCTCATCACGCTGGTCTCGCAGCGTTCGGGCGTGCCGGCCAGGCAGCTCCGGGACTTCTTCGCCCAGGGGATGCTCATGAACGTCGCGGCCGCGATGCAGCTCGACGACTCGGAGCTCGCCTGGGACGTCATGTGCGAGGGGGTGCCCGAATCCCTCGATTGACGCCCGACGCCCCCTTTTTCGACTCCAAAGGTAGTGACTGCTAACTAGCAACCACTGAGATCGGCGGCCCCGGAACCCGCCGAGGGAAGGAGAGACACCCAATGCCCGCACGCGCCCCCGATCGCCGGCTTGCGATCGCGACCTTCGCGATCACGTCGATCGCCCTGTTCATGACCTCGCTCGACAACCTCGTCGTCACGACCGCCCTGCCGGTCATCAAGGAGAGCCTCAACGCCTCGCTGTCGCAGCTCGAGTGGACCGTCAACGCGTACACGCTGACGTTCGCGGTCCTGCTCCTCACCGGCGCCGCGCTCGGTGACCGCTTCGGCCGCAAGCGCATGTTCACGATCGGCGTCGGCCTGTTCACGGGGGCGTCCGCGTTTGCGGCCCTCGCCCCGACCGGCGACCTGCTCGTCCTCGCCCGGGCCATCCAGGGCATCGGCGCCGCGATCGTCACCCCGCTCACGCTCACGATCCTCTCGGACGCGGTCCCGGCCGAGCGCCGCGGCCTCGCCCTGGGCGCCTGGGGCGCCATCGCCGGACTCGCCATCGCGCTTGGCCCGCTCGTGGGCGGCGCCATCGTCGAGGGCCTCAGCTGGCAGTTCATCTTCTGGCTCAACGTGCCGATCGGCATCGTCCTCGTCCCGCTCGCCGCCCGCTTCCTGCGCGAGACGTACGGCTCCGACGGCGCCCTTGATCTCCCTGGTCTCGGGCTCGCGTCGACCGGCCTGTTCGCCCTCGTGTGGGCGCTGATCCACGGCAACGAGGAGGGCTGGACGAGCACCGGCATCCTCACGGCCTTCGTCGCCGCCGCCGTTCTCCTCGTGGCGTTCGTCGCGTGGGAGGCTCGCACCGCCAACCCGATGCTGCCGCTCCGCTTCTTCCGCAGCCGCGCGTTCTCGGCCGCCAACGCCGTCAGCCTGCTGATGTCGTTCGGCCTGTTCGGCTCGATCTTCCTGCTCGCCCAGTTCTTCCAGGTCGTCCAGGGCTACACGCCGCTCGAGGCGGGACTGCGGACCCTCCCGTGGACGGCGATGCCGATCCTCGTCGCGCCGATCGCCGGCGTCCTCTCGGATCGCATCGGCGCCCGCCCGCTGCTCGTCACCGGGATGGCGCTGATGTCCGTCGGGCTCGCGTGGATCGCCACGGTGTCCACGCCGACCGTCGAGTACCTCGTGATGGTCCCGGCATTCATCGTCTCGGGCACCGGGATGGCCCTGTTCTTCGCCCCGACGGCGAACGTCGTCCTGTCCGCGGTCGCTCCCGAGGAGGAGGGCCGCGCGTCCGGCGCCAACAACACGATCCGCGAGATCGGCGGCGTGTTCGGGGTCGCCGTGCTCGCCTCGATCTTCTCGGGCAATGGTGGCTACGCCTCCCCGCAGGCCTTCGTCGACGGGATGGTCCCGGCGGTGTGGGTCGGCGCGGGCGTGCTCGCGGTCGCCGCGGTGACCGCGCTGCTCGTCCCGGGCAAGCGCCGGGTCGCTCCCCAGCTCCACGTCCCGGAGCTCGCGGGACGGCGGCAGCCCGTTCCCGTGGCGGTGCGGATCGAGGACTGACCCCGGGCGCCTCGCGCGCCCGGCCGCGCGCCCTCGCCTGGATCGCCGGGCGTTCCAATCAGCGGCGATGTCTCCCGAAGGAACGCCCGGCGTTCCCGTTGGCGACGCGTTCGTCAGTTGGAACGGCCCGCGTTCCATGCGCCGGCCCAAGCAGTTCATTGGAACGCCGGACGATCCAACGCGCGAGGTCCCGCGCGATGGACCGTGCCCCGATTGGCCCGAATCGACGCCGGTGCTAGGATTCGCCCCCCGAACGGTGGTTCGGTCCTGTGGGGATGCGTGGTTTCGACAGGGCTTGGCTGCCTGAGAACGCGAGCCGAGGTGCCGTCAGGCCTCGTTAAACCGGCGGCAAAACGAAGTAACTGCCAACAAGCAGCCTGCTCTCGCCCTCGCCGCTTAGGCGGTAAGGTGAGCATGGAAGCGGCCTCCCCTTCGCGGGCCGTGGAAGTGTCACTCAGCGAAGGTGCAACCCGGCAGAGGTCACGTACGCCGGAGCCAAGCCCGATCTAGGGACACGTGGATGGATCGGACGGGAGCCTGCCGATGGGCGCCCGACCGGTTGACGAAAATCATCGGACACGCTCGTAGTGGGTTCAGGCGAAGGGTTCTGGACGGGGAGTTCGACCCTCCCCCATCTCCACCAACACGCGATCGATGAAGGCCCGGCGAGGGGATCGACCTCGGCGGGCCTTCGTGCGTCCACGCTCACTCGACGCTGGATGCCCGCGGCCACGCCGTTCAGCCACCACGCGACAGGAACGACCGCGAGCGCGATCGGGTAGGCGATTGCCCGGCCCGCGAACGCCTTGCCCTGGAACTGCGGCAGGTCCGGAGAAGCGAGCGCGAGCCGACGGGCCCCACCCCCGGGCATGGAGCCCATGCCTACGGGGCGGCCGGCGGCGCGGGCAGCGGCCTCCACGTCCGCCCGGGCGCCCCAGGCATCGAACCGGTCGGGGTCGCGGAGGCCGCGGATGTCGACCCACGCCCGGACGAGGACGTCCTGCACGGCGTCCGCGGCCGCCTCCTCGTCGCGCAGGATCAGCCGTGCGGCCGCGTGCAGTCTCCCCGTCCGCGAGGCCGTGAGCCTCGAGAACGCCTCCAGGTCGCCGTGCTGCGCCCTCGCGACGAGGTGCTCGTCCATCTACCACCCACGTGGGCCGCGGCTGGAGCCGCGTTCGTGGAGTCTGGGCCATGGGCATCCCCGTTTGTTCCATCTCGCGCGAACGAGGGCTGCGTTGGCGATATCGGTGATGCAGGCGATCCGTCTACATCCGCGATATCCCGATGATTCGCCTGCGGCCGACAAGCACCATGCCCGCGTGACGACGCTCCGGCGAGTGGGTCCGGCGATCAGGGCGACGGCGTGTGTCACTCGAGCGGGTCGAGGCCCTCGCCCATCCGCCCGTGGCCCCGGCGAATCGCGTCCCGCTCGAGGACCTCCCGCCGGCCCCGCGGGCTCCGCCGCCTCGCCCGGGCGGCCGGCGCTAGCCCTCGAGGCTGACGAGGTACTCCGCGAACTTGGGCACCGTCATCTCGTACGGGCCCCGGGGTCGCGGCTGGAACAGCAGCCCCTTGGTCACCAGCGGCGCGAACAGGTACGTGATCGACGACGGCGGGCGGCCCATCTCGTGCGCGATGTTGGTGAGCGTCTGGGCCTTCGAGCCGGACTCCACGACGAGGCGCGCCATCGCCATCAGCAGGTCCTGCTGCTCGGGCGTGGCGAGGGTGAGCCGGGTCGAGAAGAATGACTCCTCGAGCCGCGCCCGGGCGACGGGTGCCACGGCCTCCATGTCGCGCAGGCTGATCGGGCTGTCGACGCCCCGGAGCCAGGCCAGCTCCCCGTACACCTGGATGAACTGTGGGTAGCCGCCGGTGAGCTCGTACCCGCGCGCGGCGGCCTCCTCGGTCACGTCGTCGTCGGCGAGCTGGGCGGTCTCGCGGAAGGCGCGGATCGTCTCCTCGCGGTCCAGCTCCCTGACCCACGGGTAGTTGAACCGCTCGGCGTACTGGCCCGCCTTGCGGCACATCGCCTTCGCCTGCGGCAGTCCCGCGGCCACCATCGTCACCGCGAACCGGTCGCCCGTGGCCGGGTCCACGCGGTTGGCGAGCTCGTCGAAGGCGTAGATCACGGCCCGCAGGCTGTCCTCGGGGAGGAACTGGAGCTCGTCCAGGACGAACAGGACCGGAAGCGTCCTCGTGAGGTTCGCCATCTCGATGAGCACGGCCGTCAGGTCCTGCTCGAGGCTCCCGGCAGGCTGGCCCGGCGCGCGACCGACGGTCACCCCGAGGAACCCGCTCTGGACCCGCACCTCCTTGAACCGCGCGAGGAGCTCCTGCGCCCGGCGGTTGAGCGTCTTGCCCCCGATGAGCTGCGCCTCGACCTCGGCGAACGCCTGCCCGAACAGGCGGCGCAGGTCCGTCCTGGCCGTGACCTTCTGGCGCTGCGCGACGAGCCAGCCGCGACCCTGGGCGATGTCCGCGAACCGGTTGAGGAGCGCGCTCTTGCCGACGCCGGGAACGCCCAGGAGGATCGTGGGTGGCGCCGTGCCATCCGACTCCCACTTCGCGAGGCTGACCTCGAAGTCCTCGATGTACGCCTCGCGGCCGACGAACCGCCGCGGGCGGGGAGAGCCCGGGCTGAACGGGTTGGCCTCGAGGTCGCGTGTCATCGGCAACGTTCACCGTGCGCCGGCCGGGCATCGCGTGGCCGGATATTGCTCATATAGCAGATTCGCCTATATCGACCGCGAGCGCAACCCGCTGGCGATTCGCGAGCAGCGGTGGTTGCCGCCCACGTTGATGCCCTGCACGAGCGCGACCCACGTCACCGGGGAGCGCCCGTCAGCGTCCCGAGTCGAGCGGCTCGGTGTCGTCGGGGCCCATCGCGACGGCGGTCCGCTGCCACGCCGCGTACTGTGCGACCACGCCGTCCTCGTCGACGACGAGCTCCGCCTCGAACGTCCCGGCCCGGTAGCGGTACGTGAACTCGTCGATGCGCGTGTACGTCTGGGCCGTCTTCTCGACGGTGAGCGACGGGAATCGCACCCACGCGGCCTGGATCGTCTTCGACTGGCCGGCGCCCAGGTGGAGCCGGCGGATCGGCAGCGTGTTGGTCGATGGGCTGCAGCCGAGATCGACGTCGATGCAGCCCTTGAGCGCCTTGACGGGCACGCCGTCCACGGTCCAGTTGCCCTTCATGTCCCGTGCGAGCGTGAGCGTGCGCTGCGCGAACCCCCGGAGGTCGCGAACGTGCACCGCGGTCGTCGCGCCGGCTCCGTCCGCGAGCACCCGGTACTCCACGCGGACGGGCACGCCCTCCTCCGCGCCGAGGAGCGTGCCCACCAGTGACAGGCCCCCGTCACGGCTCGTGATCGTGCAGTGCTCGTCCGCCTGGACCTCGTCCGAGCGGCGCCAGGCAACCCGTCGCGTCGTCATGGATACAGCCTAGACCGCGTGCGGTGTACCGGTCGGTGCGCGGCGACGCGCGCGATCACCGGACGCCCGCGAAGTCGCCGCGCCGGCCTCGCCAGTCGCGGGCAAGCAGCCCGTAGAGGTACTCGTCCGCCCACTCCTGACCCTCGCGGTAGCTCTCCCGAAGGGTGCCCTCGCGCTCGAATCCCAGCCGCTCAAGGAGCCGCCACGAGCCCTGGTTGCGCGTGTCGCAGTCCGCGCACACCTTGTGCTTGACCCGCTCCTCGAACAGGTACCGGAGCAGCTCGCCGATCGCCTCGGTCGCGAGGCCGCGGCCCTGCGCGGCGGGAGCCAGCGTGAACCCGACGTCCACGATCGCCGGGTCGTCTGGCCGCGACCGGAACCCGCAGTCGCCCACGAGGACGTCAGGCACGGAGCGCTCCGCGATCGCGAGCTGGAACCACTCGCCGGGCTCGTCGGGATGGCGGCCGGCCAGCCAGCCGACGAACGCCTCCGCCCGCTCGAGCGGGTAGGGCGCGTCCCAGCTCTGGTAGCGGGCGACCATCGGGTCGGAGCGATAGGCGGCGAACCGGGCCGCGTCCCCGGGGGTGAACCGGCGCAGGACGAGACGCTCCGTCAGGAGCCGATCGAAGGTGTCGTCCACGCGACGATGGTAAACGCGTCACCCCGACGGCCGATAATCGACCTCGTCAGCACCCCGAGGAGGCAAGGTGGATCGTCTGCGCGTCGCGCTCATCGGCCCTGGGTTCATCGCCCAGCGCCATCTCGAGGTGCTGGGCTCGGAGCCGGGCGCCGAGCTCGTCGGGGTCGTCTCGAGGAGCCTGGCGAAGGCCGAGACCGCCGCCCAACGCTACGGCGGTCGGCCGTACGACGACCTCGACCGGATGCTGGACACCGAGCGTCCCGACGCCGTGTGGGTGTGCGTGACGCCCGACGCGCACGGGGCCCTGGAGCTCGGGCTCATCGAGCGGGGCATCCACGTCATGGTCGAGAAGCCGCTCGCCGCCGACACGGAGACGCCGGAGCGGGTCAGCGCGGCGCTCGATGCCGCGGGGCTCATCGGTGGAGTCGCCTACCACTGGCGCGCGATGGACACGCTGGCCGAGGTGGACGAGATCATCGCGAGCCGGCCGGTCAAGCTGCTCAACGGGCACTGGCACGACAATCTGCCGGGCGTCGCGTGGTGGCGTGACCTCGCGACGAGCGGCGGCCAGGTGGTCGAGCAGGCGACGCACCTCGTGGACCTCTCGCGGCGCCTGCTGGGGGAGGGGACCGTCGTCGCGGCGACCGCGGACCTCCATCCGCACCCGGCCTTCCCCGAGATGGACGTGCCGGACGTGTCCACGGCCATCGTCCGCTACGACGCCGGCCCCGTCGGGACCTTCACGGCCACGTGCATCCTCGGCGGCACCAGCGCCCAGGAGGTCCGCCTGTTCGCCGACGACCTCGCGATCACGATCCGCCAGCAGGGCGTCCTGTACGAGGACGCGCGGGTCAAGGCCGTCACGGCGACCGACGGGTTCACCGGCAGCCGGCTGTGGGGCGTCACCGGGACGCGCTACGTCCCGACGGGCAACGACCCGTTCCGGGACGAGGACCGGGCGTTCCTCGACGCCGTGCGCCACGGGGACCGGGGCCGGCTCTTCAGCCGCTACGACGACGCGCTGCGCACCCATCGCCTGACGACGGCGATCCGTGCCAAGGCCGCGCCGGCCGGCTGACGCGTCGACGGTCGCCCGGCGACCGCGGCGACCGCGCGGCGACGCGTGTCAGGCCGCGTGCGGGACGGCGACCGGCGCGACCTCGTGGCCGTCGCCGAGCGACACGTACAGCTCGTCCTCCTGCGCCATGTGGAGACGGATGATCGCGTCGAGACCGTAGAGGACGCGCCGCAGGTCGGTGAGGTCCTCCGGGCCCGGTCCCTCCAGGGGGATGTCCCGCACGAGCCGGTCGAGAAACCGGACGAGGTGGAAGATCTCCGTGTGCGTCCGGTGGAGCGCCGCCGTCACGTCGTCGTTGCCGACCGCGGTCGCGAGCAGCGGGAATACCTCGCGATCCTCGCGCTCCTCGTGCGGGACGAGGGTGTCGACGAGGAAGGAGCGCAGCGTCTCGAGCCGGGACCTGGCCGCGCGACCGGACAGGCTCCCGAGCGCGTCCGCGAGCCCCCGCAGGTCCGCGATGGACGGCGCCAGCTCGCGATGCTCGGCAGCAAGCCGCGGCCCGATCTCCGTCCAGCCCGGGACGACGGGCGGCCGCTCGAGGCCGCCGCCGAGCGCGCGGAGCGCGTTGAGGATCACGAGCACGTCGATCGCCTCCTGGATGATCGCACCGGCGACCGGCGGCAGGACCCCGGTCGTCGCCACGAGCATCGCGACGATCGAGAGGGCCATCCCCGCGACGACGCTCTGCAGCGCGATCGACCGCGAACGGGCGGCGATCCGGATCGCCTCGGGGAGGCGGTCCAGCCGGTCGACCGTGATGACCAGGTCGGCGGCCTCGGAGCTCGCCGTCGCTCCACGCGCGCCCATCGCCACGCCCACGTCCGCCGACGCAAGCGCTGGAGCGTCGTTGAGGCCGTCGCCCACCATGACCAGGATGCCGCGGGCGTCAGCCCGCTCCTCGCCGACGGCGTCGACCTTCTCCGCAGGTGAACGCTCCGCGAGCACCGCGTCCACGCCGATCGCGGCCCCCACCATGTCGGCGACCCCCGCGTGGTCGCCCGTGACCATGACGATCCGTCGCACGCCGGCCCGCCGCAGCGACCGGATGACGCGCGGCGTCTCCGGCCGGATCGGGTCGTCGAGCACGAGGACGCCGAGCAGCTCCCCGCCCGCGGCCACGTAGACGCCCGTCGCGCCCTCGATCTGGACCCGTCTGCGCACGTCGCGCGCCCAGGCGGGGAGCGGCGCGCCACCGGTCGCAAAGGCGCCGGTCCCCACGAGCACGTCCCGCCCGTCGACGCGACCCCGGACGCCGGCGCCCGCGACCTCCTCGACGGCCTCGGGGAGCGAGATCGAGACGTCGCGCTCGCGGGCCCCCGCGACGATCGACGACGCGAGGACGTGCGGCGAGAGCTGCTCCAGCGAGGCGGCGACGCGGAGGACGTCCGCGGTCGTCTGCCCCGGTGCGGTCACCACGTCGGCGAGGTGGGGCCGGCCGGCCGTCAGCGTGCCCGTCTTGTCGAACAGGAGGACGCGCGCCCGGGCGATCGCCTCGAGCGCACCGCCGCCCTTGACGATGATCCCGCGCCTCGCCGAGCGACTGATGCCGGCGACGATCGCGATCGGGGCAGCGAGGAGCAGCGGACACGGCGTGGCGACGACGACCACCGCGAGCGCCCGGACAGGGTCACCGGACACGAGCCACGCAGCACCGGCAAGGACCAGGGTCAGGGGCACGAACAGCAGGGCGTAGCGATCCGCGAGCCGGACGAACGGCGCCTTCGATGACTGCGCTTCCTCGACGAGGCGAACGATGCCCGCGTAGGTGCTCCGCTCGGCGCTGGCGCTCGCGAGGAGGTCGAACGGCGGGCCGGCGTTCACGGTCCCCGAGTCGACGGGCTCGCCCGGTGCCTTCGTCGCGAGCCGCGACTCGCCGGTGAGCGCCGACTCGTCGAGCACCGCGGGGAGCCCGTGGACCACGCCGTCGACCGGGACGACCTCGCCCGGCTTGACGACGAGCCGGTCGCCCGCGACCACGTCCCCGATCGGGCGGTCGACGATGCCCTCGCCCTCGTGGCGGTGGACGACGCGCGGCGCGCGCGAGATCAGGGCCGACAGCTCGCGGTGCGCGCGGCCCTCGGCAAACCGCTCCAGCCACTCGCCCGTGGCGAGCATGACGCCGATGACCGCGGCCGCGAGCGACTCCCCGAACAGCAGCGCCCCGCCGATCGCGAGGACCGCGATGACATCGACGCCCGCCTCGCCGTGCAGGAGGTCGCGCACGATGGACACCGCGAGGCGCGTTCCCACGACGACCGACGGCACGGTCCAGCACCACCAGGCGAGCTCGTCGCTGCCCGCGGCCATCGCAAGCAGCCCGGCCCCGAGGCCGACGATGGTGAGAGGCAGCAGGAGGCGACCGGCGAGCGCGCCGAGACGCCCGGCGAACCGGGGCATTGCCCGATCCTAGGCTCGGGAACGGCTCGCGGACCCGTGCCGGTCGGACCCGTTTCGGCGTCGCGCGGTCCCGAGCAGGGCGTCCGCCCACGCCCCGACACCCGGCCACACGGTCTCGACGCCGTGCGCGCGGAAGACCTCCGGGCGGGTCGTGCGCCCGACCGCCACGAACGGCGCGCCGGCCGCCCGCGCCATCTCCAGGTCGACGGTCGTATCGCCGACGTACACGGTGTCGGCAGCCGGCACGCCCAGCTGGTCGAGCGCCTCGAGCAGCGCGTCGGGATGCGGCTTCGAGCGCGCGACGTCGTCCGAGTAGCGGATCGCCTCGAAGGTGCCGTCCAGGTTGAGCCGGCCGAGGTTGTGCTCCACGACGGCCCGCGGCGACGCGGTGACCAGGCCAACCCTGACGCCATGGGCGCGCAGCCGTCTGATGGCGGGTCTCGCCCACGGCAACGCCCGCGGCCGGCCATTCGCCATCTCCTCGCCCCAACGGGCCGCCACGGCGTCCCACAGGTGCTCCGGGATGCCGAGCTCGCGGTACGAGCGGCGCCAGTCGGGCGTGTACCTGTCGCGGTACCAGTCGCGGGTCATGGTGATCCCGAAGTCGCGCAGGGCGGCAACGTTGGCGCGGTAGATCAACGGGATCGTGTCGACGAGCGTGCCGTCCCAGTCGAACAGGGCGGCGGCGGGGAGCGGGCGGGCGGTCGGCACAGGGTGATCGTACCGGCCGCTACCCCAGGAGCCCGATCGCGATCGCGCCCAGCCCGAAGGCGCCGATGAGGAGCGCGGAGGCGACGTTCAGCAGGCGGACGATCCGGGCCGTCAGGCGAGCTCGAAGGCCTGCGACGAGCCCCGTGAGCAGCACCCACCAGGCGACCGACCCCATGAACACGCCGCCCACGACCGACGCCGCGCCGGACGCCCCGGTCGCGCCGGCCCCGATGCTCGCGAACAGCGCGGCGAACGAGAGGATCGTGGCGGGGTTGGTGAGGGTGAGCCCGACCATCGACGCCCAGCCCGCGAGGGGGCGGTCGAAGCGGCCGCGCTCGGCGCGGGCAACGGGCACGCCGGTCGCCCGGAGCGTCGACCGCAGCGAGGTCACTGCAAGCACGACGAGCACCGTCCCGCCGATCACCCCGAGCGGCCGCTCGATGCCGACGAGCAGCTCGCTGATGGCGGTGAGGCCGAACGCCGCGATCGCGCCGTAGCACGCGTCGGCCGTCGCGACGCCGATGCCGGACAGCAACCCGTATGCCCAGCCCCTGTCGATCGTCCGTCGGATGACGAGCAGCCCGATCGGACCGAGCGCGAAGGCAACGGCGAACCCGATCGCGAGACCGCGCAGGAACAGCTCGGCCGACATGGCGGCGGAGTGTGGGTCGTGGGCCGGCGGGCTGTCAACCGGCGGCAACCCGTTCCAGCTCGTGCCTCGCGCGTGCGGGCCCGACGATAGGGAAGCTCCCGACACCCGGGGAGTGGTCAGCCTCGGCCGAGCACCAGGCCCTCGTCGCCGGCCAGGGCGGCGGCCCCATCCAGGTACGTGCCCTCACGGCCGGGCCGTGTCCCGGCGATGCACGTCCATGCGCCGTCGAGCGGAACCTCCACGGGATCCCCGGTGAGGTTGAGCAGCACGCGCACGACCTCGCCCTCGTGGCGACGATCGAAGGCCACGACTCCGGCGGGTGCGCCGACGAGCTCGAGCGAGCCTGCGTGGAGCGCCGGTGAGGCCCGACGCACGGCAAGCAGCCGGCGGTGGAGCGCGAGCATCGACGACGGGTCCCTGCGCTGCGCCTCGACGCTCAGCCCGGCGGCACCGGCGACCATCGGCAGCCATGGCTCGGCGGCGGAGAACCCCGCGTTCGGAGCCGCCATGACCCACGGGATCGGGCTGCGCTCCGGGTCACGCCCGTCGACGTCCACCACGCGGTCAGGCGCGACTTCCGCATCGGGCAGTCCGAGCTCGTCGCCGTTGTAGATCGTCGGCGTGCCGCGAAGCGTCAGCAGGAGCATCGCGGCGACGCGTGCGCGCGCGGCACCCAGCCGGCTGACGACCCGGGACTGGTCGTGGTTGCCGAGGACCCAGTTGGGCCAGGCCCCGTCGGGGAGCGCGTCCTCGTACTCGTTGATCGCCGCACGCACCGCCGCCGCGTCCCACGGCACGCCGACGAGCGCGAAGTTGAACGGCAGATGGACGCCGCGGTCGGCGACCCCGTAGTAGCGGACGAGGCGGGACGGCGGCATGTAGACCTCGCCCACGAGCACCCGGTCCGGGAACTCGTCCGCGACGGCGCGCAGCGCCTCGAGGATCGGCTCCATCGCCGACCCGTCACCATGCGCGAGCGCGTTGCGGGGATCGACGCCGGGGCCGCCCGGTCCGGGTCCCACGGGTGCGTCCTGCCACGGCGCCTCGTCCTTGGCGATCATCCACAGGACGTCGATCCGGAACCCGTCGATGCCGCGTGCGAACCACGTCCGCATGACGTCGAGCATCGCCGCACGCACGCGCGGATTCCGCCAGTCGAGCTCCGGCTGCTCCGGCAGGAACGAGTGATACCAGTACTGGCCGGTGCCCTCGTCGAGGCTCCATGCGGGACCCTCGAACTGGGACACGAGGTCGTTGGGCGGTCCGCCACCGGGCGCCGGGTCGCGCCACAGGTACCAGTCGCGGTGAACGGCGTCCCGCGAGGAGCGGGCGTCGAGGAACCACGGGTGCTCGGACGAGGTGTGGTTCGGGACGAGGTCCAGGAGGACGCGGATCCCGCGCGCGTGCGCCTCGGCAATCACCCGCTCCGCGTCCGCCAGCGTCCCGAACAGCGGGTCGACGTCCAGGTAGTCGGCGACGTCGTAGCCGTTGTCGCGCATCGGCGAGCGGAAGATCGGCGACAGCCAGATGGCATCCACGCCGAGCCAGGCGAGGTGGTCGAGCCGGTCGACGACGCCGGGCAGGTCGCCGACGCCGTCACCGTCCGTGTCCTGGAATGACCGCGGGTAGACCTGGTACACGACGCCGGTCTGCCACCAGCGGGGCGCGGCCGCGCCGGCCATCGACTCGCTCAGCTCCCGGCTCGTCCTGGACCGCGACGGTCGTCCGCGCTATGGGTTCCTGGGCAGGACGACGACGCGCCGGTTGGGCTCTTCGCCGATCGACTGCGTCGACACCGTGTCGTTGTCGCGGAGCGCGAGGTGGACCCAGCGGCGCTCGAGCGCGGGCATCGGCTCCAGCTGGAGCATCTTGCCGGTCTCGGCGACGCGTTCGGCGGCGCGGGCCGCGAGGTCCACCAGCTGGCGTTCGCGCCGGCCACGGTAGTCCTCGACGTCCACGAGCACGCGGGTCCACTGCCCGGTGCGGCGGGACAGCATGAGGTTGACGAGATGCTGGAGCGCCGAGAGGCGTTCGCCCTTGCGGCCGATGAGCGACCCGAGCGCCTCGCGGTCCGCGCCCTCGCCGACCACGTTGAGCCGGCTCGTCTCGCCCTCGCGGATCTCGACCGTCACGCCCTCGAAGCCGAGGTGGCCCATGAGCGTCTCGAGGATCTCCTTGCCCGCGGCGAGCGCCTCGGGCGTGGCCTCGGCTGCCTCGAGCTCGGCACGCTCCATCGCGAGCGAGCCACGGGCCGTGGTGACCGCGGCGACCTCGGCCGCCGACAGCTCGGAGCCGCGACCGGTGGCCGGGCGGGCCGGGCGATCGTCACGGCGAGGGCCGCGGTCGTCACGCCGGGGCGGCCGGTCGTCACGGCGCTGGGGGCGGTCCTCCGTGCGCGGGGACCCGGCGGCCGGACGCTCCTCGCGGCGCGGAGGGCGATCCGCGAAGTCCTGGCGCGGCGGGCGATC
>DASXVG010000119.1:0-22413 GCA_036504355.1 Candidatus Limnocylindrales bacterium
CTCCTGTTCCTGGAGGGCCTGTCAATCGGCCTCTTCCTCGCGCTCGACCTGTTCCTGTTCTTCGTGTTCTGGGACGTCTCGCTCGTCGCGATGTACTTCCTGATCGGCGCCTGGGGTCACGGTGACGCGCAGCGATCCGCCCTGAAGTTCTTCCTGTACACGTTCGCGGGTTCGCTGCCGCTGCTGCTCGCGATCCTCGGCCTCTATCTCGCGACCGAGCCGCGCACCTTCGACATGGTCGAGATCATCCGCCAGCAGCCGCTGGCGGGCGGAGGCCTCTACGCGCTCCTCGTGTTCCTGGGGTTCTTCATCGGCTTCGCCATCAAGACGCCCATCGTCCCCTTCCACACCTGGCTTCCGCCCGCGCATGTCGACGCGCCCGGCCCGGCGTCGGCGATCCTGGCCGGGGTCCTGCTCAAGATGGGAACGTATGGCTTCGTCAGGATCCTGATGAGCATGCTGCCCGACACGTGGGCGCAGCTGGCGCTGCCGATTGCCATCCTGGCGGTCGTATCCATCATCTACGGCGCGCTCGTGGCGCTCGCCCAGTCGAACCTCAAGCGGTTGATCGCGTACACGAGCGTCAACCACATGGGGTACGTGATGCTGGGGCTCGCCGCCGCCGGGGCCGCGGTGACCGGACAGGAGGCTGCACAGGCGATCGCCCTCACCGGCGCGACCGTCGAAATGGTCGCCCACGGGCTCATCACCGGCGCGCTGTTCCTGATCAGCGGGTCCCTGCTGGCGCGCGGTGGCACCTACGAGATGGACGCCTACGGCGGGCTGCTCGAGCGAGCCCGTGGCCTGACCGGCCTCACAGCCGTCATGGCGTTTGCAAGCCTCGGCCTGCCCGGCCTCGCGGGGTTCGTTGCCGAGGTGCAGATCTTCGCGGGCACCCTCGCGATCTGGCCGGCGCTCGCCGCCGTCGCCCTGCTCGGCATCGTGCTCACCGCCGGCCTGTTCCTGCGGATGCTGGGGCGCCTCTTCCTTGGTGGCCTGCCAGAGCGCTGGCGCACGTTTCCGGATCTCGGTCGCCGCGAGCTTGCCGGGCTCGGCATTCTCGCGACTTTCGTGTTCCTGATCGGCGTCCTGCCTGCGTGGTTGCTGGACGTAGTGGACTCGTTCGCCGGACCCTTCGTCGGTCGTCCGTGACCGCGTCCAGTGATGCCGCCATGATCCGGACCCCATGAACGCAGACGCCTCCATGCTCTCCATGGTGGGCGACATCCTGCCGGAGATCGCCATGGTCGTCGGCGGCGTGGCCGTGCTGCTGTACGCGTTGGTTGCGCCCCGGGGCCGCCAGCGGGGCGCCGCCTGGCTGGCGCTCGCCACCACCCTGATCGCGGCCGTCCTCTCCGTTGCGATGCTCGGCGGCGTCCAGATGCTGACCTTCTTCGGCACGTACGCGCGGGACGATGTTGCTGCCTCTGGCCGCTTGATCGTGCTGGGAGCGACGGCGGTCACGATCGTCCTCTCGGTCCCGTGGTTTGCGAAGGATCCCCGTCACGGCGAGTACTACACCCTGCTGTTGTACTCGGCCCTCGGCGCGATGCTCCTCGCGGGAGCGACCGACCTAAAGGAGTTCATCGTCGCGATGCTCCTGTCGTCGGCCACGGGCTTCGTGCTCGCGGGCTACCACCGTCGCTCGTCGCCATCAGCCGAAGCGTCGATCAAGTACTACCTCGTAGGTGCGCTCGCGAACTCCGCAATGCTGATGGGCGGTGCGCTCCTGTTTGGGGTTGCCGGCGGGACGACCTTCGCCGCGCTGTCCCGTGATCTCCCCGCGGTCGCCAGCCCAGCAACCATCTTCGGGGTGTCCCTCGTGATCATCGGGCTGGCGTTCAAGCTGGGCGCCGTGCCGGTCCACACCTGGGTACCCGACGTTGCCCAGGGAGCTCCCGCCCCCGTCGCGGGGTTCATCACCTCCGTGCCCAAGGTCGGCGCCTTCATCTTCCTGGCACGATTCGTGCTCGTGCTTCCGCCCGACTCGATGTCGTGGCAGCTCCTGGTGGCCGTGATCGCGACCGCCACCATGACGCTCGGCAATCTCGCCAGCCTCTGGCAGGACGACGTCCGGCGACTGCTCGGGTGGTCGGCCGTGTCGCAGACCGGATACGGATTGCTGGCGATCGTCGCGCTGGGACGGAGCGAACTCGCGGTCCCGGCGCTGCTGTTCTTCCTCGTGGCGTATGTGCCTGGCAACCTTGCCGCGTTCGGGACCGTCGTGGCGCTTCGGGGTCGGACGACGCTCACGGACTACGCGGGCGTCGGTCGCTCGCGGCCGTGGCTGGCGGGTTCGCTCGCCGTGAGCTTCCTGTCCTTCATCGGCGTACCACCGCTTTCGGGTTTCGTGGCCAAGCTGCTGCTGTTCCTTGTTGCGATCCAGGTGGGGTACGCGTGGCTGGCAGTGGTGGCCGCGATCAATACGGTCGTCTCGATCTTCTACTACGTGCGCGTCCTCGCGCCAACGTACTTCGCGCTGCCTGCCGGCCCGATCGGGACGCTCGATCGCGGGGCGACGCTGGTGACGATCGCCACAGCGGGGACCCTCCTGGCCGCGGGGCTCGCCGCAGAGCCGTTCATCGCTGCCTTCGCCGCGGCGCCAATGGTTCGCTGAGGGAGCTTCGATCGCAAGCAGTCTCATCCTGCGCTCAGCGCGCTCTCAGGTTCGTCGCTCACCGTGGGGCAGGCTCGGTGCGGCGCCGTGGCAGATGAGGTGGTCCCGACATGGCTGAGGCAACCCGGATCCTCGTCGTCGATGATGATCCCAAGATCAGGACGGCTGTCCGCCGTGGGCTTGCCTACGAGGGCTACCGGGTCGTCGAGGCGGCGACTGGAGAGGAAGGCCTCGAGAAGGCCCGCGAGCATCTGCCGGACCTCGTGATTCTCGACGTGATGATGCCCGGCATCGACGGACTCGAGGTGACTCGACGGCTTCGGGCTGCCGGCGACGAGGTCGCGATCCTGATGCTGACCGCGCGCGACGAGATCAAGGACCGAGTCGACGGGCTGGAGACCGGCGCTGACGACTACCTCGTCAAGCCGTTCAACTTCGAGGAGCTCCTGGCGAGGGTCCATGCCCTCCTGCGACGGCGCACGGCGCCGGCCGGAGAGCTGCTGCGGTTCGCGGATCTCGAGTTCGACGTGGACGCACGAGAGGCGCGCAGGCAGGGGCGCCGGATCGAGCTGACGACGACGGAGTACAACCTGCTGCTGCTGTTCATGCGGCATCCGCGCAAGGTGCTGACACGAGATGTGATCATGGAGCATGTCTGGGCATACGACTTCGAGGGTGAATCGAACGTGTTGGAGGTCTACGTCCGGTACCTCCGCGGAAAGCTCGAAGCGTCCGGCGAGCCCCGGCTCATTCAGACCGTCCGGGGTGCCGGGTACGTCCTCAAGGAGCCTTGAGCGGCGTGCCGCGCCTCTCGATCCGGACGCGGCTCGCCCTGCTCTACACGGGCTTGCTCGTCGCGGCCCTGATCGTGTTCGGCGCGGGCATGTACATCGTCCTCGCCCGGGAGCTCACTCGCTCGTTTGATGCCTCGCTGGTCGCCAATGCAGAGCACGCGGCGGGCGCCCTCGCCCAGGACGTCGATGCCGATGGCCGCCTCCGTCCCACTGCCAGGCTCATCGATCAGTTCGCGTCCACGGGGGGTCGCGTGGTCGTCCTCGACGCCAACGCGCAGGAGATCGCCGACTCGGCCGCCGAGGGTCAACAGCCCGTTCCCCTGAGCCGAACCGAGATCGATGCCGCCAATCGGCACGCGCACGCGATCCACGAGATCGGCATCGACGGCACGATCCTGCGAATGACCGTCCAGGTCGTGCTGCTGCCGGACGGATCACGGGTCGGATACGTCGTCTGGGCCGACAGCACGCAGCCGATGCGCTCGCTCCTAGAAACCGTCCGCGTCGCCCTCGTCCTCGGCGGGCTGGCCGTGACGCTGCTCGCGCTCGCGGGTGGACTGTTCCTCGCGCGCCGCGCGCTTGCACCCGTTGCGGACGTCACCGACACCGCTCGAGCGATCTCGCTGTCGGGTGATTTCGCGGCTCGCGTCGAAGGTGCCCAGGCGCGAGACGAGGTGGGCGAGCTTGCCCTCGCCTTCAACGAGATGCTCGCGGCACTCGAGGCGAACCACCTGGCCCTCCAACGGTTCCTCGGTGATGCGTCGCACCAGCTGCGGACGCCGCTCACCACCATCCTCGCGAACCTCGATCTCGTCCAGCGCACGGATGTGTCGGCCGAGGAGCGGCACGCGATCCTCGTTGACGCGCGGGAGGAAGCCGAGCGCATGGGCCGTCTCATCGGCGACCTGCTCTCGCTGGCGCGCGCGGAGTCGGGCGCGCGGCTCGAGTTCGCGGACGTGGAGCTGGACGCGGTGCTCGTCGAGTCCGTTCGACGGCAGCGTCAGGTCGCGAGCCACGTCCGGATGGGAGTCTCCGTCGTGGAGCCTGTCGTCGTGGAAGGCGACAGCGATCGGCTCCGTGAGCTGCTCGGGATCCTGCTCGACAACGCCGCTCGGTACACGCCGGATGGCGGCAGCGTGAGCGCCCGCCTGGAGGTCCGCGATCTCTGGGCGACAGTCACCGTTGACGACACCGGCATCGGCCTGGATGAGGCCGATGTGCCGCACCTGTTCGAGCGCCTCTATCGCGGTGGCACGGCACGGCAGATCAGGCCATCGGGTACAGGACTCGGACTCGCGATTGCTCGCTGGATCGTCGAGGCGCACGGCGGGACGATCGCCTTGGCCAACCGGCCGGAGGGTGGCACGCGCGCGGAGGTCTCGCTGCCGGTCAAGAGCACCTAGGACGCACGCCGGACCGCATCGACGGCCGCTGCAGGTCGCTGCGACCGGACGTGGGCGTGACTTCTCACCACGCACTCACCTCCCGCTCAGCATCGACAGTGAAAGTCGGGAGATGGAGTTCAAGCGTCTCGCCGCCATGTTGATCGTCGCGGCAGGGGTGGTCGCCGGCTGCAGCGCCCAGGCCCCGGCGGAAACGGCATCAGTGCCCGGCGGCCAACCGGGCGGCGGCGAGCAGGTGAGCGACGAAGGTGGTGTCACGGTCAAGGTGACGTGGGCGGGTCCGGACAGTGGCGCCTCGTTCGACGTCGCGATGGACACGCACTCGGTCGACCTCGACGGGCTCGACCTGCGTGACGCGATCCTGCGCAACGACCGGGGCGACCAGCTGTCCGCGGAGCCGTGGACGGCCCCGACGGGCGGCCACCATCGCGCTGGGACGCTGACCTTCGGGGGCGATGTCCGCTCGGTCCTCGACCGAGCGTCCTGGATCGAGGTCGTCGTTCGCGACGTTGCCGGCGTCCCGGAACGGGTCCTGCGCTGGCAGGTCGGCGCATGATCGTGACCTGGTCGGTGCGCGTGCCGGCGCCAGGCTTCGCACTGCGCTCCGCCCTGCTTGGAGCGACCGCGGGCACCACGCTGCTGGCGCTCTACGTGGGGGCGATCGCGGTCGCGCAGGGACCCGCGCACGCAATCGAGCAGCTGCTGCTCGATGCGCCGTACGTGCTGGCGGTGACGCTCGGCTTCGCGGTCCAGGTGTCGCTCTTCTCCGAGCTGCGCAGGGTCAACGGCAGACATCGCGCAGGAGCCGCAGCGACGGCCGCGGGGACCGGGGCCAGCACGGCGGCGATGCTCGCGTGCTGTGCGCATCACGTCGCCGACCTGCTGCCGCTGGTCGGCTTGTCCGCGGCCGCGGTCCTGCTCGGCGAGCTCAAGACGCCGCTGCTCATCCTGGGCCTGGCGACCAACGCCATCGCGATCACGCTCATCGCTCGCGAGCTGCGTCGCGCACGGCGCGCGTGCGCCGTGGCAGACGGGCTGGCGTCGCCCGCCTAGCCGGCGGGTGGCGAAGTCTCAGGCGGGGCTCACCGCATGCTCAGGCTGGCGGCCGACGCTGGCGCCATGAAGACCACGCGACAGATCCGGGTCCGCATCCTCGACCTCGGCTGCGGCGGCGCCGACGCCTCGATCCTCGAGCGCATCCTGATCGCCACGGATGGGGTCTCAAGCGCCTACGTGAACCGCGCGACCGAGACCGCGTACGTGAACGTCGACCCCGCCGAGGTCGATGCCTGGAGCATCCGCCAGGTCATTGCTCGCGCCGGCTTCACGCCTGGCGGGCGACCCGAGGCCTGACATGCTGCTGGCTCGGCGCAACCTTGCACGCGACCCCATCCGCCTCGCCTTGAGCGTCGCGGGCGTCGCCGTGTCCGTCGCGCTGATCCTGCTGCTTGCCGGCTACCGGGAGGGCGTCTACACCCAGGCCGGGGCGTACCTGGAGCAGGCCCCGGGCGAGGCCGTCGTCGCCGAGCGCGGGATCGCTGACTTCCTCGGGACGACGTCGGTGATCCAGCCCGGCATCGAGGAGCGCGTATCGGCGCTGCCGGGGGTCGCGCGCGTCGTCCCGATCGTCACCCAGTTCGTCGTGTTCGATGAGCACGGACGCAAGGATGGGTTCTTCCTCGTGGGCTACGACCCCGCGAGAGGCGGCGGGCCGTGGGCGCTCGCCGCCGGGCGCGAACCGCAGACAGACTCGGAACTCGTGGTCGACGCGACATCCGCCTCGAAGCACGGGATCGGGCTTGGCGGGCAGGTCCGCGTCCTCGATCGCGATCTGACGGTCGTCGGTCTGTCGGCGGACACAACCTTCTGGGCCGGATCTCTCGCGTTTGCCCGCCTGGGAACGCTCGAATCGCTCCTGAGCGCCCCCGGACTTCGAAGCTTCCTGCTGGTGACGACCGATCCGGACGTCGCCCCCGTCGTCGTCGAGACCGGCGTGCGATCGCTGGGCGTCGATCTCGTCGCGAAGTCGGCGATCGTCGCGAACGACCGTCGGCTGCTCGCGCGCGTCTACGACGCGCCGATCGGGCTCATGGTGCTCATCGCGTACGTCGTCGGCGTGCTCGTCGTCGGCCTTGTCATCTATACCGCGACACAGGAACGGCGGCGCGAGTACGGAGCCCTCAAGGCGATCGGGGCCCGCAACGGCGTGCTGTACCGCGTCGTCGCGGGGCAGGCGCTCCTGGCCTCGGTCGGCGGCGCGATCACCGGGGTGGTGATCGCCGTCGCGATGGCACGCGTGCTCATGCTGTGGAGGCCACAGTTCCGGGTCGACTTCGACTTGGCCACGCTCGCGATCGTCGTCGCTTCGAGTCTCCTGATGGCACTGGTTGCCGCGCTCGCGCCGGCTCGATCCCTGGGCGGTCTCGCGCCCGCCGAGGTATTCCGGGGATGACGGCGGCGTTCCTCGCGAGGCGGCGACTGTTCCGGAACCGGGGCCGGCTCCTCACCTCGATCGGCGGCGTTGCGCTCGCGCTGTCGCTGACGCTCGCGCTCGACGCGATCTACGCCGGTGTCGCCAATGGCCTCACGGCGTACATCGACCACGCCGGGGCCGATGTCTGGGTGAGCCAGGCGGGCGTGCGCAACCTGCACATGGTCGCCTCCTGGATGCCGGCGTCTGTCACCGCACAGGTGCAGGCCGTCGAGGGCGTGCGTGACGCGACACCGATCCTCTACACGACCGACACCATCGCGAGCGGTGGCGAGCGCGGTGTCGCGTACGTGGTCGGCGTCCCCCACGAGGCACCCGTGGGTGGCCCGTGGCAGACGAGCGCGGGCGCATCGGATGTTCTGCCCGGGTCCGTGATCGTCGATGCGGCGTTCGCTCGGCGAGCGGGGGCCAGCGTGGGCGACAGCGTGACGGTCCTCGGGCGCGAGATGCGAGTGGCCGGCCTCTCCGAGGGCACGGCCAGCCTCGTCAACACGGTCGCGTTCGTCCCGTTCGGAGACTTCAGGTCGGCGCGAGGCGGTGCGCCGGTCGTCAGCTTCGTCCTGGTCAGACTTGAGCCGGGTGTGGACGCGGCAGTCGCGGCCGCGGCCATCGAACGTGCCGTGCCCGGGGTGACGGCCCAGACCACCGCCGGGTTCGCGAATCAGGAACGCTCGCTCGTCATGGACATGAGCGCCGACGTGATCACGATCATGAACGGCGTCGGGTTCTTCGTTGCGCTGGCCGTCGTTGCGCTGACGGTCTACATCTCCACGCTCAGCAACCGCCGCGAGTTCGGCGTGCTCAAGGCCATTGGTGCCCGTGACCGACTCCTGTACGGCTCCGTCCTCGCCCAGGCCCTGATCAGCGTGGCGATCGGCACGCTGTTGGCCCTGGCGTTCACCGCGCTGCTCGCTGCGCTCGTGCCGCGGACCGGCATCGCGCTCGCGCCTGCACTCACGGGCGCGGCCGTACTCAAGGTCGCGGGGTTCGGGGTGGTGGTGGCGCTGATCGCGGGGCTGTTGCCGATCCGCCAGGTCGCGCGAATCGATCCGGCATCCACATTCCGCCGAGGAGCGACCCTGTGATGGCAACGACGCTGACCGTCCGTGGCGTGACCAAGCAGTTCGGTGCTGGCGCAAGCGCCGTCGATGCCCTGCGCGGCGTCGGCCTCACCGTCGACGCGGGAGAGATCGTGCTCGTCATGGGTCCCTCGGGATCTGGCAAGACGACGCTGCTGTCGATCATGGGGGCCCTCCTGCGGCCCACCGCCGGCACCGTGGTGCTCAACGGGCGAACGATCTCGGAACTATCGGAGCACGACCTTCCCGCGATCCGGCTGCACGAGTTCGGCTTCATCTTCCAGGACTTCAACCTGCTCTCGGCGCTGACAGTCGAGGAGAACGTCGCCCTCGTCGGTGAGCTGGCCGGACTCGCCCGCTCTGAGGCGCGCCGGCGAGCCGTCGACCTGCTGACCGAGCTCGGGCTGGCGGACCGGCTGTCATTCCTGCCCGAGAAGTTGTCCGGGGGCGAGAAGCAGCGCGTCGCGATCGCTCGAGCGCTCGTCAACGATCCGTCGATCATCCTCGCCGACGAACCGACCGCGAACCTCGATTCGCGCATCGGTCGGGAGATCATGCGTCTCCTCCGGTCGATCGCCAAGGAACGGGGCCGGAGTGTCGTGATCGTGAGTCACGACCAGCGGATCCGCGACATCGCGGACCGCGTCGTCTGGCTCGAGGACGGCCAGCTTCGGGACCTCGTCGCCATGGCGGTCGATCCCGTCTGCGGCATGTCGGTCGAACGCGACGCTGCGGTGAGCGAGGAACGAGACGGCGAACGCCTCTTCTTCTGCTCCCGCGGATGCCGAAGCGAGTTCCTCGGCGAGCTCGATGCACCGGCCCCGTCGGGCCCCTCGGAGCCTCGCCCGCTCGCGGGACTGATGCACATGGCCCGCCAGTACGCGAGGTTCGGATCGCCCGACACGACGTCCGCCGGCCGCCAGCAGCACCCAAGACGATGACCTCGTCTTCACGACAGGAGGCACCACGAATGCACGATCACAGGCACGAATCGGTCGATCCGGTGTGCGGCATGCGAGTTGCGCACGACACCGAGATCCGGCTCGAGTACCACGGTGTCGTGTACCGCTTCTGCGACCAGGCGTGCGCGGACACGTTCAAGGACGATCCGGCCCGCTGGGTTGGCGATGGCGATCAGCCGGGGTTCACGCACAGCCACCAGCAGTAGCTGCAGCCCGAACCCGTCCGCGACCGCAGGTCCATGGTGAGGAGGAGCGTTCCGTTGTCCAATCGAGCACGAGTCGACAAGCGCCGCGGGAAGGCACGCCGGCAGCAATCGACCGGTGGCCGTTCGGTTCGTGACCCCATCGCCGCCGTAGCTCCCGGTGCTCGGCGGGTCGTCCAGCAGGAGACGGTGCGGACCGACAAGGGGGATGACGCCGCGGCATTGGTCGTCTCCCACTGGTTCGACGCCGGGCCCGTTGGTGGGCCGGCGTACGCAGCAACGATCCGGCTCACGGGTCGTCGGCGCGGGGTGACCGGGCGTCCAGCCTCCGGCGACACGTTCACGAACACGACGGTCGTCCAGAACGTCGTGCCGGGTTCCGGCCGCGTCGCGTCATCGTCGTGGATCTACGGCATCACCGCCGGCGAGTGGGACGTGACGGCCGAGCTCGTCGGGCCCGAGGGTGCGCGAGCCGCGGCGAGAGGACGGCCGCTGCCCCGGGCCGCGTGGTCGTGGCGGCGCTGGTCGTTGAGCTCGGCCGATGGTCCTGTGACCACCAGGTGGGCACCGCTGGCACCCTTCGCGGCGATCCCGGCCGTGCTTCCCGGCAGCTTCACACTCCTGGCCACTGTCGCGATCATCGCGGCCCTCGCAACCCAACCCTGGTTCTTCAGGTTGGAAGGGATCGCCGTCACGTCGGGACTGCTGGCGTCGGTCATCGGCGTTGCGCTCGGGCTCGCCGGCGCGAAGGCGTGGTACATGGTGCTCAAGGGCCCGTCGCGCGGGACGCTCAAAGAAGGCTGGTCGGTCGATGGCTTCGTCCTGACGGCGCCGGTCGTCGCTGCGCTCGTCGCGGTCTCACAGAGCGTGCAGCTGGGTGGGTACCTCGACGCGGTCGTTCCGGGGATCTTCCTCGCGGTCGCGATCGGTCGCATTGGGTGCTTCCTCACCGGCTGTTGCGCTGGGCGTCCGACGACAGGTCGCGGGATCTGGTCCTCTGATCGGCGAATCGGGGCACGGCGCATCCCCGCGCAGCTGCTGGAGTCCGCGACCGGTGTCGTCCTGGCGGCTGTCGCGAGCCTGGCCGTGATCGCAGGAGTCGCTCCAGGATCCGGTGTCGTCTTCGCGCTGTCGATGCTCGTGTACCTCGCAGCCCGTCAGGGCCTCCTCCGACTGCGCGCCGAGGCCCGGGCGTTCTCGTGGCGACGCGGGGCCCCCGGCGTGGCCGCGCGCGGCATGCCCTGACCCCGGGCGAAATCGCATGCGGACCATGCGGCGCCGCGTCGCCTTCACGATCGTCCTCGGCGCGACCCCCGTCGCGATCGTCGCCCTTACGCTGCTCGCGCTGTTCAACCCGGTGTGGATCAATCCGGCGCAGCAGCGCGCCGGCGTCGCCGCGATGACCGGCTTCGACCAGCGCGACGTCGAGCGGGTGACTGGATCGATCCTGTCCGATGTCGTCATCGGGCCGCCATCGTTCGACGTCGCAGTCGATGGGGTCAACGTCCTCGGCGAGGCGGAGCGAGGGCACATGCGCGATGTCTATCGCGTCCTCCGGGCGTTCATGGCGATTGCCGTCGCGGGGGGACTGCTGACGGTGGTCATCGCTCGCCGCCTTCGCTCTGATCCCGTCGTCTGGCGCGCGATCGCCGTTGGCAGCGGCGCGTTGCTCGTCGCGGGTGTTGTGCTGAGCGTGATCATCACGTTCCTGTTCGACGCCTTCTGGCTTGCATTCCACCTCGTGTTCTTTCCCCAGGGAAACTTCTCCTTCGACCCGACCACCCAGCGCCTCACGCAGCTGTTTCCAGACCAGTTCTGGGTCGAGTCCGCGACGGCTGCCGCGCTTGTCGCGATGGTGCTCGCTGGAGCCGTGACGCTGGCCGCGAGTCGCCGGGCCCGCCACCTTGCCCATGCGGGCTGTCTGGCGACGCGCAACTCTTAGCGGGCCCTCATCTACGGCTCAGGATCAACCACCAAGGTCTGGTTGCCATCGCCACGCGCAATGGCGATCGAGCGGCTGCTGACCCCAATGCCGGATCACATCCGATGGGCACGCTTTCGGGATCGACCGGCATCGGGAGCAGGCGACTGCGCGTCAGCGCCGCTCGACGAATAGCCTGGACGCCGCACCCCGAGGCGTCCGGCACATGGCCGGTCAACCCCCCGGTCGGCCATTGAAGGCGAGATCCGCGACAGCGGATCTCGCCTTTCCCATATCGCGGCTGTGCGCCGCCGCCGGACACGTCGTCCAGGCGCGCTCATCGGTCGTACTCATCGCGCCCCCTCAGCATGCGTTCACGTGGCACTCATCCGAGCGAGATGAAGTTGCGTCGGCTCCCAATGAGCCTTCGTTACCTCGAAAGGAGAGCGCCATGGCCGTTGATTCAGCCGTCCTGCCGCCGGCGCGCCGCCGCTTGAGCTGGGCTGCGATCGATGAGCGCATCGGCATCAGCGGTCTGGCATACCCCGTACCCGCCCACGCCAACGGGATCGGGTACATCCTCGGCGGGATCTCGTTCTTCGGGTTCCTGATCCTCGCGGGGACCGGGATCTGGCTCGCGCAGTACTACCACCCGACCGCGGCGACCGCGCGCGAGAGCGTCGTCTACATCATGAACGTGGCGTCGCTCGGAGATCTTGCTCGCGGCATCCACTTCTGGGTCGCAAACACCGTCATGGCCACGGTCCTGCTCCACCTGGGGCGCGTGTTCGTCACCGGTGCGTACAAGCGTCCACGGGAGGCGAACTGGATCATCGGGGTTGGCCTCCTGGCGATCACGATGGGCCTGATCTTCACCGGGACCGTGCTCAAGTGGGACCAGGAGGGCTACGAAGCGCTGGGCCACAACGTCGAGATCGGAAACCTGATCGGCGCGTTCGGCCTCTGGTTCTCGACCGACTTCGCGGCGACGTTGCCGATCATCGGTCGCCTCTACCTCGCCCACATCTTCATTCTCCCGGCGCTCGGAATGTTCTTCCTGATCGCTCACTTCCTGCTCGTCAAGCGGCACGGGATCTCGCCGCGACCGGCGGATGCCGATGCAGCCATCGATGGCGGACCCGCACCCGAGAAGGGCGGCTCCAACTTCGTGGCGCACATCATCCGGATGGCAGGCTTCGGCCTGATCCTGTTCGCCCTTGCGTCAGTGCTCGCGCTACTCCTTCCCGCGGGTCTTGGGGATCGCCCGATCCCGGGCACGGAGACAACGAAGCCGCCGTGGATGTTCCTGCCGTTCTATCCGTTCGAGGACTGGTTCGGCCTGTCCGCCCTTATCTGGGTGCCAACGATCGCGTTCAGCCTCCTTGCCCTGGTCCCCTTCGTCGACCGCAGCCCGTATCGATCACCCAACCGCCGCCGTGCGGTGATCGCGATCGGTGCGATCGCGGCCGTCGCTGCGGTCGCCCTGGTTGTGTACGCCATGGCAACGGTGGCACAGCCGCACGTCCAGGGGGCGATGTGATGCGGACCGTATTGCTCCGTCTCGCCCTGCTGACGGTCGGCATGGCCATCGTCGAGGTGGTGCTCGCCGGCGATCCTTCAACCCCCATCTACTTGACGGCCCCTGCCCTCGTGGCCGGGCTGCTGAGCCTGGTTGCGGGCTCAGTGGGCTTCATGACGCCGCTCCTGAACGGCGGACCGCAGAAAGGTCGCCCGTGATGCGCCGCTTGTCGATCCTCGTCGCCATCCTCGGAGCCATGCTCCTCTCTGCGGGCGTGGCAACCGCGCACTCCGGAGGGAATGAAGAGTCCGTCCAGGCCGAACCGTCGGCCGTCGATGCCGGCCAGGTGGTCACCTTCGCGGGGTCGGGCCTCGAGCCTGACAGCGACCGCGTCCTCGTGCTTGCCGGTAACGATCTCGTGATCGAGTTCGGCACGGTCCGAACCGATGGCGAGGGCATGTTCGCGAAGGAGCTGGACATCCCGTCACATGTACCGACGGGCTCCTACGAGCTCCGCGCAATCGGTGACGAGACGCTGACCGCAACGCTCACCGTGACCGGTGTCGCGCAGACCACGGCCGGCGCCAATGGTGGTACCCCCGGGGCGGAGATGATCGTTCCCCGAGATCGTCCCACCGCGGAGATCGGCGCCATGATCGCCATCGCGGTGCTCATCGTCCTCGCCGGGATCCTCGTTGCGTGGCGCGCGGAGCGCATCGGGCGCCTCATCCGAGTCGATCCGCGCGCCTGACCGCCCGACCGCGCACCACGGCAGGTGAGGCGCACCCACGATCGATGGCCACCATGCTGCGGAACTCGGCGCTTGACCTCGCACGCGCCCGACGCCGGCTCGTGCCGACGGTCCTGATTCTCGGGTTCATCGCCGCACCATTGTCAGCGCACGTCGCGGGCGTGCGTGCGCCGTGGTCCCTCGTGGCCGGTGGAGTCCTGTCCGTCACCGCCCTGTCCGTGATCGCTGCGCGCCTGACTCGGGGAGCGGTGCTCCGATGGGGGTCAGGAACGCCCCGGCAGCCTCGGACTTCGCCCCGAAGCCGATCGGTCGCCCACGGTGCCGGGATCCTGGCGTCGGTCGCGCTCGCCGGCGCTGCACTGGGCATCCAGTCGGGTGCGGCAACCGGGACGCTTCCGCACACGATCAGCAGCATTGCCGTCGCGGTCAATGCCGGCATCGTCATCCTGGCGACTGTGCCAGTCCCGGGATTCGGAGGATGGGCACTCCTCCTCGCACGCGTCGACCTGGCGGCGCCACTGCCACGTGATCGCGTCCGGCGTGCGGCGGCCGGAGCGCGCGTCGCGGCCCTTGCCGTGGGGATCGCCGGTCTTCCGATTGCCCTTGCCACCGCCGAGCCATTGGCCGCGGCGTTCGGAGCAGGACTGGGTGCTGTCATCTGGGTACGGGCCGGTGCCGCCGTGGCGGTCGACGCGGCCGAGCGGTTCTTCGCCGGTCGCATGGCGAAGGATCTCGCACGCCCGTTGACCGCCGTGCGCGGACCCCACGTTCGGCTCGCGGACCTTGACCGCCGCTCCCGGGGGGAAGCGGCGCTTGTCGTCAGCGGAGATGGGGAGCTGCTCGGCGCCTTCGGCCCGCGTCAGGTGCGTGCCGCCTCCCAGCGCCACGGCCATGGGGCACGGTGCGAGGACGCGATGGTGCCATTCGGCGCTCTCCCGCTTGCCGCCGGTTCGGCCCCCGCCACTGCGCTCATCCCTGCACTGGCCGACTTCGGGTTCGCGGTGGTGCGCAGCGACGCCGGCATCGCGGTTGTCGAGGCGGCCGACGTCCAGCGGCAGGTGCGCGTCTGGGCTCGTATCGAGGAGCTCGGACGGCGGAGGAGGCTCGGCGGCGATGCATGACCTCGAGCCCCGGGGGCACGCCCGACGTTGCGGGTTCCGCGGGCGGGAGGGCCGGCTCGACGTTCTCACCCCGTGCTCAGGCGCGCTTCACAGGCCGCTCAGCCGCAAGGTCGAGGCTCAGGCAACGCTGCAGGAGAGTCCGATGTTTCGCATCCTGGTCGTCCTGTCGATCCCGGTCCTCGTGCTGGTCGTGATCGCAGGAAACGCGGCCCTGAACGTGCCCCCGAACACCTTCCATGCTGCCCAGGTGATCGTCCTCGAAGACCTCCGGTTCACGCCTAATCGCATCGATGCCCGGGTCGTGGTCCCGATCACGGTCACGCTGCGGAACGCGGGCACCCAGCCGCACGACCTCAACTTCCCGTCGATCCACATGCCCGGCCTGGCCGGCGTCGAGTCGATCCTCCAGCCGGGAGAGTCCCGCACGGTCACCCTGGAGTTTGACGAACCGGGCACCCACGTCTTCGCCTGCACGCTGCCTGGTCATGCAGCCGCAGGCATGACTGGTGCCGTCTACGTGAAGTCGTGACCGCCAGGGCACCGGCGGCCGATCGCCCGACGGTCGCGCACGCCCAGCGCATGGCTGGGCAGGCCGCAGCCGTCGCAGGCATGGTCAGCGCGGGACGGCCCTACGCAGCGGTCGTCCAGCAGCTGCTTGCAGCCCGTGGCTCGCTCGACTCCCTCCTGGTGCGGATCGTCGAGCTTGAACTTGCTCGGGTGGCTCCCCAACCGGAGCCCGACCCCCGCATTGCGGGCGTGCTCCGCACCGCATTCGACCGCTCTCATCGCGTGGCCCACGGCGCGCGGGATGGCAATCGGGCCCCCACCGAGCCCGTCAGCAGCGAAAGGACTGTCTCGTGACCCATCGACGGCGAACGGATCGACCGCACCCGACCGGGCGTGCCCGGATTTCCCGGCGGGCTCGTCTGGCGATCTTCGCGGGTGTTGCCCTCTTCACGTCAGCTGCCGCGATCGGCCTCGTCGCGACGCGGCTCCTACCGGCGAGCCCCTCCGACATGACCGCCGTCCAGATCAGGGCGAGCATGGGTGGGTTCGATCCGATGACGCTCCAGGTGAAGGCTGGCTCGAGGGTGCGGATCGAGTTCGCGTCGACGGACACCTCGTTCCACAGCGATGGCGGTGGCTGGCACGAGTACGCGATCGACGCCCTTGGGATCGACTGGAAGGTCGGACCCGAGAGCAGCGAGGTCTTTGAGTTCACGGCGCCGGCAACCCCGGGGACGTACGCCTGGTACTGCGACATCTGTTGTGGCGGGAAGGAGAACCCGTCGATGCAGGGAACGCTGACCGTCGCAGCATGACATCCGGCATTGCGCAGATGCCCGGCCGCCGGGCCGCCGTTGCCGGCATCGCCGTGCTCGTCGCCGGTGCAGCGACCCTGGTGGCGGTGGCGGTGCCCATGCCCACGGCAGCGGATCACACGTCGCTGACGTCCCTGACCGTGCCGACGATCGTTGTCGCCGGGTTTCTCGACGGCTTCAACCCGTGTGCGTTCGGCGTGCTCATCCTGTTCGCGACGTTCGCGCTCGGGCTCGCGGCGCGCGAGTCCACGGCCGGCGGTCCGGACCGCCGGCCAGCCGTCGCCGCCAGCCGGGCGGTCCTCGGGCTGGGTTCGTTCTTCGTCATCGGCGTCCTCCTCACGTACTTCCTGCTCGGCCTCGGCCTGCTGACCGCTGTCGCGACGTTCACGAATTTCGGCGGCAACCACCTTCCCAGTCGCCTGGCTGCTCTCGTCGCCGTGGCGCTCGGCATCTGGATGCTGCGCGACGTGCTCCTCCCTGACAGCGACTGGCAGCTCATGGCTCCGCACGCCCTGCACGGACGCATGCGCTCGTGGGCCCGGACGAGCTCACCGCTGGCGCTTCTTGGCGGCGGGATCCTCATCGGCCTGTGCACGGTCCCGTGCAGCGGAGCGGTCTACCTTGGGGTTGTCGCGCTCCTCGGGGCGTCGGGCAGCGTCGCCGCGGGGCTCGGCGGTCTGGCGCTCTACAACCTGGCGTACATCACGCCGCTCGTGCTGCTCCTCCTGCTTGCCAGTCGTCCGGGCGTCATCCGCGCCATCAACCGATGGCACCTCGCTCACACAGGGTCGACGAAGCTCGTGCTCGCCCTGGTCGTCCTCGCGCTCGGGTTCGCGATCCTGTTGACCGTCTGACACCCGGCCGAGCTCGGCATGGAAGATCAGCCGGGTTGGGCCGCGGCGGTGATCAGCAGCACGAGCGCGCCGAGTAGGGCCATCGCGTCGAACCCGCGCCCGATGCGGGACATGGCAGTGGCCGTAGGACTGCCCGCTGCCTCGAGCCTCACCGCGCGGACCACGAGCCCGTCGACGATGGATCCGGCGACGAGCATGCCGACGACGAGGACATGCTTGACGAGGAGGAGGGTCGCCCAGTCGCCGCCCACGTTCCCGATGCCGGCGTAGCGCGTGTCTGACGTGAGCAGGTACACGCCCGATGCGAGGAACGCGAGGATCGAGAGGAGCAGGAGGGGCATGGCCCGACGTTCGATTGCGCCGATGAACCCGAGGGCATCCCGCCTCGACGTCGGCGCCAGGACGGGCAGCACGATGAGCGCGACCACGACGTAGTACCCGACGAGCACGACGGTCGCCAGCAGGTGCCCCCAGAGCACGAGCGTCACGAGTCCCAACATCTCCTCCTTTGCCACGATCAAGCGGGCTGGCCGAACCGGACTCGACCCGGGCGCTCCGCTGGACCAGCGCCACGCGCCGCCGCTCGCCGTGCGACCCACCGCACCGCGCCGGCACGTGGCTCGCGGGCGACGCACAGGATCCGGAGCATCAACCTCGCGCAACGGGCTTGCTTCGGGCAAGGCACGGTTTGAGCGCGTGGGCGCACGGCCCCCGCCAGCGGGAAGCGTCGCCCCCGTGCCTGAGGGGCAGATGAGCTGACGCTGAGAATCCTGCGGACCCGCGCTGCGGCCGCGGTTCTCAGCCACGCGTTACCGTCGACTCATCAGGCGCTCAGGTCCGAACGGTGAACTCCTGGCATGGACTCCCTGCCCACCGGCGGCCAGCCGTTCACGCCAACTTCCCCGCCGTCCCGCGACGCCATTCGGTCGTCGGGATGACGCCCAAGCTCGGGTCACACCGATCGCAGCCGGGCACGGCGGGGCGCCAGGTCGTCGAGATCGTGGTGGAGGACGGCTACCACCCCGACGTGGTCGACGCCCGTGAAGGGGTGCCCATCCGCATCGTGTTTGCGCGGCGCGACACGCAGGGCTGCTCTGACCGCGTCGTCTTCTCGCAGCCCCGGCTCGAGCGCCACCTCGCGCCCGGAGCCACCACGATCGTCGATCTCCCCGCGACACACGCCCGGGAGATCCGGTTCACCTGTGGCATGGGCCGGTACCGCGGGCGCATCAACATCATCCCCGCGACGCCGCGAGGCGGGTTCCGCCGTTGGCGCGTCCCGCGCGTCCAGGTCCTTCCTGTGTCTCTCGTCGTCATCGCGGTTGCCCTGTCACTCGTCGTGACCGGGGCTGCTCCGGCTGCGCTCGGTGTGGTCATGGTCCTGAGCCTGCTCGTGACGTTGCTGATCGCCCAACTCGTGCTGCGCCCGCAGCGCGAGCCTCGTTAGGAGCAGGCGTGCCCTTCATCATCGACATCGACCCCGTTGCGCTCCGTGTCGCTGGCATCGACATCCGCTGGTATGGCGTGACCCTCGCCATTGCCATCGGCGTCGCCTATGCGGTGGCCAGCTCCGAGGCCCGGCGACACCGCCTGGCGCTTGGCGTCGTGGCGGATGGCGCCGTGTGGGTCGGTATCGCGGCCCTCGCCGGCGGCCGCGCGCTGTACCTCGTCCAGGACGGGCTGCCCGATCTTGCCGCCCACCCAGCACACATCTTCATGGTCTGGATGGGCGGCCTGTCGTTCTACGGCGGGCTCCTTGCCGGTCTTGTCGCCCTCATCGTGTTCGCCCGACGTCGCGGGATCTCGTGGCTTGTCGCCCTCGACGTCGCCGCACCTGCTGCGGCGATCGGTCAAGCGATCGGCCACGTCGGATGTCTCATCGGCGGTGACTCCTCGGGAATCGCCACGAGCGTGCCGTGGGCGGTGATCTACGAGAACAGGGGCGCGATGGCGCCACTGGGCGTCCCACTGCATCCGACGCAGGCATACGAGGCACTTGCCCTGACCGCGCTGTTCGCCGTGTTGTGGTGGATGCGTACGCGACTGACGGTGTTCCCAGGTGCCCTGGCGGCCGTCTATCTCGGTGGCCTCGCGGCGATTCGCTTCCTGCTGTTCTTCCTTCGCGACGAGCCGGCCGTCTTCGCTGGCCTCAAGACCGCTCAGCTGATCGGTCTCGCGATCCTCGGCATTGCTGCCGCGTTGCTCATGTTCGCGTTGCGCCGACCACGGCGACGACGCACGCACGCACTCGACCTGGAGGTCGCCCAGTCATGACCATCCGTACCCGCGATGCCGGCTCCCGGCGCCCTCGATGGCTGCTCCCCGTTCTCCTGGGTGCGACCCTCGGTCTCGGCTTGGCGATCCTCGGGATCGTGCCCATCTCAACGCTGCTGTACGCGGCCGTCTTTGGCGGCATGATTCTCATGCATCTCGGTGGACACGGCAGCCATGGCGGTCATTCGGGGCACGAGAGCCATGCCGGCGAGGAGGCTGCTGCGGATAGCCCGGCCGACAAGCCGCCCGCAGGTGGCGGCTGCCACTGATCCAGGAACCGCACCCGATCGGACGTCCACGTGTACACCGCCGTGCAGGGGCTGGGCAGCCGCACGTTTCGCTCCCGGCCATTGACGGGCCCGCGGCCCGTGTTCGGTCCGCGATCCCTGCGGGCTCGCCTGCTGGCGGCGTTTCTCATCGTGGTCGCGACGGCGCTCGGTGCTGTCGGGCTCTCGCTCCTTGTCGTGTCGCCCGGGTACTTCGCCGACGCGATGGGCCATCTCCCAGGCGATCCGATGGGGGAGGCCATGGACGCGGTGACCCGCGAGGCGTTCGCCCACGCGATGCAGCGCTCACTTGCGGCGGCCACGCTCGTGGCCATCGGAACGGCAGCGGTCGTGGGCTTCGTGGTCGCCGCAGGAATCTCACGCCCGGTCACACACCTCGCGACGGCCTCACGGAGGCTTGCCGAGGGCCGCTACGGGGAGCGCGTCCCCACGAACGAGACGGGCGAGCTGGGTGATCTCGCCACGTCGTTCAACGAGATGGCCGAGTCGCTCGAGGCAACGGAGCGACGTCGCCTGCAGCTGGTCGGGGACGTGGCCCATGAGCTGCGGACGCCGCTGACGACGCTCGACGGCTACCTCGAGGGACTCGAGGACGGGGTCATCCACCCGGGAGCACCGACGTGGCAACTGCTGCGGACGGAGACTGGACGGCTGACGCGCCTGGTGAGCGACCTGGCGGAGCTGTGGCGGGCCGAGGCGCAACAGCTCGCGTTGCACCCCAGGCACATCGACGTGGCCGATGTAGCCCGTCACGTCCAGGCGCAATTCACGCCATCGGCCGCGACGCGCCATGTCGCAATCGAGGTGAGCGGCGTATCCGTCGCGGCGCTTGCCGACCCCGACCGTCTGGCCCAGGTCCTGTCGAACTACGTGTCCAACGCGCTGCGGCATGCGCCGGAGGGCACGATCGTGCGCCTCGTCACCGATCGAGTGGGCGATCGTGTGCTGGTCTCGGTCATCGACGACGGACCCGGACTCGCCCCGAGTCAGCTCGAGGCCGTGTTCGAGCGGTTCTACCGGGTTGACGCCGCCCGGAGTCGCGCAGCCGGTGGGTCGGGGATTGGCCTGGCGATCGCGCGAGCTGTCGCGGTTGCGATGGGCGGCCGCGCCTGGGCCGAAAGCGGAGGACCAGGTCTCGGTGCGCGATTCATGATCGAGTTCCCGATCGAGTGACCCGCCAGCGCCGTGCGTCGCACGTCTGCGCGCTCCGCGTCGGAGTCGTCCTTCCACCGCAGCAGCGCCGCCGCGATCGCCCGCCCGCCGACCTGCTTGACCAAGTCTTGAGCAAGTCTTGCCCGTTCCTGCATTGGCGGCGTGCCAGCGGAGGAACACGCTTGCACTGACCGGTCGCGTCCCGCCGGCGAAGGCAAGGAGCATCGCAATGCTGGAAGGGTGGACCGTGGGCCTCGAGGCGTGGATCTGGCTCGGGGCGTGGGCGCTCGTGCTGCTCCTCGTCGTCTGGCTCCTTGTCCGCGAGCCCAGCCACGACATCCACGAGGACGCCAGCGCGATCCTCCGCGCGCGATATGCACGCGGCGAGATCAGCGAAGAAGAGTTCAAGCACGCGACCGACACCCTCACGACCGACCCAGTCAACGGGCCGCGGCCCATCGGTGCGCGGCCCCATACCGCGGATCACGCCACGCATGGGCAGGAGGCCCGCCATGACTGACCAGGAGCCCATCACGCGCCGGGAGCGTCGTGCCGCCGAGCGCGACAGCGGACATGACGCCGCCTCCGCCCGCCGTCAATCCCGCCAGGAGGCGCGCCTGCGCGCCAACCGCGACGCCAGGATCCGCAAGCTTGCCTTCGGCGGGATCGTCGTCGCCGTGCTGGCGATCGGCGGCCTGCTCGCGTTCGGCGATTTCCTTGACCGGCCCAGCGACGTGGCCGCCGCCGGCTCCATCGACGTCCAAAGCTCCATGGCCGGCTTCACGCCGGCCGAGATCAAGGTCAAGGCCGGCGAGACGGTGACGCTCAACTGGTGGACCGACGACGCCGCCGTGCACCTCACGGGCGGGGTGCACACGATGGTGTCCACCGACCTCGGGCTGTACGAGGAGCTTCCGGCAGAGAGCAACCGCACCGTCGTCTGGACGGTGCCCGACAAGCCCGGCCGCTACGACGTCTGGTGCGAGAGCTGCTGCGGCGGCAAGGACAGCCCGACGATGCACGGCACGATCGTCGTCGAGCCCGCGTCTGCCGCCGACCTCGTCGGGCGGGTCATGGCATGACCACCCCTGGGGCCGCGCCGCTCCAGACACACCGGACGGTGCTGGGCTGGCCGCTGCCTGCCATCGCCCTTGCAGGCCTCCTCGGGTCGGTGGGCATCGTCGCCTCGGCGTACGTGCTGACCGTGCCGTTCGACTCGGGCGCCTTTGGCGGGCTCACGATCCCGACCGTCATGGCGGCAGGCTTCGCCGACGGGTTCAACCCCTGCGCGTTCGCCCTGCTGGTCCTGTTCGCGACGTACACGCTCACGCTCGTCAACGCCGTGACCGCGAACGGGACCCCGACCACGGAGGCCAGGCGCCGACTCCTCGGCGCGGGCTCGCTCTACGTGGGCGCCGTGTTCGTCACCTACTTCATCATCGGCCTTGGGCTCTTGAGCTTCCTGGGCTGGATGGGTCGCGACCACCTCGTCGCCCGCATCGCCTCGATCATCGCGCTGGGCATGGCGCTGTGGATGCTCAAGGACGTGTTCCTGCCGGGCGTCGGGCCCTCGATGATGGCGCCGGGCGGCACCCACGGGAAGATGCAGAAGGCCATGGAGCGGGGCGGCCTCGCCGGCATGCTCATGGCCGGCGTCCTGGTC
>DASXVG010000120.1:0-4906 GCA_036504355.1 Candidatus Limnocylindrales bacterium
GATGTGGTCGGGCAGGATCGCCCGGAAGTGGACGTCCTTCTCGCCGCCCTCCGTGATGAACAGCTGCCGCCGCAGGAACGCGGTCAGCGCCTCGACCGATTCGAACGCACGCAGCGAACGTTCCGCGACCGTGACGAGGGGCTCGCGCCCACGGGCGAGGAGGAGCGCCAGGAGCTCCGGCAGCGCCGGCAGCGCGACGCGCGCCTCGCCGTGGACGAGCGGCCAGAACGGGTCCGCGACCGAGGCCGGGCTGCGATCGGTCAGGATCGCCACGCCACGTCGCCGCGTCGCGGCCTCGAGGGCGTCGAGGAACGGGCCGATCTCCTCGATGTCGTAGCCGACGTGGGCGATGAGCGCGACATCGGCGGCCGGCAGCTCGCCCAGCTCGTCGAGCGCCTGCGGCCAGGCGGCGGGGACGACCCGGACGTTGCCGATCCCATGCTCCCCCATCCCGGTCCGCAGGGCGCGCCGCATCCCGGGTGATGGCTCCACGGCGATGACCTCGCGGACGCGGAGCGCGAGCGGGAGCGCGTAGCGGCCGGCGCCGGCCCCGATGTCGAGCCAAATCTCGTTGGATCCCGCCTGCTCGAACAGGACATCGAGGGCGGGCTCGCCCGTCCGGCGCGGGTCCGCAACGAACAGCGACGAAACCGGGGCGTAGAAGTCGCCGGCCTGGGCCTCGCGGACGCGCTCCGCCTGCTCGCGATTGGCGCGGACGCGGGACGCCCAGTCGGCCTCGAGCGCGGCCGGGCTTCCGGGCTTCGGCGCGGGGCCGCGCCCGGGGGTGCGGCCGGCCGGAGCCCTGCGCGGGCTCATCGGGCCGCCTCCGCCGGGGCGCTGCGCGGGCTCATCGGGCCGCCTCCGCCCGGGCCGGCCCCGATCCGTGCTCCATCTCGAGCGCCACGAGGTCCGCGGGCGTGTCCACGTCCGGGATCGTGCCCACGACGGGCACCTCGTGGACGAGATCCGGCCGATGGGCGAGGAGTGGCCCAAGGCCACGGTCGCCGGCGATGCCCGCGGCGAGCGCCCACGCGTCGCGGCGGAGAAGGACGGGATTCGGGGCGCCGTCGGCGGCGTAGCGCGGGCGGACGATCGGGCGGTCGGTCGTGCCCGCGGCATCGACGACAGCCCGCAGGACGTCCGGCCGGATCGACGGCTGGTCGCCGAGGACCACGAGCACGGCGTCCGCGGCGGCGTCCTCGGCCGCGGCATCCAGCCCGACGCGAAGCGAGCTCGCCAGCCCGTCCTGCGGTCGCGGGTTGCGGCATCGCCGCTCGGCGCGCCACGCGATCGCCGCTTCGATCGCCGGGGCGTCCTCACCGAGGACGACGACGACGTCGTCCAGTCCGGCGGCCGCGAGCGCATCGAGCGGATGCTGGAGGAGCGGCCGGCCGTGGAGCGGCGCGAGCTGTTTCGGCGAGCCGAACCGCTGCCCTGCGCCCGCCGCGAGGACAACCGCCACGACCCGCATTCAGGCGATCCCGGCGGCCACGGCCGCCTCGCGCTCGCGGGCGATCTCGCGCATCGGCCGCCCCGAGCCCGCCCGTCGCTCCGCCACGACCTCGGCCATGATGGCGAGGGCCGTCTCTGCGGGAAGCCGTCCGCCGAGGTCCAGCCCGATCGGGCCCCGGAGTCGCGCGAGGTCGACCGGGTCGACGCCTGCCGCAAGGAGCCGCGCCCGACGGTCGGCCTGCGTCTTCTTCGATCCCACCGCGCCGACGTACCGGCAGCCACGCGCAAGCGCGGCGACGATCGCCGGCTCGTCGAACTTCACGTCATGCGTGAGGACGGCGACGGCGTCCGCTGGCCCGAGGCCGATCTCGTCCGCGACCTCGTCCGGCCAGCCGACGATGAGCCGGTCGACGTCCGGGAACCGCGCCTCCGTCGCGAACGCCGCCCGCCCGTCGATGACGACGGTCTCGTACCCGAGCTCACGGGCGAGCCGGACGAGCGTCCGCGAGACCTCGACGGCGCCCACGACGACGAGCCGCGGCCGGACCGGGTACGACTCGACGAACAGCTGCCGGCCGCCGAGCTCGATCGTCCGCGAGACGCCGTGGGCGAGGGCGTCACGCGCCGCCTCGACGAGCCGGGCATCGAGGTCCGGGTCGCCCATCGTCCCGTCCAGCCGGCCATCGTCGTGGACGACGAGCGGCGTCGCCGGGGCGCTCCCGGCACCGCGAGGATGGGCCCCGAACGCCGCGGGCGGTGCGTCGGCGGGGAGTGGCGTGACGATGGCCCGCCCGTCTCCCCTCCCCTCGCTCGTCTCGCGGGCAGCCTCGAGGGCGGCGGCCGGGACAACCGGCGAGATCAGCACGTCGATGGTGCCGCCGCACGCGAGCCCCACGTCCCACGCCTGCTCGTCGCTGATCCCGTAGCGGACGACGCGCTCGCGGCCCGACTTCCGCGCGTCCAGGATCTCCTCCGCGGCCGCCCCCTCGACGCAGCCACCCGACACCGAGCCGGCGAGGCGGCCGTCGTCGGTCACGAGCAGGACCGCGCCCTCCGGTCGGGGCGCGGACCCGAACGTCCGCACCACGACCGCACGACCGACGCCGGCGCCTTCGGCAGTCCACCCGGCGAGCGTGTCCAGCAGCTCCTGCATCGCGATACCTCCGGTTCTCTGGCGCTAGCGGAGCGGGCGCGCCCGGTCGGCGTCCTGGAAGGTCGGGTCGATGACGCGGGGCGGTGCCGGCGCGACGTCGGGCGCGTGGAGGCCGAGGGACGGCGTCACGCCCGCGGCGTGGGTCACCGCGGAGCCGCGCCGGGCGGTCCCCTGGGTGGAGCCCGCAAGCACCTCGCCCAGGCGCTCGAGTGACGCGAGCGTCCCCGCGGGAAGGAAGTCGTCGATGTACGGGTACGCGGCCTTCATCCCGGCTGCAAGGGGCTGGTAGCCGGGCGCGGACGCGAGCGGGTTGAGCCACACGAGGCGGTGGCAGTTCCGGCGCAGGCGCGCCGTCTCGGCCGCCACGAGCGCGGGGTCGCCGCGGTCCCAGCCGTCCGAGACGACGATGACGACGCCGCTCGTGCGCAGCGTCCGCCGGGCCCACTTGTGGTTGAACTCCCGGAACGACTCCCCGATCCGCGTCCCGCCGGCCCAGTCGGTCACGCTGTCGGCGACGCGGGCGAGCGCGCGGTCGCGGTCCCGGTCCTTCATCAGGCGGGTCACGCGGGTGAGGCGGGTCCCGAACACGAACGACTCCGTGCGCACCTCGTTGGTGCGGGCGAGCGCCTGGACGAACCGGAGCAGCAGGCGCGAGTGACGCTCCATCGAGCCCGAGATGTCGCACAGGACGACGAGCTGGCGCGGTTCGCGGATCTGTCGCCGCCACACCCACTCCGTCAGCTCGCCGGTGGCCAGGTTCTGGCGGAACATCGCCCGGGGCGCGAGCCGCCGTCCGTGCGGGTGGAGCTCGAAGCGGCGGGTGCGGCGACGCTCGAGGCGCGGCCGGAGCAGGTCGACGAACCGTTCCGCGTCGCGCAGCTCGGCGGCGGTCATCCGGTCGAAGTCGCGGTGGCGCTGGACCTCGCCCTTGGACCACGCGTCGGGCGAGATCGTCGTCCCGTCGATCTCCCCGCCATCCTCGACGTCCGTCGCGACCTGGATGCCCATCGTCGCGAGCTCGGTCATCGTGGCGTCCCGGCCCTCCTCGCCCGCCTCGTCGCTGCTGCCGGGCTCGCCCTCATCGCGCATCGCATCGGGCGTCATGCCCTCGAGCCGGGTCGTGGGCAGCCGGCGCCCGCGGCGGCGCCAGAACAGCTCGAACACCCGGTCGTACGTCTCGCGGTCGTCCCGGCGGCGGACGAACAGGGCCGCGCCGGTGTCGCGCACGACGGCCTTGCGTCCGATGTCCACGCCCGGCAGCGACAGCGCCCGGGCGAAGTCGATTGCCGCGCCCAGGTCCACGGACAGCCCCGCGGCCCGCAGCGCCCGCCCGAACCCTACGGCCTCCGCGAGCAGGCGACGGCCGTCGATGAGCTCACCGGTGGGCGCGAGCTGGAGCGGGCTGGTGTCGGGGGTCGCCACGGGGGGGCCAGGTGCCCGGGCTAGGCCTGGGCGGTCGCCTCTGCGAGGTACGTGGCGGCGACCTGGCCGCGGACCTGGCGGATGTCCTCCTCGTACTTGAGGACGACACCCAGCGTCTCGTCGACGACGTCCGGGCTCAGCTCGGCCGCTCCGAGCGAGAGCAGCGCCGAAGCCCAGTCCAGCGTCTCGGCGACGCCCGGCACCTTGGTCAGGTCCGCGCTCCGGAGCCGATGGACGAAGGTCACGACCTCGCGCGCGAGCCGGGCCGGCGCGTCGGGGACGCGGGTCGAGACGATCTCGAACTCCTTCGACGCCGTCGGGTAGTCGATCCAGTGGTAGAGGCAGCGGCGCTTCAGCGCGTCGTGGACCTCGCGCGTCCGGTTGGAGGTCAGGACGACGCGCGGCGTCTTCGCGGCGCGGATCGTGCCGATCTCGGGGACGGTGACCTGGAAGTCGGACAGGATCTCGAGCAGGTAGGCCTCGAACTCCTCGTCCGCGCGGTCGATCTCGTCGATCAGCAGGACGGGCGCGGCGCCCTCGTGGTCCTCGAGCGCCTGGAGGAGCGGCCGCTTGAGCAGGAACTCCGGGCCGAAGATGTCGTGCGCGGTCGCCTTGTCGATCTCGCCGCGCGCCTCGAGCAGCCGGATCTCCAGCATCTGGCGCGGGTAGTTCCACTCGTAGACGGCCGTGTTGACGTCCAGGCCCTCGTAGCACTGGAGGCGGATCAGCCGCGTGCCCAGGCTCTTCGCGAGGACCTTCGCGAGCTCCGTCTTGCCGACCCCCGCCTCACCCTCGAGGAGCAGCGGCCGGCCGAGCTCGAGCGCGAGGAACACCGTGGTGGCGAGCGACCGCTCCGCGATGTACTGGTGGCTGCGAAAG
>DASXVG010000121.1:0-61174 GCA_036504355.1 Candidatus Limnocylindrales bacterium
GGCGGGCGAGCCGCAGGACGATGGCCTTGCCGATGCCCCGGGAGCCGCCGGTCACGAGGGCGGTCCTGCCGGTGAGGTCGAGCATGCGGGGTGTCCCTCCAGGCGTCAGCGGGTGGGCTGGTGGACGCGCTCGGGCTCGCCCGGGACGACGTCCGAGAGGTCCAGGTCGGCGGCCAGCGGCAGCGGCCGCGCGAGGATCTCCGCCAGGGCCGGCGGGATCGGGTCAACCGAGTCCCAGTCGAGGGGACCGCGGACCGTCACGTCCTCGGGGCGGACGGCGTCGTCCGCGGTCCGGCCACGTGCGGGATCAGCGGTCCACTCCATCGCCACGGCGCCCGACGTGAAGCCCGCCCCGAACGCGACGAACACGATCCGGTCACCGACGTCAACGCGGCCCTCGTTCACGGCCTCGGCGAGCGCAATCGGCACCGACGCGGCAGAGGTGTTGCCGTAGCGGTCGAGATTGACGTAGATGCGGTCCATCGCCAGGTCGAGGCCCTTGGCCACTGCCTCGATGATCCGGATGTTGGCCTGGTGCGGGATGATCAGGTCCACGTCGTCCTGGGTCCAGCCGGCCTTGGCGACGGCGGCCAGGGCGGTCGAGGCGAGGGTGCGGGTCGCGAAGCGATACGTCTCGCGCCCCTCCATCCGGATCTTGTGCTCGCCGCGCGCGATGGTCTCGGGCGAGGGCGGGCTCTTCGAGCCGCCGGCGGGCAGCCAGATCATGTACGCGCCCTGGGGCTCCGTGGTGAGCTCGATGCCCACGGGCGAGACGGGCTCCTCGGTGGCGGACAGGACGACCGCGCCCGCGCCATCCCCGAACAGGATGCAGGTGCCGCGGTCCGTGTAGTCCAGGAACCGGGTCAGGAGCTCCGCGCCGATGACCAGCGCGTGCTTCGCGAGGCCGCTCTTGATGTACGCGGACGCGGTGGCATAGCCGTACACGAACCCGGAGCACGCGGCCATGACGTCGAACGCGAACGCCTTCGTGTTGCCGATGGCCTCCTTGACCAGGGCCGCGGTCGAGGGCATCCAGTAGTCGGGCGTGAGGGTCGCGAGGATGATGACGTCGATGTCCTCGGCCACGAGCCCGGCGGTGTGGATCGCGCGCAGCGCGGCCACCGCGGCCATCGACGCGGTCGTCTCGTGGGCGGCCGCCACGCGCCGCTCCCGGATCCCCGTGCGACTGACGATCCACTCGTCCGAGGTGTCCACCATCCGTTCGAGGTCCGCGTTCGTCAGGACCTGTGCGGGCGCGTACCGGCCCCAGCCGGTGAGCTTGACGGATCGGCTCGCGGACTCGGTCATGCTGGCTCGACCTCGATGAGCGGCTGCTTCGCCTTCACCAGCGCGCCGCTGTCCACGCAGATGCGCGCGACGCGGCCGGCGAGGTCGCTCTTGATCTCGTTGAACAGCTTCATCGCCTCGATCAGCCCGATGATCTGGCCGACCGAGACGTGGTCGCCCACGGCGACGTAGGGCGTGGCGCCGGGCGACGGCGCGCCGTAGTAGATGCCGGTGAGCGGCGCCGTCACCGCGGGCCTGGCGACGACGGGCGCGGCCGCGGGCGCGGGCGCGGCGCCGTCCGGGACCGGGGGCACCCCACCGGGCGTCTCGGCCTGGGGCGCGGCGGCCGTCGCGACCGGCGGCGCGATGGCAGACGGGGCGCGGAGGACGATCGTGGTGTCGCCGGAGCTGACCTCCAGCTCCCCGAGGTCGGCACGCTCGAGGACGCCGCTCAGCCGGTCGATGAGCGCCAGCAGCGACGCGTCGGCCGTGGACAGCGCGAGGGCCGGCTGCGGGTTTGCGACGGCGCCGTCCGTGGGCGGCGTGTCCGGGCGGTCCGTGACGGGTTGCGTCTCGGCGCCGGCCTCGGCGCGGCCGTTCGAGGCCGGATCGCCCGGGCCGACGGCAACCGGCTCGACCGCGGCGCGCTCCTCGACCAGGCCGGCGTCGGACATGGGCTCCTCCTCCCGGGGCGTCTCGTGACCGGTCATCCGTCCCACCGCCGGAAGACGAGGGTCGTGTTCTGGCCCCCGAAGCCGAACGAGTTGGAGATCGCGACCCGGATCTCCCGCTGCGAGGCGGTGTTGGGGGTCAGGTCCAGCCCGTCGGCGTACGGGTCGGGGTCGTGCAGGTTGATCGTCGGTGGCACGCACCCGTCGCGGATGGCGAGCATCGTGGCGATCGCCTCGATCGCGCCCGCCGCCCCGAGGGTATGGCCTGTCATCGACTTGTTCGCGGTCACGGCGACGTTCGGGGCGTGGTCGCCGAAGATCGTGCGGATCGCCATCAGCTCGCCCTTGTCGCCTTCCGGCGTGGAGGTCGCATGGGCGTTGAGGTGGTCCACCTCCTCGGGCGCGATGCCGGCCTTGTCGAGCGCGCGCCGGGCCGCCCTGACCGCCCCGATCCCTCCGGGCGCCGGCAGCGTGATGTGCGACGCATCGGCCGTGGCGCCATAGCCCACGAGCTCGCCCAGCGGCGTCGCGCCGCGGGCCTCGGCGGACTCCAGGGCCTCGAGGATGACCGCCCCGCCGCCCTCGCCGATGACGAACCCGTCCCGTCCCGAGTCGAACGGCCGCGAGGCGGCGCCGGGATCGTCGTTGCGCGTGGACAGCGCCTTCATCGACGCGAAGCCCCCGACCGTGGCCTCGTGGATGCCCGCCTCCACGCCGCCCGCGATCATGATGTCGGCGTCACCGCGGCGGATCGTCTCCCACGACTCGCCCAGCGCGTGCCCGCCGGTGGCGCACGCGGAGACCGTGGCGAAGTTCGGCCCGATGGCCCCGGTCGCGATGGCGACCTGCCCCGCGCCGACGTTCGCGATGCCCATGGGCACGAAGAACGGCGAGATCCGGTCCGGCCCGCGCTCCGCCATCACGATCACGTTGTCGAACAGCGTGGTCACGCCGCCCATCCCGGACCCGATGATCACGCCGGTGCGCGCCGCGAGCTCGCCCTCGAGCCGCCCGGGGAGCCCGGCCTGGTCGAGCGCCTGGCGAGCGCAGACCAGTGCGAACTGGATGTACCGGTCGGTCCGCCGGATCTCCTTGCGGTCGAGGACGCCGGACGGGTCGAAGTCCTTGACCTCGGCCGCGATCCTGGAGTCCACGCGCGACGGGTCGAACAGGGTGATCGGAGCGACGCCGGAGCGACCCGCCACGAGCGCCGCCCAGAACGTCTCGACGTCCTGGCCGAGGCCGTTGACGGTGCCCATGCCGGTCACGACGACGCGTCGCGGCCGCTCGGGCCAGCTCCAGGTCATCGGACGAGCTTCCCCGTACGCACCGTCGCCGCGCGGTACACGTCGCCCGGCAGGCCGCGCTCGCTGATCGCGTTGGCGACGGCGACCGCGTCGAAGGCGGTCCGCCGGATCTCGCCGGTCACGATGCCCTCGTGCACGTCCACCACGGCCCACGACGCGGTGGGATCGCCGTCGAACACGTAGCCCGCCGAGCCCGCGTTGACGATCACCTTCCAGCCGAGATCGCGGACCTCTGGGATGTGCGTGTGGCCGACGCAGATGACCCGGGCGTCCGTGCCGGCGGCACGCTCGAACACGATGTTCGCGTCCAGCGCCTGGTCGAAGCCCCGGGTCTGCGACCCCGGCGAGGCATGGACGACGAGCACCAGCGAGTCGTCGGCGGTACGGATCCGGCGCTCGGCGGGCAGCCGGCGCAGCCACTCCAGCTGGTCGTCGCCCAGCTCGTCGTGCGCCCACTCGGCCGCGGCGACGATCGTGTCCGGCATGCCGTCCTGGTACTGGGGAAAGGCGCTGCCATAGTCGAAGTCGCCGACGGCGATGTCGGTGTTGCCCGACACGATGAGGGCGCCCTCGGACTCCAGGACGCGCAGCGCGTCGATCGTGCCGTTGGGGTCCGGCCCGTTGAGCACGAGGTCGCCCGCCACAAGGACGGCGTCCGGCTTCTCACGCCGGATCTCCTTCGCGACCGCCTCGAGCGCGATCCGGTTGCCGTGGATGTCGGACAGGATGGCGATGCGCGTCATCCCAGGACCCCCGCGGGCGGGATGACGAACGAGAGCACGCCTTCGCAGGCGACCTCGCCGTCCACGCTCGCCACGCCGCGGCCCTTGCCGAAGCGGCTGCCCAGCTTCTCCATCGTGATCTCGAGCCGGAGGGTGTCCCCCGGGACCACGACCCGCTTGAAGCGGACCTCGTCGATGCCCGCGAACAGCCCGATCCGGTCCCCGAAGCCGGGCTGCGTCGCGACGTAGCACGCCATCGTCTGGGCCAGCGCCTCGACCTGGATCACGCCGGGCATGACCGGCAGTCCCGGAAAGTGGCCCTGGAAGAACCACTCGGTGGCGGTCACGGCCTTGATCCCCACGATCCGCTTCTCGGCGGGCTCGTACTCGACGATCCGGTCCACGAGCAGGAACGGCCAGCGATGCGGGATGAGGCCCTCGATGACCTTCGTGGAGAACGGGGCGGCGAGGCTCGGCGTTGCCGGCGTGTCGGCTGTGGCGTCGGTCACTGGTGGCTCCGGATGGCAACGGGTTGAGTGTGCCCCACGGCGGCGGTGCGCCGGACGGGGTTGCGTGCAGGGCTGCACGCCGCGGCGAGGGACGGATCGGTCATGCCCGCTGCTCCGCGGCGAGGAAGGCGGCGCTGCCGACGCGGTCCAGGAGGTTGGTCGTGAACTTGCCCTCCAGGAACGGCTCCGAGTCGAGCAGCGCGCGATGGATCTGGGCGTTGGTGACGACGCCCTCGACGACGAGCTCGCTGAGGGCCGCGCGGCCGCGGGCGATCGCCGCCTCGCGCGTGGGCCCCCAGACGATGAGCTTGCCGAGGAGGCTGTCGTAGAACGGGGGCACCTCGTAGCCCTGGTAGGCATGGCTGTCGAAGCGGACGCCGGGGCCGCCCGGCGTGTTGAACCGCTCGATCGTGCCGGCGCCGGGCCGGAAGTCGTGCTCCGGATCCTCGGCGTTGATCCGGAACTCGATCGCGTGACCGCGCAGCGGGACGTCGGCCTGGGTGAACCCCAGCGGCTCCCCACTCGCGATCCGGATCTGGAGCGCCACGAGGTCGATGCCGGTGAGCATCTCCGTGATGGGGTGCTCGACCTGGATCCGGCAGTTGATCTCGATGAAGTAGGCGTTGCCGTCGGGATCCACGAGGAACTCGAGCGTCCCGACGTTCTCGTACCCGGCGCTGACGACCGCCCTGATCGCGGTCTCGCACAGGTCGCGGCGACCGGCCGCGGTCATCGCCGGGGTCGGGCTCTCCTCGAGGATCTTCTGGTGGCGGCGCTGGACGGAGCAGTCGCGCTCCCAGAGGTGCACGCCGTGGCCGAACCGGTCGACCGCGACCTGGACCTCCACGTGGCGGTTGTCCTGGAGCCAGCGCTCGAGGTACAGCGAGTCGTCCCCGAACGCTGCGCGGGCCTCGGAGCGGCAGATCGGCAGGACCGCGGCCAGCTCGCGCGCGGACCGGACCATTCGCATCCCCTTGCCCCCGCCGCCCGCGGACGGCTTGACCAGGACCGGGTAGCCGACGCGCTCCGCCTCCTCGAGCGCCTGCGCCTCGTCGAGCAGCAGGCCTGACCCGGGGATCGTGGGCAGCCCGTGGGCCGCGAGGAGGCGCCGTGTCTCCTCCTTCGACGCGAACCGTTCGAGCACGTGCGCGGACGGGCCGATGAACGTGAGCTCGTGGGCGCGCACGGCGTCCGCGAACGCGTCGTCCTCGGACAGGAAGCCGTATCCCGGGTGGATCGCGTCGCAGCCCGTGACGAGGGCCGCGGAGATGAGCGCGGGCGCCGACAGGTAGGAGCGACGGGCGTCCGCGGGCCCGATGCAGATCGCCTCGTCGGCGAGCATGGGCGCCAGCGACTGGCGGTCCGCCTCGGAGTACGCGACGACGGCCTCGATGCCCAGGGTCCGGCACGCGCGCAGGATCCGCAAGGCGATCTCGCCGCGGTTGGCGATCAGGACGCGGCTGACCATGCTCAGCCCTCCCCCGCCGCGGGCGTCGGCGCGTCGGCAGCCGCCGATGTCGGTTCGTCGCCGGCCGCCGGGGACGGCGCGTCCGCCTCGATCGCCCCGATCTCCTCGCCGTATTCCACGGCCTCGCCGGCCTGGACGAACAGCTCAACGAGCCGGCCGTCGATCGGCGAGGTCACGTCCTGGGGGATCCCGAGCAGGTCCACGATCGCGATCCGGTCACCCGCGTGGACCGCGGTCCCGATGGCCACACCCGGGCGGAACACGCCGACCGCCGGCGAGGTGGCGACGGCGCGATCGGGATCGGCCGGTTCCACGGCCTGCGCCGCCTTCGGGGAGCGTGGTTCGGCGTGTCCGCCAGACTGGCCGCCGAGCCGCGGCCGCTCGCTGCGGCGGAGGGGTGCCGCCGGGGGTGCGCCAAGGGGCCGCCGGACGCGGATCCGCCAGTCTCCCTCGCGGACCTCGACCTCGCCGAGCCCGGTCCCCGTCAGCTTCGCGACGAGCGCGGGCACGAGCGTCTCCGAGAGACGCGCGAGGCTCGCGTGGTCGGCCTGCCGCTGGGCGGGCGTCCGGTCGCCGGGGTGCTGGGGCTCGGGCATGGGCTAGACGTCCTCACGGGCAGGTGGCTCGTCGCGCCGACCGGCGGGCGACGCTGGGATCGCCCGCTGCCCGGCCTCCAGCAGACCGCGCAGGCGGTCCGCCAGGCCCGGACGGGGCGGGACGGGTTGCGTGGGCGCCGGGCCGGCGAGCTCGGCGTACGCACCGAGGGAACGGTACCGGCGATAGCGATCCTCGACCAGCACGTCCAGCGGGATGGCGGTCAGGCGGTCCAGCTCGCGCAGCAGCACGGCCTTCAGCCGCAGGCCCGTCTCCTCGTGGTCCGTGTGGGCGCCGCCGGGCGGTTCCGCGATGACCTCGTCCACGACGCCCAGCGCCTGCTGGTCGAGGACGCTCATCTTCATCGCGAGCGCGGCCGTCGGGGCCTCGTCGGCGGTGCGCCACAGGATGCTCGCGCAGCCCTCGGGCGAGATGACGGAGTAGACGGCGTTCTCCAGCGCCAGCACGACATCGCCGACCGCGATCGCGAGCGCCCCGCCGGACCCGCCCTCGCCGGTGATGATCGTGACGATGGGCGTGCGCAGCCGGGTCATCAGGCCGACGCTCCGCGCGATCGCCTCCGCGATGCCGCGCTCCTCGCTCTCGGGCCCGGGGTGCGCGCCCGGGACGTCCACGAACGTGACGACTGGAAGGCCGCTGCGCTCGGCGAGCTCCATGATCCGCATCGCCTTGCGATAGCCCTCGGGGTGCGGCATGCCGAAGCTGCGGCGGAGGTTCTCCTCCGTGTCGGCGCCCTTCTGCTGGCCGACGACCGCGACCCGGTGGTCGCCGATCTTCGCGAACCCGGCGACGATCGCCTCGTCGTCACCGAACACGCGGTCGCCGTGGAGCTCGATGAACTCGTCCGCGATGACGCCCAGGAACTCGAGCGTCCGCGGCCGGCGCAGGTTGCGGGCGAGCTGGACCCGCGCCCAGTTGGCTGCCTTCGGGTCGGCCGGCGGCTCGGGCGTCGCGGCGACGGACGGCTCGGCGTCGCGTCCGCGGTTCAGGATGCGGTCAACCATGGACGGGCTCCGAGGGGACGAGGAACCGGAGGAGCTGGGCGACCTCTCGGCGGAGGTCGGGACGGGCGACGACGCGGTCCACGAACCCGTGGTGGAACAGGAACTCCGCGCGCTGGAAGCCGGGCGGGAGCTCCTGGCCGATGGTGCCCGCCCCCACGCGGGCTCCCGCGAACCCGATGAGCGCGTTGGGCTCCGCGAGGTTCACATCGCCCATCGCGGCGTAGCTGGCGAAGGTGCCGCCGGTCGTGGGGTCGGACATGATCGAGATGTACGGGACGCGCGCCTCGCGCAGGCGCTCGAGGGCGCCCATGGTCTTGGCGAGCTGCATCAGCGCGAACGTGCCCTCCTGCATCCGGGCGCCGCCGGACGCCGACACGATGACTAGCGGCAGCCGCTCCTCCAGGGCCGTCTCCGCGGCGCGAGCGACCTTCTCGCCGACGACCGCCCCCATCGAGCCGCCCATGAACGCGAAGTCCATGACGACGATCGCGAGCGGCTGGCCCTCGATGCGGCCGGTGCCCCAGATCGCGGCATCTCGGAGGCCGGTTGCCACCTGCGCGGCCGCGACCCGGTCCGGGTACGCCTTCTGGTCCACGAACCCCAGCGGGTCCACGGACACGAGCCCGGGGTCGTGCTCCTCCCATGAGCCGTCGTCGATCAGCTGGCCGAGGCGTACCGGCGCGGCGAGCCGGAAGTGATGCCCGCAGGTGGGACACACGTACATCGCCTTCTCGAGCTGCTTGTTGAACAGCTGCTCCTCGCACGAGGGGCAGCGGGTCCACATCTTCTCGGCGGTGCCGGCCTGCCGCGAACGGAAGGTCGGGAACTTCATCGGCATCAGGCGAAGCCCCCGAGCCCGGCGATGATCGCGCTGCCGGTCACGATCGCCGTGCCGGCGGCGCGGCGCGCCCGAGCAGCGCGCGCGGCCCTCGCCATCGCCCGCTCCGAGCGCGCGGGTGCGGGCCGGGTCGCGCGCCAGGCAACGTAGGCGACGCCGACGAGCGAGATCGCCGCGGACGTGATCGCCCCGCCCACCAGCAGCGGCCGGCGGTCGGGCCCCCGCGCGGCGTCGGTGGCGTTGTCGACGGCATCCCCGTCGGTGGGGTCGAGGTCGCCGCGCAGGATCGCGTCGAGGAGCGGGTCCGTCTCGAGGGTCGTGGCGGCGCCCGGGAAGGCGACGAGCGCCCCGACCTGCCCGCCCGACGCGGCGAGCGCGGGTCGCGCCTGGGCCGCGGCCAGGTCGGCGAGCCGGGCTGCGAGCCGCTCCTCGAACCGGAACGACGGGTGGACGCGCACGAGCGAGGCGCGCAGCACGCGGGCCGCCTCCCGGATGTCCGGGTCCAGCGAGGCGTCGGACGGGGCGTCGGCCGCATGGCGATCCACGGCGGCGAGCAGCGCGTCGAGATAGCGGTCGGCGACGAGCGCGTCGACCTCGTGCTCGATCGTCACCGGGTCGCGTCCCGGGGTCCGGAGCGGCGGTCGTGACCCAGGTCACGCGCGACGGCGCCGAGGGCCCGGTGGATGAGGACGCGGACGGCTCCCTCGGAGCGGCCCAGGATGCCCGCGATCTCCGCAGTGGTCATCTCGTCGACGAATCGCAGGGTCAACGCGCGGCGGCGGTCGTCGGGGAGGGACCGGACGGCCCGCAGGGCCTCGCCGGCCTCGTCCCGGGTCACCGCCTCCGCCTCGACGTCCGTCGCGTCGGGGATCGCCACGGCGGCGCCGAGCGCCGCCTCGAGCGATGTCGTGGGTCGCCGGCGGCGGGTGCGCCGCTCGTTCGCGACGACATTGCGGGCGATCCGGAACAGCCACACGCGGAAGGTGCTCGCCTCCGGGCCGTCCTCGGGTCGGGCCAGCTCCCGGAACCGGGGCAGCGCGGCGAGCGCGCGCAGGAACACCCGCTCCGTCGCGTCCTCCGCGGCGTGATGGTCCCCGAGCTCGTAGATCGCGTACGCATACACCTGGGCGAGGTACTTCCGATACAGGGCGTCGAACCTGGCGGGGTCGCGCCGCGCCTCCTCCACCAGCGCCCGGTCGCGATCGAGCACGACGACCGACGCCTCGGTCCCCTGCTCCCGTCTTCCAAACACCGGTCCGGCCATCGCGTTACACCCCCGCCGCGAGCCGGACGCGGGTCACCTCGCCCGCGTGGACGTGCCGCTCCCCGCCCGGAGCCGCCTCGTCTGCCACGACGAGCGCTCCCGTGGACGCGTCCACGCCGAGGGCGTCGACGGTCTCGGCCCCCTCCTCGCTCCCCTCGTCGCTCACGGACCCACGGCTGGCGAGCGTCACGCGGCGGCCCGTCGTCGCCTGGCGCTCGGCCCAGCCGGCGACGTCGAAGACACCCTCCCGGAGGGCCCCGATGCGGATCTCGACGCGCTCGAGGAAGTCATCGAGCAGCGCCTGCGCGTCGATCGGCCGCCCGCCGGATGCCGCTCGCAGGCTCGTCATCTCGCCGGCGAGCTCGGGCGGGAACTCCTGAGCGGCCCAGTCGGCGTTGATGCCGATGCCCACGACCATGCGCGGGTCGTCGGTGCCCAGGCCCTGCGTCTCGCCGAGGACGCCGGCGAGCTTGCGCAGCGCGACGGGCGCCGCGAGGCGGCCCGACGCCTCCGCCGGCGTCTGCTCCCCGATCAGGACGGCGCGCGGCCCGGCGACCTCGATCACGAGGTCGTTCGGCCACTTGAGGCGCACGGCGCCGACGGGCAGGCCCGCGACCTCCTCGGCAGCGTCCGCCATCGCGAGCGCGAGGGTTGCCGGGACGCGCCACACGCGATCCGGCGCGATCCACGCCGGGCGGAATCCGAGCGAGGTGAGGAGCGCGGCGCCAGGCGGCGCGGTCCACGTCCGGCCGTTGCGGCCCCGGCCGGCGGTCTGCTCGCCCGCGACCGCGACGCAGATCTCGCGCTCGCCCGCCGCGAGCCAGTCGCGGACGATGTCGTTCGTGGAGCCGACGCGGGCGAAGCGCTCGACGCGCGCGAACGCGGGGCGTGTCCCGGGGGTCACCGTCACCACGTCAGCCGGCGGCAGCGGCCGCTCCGGCCGGCTCGCTCTCCGGCTGCTCGAGCTCGAAGGCCGCGTGGAGCGCACGGACCGCGTCCTCCACCCGGTCCTCGGCGATGATCGTGGTGATCCGGATCTCGGACGTGGAGATCATCTCGATGTTGATCCCCTCGTCGGCGAGCGTGCCGAACATCCGCGCGGCGTAGCCGGGGGCGTTCTGGATGCCCGCCCCGACGATCGAGATCTTGGCCACGCTCGAGTCCGTGGTGATGTCCTGGAACCCGAGCTCGCGGATCATCGGCTCGAGGAGGCGCTTCGCCTTGGCCAGCTCGACCCGCGGGATCGTGAACGACAGGTCCGTCGAGCCGCCGTGGCCCACGTTCTGGACGATCATGTCGACGTTGATGGCGGCGTCGGCCAGCGGCCCGAAGACGCTCCGCGCCAGACCGGGCTTGTCCGGGACGCCAACGAGCGTGATCTTGGCGACGTTCCGGTCGTGGGCGAGGCCTCGGACCTTGTTCCGCTGCTCCACGAGCAGGTCCTCCTTGATCAGGGTTCCGGGGGCGTCCTCGAACGAGCTGAGGACCTCGATGACGACGTCGTTCACCCAGCCCAGCTCGACGGCCCGGACCTGCATGACCTGGGCGCCCTGGTTGGCCAGCTCCATCATCTCCTCGTAGCCGATGACGGCGAGCTGGCGTGCGTCGTCGGCGATGCGCGGGTCGGCGGTGTAGATACCGGTGACGTCGGTGAAGATCTGGCAGCGGTCGGCGCCGAGCTGGGCGGCGAGCGCGACCGCGGTCGTGTCCGAGCCGCCGCGGCCGAGGGTGGTGATCTCCGCCGAGTGCACGTCGGACGCCGTGGGACTGCTGTCCATCGCCTCGAGCGGCGTGACGCTCATGCCCTGGAACCCCGCGACGATGACGACCTTGCCGGCGGCGATCTCGGCCCTGACGCGACGGGGGTCGATGCCCGCGATGCGAGCCTTGCCGTACCGGCCGTCGGTCGTGATGCCGGCCTGGGGCCCGGTGAGGCTGATCGCGGCGACGCCCATTGCCTGGAGCGCCATCGACACGAGCGTCGCGCTCTGGTGCTCGCCCGTGGCGAGGAGGACGTCGAGCTCGCGCGGGTCCGGCTCGTCGGTGATGGCCGCCGCGAGCGCGAGCAGCTCGTCCGTGGTGTCGCCCATCGCGGACACGACGACGACGAGGTCGCTGCCGCCGGTGCGCTCGCGCGCGATCCGACGGGCGACCCGCTTGATCCGCTCCGCGCCCGCCACGGACGACCCGCCGAACTTCATGACGACGAGCGGGTTGGGCATGGCGCGCATTCTAGCGGAGCACCCGCCCGGGACCCTCTGCGCCCGCGCGGAGAGTCCCCGGACAGACCGACGCTCCCGGACCCGCGAAGACTCCCCGGACACGCGGCGCGCTCGCGGACGCCGGCGCGCTCGCGGACACGGGGCGCGCTCACGGACGCCGGCGCGCTCGCGGACACGGGGCGCGCTCACGCCGCTCGGCTCACACCGGCCCGCGTTTCGCCGGCCCGCGATCCGCCAGATGTTCGCCGGGTGGACCGTATCGACCCGGCGCCGCCGGATGTGCCTCCGCAGCCGCCCCTGCGTCCGCCCCTCGGACCGTAGACACGAACCTTCTGACTACGGACCGCCCCGTGGACGCGGCGACGGGGATTGGGTTCGCATCACACTCGACGCAGTCGGACCCGTTGGCGTGAGGGCCGCGTACCGTCCGCCCGGCGGGCATCCGGCACGAACCAGACACCGGAGACCGCGGGCGGCCCCGGATCCCGTACCCACCGCTGGACCTCCCGGCTCCCAACGGGCAGCAGTGCGGCCACGCTCGCCGCGTGCGACTCCAGGCGTCGCCGGTTCGTGCGCGTGTCCCAGATCACGAGCACCCGCGCGACGACGTCCGCGTCCCATCCACGCTGACGGGCCAGCGCAGGCGCAAGCCGCCCCTTGCGATCGATCCCCGCGAGCATCGCCTGCATGTCCGGCGTCACCGACTTCACCTCCACCACCAGCAGCGCACGGCGCACCGGGTGGAATGCCATGACATCGATCGATCCCCGCTCCCCGTAGCTCGAGAAGGTCACCTCGACCGCAACGTCCCAGCCGAGCGCTCGGAGCCGGCGCACGACGACATCGACCAGCCGCGCGTGCGACGCGTCAAGGAGGCGATCCACCTCCTCGCCTCGCCACCGGAACCGCAGGTCGACGTCCCCGCCGAGCGCGTCCGCGACCCGGTCCAGGGCCTCGACGGTCAGCCCGGCGCGCTCGCCGCGCTCGATCCGGCCGACGACCGTCCGACTGATCCCGGACCGGGAGGCGAGGTCCGCCTGACGCATCCCGCGCTGCATCCGGACCGCCCGGATCGCGCGCCCGAAGCGGTGCAGGTCCATCCGTACACGATGATGCTCAGGACTCATCTGACCCTTATCGGTCACAATTCGCGGCATGTGCTTCGACCATGACTCGCACCCGCCCATCCCCGAGATCGCCGGCGGTGCGCTCGACGCGCAGGACATCGAGCTCACGGCGGCGGACGGCAACCGATTCGCCGCGTACATCGCGCGGGCCGCCGAGCCCTCCGGCGCGGGGATCGTCATCCTCCCCGACGTCCGCGGCCTGCACACGTACTACCGGGAGCTCGCCCTGCGGTTCGCGGAGCGGGGCGTCGACGCCATCGCGATCGACTACTTCGGGCGGACCGCCGGCATCGGCGACCGGGGGCCGGACTTCGACTTCGCCCCACACGTCGCGCAGACGAGGTACGCAGCGCTGCGGGCGGACATCGAGGCCGCTGCAGCCCACCTGCGGACCATCGCGGGGACCACGAGTCTGTTCACCACCGGGTTCTGCATGGGCGGCCGGATCGCCTTCCTGACGGCGGGCTTCGGGCTCGACCTCGCGGGCGTTGTCGGCTTCTACGGCTGGCCGACCGGCGCCGCGCGCAACGACACGCCCGCGCCGGCCGACGTCGCGGCCACCCTCGACGCGCCGATCCTGTCGATCTTCGGCGGCGCCGACCAAGGCATCACCGGGGAGGTCCGCGCGGCGTGGGACGCGGCGCTGAACGCCGCCGGCCGCGAGCACGAGACGGTCGTCTACGAGGGGGCGCCCCATTCGTTCTTCGACCGCAAGGCCGACGAGTTCGCTGACCAGTCCGCCGCAGCGTGGGCGAAGACCCTGGACTTCATCCGCGCCAGGACGGTCAGCCCGTGAGCTTCCTTCGACGGCTGCTGGGCGGTGGCGCCGGTGGCGAGGAGACCGACGCCGAGCCCGAGCGGACGCCCGCCGAGCTGCTCGCGGACGAGCAGGAGCGCGATCGCGAGCTCCTGCGCGCCGAGTCCGAGCGCATGGACGACGACTTCCTGCAGCGCCAGATGCGCTACGCCGACCGGTCGTGGACCCCGCCCGCGCAGGGTGGCACGCGCCGCTCCGACGACGAGGGCGCGTCAGGGGAATAGGCGTCAGCGCTTGACGACGGCCCAGACCAGCAGCACGAGCACCGCGATCCCGATGACCGGCAGCGCCCCTGCGGGCACGGCCCGGCCGAGCGCGTCCATGATCCCCGACAGCGCCGCGCCGATCCCGTGGATCGCGCCGCCGATCAGCCCCGAGATCCCGTCGCCGACCGCGCGCCCAAGCCCGTCCATCGGCTGCAGTATGCGTGCGGCGTCGAGGCGCCGCTCACGACGAGCAGGGCGTGCTCGTGTCCGAGGTGACCGCGGTGTCCCTCGGGCGGTTCGCGCGGATCGTCGATTTCGAGCTCCGGACCGACCAAGACGCCGGCACCTCCGCCTGATCCCCGGTCCCGGTCCACGCTCGATCCACGCGCGCCGGGTCCCCATCGGGCCCGGCGTATCCGATTCCGGGTCCCGCGGTGTCCTTGGTTTGCGTACGCTGACGGGACTACACCCGCAGCGGCACCCTGCAGGAGGGGCGATGAAGGAACGGCTCATCGGCGACGACCAGCTCCTGGTCACGGCCGACACCACGATGGGCGACGCGCTCTGGGACTGGGTCGCCGCCGACGCGGCCCGCAGGGCGCCCGACGGCTGGCGGATCTCGAACATCGGCGCCGTGCCGACGTCGCTCCCCCAGCCCGCCGCACCCGGCTACGGCTTCCCGCAGGGCGGCGCCGGCGTCGTGTTCTGGATCCTCTACCGCCGGTGAGCTCCGTCCCGGAGCCCGAGTACCCGGCCGAAGACGCAGCGCCCGACGAGGCCGCCACCCGACCGGCGTCGGACCGGACCCGCGTCCGCCGGCTGCCGAAGCGCGGCCGCTACGACCGCGCGTCGCTCGACGCGATCCTCGATGCGGGCGTCATCGCCCACGTCGGGTGGACCGGCGAGGACGGGCAGCCCTACGCGACGCCCACGATCGCCTGGCGGCTCGGCGACCGGCTGTACTGGCACGGCTCCTCGGCCAGCCGGATGCTCCGCGCGACCTGCGGCGTCCCCGTGTGCGTGACGGTCACGCTCCTCGACGGGTACGTCCTGGCCCGCTCGGGGTTCAACCACTCGGTGAACTACCGCTCGGCGATGGTGCTCGGCATGGCGCACGTCGTCGATGACCCCGCCGAGGTGGACGCGGCGCTCGAGGCGTTCATCGACGGGCTGTACCCGGGCCGCTGGGCGCAGCTCCGGCCGATGACGGCGAAGGAGCGCAAGGCGACGACGGTCCTGTGGATGGACCTGGGCGAGGCCTCGGCCAAGCTGCGCGCCGAGGAGAATCACGACGACCCGGGCGACGAGACGTGGCCCGCGTGGGGCGGCGTGATCCCGTTGCGCGTCGTCGCCGGCGAACCCCAGCCAGATCCGTTCGTCGCGCCGGGTGGTACGGCGCCGGCGTTCCGGCTCCCAGGCGAGCCGCGCTGAGGCTCGGCCCGCCCTCGGGCTCAGCCGCCGATGCTCAGCCCGCGCTGACCGTCGGGCCCGTGTTGCGGGGGGAGACGACGGAGCTCCGGCCGGCGAGGCCGGCGGCAGCCGCCGCATCGACCAGCGCACGCTCCACCGGCACCGGGTCGTCCCCCGGCGCCACGAACGCGAGGATCGTCGAGCCCGCCCCCGACAGGAACGCCCCGAGCGCACCGGCCCCGCGGGCCGCGCCGGTCAGCGCGGGCAGCTCGGGGTAGGCGACCGAGCGATACGGCTCGTGGATGCGGTCCACGGTCAGATCGGCGAGCAGCTCGAACCGCCCGGACGCGATCCCGGCCACGCCGATCGCGATCCGGCTCATGTTGCTCACCGCGTCGCGGAGCGGGACCTCGGCCGGGAGGACGCGGCGCATGTCCTCGGTCGAGAGCCGTCGCTCAGGGACGAACAGCACGCACCGCAGACCCTCGGGGGCGTCGAAGCGGACGGCCTCGACGCGCTCGCCGAGATGGGCGCTGACGACGAACCCACCCAGGAGGACCGCGGCCGCGTTGTCGGGGTGGGACTCGATCGTCGTCGCGATCTGGAGCAGGCGCAGCGGGTCCACGGCCGGCGCACCCGCGGCGCAGGCGAGCGCGTCCCCGAGCACGACACCCCCGACGGTCGCGGCGGCCGAGGAGCCGAGCCCGCGCGAGAGCGGGATCCGGTTGTGCATCGTGATCCGCCAGCCGAGCCACGCGGGCGTGGGCCCGAGCTCCACGGCGAGCGCCGCCTCCAGGCCCGCGACGAACCGGTTGTCGCGGCTCGGCGCGAGGTCGCCCTCGCCCTCGCCGGTCACGACGAGCTCGATCGAGCCGTCGCCCTCGACGACCTCGACCGCCACCGTGTTCGTGAGGTCGAGCGCGAGGCCAAGGCAGTCGTAGCCCGCGCCGAGGTTCGCGGACGACGCGGGGACATCGACCGTCAAGCGCCGCCCCACGAGGTCCCGGTACGCGGTCGCGTCGGCCGGGCGGACCGCCTCCCCGCCGGTCACCCGAGCTCCCAGCCGAGTGCCCGCGAGACGCCGAAGATCGTCGGTTCCGCCTCCAGGACCTCCACGGGCAGCCCTGCCTCGGCCGTGGTCGGGTCCTTGAGCCCGTTCCCCGTGAGGACGCACACGACGAGGGCGTCGCGCGCGACCTCGCCGGCCTGCGCCGCCGCGGTCACCCCGGCGACCGACGCGGCCGACGACGGCTCGCAGAACACGCCCTCCAGCCGTGAGAGGCTCCGGTACGCGGCCAGGATCTCGTCGTCGGTGACCGCGGCGATCCGGCCGCCCGACGCGTCCCGCGCCTCGGTCGCCAGCGTCCACGAGGCGGGGTTCCCGATCCGGATCGCGGTCGCGATGGTCTCCGGGTGGTCGATGGGGTGCCCCGTGACGAGCGGCGCGGCCCCCGCCGCCTGGAACCCCCACATCGCGGGCGTCGACGCCGCGAGGCCCGCGTCCCGATACTCGCGGAACCCGCGCCAGTAGGCGCTGATGTTGCCCGCGTTGCCGACGGGGATCGCGAGGATGTCGGGCGCGCGACCCAGGTCGTCGACGACCTCGAACGCGGCGGTCTTCTGCCCCTCGAGCCGGTATGGGTTGACCGAGTTGACGAGCGTGATCGGGTGCTCCTCCTGCTCCGACAGCGCGCGGACCACCCGCAGCGCCTCGTCGAAGTTGCCGCTCACCGCAACGACCCTCGCCCCGAACACGAGCGCCTGGAGCAGCTTCCCGATCGCGATCTTCCCTGCCGGGAGCACGACGACGCACTCGAGGCCTGCTGCCGCGGCGTAGGCGGCGGCGGACGCGGACGTGTTCCCGGTCGACGCGCAGATGACGCTCCGGGCGCCCGCCTCGAGCGCCTTGGCGACCGCCATCACCATCCCGCGGTCCTTGAACGAGCCGGTTGGGTTCTGGCCCTCGACCTTGAGATACAGGTTGTCGAGCCCGAGCTCCGCACCCAGGCGCCGCGCGTGGACGAGCGGCGTGAACCCCTCGCCGAGGCTCACGACGGGCGTCGTCGTGTCGACCGGCAGGAACCCGCGGTAGCGCTCGACGAGGCTCGGACGGCCGGTGCGGGGGGCGGTCATCAGGTGGCGCTCAGTCGCCCACGGGGTAGCAGGCGCCCGAGGGCGCCGCCACGCACTCGCCGGCGACCGGCCGGACCTCGATGGACGACCGCTCTGTTGCGGCCGGGGAGCCCGCCCACGTCGAGCCGAGACCGCGCGCGATCGAGACGAGATCGCCCAGGACCGCCGCGGCCGCGGCGGGGCCCCCGGCACCCGGGCCCTCGAACGCGACCCGGCCGACGGGCAGCCCGTCCACCTCGACGCGGTTGAGGACGCCGTCACAGCGCCCGAACGGCGACTCGGCGGGGACGGCCGTCGGGACCACGGACGCCTCGATGGCGCCGTCTCCCGCGAGGCGGGTCGTGGCGATGAGCCGCAGGACGCGGCCCTCCGCGGCGAGCGCGGCCACGTCCTCGGCGGTGACGCCGGTGATCCCGGGCAGGCCCGGGGCGCCGGTCGTGGTGCCGGGCCGGTTGGACACGGCGGACGGGTCGATCCACACGCCGAACGCCAGCCGCGCGAGGATGACCAGCTTGTTGAGGGCGTCGAGCCCTTCGACGTCCGCGGTCGGATCGGCCTCGGCGTAGCCCTTCGACTGTGCCTCCGCGAGCACCTCCGCGTAGTCGCGTCCCTCGCGCGTCATCGCGGTGAGCATGTAGTTGGTCGTCCCATTCACGATCCCGCGGACGCGCGCGATGCGGTTCGCGGCGAGGTCCTGCGCGATCGGGCCGAGCAGCGGGATCCCGCCGCCGACGGCCGCCTCAAAGCGGAACGGCACCCCGGCCTCGCGGGCAAGCCGCTCGAGCTCGGGCCCGTAATGGGCGACGATGTGCTTGTTCGCGGTCACGACGCTCTTGCCGCCCTGGAGCGCCGCCGCCACCAGCGTGTGCGCAGGTTCGGCACCGCCCATCGTCTCGACGACGATGTCCACGTCCCCGCTGGCCACGAGGTGGGCCGGCGCGTCGGTGAGCAGCGCCTCGGGGATCCCGTTCGCGATCGCGCGCTCGGTCGACTTCTCGGCCACCGCGGCCAGGACGAGCGGCGCGCCGTCCGACGGCATCAGGCGCGGGGAGCGCTCGAGGAACGCGCGCACGACCTCGCGGCCGACGGTGCCTGCGCCGATGACGCCGACGCGCAGGGGCTGGATGCTCATGGGTGGGCGGGCTCCGATGGGGCTGCGGCTGTGCCCGCCGATGGTATCGAACGCGGCTCCATCCGCGCCCCGGGGCGCCGATCCGCTCCGCTACACTCCGGCCGATGACCGTCGAGCTCGCCCCCTTGCCCGCGCCGCTGGCCGGTCCCCCGGCGCGCCCGCGGATCTTCTCCGGCATCCAGCCGTCGGGGATCGTCCACCTGGGCAACGACCTGGGCGCGATCCGCAACTACGTGATGCTCCAGTACGAGTACGAGGCGATCTACTGCATCGTCGACTACCACGCGCTCACGAGCACCCACGACCCGGTCGCGATGCGCCAGCGGACGCGCGAGATGGCAGCGAGCCTGCTCGCCCTCGGCCTCGACCCGGAGCGGTGCACCCTGTTCGTCCAGAGCCACCGGCCGGAGCACACCGAGCTGATGTGGCTGTTCGCCACCGTGACGCCGGTGAGCTGGCTCGAGCGGACGCCGACGTACAAGGAGAAGAAGCAGAACCAGCCCGACGACATCAACCACGGGCTGCTCACCTACCCGGTGCTCCAGGCCGCGGACATCGCCATCTACAAGGCCGGGCTCGTGCCGGTGGGCAAGGACCAGGCGGCGCATCTCGAGCTGAGCCGCGAGATCGTCCGCGCGTTCAACCATCGCTACGGCGAGACGTTCCCCGAGGCGGAGGCGGTGTACACCGAGGCGCCCGTCGTCCTGGGCACGGACGGCGTGAAGAAGATGTCGAAGTCGGTGGGCAACACCATCGAGATCCTGGGCTCGCCCGAGGAGATCCGGCGCCAGGTGATGTCGATGGTCACCGACACGAAGCGGATCCTGCGCACCGATCCCGGCCGACCCGAGGTGTGCAACGTCTGCCAGCTGCACCGGTTCTTCGGCGACGACTGGGAAGAGATCCAGGACGGCGAGCGCACGGCACGAACCGGCTGCGTCGACACCAAGAAGCTGCTCGCCGAGCGGATCACGGCGCACTACGCCGGCGCCCGCGAGCGCTACGCCGAGCTGATGGCGAACCCGTCGGAGATCGACGGCATCCTCGAGGCTGGCGCGGACCGCCTCAAGCCCAAGGCCGCGGCAACGATGGCCGAGGTCCGCGAGAAGATGGGCCTCCGCTAGTCGCGGTCTGGCACGCGGATCGCCCTTCCCCGCACGCGCCCGGCATCGTAGGCTGACGCCATGCCCATCGAGCTGACGGAGCGCCAGCGCCGTCTCGTCGACACGACCCTCATCCTCGCGGTCGTCGCGCTCGGCTTCATCGTGGTCTCGGACCTCGCGAACGTGTTCTACGCGTTCGGCGACATCCTGCTGCTGTTCTTCCTCGCGTGGCTGCTGTCGTTCGCGCTGCTGCCGCTCATCAAGGGCGTCGCGACCGTCTTCCCCCGGCTGCCGCAGGCCGGCGCCGTGATCGTCGTCTACCTGGCGATCGTCGTCCTGCTGCTCGCGGTGATCATCCAGGCCTCGGCCTCGCTCGCGACGTCGATTGGCCAGTTCATCGTGGACGCGCCGCGGTTCGAGGACCAGCTGGCCAACCTGCTCGCGGAGATCCAGTCGCGCCTGACGGCGCTGGGGTTTGGCGTGGACCTCGTCAGCCAGGCGCCGGACATCGTGCGCAACCTCCAGCAATGGGCGCTCGAGCTCGTCGGGCCGCTCCAGTCGCTGGCCGTCGCGAGCATCGGCATCTTCGGCAACGTGCTCATCCTCGTGATCCTGTCGATCTACATCGCGGTCGATCGGGAGGCGATCACCGCGTTCCTGTACCGGCTGGTGCCGCCCGGGTTCGTCACCGAGGCGCGGCTGCTCCAGACGAGCGTCTCACGCTCGTTCGGCGGGTTCATCCGTGGCCAGCTCCTGATGGGCCTCGCGATGGGGCTCATCACGGGCGTCGTGAACGTCGTGTTCGGGCTCGAGTACGCGGCCCTGACGACGTTCGCCGCGGGCATCCTCCACGCGATCCCGTTCTTCGGCCCGTTCGTGTCATGGGTGCCGCCGGTCATCGTGGCGCTGCTGTTCAATCCCTCGGCGGCGCTGCCGGTGGTGATCATCATGGCCATCGGCTGGTTCGTGACGATGAACATCCTCCAGCCGCGGATCATGTCCGGCGCGGTGGGGATCCACCCGATCGTCGTCCTCGCGTCCGTGGTCATCGGGCTGCGGATCGCCGGCATCCCCGGCGCCATCTTCGGGATCCCGGTGGCGGCGGTCCTGTCCGCGTTCTTCTTCCACTGGTTCGGGCGATCGCGCGAGAACGGGACGGTGACGGACCGCGCGACGAAACGCCTGGCGGCCCGCGAGGGTCGCGACGTGCGGCGGCCCCGCGAGCCCGTGCCGGGCGTCGACGCGGACGTGGTCGAGATCGCGGGCGCCCCATCGTCGGTGGTGACGCCGACGCTCTCGCCGGCCCCGCCGCCGGCAGCCCTGGGGGGCGAAGGGGAGCGATGAGCCCGGACCCGGACGAGGCGAAGGCCCAGCAGCCCGAGATGACCCGGGAGCGCGCAAGGACCGAGCGCCGGGACCTGGACCTGGAGCGCGGCGAGCCGGTCGCAGGCCAGCGGGGCGCGCGCCGGTCGCTCAAGCGCATGGGGCGCCCCCTGGGCGACTGGACGAGCCGCCCCCGGATCCTCGTCACCAACGACGACGGCATCGAGAGCCGCGGGATCCTCGCCCTCAAGCGGGCGCTCGACCCGATCGGCGACGTGACGGTCGTCGCACCGGACACGAACCAGTCCGCGGTCGGCCACCAGAAGACGCTGATGCGGCCGCTGCGCGTCCGCGAGCGCACGCTCGCGGACGGGTCGATGGGCTACTCCGTCGACGGCTCCCCGACCGACTGCGTCAGCCTCGCGTTCCTCGGCTTCTTCGAGGAGCGGTTCGACCTCGTGGCGTCCGGGATCAACTACGGCGCGAACCTCGGCGACGACATCACGTACTCGGGGACCGTGAGCGCGGCGATGGAGGCCGTGATCAACAACTGCCCTGCGTTCGCGGTCAGCCAGGAATACGTCGAGGAGGTCGACTTCTCGCTCGCGGCAGTGGCCTCGGCGATCGTCGCCCGCAACATCCTCGAGCACGGGCTCAAGCGCGGCGAGCTGATCAGCGTGAACGTGCCCGGCGTGTCGGTCGAGGACTGTGAGGGCATCGAGATCACCCGCGTCGGGCGCCGGATCTACCAGGACGAGCTGACGATGCGCAAGGACCCCCGGGGCATCCCGTACTACTGGATCGGGGGGCCGCCGCCGTCGGGGATCAGCATCCCCGGCACGGACTTCAACGCGGTCGTCAACCGGCGCGTGTCGGTCACGCCGATCCACCTCGACCTCACGGGGCGCCGGCTCCTCCGCCAGCTGCAGGACTGGGAGTGGAGCCTCGAGGACCCGACTGCGAAGGCGGCGGAGCACGCGGACCCGGGTGCGGGTGGCGAGGGCGGGGCGCCGGCCGTGGAGCAGGCGCGGATCGCGGAGGAGGCGGAGCTCGACCGCCGCTAGCCTGTCCGCTGGGTACGCTGCCCTGGGCAGACGAACGGGCTTGAATCTGGCGCGGGGCACGGGGCCGGCCGCCCTCGGTCGGTCCGCGCCACGGTCAACAGATCCTTTCGGCGCGGGGCCGGCCGCGCTCGGTCGGTCGGTCCGCGCCACAGTCAACGAAACCCTTCGGCTCGGCGAATGCGCACGCGATCCATTGCTTCACGGACACCAGATCCTCGCCCACGACGGCTCGAAGTCACCTTCGGTGACTCACGGGCAGCGATCCTGGGCGGCAGGAGCCGCACCAACAGCATCGGTTGACTGTGGAGCGCTGCGGCGGCGCGAACGTCGTCATCTGTCGATCCCGGGTGACCATCGGCGACGGGTGGCGCGACGGCCGTCGCCGCGGACACTCCGGCCATGCACTCGAGCGTCCCGACCCCGTGGAGCAGCCCTGCCCGGTCCGGCTATGACCGGACGATGGGCCAGACCGTCGCGCGCGTCCTCCCGATGCTGGACGACGAGCGGGTGGTGTGGCTGTCCACGGTCCGGCCCGACGGGTCGCCCCACCTCGTGCCGACCTGGTTCCTGTGGGATGGCACGGCCATCACCGTGTTCTCCAAGCCCGACGCGGTCAAGGCCCGCAACCTGCGCGCCAATCCGCGGCTGATGGTCGCCGTCGGCGACCCCGAGGATGACTTCTCGGTGGGCCTCATCGAGGCGGAGGCAACGTGCGTCGACGGCGAGGCCGTGGTGCCCGACGCGTTCTTTGCGAAGTACGCCGACGAGCTGGCGCCGGGCCGTCTCGACCCGACGACGTTCCGGAGCCTGTACACCCAGTCCATCCGGATCGTCCCGACGCGCTTCCTGGCGTGGCGCGGCCGCGGCGAGCACGCGGCGCCCGTCGTGACGCAGAAACCGTGCCTCGCCGCAGGTCTCGCGGTCCGCGTCGCAGCGGGGCTCGACCGATTGTCGGCACGCCTGCGGGGGGCGGCGCTCGGGCCGGTCGCGGCGGGCGCCTGAGCGGACTGCGACACCACTGCAATACCTCGCCCGCGCGCGATGGGCGATGATACGGCCGACGTCGCAAGACACGTGGCGCACCCCGACGGGGAGATGACCCATGGACGACCTCGGCAAGATGCTCGGCTCGCTCGGCGGTGGGACCGCCGACGCGGGTGCGACCGGCGCGCCGCCGGAGCTGGCGAATGCGCTGGGCGGTCTCCTCGGCGGACAAGGCGGCCTCGAGGGGCTGCTCGGGCAGCTCAGCAGCGCCGGTCTCGGCGACCAGGTGAGCTCGTGGGTGGGCACCGGGCCCAACCAGCGGGTCGAGCCCCAGCAGCTCGCGAGCGCGCTCGGTCCCGAGACAGTCAACCAGCTCGCCTCCAAGTCGGGCCTCGACATCGCCTCACTGCTGCCAATGCTGGCCACGTTCCTGCCCACGATCATCAACGCGCTGACGCCCCACGGCCAGGTCCCCTCGGGTGGGGCCGCGGGCGGCGCCGGGGGCGGTATCGACATCGGCAGCATCCTCGCCGGCCTGGGTGGGTCGGGGGCCGGCGCCTCGACGCCCGCCGCCTCGTCCGGTGGATCGGACGGCTCGATCGGCGACCTGGGGAAGATCCTCGGCGGGAAGTAACCCGCCCCACGAACCGAGAAGCCGCCGGTCGCCCGGCGGCTTCGTCATGTCCGGCGTCGCGGCTCAGCGGCGCCGCTTGTGGTCGGCGATGACCTCCTGCGCCGCATTGCGGCCCGGCGCGCCCGTGACGCCGCCACCCGGGTGGGCCCCGGAGCCCGCGAGGTACAGCCCCGCGACCGGCATCCGGTAGCGCGCCCAGCCGAGGAGCGGCCGCCACAGGAAGAACGAGTCGAGCGCGGGCTCGGCGTGGAGGGGGTGGCCGCCGGTGAGGCCGTACTCCGCTTCCAGGTCGCCCGGCGTGAGCACCTGGCGCGCCGTGACCAGCGAGCCGATCCCGGGGGCGACCGTCTCGAGCGTCCGGATGACGAGGTCGCCGATCGCGTCGCGTTGGGCGGCCCAGTCGCCGTCGGGCGCCGCCTTCGGCATCCACTGGACGAGGACGCTCATGACCTGGGTGCCGTCGGGCGCCCCGGCGACGAGCGTCGGGTCGACGAGCGACGGGATCGTCGCCTCGAGCACCGGCTCCTCGCTGATCCGCCCGTGCTTCGCCGCGTCGAAGGCGTGCTCCATCGCGTCGATGGACGTGGTGTTGACCTGGATCCGGCCGCGCAGCAGGCGGGGGTCGCCGCCGGCCGCCGGGAACACGGGCGTCCCACCGAGCGCGAGGTTGACCTTGGCCACCGACCCCGGCGTCCGGATGTTGCCGGCCCGCCAGCGCATCGAGGGCCCCACGGTCACCGGGTCGACAAGCGCCGTGAGCAGCTGCTTGGGGTCGAGGCCCGAGACGACGCGCGTCGCGGCGATCTCGTCGCCGCCCTCGAGGACGACGCCACTGACGGCGCCGTCGGTCGTGGCGACGTGCGCGACGCGCGCGCCGGTGCGGATCTCGGCGCCGGCCGCCAGCGCGGCCGCCGCGATGGCCTCGGAGAGACCGGACGGGCCGCCCTTCGCGTACACCGTCTCGCCCGCGGCACCACCATCGTTGCCGGCGGCGTCGGCGAGCAGCACCTGCGTGGAGCCGGCCGACCAGGGGCCCATCGCCGTGTACCGGACGCCGCGCCACGCGGTCGTCGCACGGATCGCCTCGGTCTCGAACGACTCGGCGACGAAGTCCGCGGCCGCCATCGCGAGCACCCGCAGGATCGTGCGGCCGTCGTGCTTGCCCAGGCCGCGGAACGCGCGCCCGAGCCGGAGGCCGAGCAGCGCGTCGCCGAAGCCCGGGGCCTTGATCTCGGGCGGGGCCTCGTCACCGAGGTCCGCGAGGAATCGGCTCAGCGCGCGGACCCGGCGGTCGTACTCGACGTAGGCGGTGGCGTCGTCGTCCGACCAGGCGCGGAGCGCGTCCACCGTCCGGGCCAGGTCGGCCCACAGGGTCACCGCTCGGCCGTCCGGCTGCGGGGCGAACACGCGAACCTCGGGCGCCACGAGCGCCATCCCGTGCTTGCCGAGCTCGAGCTCGCGGGCGATCGCGGGCCGCAGGCGGCCGACGGTGTGCGCGAGCGAGGGGGCACGGACGCCCGGGGCGATCTCCTCGGTGACGGTGGCGCCGCCCACGCGGTCGCGCGCCTCGAGGACAAGGACCCGCATGCCGGCCCGTGCCATGTACGCCGCGGCGACGAGTCCGTTGTGGCCGGCGCCGATGACAACTGCGTCGTACGTGGTCATCAGTGGCCTCCCCGGGCAACAGCACGGCCGCTGGACTTGAGGACCTCGAGCGCGGCAAGGCGCCCGTTGGCGCCCATCAGGCCGCCGCCGGGATGGGTCGAGGAACCCGAGAGCCACAGGTTCTGGACGGGCGTCCTGAAGCGCGCGTACCCGGGCACCGGGCGGTTGAAGAACAGCTGCTCGAGCGACAGCTCGCCCTGGAAGATGTTTCCCTCGGTCAGGCCCATCGTCCGCTCGATGTCGAGCGGCGTGAGGACCTGGCGACCGATGATGATGTCCCGGATGTTGGGCGCGAACTCCGCGATCCGGTTGATCACCGCGTCGCCGAACTTCTCACGGTTGCCGTTGTCGTCCCACGTGCCCAGCTCCGGCGCGAGCTTGTACGGCGCGTACTGGACGAAGCACGAGATCACGTGCTTGCCGGGAGGCGCCATCCCCGGGTCGACAAGGGTCGGGATGATCATGTCGACGTACGGGCGCTCGCTCCAGTGGCCGTACTTGGCGTCGTCGTAGGCGAGCTCCATCTCCTCCATCGACGGGGAGAAGGAGATGGCGCCGCGGAGGTGCTCGCCCTCGCCGGGCAGGCACGTGAAGTCCGGCAGCCGGTCCACGGCGAGGTTCACCTTGCCGGAGCTGCCGCGGAACTTGAATCGGCGGACCTCCTGCTCGAACTCGGCGTCGAGCGAGCCGGGCTCGAGGAGGTCGAGGAAGGTGACCTTCGCGTCGGCCGACGAGAGGACGTGCGACGCCTCGATCTCATCGCCGTTCTCGAGGACGATGCCCGTCGCCTTGCCGTGCTTGACGACGATCCTGGCGACCGGCGCCTCGGTCCGGATCTCCGCGCCGAGAGCCTGCGCCGCGCGCGCGATCGAGTAGCTCACGCCGCCCGTGCCGCCCTTCGGGATGCCCCACGCACGGAAGGCGCCGTCGATCTCGCCCATGTAGTGATGGAGCAGGACATACGCGGTGCCGGGGCTGCGGATGCCCTGGTACGTGCCGATGATCCCCGACGCCGACATCGTCGCCTTGAGCGGGTCCGTCTCGAACCACTGGTCCAGGAAGTCCGCGGCCGACATCGTCATCAGCTGGACGAACACGGCCTGCTGTCGCTCCGGCAGCTGGCTGAAGCGCCGGGCGAGGCTCGCGAGCGGCATCAGCGGCCGCGGGTCGTTGTCGGTGAGGTCCGCCGGCACGATCCCGAGGATCGGCTTGATGAACCGGGCCATCTCCACCATGAGCTGGCCGTACTCCTCGTACGCCTCGGCATCGTTCTTCGACCAGCGGCGGAGCTCGCGCACGGTCCGGCCGTGATCGTTGACGCGCCACAGGTAGTCGCCGCCGGGGGCGCCCTCGCCGGGGCGGAGGGGCGTGAACGTGCCGTCGAGCGGGAGGATGTCGAGGCCGTACTTCGGGAGGTTGAGGTCACGGATGACCTCGGGCCGCAGCAGGCTCACGACGTAGCTTGCGACGGAGAACCGGAAGCCCGGGACGATCTCCTCGGTCACCGCCGCCCCGCCCAGGACGTGGCGCCGCTCGAGGACCAGCGTCTTGAGCCCTGCGCGCGCAAGGTACGCGGCGGAGATGAGCCCGTTGTGCCCTCCGCCGATGATCACCGCGTCGTAGCGCTGCGCCACGCCACCCTCCAGTCTCGGGACGGGAACGGCCCCCGGTCCGCCCGGAACGGGGCGGGGCGCCGCTATTCAGCCTGCATAGTCCGCATGCAGTCTAGCGGGTGGCGCGTGGGGTCGGAGGGCGTGGCGCCCTCGCCTTCGCCGGCGTCGGGCCGGTCCCGGACGTGGCGAGACCGCGGAACGTCGAGGCTCCGCGGTCCCGTGAGGTGAGGCCGGATCAGTCGTCGGCGGTCGTGAAGTCCGTCACGATGTCGGCGGCGTCGACCGGGCTGGCGAAGGTCAGCACCGCCACCCGGTCCGCCCCCATCGCATCGGAGTCGGCCGGCGGCGCGTGTTGCCCGAACCGGAGCAGGAGGCCCTTGGCCTCCGGCCTGGCGACCAGCGTGACCGCCTCGTCGCCCGGCAGGCCGGACCAGGTGATCTCGACCGTCTTCGGATCGACGTTGCGAACGATCGCCTCGCTCCAGCGGACGGACATGCCGTCCTTCGCGGAGCCCGAGGCTGCATCGACGATGAGGCCGTCGGGATCGCTGAACGCGAGCGTGACCTCGTGGTCCAGGAACACGTCGAGCGGGATGACGGCGCCGTCGACACCGCCCGCGCCCGGGGTCTTGACCGGCCCGGACGGGTCGTCCGTGGCGACAGGCGTCGGGAATGGGGTCGGGGCCGGCGCGTCGGGCGACGCGACCGCGCCGGGCGTTGACGGGACGGCAGCGGCATTGCACGCGCCGACCGCGAAGACGAGGAGGAGTCCGGCCGCGGCGACGCCCATGGAGCGGAGTGAACGAGACATCGGATCGATCCTGTGCGTGGACCCGGGCAGGCGGGTCGGGTCCGTGGCCACACGATCGGGCGTTCGCGCGTTCGCGACCATGTACAGGCGAGGCGTCGACCATCGTCAAATCTCGATTGCGACCGTGCGATCGACGCGAGCGGCTGCGCGCCACCGAGCCGGCGGGCCATGTGCAAGCGCCGGCTACCAGCCGCTGAGCGCGATTCCCAGCGCCTCGACGACCAGGTCCGCGCTCTCGCGCGTCAGGCACAGCGGCGGCTTGACCTTGAGCACGTTGTTGCCGTCGCCGGTCGGCTGGCAGATGACCCCGAGCTCGAGCAGGCGCTCGCAGATCGCGAGCGCCTCGGCGTCCGCGGGCTCGAGGGTGTCGCGCTCCCGGATGAGCTCCACGCCGAGGTAGAGGCCCATGCCGTGGATGGCCCCGACGAGCGGATGGCCCGCGGTCGCCCGTTCCAGACCGGCCCGAAGGTGCGCGCCGACGTCGCGGGCATTCGCCTGGAGCCCCTCCTCGTCGATCGCACGCAGGACCGCGAGGCCCGCCGCGCACGCGACGGGCGAGCCGCCGACGGACGAGAAGAACGATCCATCCGCTCCGAACGCGTCCGCGATCGCGCGGGTCGTGATGACGGCGCCCACGGCCATCCCGTTGCCCGCAGCCTTCGCGACCGTCACGATGTCCGGCACGACGCGCTGCTGCTCGAACGCCCACCGGTACGCGCCGAGGCGGCCGTAGCCCACCTGCACCTCGTCCGCGATCGCGAGCCCGCCCGCGGCGCGGACGGCCGCGTACGCCTCGTGCAGGTACCCGTCGGGCAGGACGACGCCGCCGGCGTTCCCGTACAGCGCCTCTGCGATGAACGCGGCGGGTCCCCGGCCGGCGGAACCGAGCCCGCCCAGGGTCGCGCGGACGTCGTCGGCGTAGCGGGTCCCGGCATCCGGTCCGCGGTGTGGTCCACGGAACGTGTTCGGAGCCTCGACCGGGTGCACCCACGCGGGGCGCGTCCGGAGCGCCCGTGGATTGTCGAGCACGGACGTCGTGATTGCATCGGTCGCGCCGGTCCACCCGTGGTACGCGCCGCGGACAGCGAGGACGTCCTCGTTGCCGGTCGCCGTCCGCGCGAGCCGGAGCGCGAGCTCGTTGGCCTCGGAGCCCGTGTTGACGAGAAAGACCGTATCCAGCGGCGCCGGGAACCGCGCGGCGAGCGCCTCGGCGAACGCAACCATCGGCTCGTACAGGAACCGCGAGTTCGTGTTGAGCAGGTGGAGCTGGCGAGTGACCGCCGCCTCGACGGCAGGGTGGCTGTGCCCGAGGACCGCGACGTTGTTGACGATGTCGATGCGGGCCCGCCCGGTCGTGTCGACGAGGTGGTGGCGCCAGCCGCGCTCGATCCGCGGCGGGGCGTCGAAGTAGTGGAGCTGCGTGGTGGCGAGGACCCCGTCGCGGCGGGCCAGGAGCGCGGCCGGGTCGTCGAGTGGGGCGGCTGCGACGTCGGGCGGGAACCCCAGCAGCGACGAGGGGTCCGGGCACAGCTCGAGCCAGGCGGCGGCCAGCGACGGGACGGTTCGCCTCGGCGCGTCGAGGCCCGGCGCTGTCACGCGCTGGACGTGGACATGCGGCGGGAGGCCGTCGGGTCCGGTCGGGGCGACGACGCCGATGGAGTCGCCGGCCGCGACCACGGTCCCCTCGCCCACGGTCGGCTCGACGCCGTCGAGGATCACGTCGACGGTGCCGCCGATGACGAGCCCGCCCGGGTGGCTTCGGATCCGGCCGCCCACCGGGGCGTGGACGGATGTGCCGGCCGGCGCGAACACGTCGATGCCGAGGTGGACGGTGGCGGCCTCGTCCATCGCGTCGAGCGTCGCGTCCACGAGACGGGCCTCGCCCCAGCGGCCGACCGGCCGGGTGTCGGCGTCGCTCGATCGTCCCACGAGGCCCGCGGCCGCACCCGGATCGCCGATCGCGGCCCCGTCCAGGTCCACGGACGTCGTCGAGAGGTCGAGCGCGGCGATCTCGCCCAGCCCGGCGAACAGCGGCGCCGTCGCGAGCTTGACCAGCGGCCGCTCCGCCGGGTCGAGCCCAGCAGCCTCGCGCAGCGTGGCCTCCGCGAGCGCGAACGGCACGTCGACGACCGCCTCGAGCGCCGCCCACTCGTCGTCGCGGGTCGCCCCGACATATTCGTTGTCCGGCTCGAGCGCGGCCTGCTGGTCGCCGCTGATGGCGACGGACGCGGCGCGCGCGACCACGAGCGGCCACAGGGCCGCGACCTCCGGGGCCGTCAGAGGCAGCTTGCTGGTGTACCCGCGCGTGACCTCACGGGCGACCTGGAGCGGACGCGCGACGTCGTGGATCGCGTCGGCGGCGATCACGACCGCGAGGTCCCCCGCGATCCAGGTCCGCGAGATGTCGCCGAAGTCGATGAGCCCCATGGGCATCGGGCGCCCGGCCTCGTCCCGGCGGGCGACCGTGTTGGCCTCGGTCACGTCCTGGTGGACGACCGCGATTCGGAGGTTCGCAACGAGCGGCGCGAGCGCGGCATCCGCGGCGGCGACCGACCGCTCGAGGAGCGTCCCCCGCGCCGGCGTGGACACGAACGAGGCGAGCGCGGCGACGACATCCGAGGCATGCCGGAGATCCCACTGGAGCGCGCGATCGAGCGCAGGATGGTCGAAGCCGTCGAGGGCGCCGGCCACCGCCGCCGCGAGCGCGCCATGCGCGCGCAGGACCGCGGGCGCGAGGTAGCCGACCTCGTCGAGGGGCTCGCCTTCGATGAACGTCACGAGCCGGAGGTCATGGGTGACGCCCGCGCTCGTCGTCCCGGCGACGACAAGGGCGCCGTCCCGGGCGGTCTGAGGCACGGGCACCTCGAACGGGAGGCCGGCCGACGCGACCCGGCGCATCGCCTCGTTCTCGGCATGGAGCGCCGCCCGGGACAGGCCGTGGCGAGCAACCTTGAACACGAACCGCGCGCCGTCCGCGCCCGCCACGAGGTAGTTGCGATCCTGGTGGCTGCCCAGCTCGCGGACGATCCCCGACCGCCCGAACGCGGTCTCGAGCAGCCGCGCGGCTTCCGCGAGGTCGACCTCCGGCCGCCGGTGCTCGTGGCCGAGGAACGGGTTGACGCGATCGGTCATGCGCCCATGGTCGCAGAGCGGTCCCTTCCGTCGCAGGCGGCTGGGGACCTCGTGCGTGCGCCGACGCGCCACGGTCAACGCATCCGCGGTGGACGAGCCTGGACGCCAGCTCCGTTGCCTCGGCGTCAACGACTCCTGGGTCAAAAGGATCGATTGCCGCGGCTCCGTTGTCTGACAGACGCAGGAGCGGCGCTTGGCGGATCCCCGACGGCTGTTTGGTTGACTGTGGCGCGGGGCGTGGGACGGGAGGCGGCACGGCGCGCATGCGGTCGGCCGCCATCCAGCGTGCATAGAAACCATGCATACTCAGGCGACACCCGCAGGAGGACCCACGTGAGCGTCGGAACCCCGTTCCATCCCCGGACTGCGCCCCTCAACCGGAAGATGCAGTGGCGGGAATGGGCAGGCTTCTACGCCTCGTCCGCGTACGCCGACGTTCACGACATCGAGTACAACGCGATCCGCGAGGCGGCCGCCGTCATCGACGTGAGCCCGCTGTACAAGTACCGGCTCACGGGGCCGGACGTGATCTCGCTCGCGGACCGCGTCATCACCCGCGACGCGGCGAAGCTCAAGGTGGGGCAGGTCTACTACACGCCGTGGTGCGACGAGCACGGCAAGGTCATCGACGACGGGACCGTCCACCGCATCGCCGAGCACGAGCTCCGGTGGACCGCCGCCGACCCGCAGTACCGCTGGCTGACCCAGAACGCCGCCGGCCTCGACGTCACCGTCGAGGACGTGACCGAGGAGCTCGCCGCGCTGGCCCTCCAGGGCCCGTTCAGCCGCGACGTCCTCGAGGCCGCGACCGGCGAGGACTTCTCGGACCTGCGCTACTTCCGCCGTCGCGCATCGACCATCGCGGGTACCCCCATCGACGTCAGCCGGACCGGCTACACGGGCGACCTCGGCTACGAGCTGTGGATCCCCGCCGACGCGGCCCCCGCCGTGTGGGACGTCCTGTTCGACGTGGGCAAGGCATACGCGATCCGCCCCGCCGGGATGCTGGCCCTGGACGTGACCCGCCTCGAGGCCGGGCTGATCCTGCTCGAGGTGGACTACACCTCCGCCCGCCACGCGATGAACCCGGAGCAGAACTACAGCCCGTTCGAGATCGGCCTCGGCAGGCTCGTCAGCTTCGACAAGGCCGACTACGTGGGCAAGCGCGCGCTGCTCGCGGAGCAGGCCGCAGGCGGACCGGCGCGCCGGCTCGTCGGCCTCCAGCTCGACTGGTACGACATCGAGCGCCTGTACGACGACCAGGGCCTGCCGCCCGCGATCTCGCCGACCACCGACCGCTCCCCGATCCCCGTGTTCGATGGCAACCGCCACGTCGGCAAGGCGACCTCGCACGGCTGGAGCCCGATCCTCAAGCAGGCCATCGCGCTCGCCTCGGTCCCGCCCCGCTACGACCGGACGGGCACCCGGCTCGGCGTGGAGTGGACGGTCGAGGGTCGACGCGGCCGGGTCAACGCCACCGTCGTCGAGCTGCCGTTCCTCGACCTCGCGCGCAGGCGGGCCTGACCGACGCCGGGCACCGGGGACGACCGATGACCGACTTCACCCGCTTCGACGCCATCATCGACGAGCACCTCGAGGACTGGATCGAGGAGCTGCTTGCCTTCTGCCGCATCGCGTCCGAGGGCGGCGACACGGCGAACCTCCGTCTCGCGGCGGACTGGACCGCGGACCGCCTGCGCCGGGCCGGCTGTGCCGTGGACGTCCTCGAGCTGGGCGAGGACGTGCCGCCGCTCGTCGTGGGCGAGCTCGGCGACGGGCCGCGCACGCTCTCAAGCGTCGGGCACTACGACGTCCAGCCCGCCGCACCGCTGGACCTGTGGACGCAGCCGCCGTATGGAGCCGCCGTCCGCGACGACCGGATCTACGCCCGCGGCGCCACCGACAACAAGGGCGAGCTGCTGCCGCGGATCTGGGCGCTCGAGGCCTGGGTCGAGGCGTTCGGGCCGCTCCCGGTTCGCGTCCGCCACCTCGTCGAGGGCGAGGAGGAGACCGGGTCGAAGCACCTCGACGCCCTGCTCGACCTGCGTCCCGAGCTCCGCCGCGCGGATGCTGCGCTGATCGAGGGCGGCGAGCTCGATCTGGCCGGGCGGCCCATGGTCCAGGGCGGTGGCAAGGGGATGGTCGTCGTCGAGCTCATTGCGAAGACGATGGACCACGACGCGCACTCGAGCCTCACCGTCGTCCTGCCCAACGCGGCTCAGCGAATGGTCAAGGCGCTGGCCACGTTGTGGGACGACGACCTGCGCCCCACCGTACCGGGGCTGGATGCCGGGGCACGGCCGCCGTCGCCGGATCAGCTCGCGATCGTGGAGGGGCAGGACCCCTCGACGCTCGCCGACATCCGCGACGACTGGCACCTCGAGCGCTTCAACGGGGGGCTCGACGGTGTCGAGGCGATGCGCGCGCTGACCTTCGACACGACGCTCAACATCCAGGGCCTGTGGTCGGGCCACACGGAGGCGACGCCGAAGACCGTGACGCCCGCCGCGGCGCACGCACGGCTCGACATCCGGATCGTGCCCGACCAGGACCCGCCCGTCGTCGTGGATGCGCTCCGCCGCCATCTCGACGGCCATGGGTTCGGCGACATCGAGATCGTCGTCCGCGAGTCGGAGCCCGCCTGGTGGACACCACCGTCCCACCCGGTCGTGCAGACCGCCGCGGCCGTGTCGGCCGAGGTCGCGGGCATGCCGGCGAGCATCGGGGTCTCGTTCGCGGGCACCGTCCCGATGCACCAGGTCTGCGCCCGGCACCGCGTCCCTGCGACGACGCTGGGAGCGGGCCGCGCAGACTGCCGCGCGCACGCGCCCGACGAGAACATCCGGATCGACGACCTCGTAGCCGCGACGAAGATGATGGGCCGCTTCATCGATGCCTTCGCCCGGCTGCCCGAGGTGCCGGCAGTCCCCTGAGGGGAGGCTCAGCCGGGTCCCTGTACGGAGGCACCTGTCGTCGCGTCCACGGTGATGCTCGCGGGCTGGCGGGTGAGCGTGACCGTCGAGCCGCCGCTCGCCTTCCCCGTGAGGATGCCCTCCACGGTGAGGGTCGCGGCCGCACCGCCGGACATGCTGACGGTCGCCGTCCCCGCGACGAGCGAGGTGAAGTCGATCCGGCCGTCGGACGAGGCGACGATCGACAGCCGCTCCACGCGGCCGGCGGCCGCTAGGGACGCGCCACCAGACAGGTCGACCTTGAGGCTGTCCGCCACGAGATCCAGCGACCCCTTCGCGCCGCTCGAGAGGGCGACCGACGTGATCGCCGGCGCGACGACCGTGAGCGTCACCCGCCGCTGCGAGATGTAGCCGGGATTTGGGACGTTGACGATGAGCTGGCCGTCGCGCGTCTCGGTGACGACGAGCGGGATCACGTTGGGCTCGCCGGTGATCGTCACGGACGTCGAGTCTCCGGTTCGCATGACCACATCGACGGCCGCACCGACGCTGATCCGGTCGATGTCGCCCGCGGTCCGGTCCTCGGTGACGAGGTCGCCGGCCCCGGTGACGGGTGTCGGCTCGGGCTTGATCGGCGCGTCGCCGCACGCGGCGAGGACGACGGCGAACGAGAGCAGGCCCGTCACGAGGGCGAGGGGGCGCAGGGACGCGCGTGCGGACATCGGTGGCTCCGTGCGGGTGGTCACGCCCGAGCATGGCCCGGGTGGACGGCTGCGCCGGAGGGCCGGACGGGACCCGCGAGACGGGCCGGACGTCGTGTCGGGCGGGACCGACCCGCCCGGGCGCTCGCCAGTCCATCGATCGTGGACGTGGGCTCGGGGCACGCTCGGTCTCCCCGGACCTAGCGAAGCGCGCGCTCCAGGTACGCCTCGAGGCGCTCCAGGCCCGCGGCCATGCCCGTCCGGCCGAGCCCGAGCCGGAAGTGGTTGCCCGGGTGCCCGAACAGCGGTCCCGGCGCAAGGAGCACACCCTCGGCCTCGAGCAGGTCCCGAGTGAACGTCTCGATCGGGACGTCCGTGACGAGCTCCGGGAAGCCGATCGGGCCGCCCGCGGGCCTCACCCAGCGGAGGTGCCGTGCCTGGCGCTCGAACAGCGCATCGACCAGCGCGAGGTTCCCGTCCACGATGTCGCGTGAGCGGCCGATGACCCGGTCACGAGCCCTGAGCGCGATGAGCGCGAGGACCTCGGACGGCGCCGAGGAGCAGATCGTGAGGTAGTCCTTGAACCGGGCGCAGGCGTCCAGGAGCGCCCGGTCGCGCGACGCGAGCCAGCCGATCCGCAGCCCGGCCATCGAGAACGACTTGGACATGACGCCGAGGCTCACCCCGTGCGGCCCGAGGTCGGCTCCCGCGGGGAGCCGCGCGGCCGGGTCGCGCTCGAGAAAGCGGTAGACCTCGTCCGCGAACAGCACGGCGCCCGCGTCGGCGGCGATCTCCGACACCGCGCGCCACGTGGCCGCGTCGGGGAGCATGCCCGTCGGGTTGTGCGGCGCGTTGACGACGATGAGCCTCGTGCGCGGGGTCACCGAGGCGCGCAGCCGTTCGACGTCGATCGCCCAGCCGTCGCGCGCGTGGAGCTCATGGAGGGTGACCTCCGCTCCGGTGGCGCGGGCGACCTCGTGGAGGCTCTGGTATGCGGGCCACGTGACGATCGCGTGGTCCCCCGGCCCGAGCAGGACGTTCGCCGCCGTGAAGATCGCCTCCTCGGCGCCCGAGAAGGTGAGGACGTCGTCCGCGGTCAGCGTCCCGTACAGCGACGCGATCTCCGCCCGCAGCAGCGGGTGTCCCGGCGCCTCGGTATAGCCCAGCGTCAGGCCGTCCCAGAGGCGGCGTGTCTCGTCGTCGGCGAGGGCCAGGAGGCCGGCCATCGACCAGCCCTCGACGTCGCTCGCGCAGAGGAGGTGGCGCACCGCGAACTCGTGGCGTGCGAAGAAGCGCTCCAGCTCGAAGTCGGCGATCTGCATGGCACGATGATGCGCGACGCGCGGTCCGACGGCGAGCGACCCTCAGTCGCGCCCGACGGACGCCGCGAGCCGGACGAGCGCGGGCTCCACGCCGAACACCTCGCGGATGAGCTCGTCCGTGAGCACCTCCGACGGCGCGCCGTCCGCGATGACCCGACCGTGCTCGATGACGACGAGCCGCGGGAAGAAGTGGGCCGCGAGCCCGAGGTCGTGGAGCACGGCGACGAGCGACGTGCCATCGCGCTCGTTGAGGTCGCACAGGAGCTCCATCGCCTCGACCTGGTGGCGGAGGTCGAGGTGGACCGTCGGCTCATCGAGCAGGAGGACGGGCGCCTCCTGGGCGACGGCGAGCGCCAGCAGCACGAGCTGACGCTCCCCGAGCGAGAGCTCTCGCGCGTCTCGCCCCATGAGGTGGCCGAGCCCCACCCGCTCGATGGCCGCAGCCGTCGCCGCGCGGTCCGCGGGCCGGGTACCGCGGAACGGGGCCTCGTGGGGCAGCCGCCCGAGGGCCACGACCTCCTCGACCCGCATCGCGAACGGGAGCGCCGTCTGCTGGGGGACGACGGCGAGCCGCCGCGCGACCTCGGACCGCTCGAGCTCCGCGATCGGGTGTCCGGCGAGGAGGACGCGACCGGCCGTCGGCCGGAGCGTCCCGGCGAGCACCCGGAGGAGCGTCGACTTGCCCGCCCCGTTGGGCCCGACGAGTGCGACCCGCTCGCCCGCCCCGAGCGCGAGACTGACGTCGCGCAGGATCGCCCGCGTCCGGACCTCGACGGTGACGCCGTCGGCGTGGAGCACCGGGCCGCTCACAGCTCGTACCCCGTGCGGGCGCGGCGGAGCAGCGCGAGGAAGAACGGCGCCCCGATGACGGCGGTCACCACGCCCACGGGCACGCCCCCGAGCATCCGCGCGACGACGTCCGCGGCCGCGAGCAGGCTGGCCCCGAACAGGGCGGAGATCGGCAGCACCAGCCTGGCATTCGGCCCGACCAACAGCCGCACGAGATGGGGCACGACGAGCCCCACGAAGCCGATGAGCCCCGCGATCGCGACACCGGCCGCCGTCACGAGCGACGCGAGCGCGAGCAGGATGACCCGCTCCCGCTTCACGTCCACCCCGAGGTGGGCGGCCGCTTCCTCGCCCAGCAGGAAGCCGTTGAGCGCGCGGGCCCGGAGGAGGATCGCGAGGCTGCCGCCGACGATGAGCGGTGCCGCGACGGCCAGCCGCATCCACGACGTGCCGTCGAAGCCGCCGAGCAGGTAGCTGAAGATCGTTCGCAGCCCTGTGCCGGACATGTACATCGCGAGGGCGAGTCCCGCCGAGAGCAGCGAGCCCACGGCGTACCCCGTGAGGAGCAGGCTCGTGAGCGGGGCGAGCGGGCTCGTCCGCGAGAGCCGGTAGACGAGCGTCACCGACCCCAGCGCGCCGAGGAACGCCAGCCCGTGGAGCAGACCGAACTCGAGCACGAGCGCGCGCACCGGGAGGATGACCGCGATCGCCGCACCGAGCGCGGCCCCCGACGCCGTGCCCAGGACGTACGGGTCCGCCAGCGGGTTGCGCAGCAACCCCTGGAACGTCGCGCCTGCGACCGCGAGCCCCGTCCCCACGACCATCGCCGTGAGCACCCGCGGCAGCCGCAGGTCCATCACGATGGCCTCGGCCGTCGGGGCCCAGGTGATCCCCAGGTCGACGCCCAGCAGCCGCCGGGCCAGGATCGCGATCGTCGTCGTGGGCGCGAGATCCACGCTTCCGAGCACGATCCCCGCGATGAGCACCACGCCGAGCGAGACGACGCCCGCGACCGCCAGCCAGCCTGCGCGGCCGACCCGCCCCACCCGGAGGCGGAGCGCGAGCCGCCCGGGCGCCCCGGCCGGGAGCGGGGTCGTCGTCATCGGTCGTCGCGCATGGTCACGGCGCCGCCGACGGCAGGACGAGGTCCGGGTGGATCGCGAGCGCGAGCGCACGGATCCCCTCGGCAAGCCGCGGGCCGGGACGGGTGACGATGACGTCGTCGATGGGGCGGATCGCCCCCTCCTTGACCGCGGCCAGCGTGCCCCAGCCGGGGCGGGCGGCGACCTGGTCGGCCGTCACGCCATAGGCCGCATCGCCCAGGAGGATGACCTGGGGATCGAAGCCCACGATCTGCTCGGCCTGGATCTGGTAGACCCCGGGCGTTCCGCTCGTGAGGGGCTCGCCACCGGCGACCTTGATCATCTCGGTGCCGAAGTAGTCCGGCGCGGGCCCGAAGAACCCCTTCGACGCGTCGAGCTCGTAGAACACGCGCGGAGCCGGCAGGCCGGCGGTCGCGGCCTTGACTGCGTCAAAGGCGGCGCCGATGGCGTCGGTGAGGCTCGTTGCCTTGTCGGCGGTCCCCGTGGCAGTCCCGATGAGCTCGATGTCCTTGCGCGCGGTCGCCACGTCGGGCGCGAACAGCACGAGGGTCGGGACGCCCAGCGAGCGAAGCTGGGTGATCGCCTCCGGCGGGTTGAAGTTCGAGCCGCCGGCGATCACGAGGTCCGCGCCAAGCGCAACGATCCGCTCGACGTCCACGGAGCCGAACTTCGCCACGTCGGGGACGCCCGCCGCCTCGGGCGGATAGACGGTGAAGTCCTCGACCTTGCCCATGACGCGGTCGCCCAGCCCGAGCGCGAACAGCGTCTCGGTGGCGGCCGGCGTGAGGCTCACGATCTTCCGCGGCTCGGCCTTGAGGTCGACGGTCGTGCCCTCGTCGTCCGTCAGGGTGATCGGGAAGGCGGCGACCGGCGATGGCGTCGGCGTGGGTGCCAGGGTCGCGGTCGGAGCGACGGTCGGGGCGGCCGTGGGCGCCGGGGTCGGAGTCGCGGCGGGCCCGGCACAGGCAGCGGCGGTCAGGGCGACGAGTGCGAGGAGGAGAGCGGGAAGGGTGCGGCCGCGACGGCGCGCGGCAGGGAATCGTGCGTCCACGGGTACTCCGGACTCGGGGAGGGAGAAATCAGAAGACCCCTGGCTTCGGGGAAGCAGGGGTCAGGCGGTGGACTGCACGATGCGCCTGACCTTTCTCTCGAAGGCTCGAGCGGCGACGGCAGATCGGCGACCGGACTTCCGCCCCAGGGGGCGGTCACCGTAGCGGGACTGTGCCGGATTCACACCGGCTTCGCGACCAAACCGCGTCGGTTCTGCAGGGACTCGCGTCCCGGTTGATGGCCGGAGCGTACCACCCGACCCGCCCTGGTAACCAGCCGATAAGCCGCGCCCGTCACCATGACCGCCTCGCCCTCCTCCCGCCATCACCGTTCCCCGCCGGAGGAGGTCTCTCGTGGAGCCGATGCGATGGATTCGTGGCATGGTCCCGCTCACCGCGGCTGCGCTCCTGGGCGCCGGGGTGATGACGCGGCCCCCGGTCCTCGTCGCGGCGGACCCGCCGTGGCAGCCACCCCCGTGCGTGGACTCGGGTCCGCCCGGGACGGGCGGCGGGGCGGCGTGGTACCGCCTCGACGGGATCCTCGACGCCGCGGGGCGCCTGTCCGGGTCGAGATTGTCGACGGGGCTCGCCGGAGGCCCGACCCGGCATCTCGCCCTGGGCGCGGAGTCGTTCGCGACCGGGCCGGTGGATGGCATCGTGCTCGTGGGCACCGACGACGGCCGGCGGTCGCGCCTGTCGCTGGTCGACGCAGCGCGTGGCTGCTCGACGGCACTGCCCGATGAGCCCACGGTCGTGCGATCGGCGATCCTCGCCCCGGACGGAACCGCGCTCGTCGAACACCGCGTGGACCGGGTGACGCGCGCGGACCTCGGCGTCTGGCGTGTGGAGCTGCCCGGCGGCCGGGGCACACGGATCGTCGCCGGTGTGCCGGACGACGACGGGTACGGCCCAACCTTCAGCACCGAGCTGCGGTGGACGCCCGACGGGCGGCTTGCGGTGACGTCGTGCGGGGAACGCGCGTGCCGGACGCGACTCGTCGAGCAGCGCTCCGGGCGGACGGTCCAGGTGGGTCCCACCGGGCCGGTCGTGGGGATCGACGCGGGCGGTGGCGTGATCGCACGAGAACGGTGCGGCGGCGTTCCGTGCCCCATCGTGCGGGTCGGCCCCGGCGGAGCGTCGCAGGTGCTGGTCCCGGTTGCGTGGAGGGCGGCGATGGCCGGTGACCGGCTCGTGTTCGAGTCCGGGCGCGCCGGGCTGCGTGTCCTGGACGTGAAGTTGGGGGTCATGGGGATCGTCGATGGCGGGGGGCTCGTCCCGGTCGGCGACGGGTCGAAGGCGCCATCGGGCGCCGAGCGCGGTGCCGGCGAGGTGCTCCTGGCGCCGGAAGGCGTGGTGGATGGCAGCGGGTTGCGGGTGCTCGGCCCGGTCGGCCTCACGCCGGTCGGGATCGCGGAGGTCCGGCCGTGAGCCGGCGTCTCGGTCTGCTGGCTGCCGTCGTGATCGCGTTCGCCGGCGCCGTCCCCGTCGTCGCCCACGACCCCGATCCCACGTTCGGCGAGCTGTACGCGCAGAACAAGGTCCTCCAGTACCGCTGGTCCGCGTCGGGTACGCCGCCCTACGACATGAAGGTCGCGATCCACGCCGCCCGCGACGACGCCAACGCGAGCCGCAAGGCCAAGGCTCCGACCTTCGACTTCGACACCGGCGCCACCAACGTCATCTACTACGGGACCGATGTCCCCTGTGGCGTCAACGGGCTCGCGTGCTTCCAGCGCGATCCGCCCGGCTGGTTCGGCGTGTGGTTCCGCGAGAACGGCCACCGGTTCGACTGGGGCACCCTCCGGTGGTGCGAGCTCTCGGGCGCCCCGGATGGGTGTTACGACGCCGAGAACATCGCGCTCGACGAGCTGGGCCATGTCCTCGGCCTCGATCACCACGACAACTTCGCCGACGACAGCGACTACCGGGACGCGGTGGTCCAGACGTACTCGCGCACCAAGCCGAGGTCCGGGTACAACGCCCACGTCTTCGGCCGTTGCGACGTGGCCGCGCTGCAGCAGCAGTACGACGTGCTCGCGTTCACGACGCTGTACAGCACCTGTCTCGACATCCCGACGGTCGCCCGGCTCACGGCGTCGTCGACCTCGGTCACGGCGGGCGCGATGGTGACCTTCACCGCGACCCTCACCTCCGCCGGCACGGGCCGCCTCTCGAACAACCCGGTGACGGGGCGCACGCTCGTCCTGCAGCAGCGCACGTCGAGCGGGTGGTCCGACGTCCTGACGATGAGCCCGACCACGGCCGCCGGCACCTACACCGCAAGCCTGACGATCCGGTCCTCGCAGGATTACCGGGCGCTGTTCCGCAAGCCCGCCAACGAGGGCCTTCGGTCCGACTTCTCCGGAGCCGTGTCGATCTCCGTGACGGCGGCCTGCACGTCGCTCTGCCCCCAGTCCGCCCCCGCCCCCGGCCAGTGAGCACGCAGATGGTCCGCTCGATGCGGCGTTCCCTGGGTCCACTCGGCCGGTCCGCGAACGTGCACCGTGCCGTGGAGAGCGTCCTCGTTGCCGCGATGGTCGTCGGTTGCGGCGCGAGCGGCATCCCGGCATCACCGCCGCGATCGGCGGAGCCCGCCAGCTCTCCCCCGGCCGTGGCTCCCTCGGCTCGGGCACCCGCGACGCCGGAGCCGGCGGCGGCGACGCCGCATCCGGTCGTGGCGCTCGTCGAGCCTCCTTCGGCCCGGCTTACGGGGATCAGCTCGGGGCGAGCGCCGGGCATGCTCGGGTCGTTCACCTGGGACACCACCGGCACGGATGCGCCGTGGATCGTCCCGCCGGACGGGAGCCGAGCCGCAGCCGGTGCCCGGCTGCGCGTCGCGTTCGAGCCCGCCGCGTCCGCGGTGTCGTGGACGGCCCGCTGGGCGCCCGTCACGGGCTCGTCGGCCGGGGACGTGGCGAGCGGGCTCGACGGCACGGGGCCGGTCGTCATCGTCGCCCCGGACGAGGCCGGGACCTGGAGCCTCCAGGTCGAGGCGTCGTTCGGGCCGGGGCGCGGTGCGACCTGGTACTGGCGAGTCGAGGCCGGCCCGTGAGGCCATGCGGGACATGGAACCGGCGCCACTCGCGCGGCGCCGGTCCTCGACTCCGGGTTCGTCGCCGGCCCGCCGGCCGGCCCGTCTCAGGCGATGGCGCCGGCCGCCGTCGCGTTGAAGATCGAGACCTGCGCCTCCTCGGGCAGCATCACGCCGAAGATCTTCTGCAGCGCGAGGAGGTGCACGCACGAACCCCAGCTCTCGAAGTAGTGACACGTGCAGTGCCACTGACCGGCATCGAGGCTGACGTGATGGGTGTCGTTGTCACCACGGAACGTCAGGGCGACCCGCTCGATCGAAATGCGATCAAGCTCGCGAGCGTAGCGATTCGCCTTCTCGACCTTGCCGATGAGAGAGGAGTGCATCGCCGATCAACCTCCAGTCGCCCCGCGACGGGCGTCCGCGAGGGCCGCCGTCCGGTCGGACCATCGGGACCGGTGATGGCGGTCGCGATGACAAGCCTACACCTCCACGCGGCCGAGGTCAGCCCCCCGAATCGGGGCTCGAGCGGCCGATCCACGGCACATGCGCCGCCCGCTCGGGCGGCTCAGGGAGCGGACGTCCCCTCGCGCCCGTAGTCGTCCTCGAGGCGCTCGACATCGTCGATCTCGGGGGTGGAGACCTCGATCAGCTCGACGTCGGTGGCGGCCTCGAAGCGGTGGATCCGGTGCGTGTCCACGTGCGCGGACTCGCCCGGTCCGAGCTCCACGACCCGCACCACGCCACGATCGTCCTCGAGGTGCAGCCGCAGCGTCCCGCGCAGGACGATGAGGCTCTCCTCCTTGCGCTGGTGGCGCTGGAGCGAGAGACGCCGCCCGGCGTCGATCCGGATGACCTTGCCGCAGTAGCGCTCGGTGAGGGCCCAGATCTGCTCGCTGCCCCAGGGTTTCTGGACGTGGCGCTGCTCACCGCCGAGGACGTCGCTCATCGGCCCCTGACCAGCCGCTCCCCGGTGACGACGAGCTCGTCGCGGAGCTCCGCCGACGTCGCCTCGGTGTAGACGCGGACGAGCGGCTCGGTGCCGCTGGCGCGCACCAGCAGCCACGACCCGTCGGCGAGAAACCACTTGAAGCCGTCTCCCGTGTCGAGGACCTGGGTGCGCGTCACATCCTCACCGGCGAGCGACGTCGGGGGTGCCGCCGCCAGCCCGACGAGCAGCCGCTCCTTGACCCCGTCGTACTCGGCCCGCTCGACATGGACGTCGATCCGGCGGTAGAACGAAGGTCCGGCGAGCTCGTGGAACAGCTCGACGGCACGCGACACCGGCCAGTTGCCTCGCGCCCGCTCGCGCAGGAACAGGTCGAGCAGCATGAGGTCGGCGTAGATGCCGTCGCGCTCGGGGAGGTGCATCCCGAACCCGAACCCGCCCGACTCCTCGGCTCCCAGCATCGCGCCCGTCTCGATCATCTTCGGCCCGATGAACTTGAAGCCCACCGGGACCTCGTGGGTCTCGATGCCGTAGTGCTCGCCGAGCCGGGCCGCCATCGACGTGTTGTTGACCGACACGACGACCGGCTCCCGCAGCCCGCGATGCTCGGCCAGGTAGTACATGAGCAGCCCGGTCACCTGGAGCTGGTGGAGGAAGGTCCCCCGCTCGTCCGCAGCGCCGGCGCGGTCCGCGTCACCGTCCAGCAGCAGCCCGAGGTCGTACCCGCCGCCCGCGATGATCGCGAGCGCCTGGTCGACGTGGGGCCGGATCGGCTCCGGGTTGACGCCCCCGAAGTACGGGTTACGCTCGTTGTGGATCTCGGTGACGCGGATCCGTCCGCCGGCGAGCAGCCGCGGGATCCAGGTCGAACCGGCGCCGTACAGCGGCTCCACGAGGATCGATACGTCGGCGTCGCGGAGCGCGTCGAGGTCGATCGTCCTGCGCAGGAACCGCTCGTAGCCCTCGAACGGATCGAAGATCTCGACGAGGCCGGCGGCCTCCGCGTCGTCGAACGGCCGTCGCTCGATCGGCTGGCCGGTGTGCGCCGTGACCATGGCCTCGATGGCCGGGAGCATGTCCCCGCCCGCGGCCGATCCCGTGGGCGACTTGACCTTGAAGCCGTTGTCGGTCCACGGGTTGTGCGATGCGGTGATCACGATGCCGGCGGCCGAGCCACGCTGGACGACCTCGTACGACGACATCTGGGTCGGGACGGCGGTGCGGCTGAAGGCAACCGGGATGTCACGCGCCAGGAGCACCTCGGCCGCGGCCCGCGCGAAGTGCTCGGACGCGAACCGCCGGTCGTACGCCACGACGACGCCCCTGGCCTGCTCGCCCCGCTCCGCGACGTAGGACGCGACCCCGTCCGCGAGGCGCCGCACGTTGTCGAACGTGAAGTCCTCGGCGATCCGCGCGCGCCAGCCGTCCGTGCCGAACACGATCCTGGTGGGGGTGGGCACCGACGCCGGGTTGGTCACGCACGAGTCTCCGCTGCTGCACACCGGTCGAGGAGGGCCTGGACGATGGGCATCGCGTCGCGCGCCCCTCGGAGGAGCGCGACCGGCCGCTCCGGGGTCATCGTATCGTCCCCGGTGACCCGCGCGGCCAGGTCCCCGTCGGCCCGGTCGATCACGACGTCGCCCGCGCGGGTGATCACGGCGGACCCGGCCTCGACGACGCCGCCCTCGACCCCCTCCGCCCCGAGCACCTCGAGGAGCACGGACCACGTCCCGACGTCGGTCCAGCCGACGTCCATGGCGGCCATCACCACCTCGCCGGCGGCGGCCGCCGGCTCCATCACGGCGTAGTCGATCGAACGCGGGGTGATCGTCCCGTACGCCGACGCCATGTCACCCGAGGCGACCCCGCGGGCGACCGCCTCGGCGACGTCGGGCGCGAACCGCTCGAGCGCAGCCCGGATCGATCCCCGCTGCCACAGGAACATGCCCGCGTTCCACGCGACGCCGGGCGAGGCGAGGAGCTCGGTCGCCGCATCCCGCGACGGCTTCTCGCGGAACGCAGCGAGCGGGTAGGCGTCGAGGCCAGCCAGGTGCTCCCCCGCCCCGAATCGGGGCACGAGGTAGCCGTACTGGGTCGCCGCGAACGTCGGCTGCACGCCGAGCGTCACGAGCGGCCGCGCGATCCCGAACGACCCGCCCGCCAGCCCGTCGGCGGCGTCCCGCAGCACCGACCTGAACAGACCCTCACGGTCCGGGTCGATCCGGTGATCGGCCGGCAGGACCACCATCACGTCGTCCTCGTCGCGCTCGACCGAGAGCGCCGCGAGGGCGATCGCCGCCGCCGTGTTGCGGCCCTCCGGCTCGATGACGACCGTCGCCTCGGGCACCTGGGCGGCCACGAGCGACGCGTACGCGGAGGACGCCACGACGTACACGTCCACGGGCCCCAGCTCGAGGCCGCGCAGCCGGCGGACCGTGCGCTCGAGCAGGGTCTCGCCCGTCGGCAACAGCGGAAGAAAGGGCTTGGGGCGGTCCGCGGTGCTGACGGGGCGCAGCCGCGTCCCGCCGCCCCCGGCCATGATCACGACATACATCGGGCCATTCTAGGTTGCGCCACGCGGGTCTCCGTCGCGCCCGGGCCGATCGGGCGGAATTCGCACGCGCATCCGTCCCGCAATGCGTGATTCGCAGGAACGGAAACCGGAACCGCGTTGACGCGCAGCGCACGGGTTCGTACGATCCGCGGACCGCGGGGCTGGGCGACGCCCCGCCGCTGGAGTCGAGGATGCCCGCTTGACCACGTCGGCGACGCCGGACAGTGCACCCGGGGCCCACCCCGACCAACCGCACGGCCACGACCACGTCGTCGCCGGGCCCGCGATCACGCCCGAGGGGCTCCGGGATCACGCCGCGACGCACGGCGCGGGATCCAGCTCGCCGGACGTCCACATCAGCAGCGTCACGAAGCGGTTCGGCGATGTGGTTGCCGTCGACCACATGGACCTCGAGGTGGCGCGCGGGTCGTTCTACTCGTTCCTCGGCCCGTCCGGCTGCGGCAAGACGACGACCCTCCGGATGATCGCCGGCTTCGAGCAGCCGACGTCCGGTGAGATCTACCTCGCCGGCGAACCGGTCGCTGGTGTGCCGCCGTACCGCCGCCACGTCAACACCGTGTTCCAGCACTACGCGCTGTTCCCCCACATGAACGTCGCGCAGAACGTGGGCTACGGGCTCCGCCAGAAGGGCATCAGCAAGCACGACGAGGAACACCGGGTCGGCGAGGCGCTGGAGCTGGTCCGACTCGTCGGCTATGGCAGCCGGCGGACGTGGGAGCTGTCGGGTGGCCAGCAGCAGCGGGTCGCGCTCGCCCGAGCGCTCGTGAACCACCCGACGGTGCTCCTCCTGGACGAGCCACTGGGCGCGCTCGACCTCAAGCTGCGCAAGGAGATGCAGCTCGAGCTGAAGCAGCTCCAGCGGGAGGTGGGCATCACGTTCGTGTACGTGACCCACGACCAGGAGGAGGCCCTGACCATGAGCGACGTCATCGTCGTCATGAACCACGGCCTCATCCAGCAGCAGGGCAAGCCGGCCGAGCTCTACGAGCGACCCGTCAACCGGTTCGTCGCGAACTTCATCGGAACGTCCAACCCCTTCCCGGGCCGGCTAGTCGAGCATGACCCCGCCACCGGGCAGGGCGTCGTGGAGTCCGACTCGGGGCTCCGGCTGGTGGGGGTGGTGACGGACCCCGACGCCAGGCCTGCCGCGGGCGCACCCGTCATCGTCGCCGTCCGCCCGGAGCGCATGTACGTCGAGCCCGCCGGCCACGGCGGGCCCGTAGGTGACGGCTGGACGAGCATCGACGGACGTGTCAGCCAGGGCACCTACCTCGGCGACCACACGGAGTTCCGGATCGCCACCGACCATGCGGGCGAGATCGTCTCGCGCCGCCAGAACGCGACCGGCGCCGCCGGGATCTCCGGCGTCGGGCCGGGCGATCCCGTCGTGATCCGGTGGGAAGACTCGGCAAACCTCATCCTCGTCCACTGACGAGCCTGCAGCGCGCGGCCGTCGGGCGGCCGTCGCGTCCCATACCTGGAGGAGCAGCCATGGCGGAGACCCTCGACGACATCCTGAAGCGTGCGGCAGAACACAAGGTCCCGCGCCGGAGCTTCCTGGCGGCCGCCGGCCTGCTGGGTGGCAGCGCGGCCCTTGCGGCGTGCGGAAGCGGCGGCTCGACCTCCACCGCCGGGGCGAGCTCGGGTGCGGGCGCAAGCGCCGGGGCGAGCGCGGCTGCGAGTGCCGCGGCAAGCGACGCGGGAACCTCGTTCCCGCCTGCTGGCGACGTCGAGAAGCAGCTGTACATGTACAACTGGTCCGACTACGTCAGCCCCAAGAACATGGACGCGTTCAAGGCGAAGTTCGGGGTCGAGAAGTTCCAGTACGACACCTTCGCCAACAACGAGGAGCTGCTCGCCAAGCTCCAGGCCGGTGCCACGGGCTACGACTTCACGTGCCCCACCGCCGAGTACGTCCCGGCGCTCGTGGAGGGCGGCTACATCCAGAAGCTGGACTGGTCGCGCATCCCGAACGCCACGACGATGGACCCGGCGTTCCTGAACCGGCCGTGGGACCCGAACAACGAGTGGCTGATGCCCAAGGACTTCGGGACGACCGGGATCCTCTACCGCAGCAAGGTCGTCAAGGAGCCGGTCACGACGTGGACCGAGTTCAACGACCTGATCGTCGGGAAGTACTCGGGCAAGACGGTCTTCGTGGACTCGATGGGCGACGTGTTCGTCATGCCGCTCAAGATGCTCGGCAAGTCGATCAACTCGGTCGAGAAGGCCGATCTCGATGCTGCTCGGGACATCCTGCTGACCCTCGCGCCGCACATCCTCGCCCTCGACTCGGACACGTACCAGGTCAAGCTCGCGAGCGAGGAGGCCGTCCTGTGCCTCGGCTGGACGGGACCGATGGTCGCGATGCGCGCCGACCCCAAGACCGCCGACATCATGTACAGCGTCCCGACCGACGGCACGCTGTTCTGGCTCGACACCTGGGTGATGCTCAAGGACGCGCCCAACCCGAATGCGACCTACGCCTGGTTCAACTTCATCGAGGACCCGGAGAACCAGGCGGAGGAGACGAACTTCAACGGCTACGGCACCCCGAACGATGCCGCGAAGAAGTTCATCGACCCGGCCATCCTCAACGACCCGGTGTTCTTCCCGCCCGAGGCCGCGATGGCCAACCTCGAGGGCGCCGTCGACACGTCGAGCAACCAGCAGCGCATCGACATCTGGCAGGAGTTCAAGTCCAAGATCGGGAGCTGACGCCGACGAGGTCACAGCCCGGATGAGCGGCGCCTGAATGGCCATCGCTTCGGAGCACGCCGCGCAGGGCGCGGAGCGGCGCGGCCGTTCCGCGCTCCTGACGACCGTGCTCATCGCCCCGGCGGGGCTGTGGTACCTCGTGCTGCTTGTGGCGCCGCTCGTGATCGTCACGGTCTTCAGCTTCGGCAACCGGGCGCGGAACGGCGGCTACGAGGCCGCGTTCACGCTCGACAACTACGTCCGGCTGCTGACCCAGCCCCAGCGGATGGAGCCGTTCTTCACCTCGCTCTGGATGGCCGTCGCCGGGACGATCGGGTGCCTGCTGGTGGGCCTTCCGCTGGCGTACTTCATCGCGACCCGGGCGCGCCGCCGCAAGGGCCTGCTGATCCTGATGCTCGTCATCCCGTTCTGGACGAGCTTCCTCATCCGCACCTATTCGTGGCTCATCCTCCTGGGCAAGGACAACCTCGGCGGGTTCATCGGCGGTGTCATCGGGGACCCGGAGTTCCGGATCCTGGGTACCCCGTTCGCGGTGCTGATCGGCCTCGTGTACGGCTACCTTCCGCTCATGGTGTTCCCGCTGTACGTGACCCTCGAGCGCATGGACCGCACGCTGGTCGAGGCATCCAAGGATCTCGGGGCCGCCCGCTGGGCGACCTTCCGCCAGGTCACGCTCCCGATCGCGTTGCCCGGCCTGATCACCGGGAGCATCCTCGTGTTCATCCCGATGATGGGCGAGTACGTCATCCCCGCGATCCTGGGCTACGGGCGCACGTTCCTGATGGGCAATGCCCTCGTGGACGCGTTCATCCAGACTCGCAACTGGCCGTTCGGCTCCGCGATGGCCGTGCTGCTGATCGTGATCATGCTGATCACGATCAGCGTCTACGTGTGGTTCGTGAACCGCGGTCGCCTGGGCCGCGATGTGAGCGTGCTGTGAGCGGCGGCCGATGACCGCGCCTGCAGTCCGGGTCGCCGGGCCCGCGACCGCCCGCCGCGGCACAAAGGCCGGTGTCGATCACTGGAACGGCGTCGTGGAGCTGTGGCTCCGCGCCCACTCGGCGCTGGTGTACGCGTTCCTCTACCTGCCGATCGTGGTCGTCGTGCTGTTCAGCTTCAACGCGAACCGGCTCGCGACCATCTGGACCGGCTTCACGCTCAACTGGTACAGCGTCGCCCTCAACGACGAGGTGGTCCAGGCAGCGCTGGCGAACAGCTTCTCGGTGGCGCTGCCCAACGCGATCCTGGCGACCCTGTTCGGGACGATGGCGGCCCTCGGGCTGCAGCGGGTCCCGAAGACGCTGCGGCTCGGCTTCGATGCCCTGACCTACGTCTCGATCATCGTCCCGGAGATCGTCATCGCCCTGGCCACGCTCGTGCTGTTCGCGACCAGCTTCGGGATCATCAACGACGCGACGGGTCTCAAGCTGCAGCTGGGCATCCCGACGATCGTCGCCGCCCACATGCTGTTCAACATCAGCATCGTGCTGCTCCTCGTCCGGGCCCGGCTCTCGGGGATGGACCGGACGCTGGTCGAGGCCTCGTATGACCTGTACGCGTCGCCGTGGCGCACCTTCCGCCAGATCACGTTCCCGCAGCTGCTGCCGGCGATCGTGGCGGGCTTCCTGCTCGCGTTCACGTTCTCGTTCGATGACTACGTGATCACGTCGTTCGTATCCGGCCCGGGATCCTCGACCCTGCCGATCTTCATCTTCGGCCAGGTGAAGCGAGGCGTCACCCCGGAGACGAACGCCGTCGCGACGATGATGCTGGTGCTCACGCTGGCGATGCTCGCCATCGGCCAGCTCGTCCTGACCCGCAACGCCCGTCGCTCCGGTGGTGGGCAGGCGGGCGGCATGGCGGGCATGATCGCCGACCAGAGCGCCTAGGCCGCCCGGACCTGCTGTCGCGGGACGGTCGCGTCGCCGGGTCGTCGACAGATCCGGGCCCCGTCCAGCGTCGCCTGGCAGTCGACGGATTCGCCGGATCGCAACCGCACCGTGCCACCTTCCGGGCGTTCGTCGCCTCCGAGTCGACACGGGACGGGCCGCGTCACACCCGGCGTCCGACAATCCGCCGATAAGGGCGATGTGGTCGACTGTCAGGCGACAACCCGGGGACGCACGGCGCCCCGCGCAGGTCCCGCCCTGGAGCCCGCCTCAGGAGCCGTATGGGCAGCACGAAGTTCGAACAGCAGGTCGCGGGCCGCCGGCGGCTGCTCCGCCGAACCGTCGGGGAGGAGCTCCGGCGGGTTCGAGAGGACGAGGGCCTCAGCCTCCGGGCGGTGAGCGCCGCGGCCGGCTATCACCATAGCCACCTGCCACGCATCGAGGTCGGAGACCGCGATGGAAGCCTCGACGCGCTCGCGGCGTACGCAGCGGCGATGGGCCACGACGTCTCGGTCCGCCTCTTTCCGGCCACGGGTCCACGCGTTCACGACCACATCCAGGTCCGCATGATCGAGGCGCTGTTGCGGACGATCCATCCACGATGGATCCCTCGTCTCGAGGTGCCCGTCTACCGCCCCGTCCGGGGCGTGATCGACGTGGTGCTCCAGGATCGCGAGGGCCCTGACGTGGTCGCGGGCGAGGGGCACAGCGCCCTGCACGCCGTGGAGCGCCAGCTGCGATGGGCGGCCCAGAAGGCGGACAGCCTGCCGTCGGCGGCGGGCTGGCCGTGGTCACCGGTCGACGAGGGACCCGCTGTCAGCAGGCTGCTCCTCCTGCGGTCGTGCCGTGCCATGCACGAGCTCGTGGATGGCCTGCGCCAGACGTTCGGAGCCGCCTATCCGTCCGACTCGGGCGAGGCGTACGCCGCCCTGACCGGGTCGTCTACGCGCTGGCCCGGCCCGGCGATCGTGTGGGTGGATGTCGATGGTGCGGCGACGACAGTCCTGCGGGGCGTTCCGCGAGCGCTCCGGACGAGGGCCTAGGAGACCGCCGCGAGGACCGGCACGGGGAGGCCGGCGTCGGCCGCGAGGGCCTCGGCCTTGTCGGTGCGCTCCCAGGGGAGGTCCAGGTCGATCCGGCCGAAGTGGCCGTACGCGGCCGTCTGGCGGTAGATCGGGCGGCGGAGGTCGAGGGCGTCGATGATCGACGCCGGGCGCAGGTCGAAGTGGCGCTCGACGAGCTGCTGGATCCGGGCGTCATCGATGGTCCCGGTGCCGAAGGTCTCGATCGACAGCGAGATCGGACGGGCGATGCCGATGCCGTACGCGACCTCGATCTCGAACCGGTCGGCGAGCCCGGCCGCCACGACGTTCTTGGCCACCCAGCGGGCGGCGTACGCCGCCGATCGGTCCACCTTCGTCGGGTCCTTGCCCGAGAACGCGCCCCCGCCGTGGCGTGCCATGCCGCCGTACGAGTCCACGATGATCTTGCGCCCGGTCAGGCCGGCGTCGCCCATCGGGCCGCCGGTGACGAAACGACCAGTCGGGTTAACGTGCATCACCGGGTCGACGGGGCGCAGCTCCTCCGGGATGATCGGGAGGATCACCGCCTGGACGAGGTCGTTGCGGATCCGCTCCGCGCGGACGTCCGGGTCGTGCTGCGACGACACGACGACGGTCCGGACGCGCTTCGGAACCCCGCGCTCGTAGTCCACGGTGACCTGCGTCTTGCCGTCCGGCCGGAGATATGGCAGCTGGCCCGACTTGCGGACCTCGGCGAGGCGGCGAGCCATGCGGTGCGCCAGGGCGATGGGCAGCGGCATGAGCTCGGGCGTCTCGCGGCAGGCGTACCCGAACATCATCCCCTGGTCGCCCGCGCCGAGCTCGTGGGCCGGGGCCGCGTCCGAGCGAACCTCGAGCGCCGCGTCCACGCCCTGCGCGATGTCGCCCGACTGCTCCTTCACGCTGACGAGCGTCCCGCAGGTCAGGTAGTCGAAGCCGTACTCCGCCTTCGTGTAGCCGATGTCGCGGACGGTGTCCCGGACGACCGACTGGAAGTCGATGTAGGTCGAGGTCGTGATCTCGCCCAGCACCAGCACCAGACCCGTTGTCGTCGCCGTCTCGCAGGCCACGCGGGCGTCGGGATCCTCGCGGATGATCGCGTCCAGGATGGCGTCCGAGATCTGGTCGCACATCTTGTCGGGGTGGCCCTCGGTCACGGATTCCGAGGTGAACAGGTAGTGATCGGCGTCGACGATGCTCATGGTGCTCCGGGTCGCGGCTGGGGCGTGGTCGTCGGGCGACTGTACCACCGCGCCCGCCCCCACTCCCTGCACGACACGGCCGACCGCGGCGCCCGCCGGCTGCCCGGCGAACGGTGATCGAGGACCACCGCCTCAGGCGTCCTCGCGGAGCTCCTCCAGGTCGAGGTCCCGCTCCAGCCTGCGCATGACCTCGTCCGACAGCTCGCCCCGGTCGCGCATCCGGATCACCGCCTCTCGCTCGGCGTCGATCACCGCCCGCCGGATCCTGCGGTGCTCGAGCAGCTCCTCGATCGCCTCGTCCACCGTCTGGCCCTCCGTGGGCTCGATGTGCTCCACCCGATGGGCGTACGTCTCGCGGAGATGGTCGATGAGCTCCCGGTGCCCCGGGTACTCCGCCTCCAGGCGGTCGATCCGGGCCACGGCCGCCTGCGCCGCGAGCAGCCGCGCCTGGCGCTCCTCCTCCGCGCCGTTGTCGCCGGCCGAGACGCCGAGCGCCCTGATCAGCACGGGCAGCGTCAGCCCCTGCAGCACGAGCGTCGCGAGAATGACCGCGAAGGTGAGGAACTGGAGCAGGCTGCGCTGCGGGAAGTCGACCGGCAGCGCGAGCGCCGCGGCCAGCGAGACGACGCCTCGCATGCCCGCCCAGCTGATGATCGCCACCCGCTGCCAGCTGGGCACGGGGTCGAGCACGCGGAAGCGCGGCGGCAGGACGCCGGACACGAACACGCTCGCGAACACCCACGCGAACCGGGCAACGATCACGGTCACGCCCATCGCCGCGGCGAGCGCCAGCAGCGCCCAGGCCGACCCGTCGAGGTCGGCCAGGATCACCGGCAGCTGGAGACCGATGAGCGTGAACACGAGCCCGTTGACGAGGAACAGCACCACGTTCCACGCCGCGACGCCCTCCACTCGCTGGGCCGAGTTGAGCGACCGCGCCGCGATCCGCCCCGCGTAGATCCCCGCGATCACGACCGCGAGGACGCCGCTGACGTGGAGCGCCTCGGCTGGGAGATACGCCAGCGCCGGGACCAGCAGCGACAGGACGATCCCGAGATCGGGATCCTGGATCCGGGTCGTGAACCAGCCCGCGATGCGGCCGGCCACGAGTCCCACGACGATGCCGCCGGCGACCACGACGACGAAGTCCGCGCTCGCGGCGACGACGCTGAACGTCCCCGCGAGCGCCACCAGCGACGTCCGCAGGAGCACGAGCGCTGTCGCGTCGTTGACGAGGCTCTCGCCCTCGAGGATCGTGACCAGGCGGCGCGGCACGCGGAGCCGGCGGAACACCGCCGTCGCCGCGACGGCGTCCGGCGGCGAGACGATCGCGCCGAACGCGAATGCGGCGGCCCACGGCAGCTCGGGCACGAACGCCCTGAGCACGGCCGCCACCGCGACGGTGGTGAACAGGACGAGCCCGATCGAGAGCAGGAGGATCGGACGCAGATTCGCCTTGAAGTCGCGGATCGACGTGAAGTAGCCCGCGCTGTACAGGATCGGCGGGAGGAACAGCAGGAACACGAGCTGCGGCTCGAGCTCGATGTGCGGCAGACCGGGCAGGAGCCCGACCGCGATGCCCGCGATGACGAGCAGGATCGGCTCCGGGACGCGGGCGCGCCGGGCCAGGCCCGCGAGCACCGTCGCGAGCAGAAGCAGGGCGAGGACGACCTCGATCGAGCTCACGCGGGGATCAGCCCGGCGTCCGGCCAGCCTCGGGGGCGTCGAGCCCGGGGATCTCGAGCGGCGGGATGTCGTCGGCCGGGGTGAAGCCGAAGACGCGCCCGAGGAATGCAAGCTCGGTCGCGTAGACCGCACGCTTCGTCTCCGCCTTGCGGAACCCGTGGCCCTCGCCCTCGAAGCGCATCGCGACATGCGGGATCCCGCGGGGCACGAAGGCCGCCTCCATCGCGTCGACCTGCGACGGCGGCACCACGCGGTCGTCGAGCCCCTGGAAGATCAGCATGGGTGCGCGGACCCGGTCGAGGAAGTGGATCGGGGAGCGGTCGCGAAAGATCCGACGGCCCTCCTCGGTGTCCCACGGCCCGAGCAGCCCCTCGTCGTAGCGAGACTCGAACTTGTGCCCGTCGACATGGATCAGCTCGAGATCGGCAATCCCGAAGTGGCTCAGGCCCGCGGCGAAGATCTCCGGGCGGAACGTGAGCGCGGCGAGCGTCGTGTAGCCGCCCGCGCTGCCGCCCCGGATCGCAAGGCGAGCCGGGTCCACGAGGCGCTGGGCGACGAGGTGCTGCGCCGCGGCAACACAGTCCTCGACGTCGGCGATCCCCCACGCGCCCCTGAGCGCGTCGCGGTACGGCCGCCCGTAGCCGGACGAGCCGCGGTAGTCGACGTCGACGACGGCGATCCCGCGCGACGTGAAGAACGCGCGATCGAGGGAGAGCGACGATGACGCCGCGCCGGTCGGTCCGCCGTGCGACTCCACGATCAGCGGCGGCAGCTCGCCGTCCGGCCCACGGAAGGCGGGGTTCGTCGGGGGAAAGTACAGCGCCCTGGCGGTCTCGCCGTCGCCCGTGGCGAACGTGATCGGGCGTGCGACGGGGAGCACGGCCGGGTCGGGCGGCGTCCGGAGCGACCGTGCGAGCACGCCTCGAACGGCGCCGGTCGTCGCGTCGAGGCGGACGAGCAGCGCCCCTTCCGCGGGACCCGCGGCGATCGCGACGACGGCGTCGCCGGCGACGTCGAGCCCCTCGACCTCGGTGAACGGGGTCTCGAGCCGGGTGACCACCCCGTCCGGCTCGATGCGCAGGAAGCCGTCCCGTCCGTCGGCCCGGGCGACAGCGAGGATCGCGCCGTCGCCGAGGAACACGTATGACGAGCGGCCGAACACCCACGCCGGGTCGCCCAGCTCGGCGTCCATGGGCGCGAGGTTCCGGCCGGGGCCGGCCGGCCCGTCCTCGCCGTCGAACGCGTACAGGTTCCACCACCCGGTCTCGTCGGAGACGGCATGGAGCGTGCCCGACGGGCTCCACGCCGGCTGGACGACGGAGATCCCGGGGCCACCAGCCACCGTCCGCGCGGTGCCCAGCGTGCCGTCCTCGCGGACCTCGGCCACGCGCAGGCGCACGGCATCCCAGGGCATGTCCGGGTGGTCCCACTCGAGCCAGGCGAGCCATGTCCCGTCGGGCGACGGGCGCGGAGCCGCCACGAAGTCCACGCCGCCGACGAGGACGCGACCCGCGCCATCCGACCCGTCGAGTCCGATCGCCACGATCTCGTTCTCGACGAGCAGCGGGTCCTTGTCCCGGACCGGGTCGTGCGTCTCACGGACCGCGTACAGCCGCTCGCGGCGGGGGTCAGACCGGAAGTCGGCGAACCGGTACGGGCCGTCGGGCGTCAGCGCGCTGGCATCGTCCACGCCCTGCGGGTCGAGCCGGTACAGCCGGCCGTCGCGCCCCGAGGACGCGATGACGAGTCCGCCCACCGCGAGATACGACCCACCGCCGTACTCGTGGACCTTGTTCCGGACGTTGAACGGCGCAGGCGTCAGCTCCCGCGTCGCGCCGTCGGGGCCGTGCCGCAGCAGCGTCCGCCGGCCACCCTCCGCGGAGCGGCCCTCGAGCCAGTAGACGTCGTCCCCGTCGAGCATCGGCTCGCTCAGGCCGACGGAGCCACAAGCGACGAGCTCGATGTCGATGGGCGACGCCCAGCTGCCGTATGGTGCCGGCGTCGGCGAGGGCGCGCCTCCACTCGCGTCCGAGCCGGTCCCGCCGGCCACGCTCACGTGCCGTGCTGCCAGCTGGTGACGTACTCCAGCTGCTCCGGGGTCATCGCGTCGAGGGTGATCCCCATCGCGGCGAGCTTGAGGCGCGCCACCTCCGCGTCGATCGCCTCGGGCACGACGTAGACCTTCGGCTCCAGCTCTGCATGGTGCAGGGCAACGTACTCGGCCGACAGCGCCTGGTTCGCGAAGCTCATGTCCATGACCGCGGCGGGGTGACCCTCGGCCGCGCCCAGGTTCACGAGCCTGCCCTCGGCCACGAGGTTGACCTTCTTGCCGCCCAGGTCGAACTCCTGGACGTTGGGCCGGACGTCGCGCACGTGGCCCTCGGCCATCTCGCGCAGCGCCTTGAGGTCCAGCTCGGCGTCGAAATGGCCGGAGTTGGCCATGATCGCGCCGTCCTTCATCGCGGCGAAGTGCTCGCGCCGGAAGACGTTGACGTTGCCCGTCGCGGTGACGAACAGGTCGCCCCACGCCGCTGCCTCGCCGACGGTCATGACCCGGAACCCGTCCATGAGCGCCTCGATCGCGCGCACCGGGTTGACCTCCACCACCGCGACGTGCGCGCCGTGGCCGGCCATGCGGCTCGAGATCCCCTTGCCCACCCAGCCGTAGCCGGCGATGACCACGTTCCGGCCGGCGATGAGGACGTTCGTCGCGCGCAGGATCCCGTCGATCGTGGACTGGCCGGTGCCGTAGCGGTTGTCGAACAGGTGCTTGGTCTCCGCCTCGTTGACCGCGACAACGGGGAACGTGAGCGCGCCGTCGGCGGCCATCGCCTTCAGCCGGATGACGCCCGTCGTCGTCTCCTCGGTGCCGGCCATGATCTCGGGCAGCTGGTCCCGGCGCTCCTTGTGGAGCAGCGACACGAGGTCACAGCCATCATCCATCGTGATCTGGGGATGGACGTCGGCGACCGTCCGGAGGTGGTCGTAATACGTCGAGTTGTCCTCGCCGCGCCGGGCATACGTCGCGATGCCGTACTCCGCGACGAGCGCTGCGGCCGTCCAGTCCTGCGTCGAGAGCGGGTTGGACGCGGCCAGATGGACGTCGGCGCCGCCGGCCTTGAGCGTCCGCATCAGGTTCGCGGTCTCGGTCGTGACGTGGAGGCAGGCACCGATCCGGATGCCCTTGAGCGGCTGTTCGCGCTCGAAGCGCTCGCGGATCAGGCGCAGGACGGGCATCTCGCGCTCGGCCCACTCGATGCGTCGCACGCCTTCGGCGGCAAGCGAGAGGTCGGTCACGTCATGCGGGAGAGCGGGCGCGTCGGTCATCGGGGATCCTCTTGCGGTCCGTCGGGTGACGGCTGGGCGGTCGGGCTGGCGACCTGGTGGGCCTGGTGGTTCGGATGGGGTCGTGCCTGGTCGGGGATCGCGGGCGCCGGGGCCGGGCGCGCGGCCGACCGGGCGAAGAAGCGACGGATCGGCGCGGTCAGATCCGACCACGGCGAGCTGAGACGGCGGATGAGGCGCTCCTCGAACCGGGTGTGCTCCACGAACCCGAGGCGGCCGTACGCCTGGATCGCGGGCGGGTTGTCGGAGCGGACGTTGAGCACGACCTCGTCACAGTACCGGAGGAGCTCCGCGGTCACCGCCGACGTCACGGCCTTCGCGTAGCCGCGCCCGCGATGGTCGGTGTGGGTGAGCACGTTGCCGACGACCGCGAGCCGCGCCGTCCGCGAGATGACGTGGGTGCCCGCCGCCGCCACGAGCCGGCCGTTGACGCGGATCCCGAAGTAGACGCCCTCCGCGATCGCGTTCGACGGGAGCCACGCGGCGAAGCCCAGCTGGTAGAGGCGGTTGAGCTCACCGACCTCGACCGGGAGCAACCGCTCGACCTGTGCGGGGGCGGGCTGGAACGTCGTGCGGTCGACCCACATCCGGATCATCGGCGGTCCCGGATCCACGCGGTACAGCTGCGCGACCGCGGGGAGCGCCTCGGCCGGACCCGCGAGGTACGCGGCCCGCGGCCGGACGACATCGCGCAGGATCGCGGCGATGCCGTCGTTGTCGCCCATGACGTACATCGGCTGGGGCGTGAGGCCGCCGTATTCCATCGCGATCGCGACGACCTCGGTGCCCTGGGTCGCGATCCCCCACCGGGTCCGTCCGAACTCCCGGTCCTCGAGATCGCAGATGGCGTACGCGGCGAGGAGGCGGTCGTGCTCCAGGAACTCGCGCAGGAGCGCTCGGTCGGTCGTCCCACGGGCGAGGACGCCGGTGCGAGAGCCGACCGCGACGGTGGCCATCAGGGCGCCTCGGCCGGTGCGGGTTCGGGCTCGCGCCCGGCTGCGGGCTCGGCTGTCGGGTCGTCCGCAGCCCGCCGGGCGAGCAACGCTTCGAACCCGCGTGCCGTCGCCCGGCGCGTGTTGGCGGCGCCGGCCTGCGCGGCGAGCGCGTCCGGGAACGGTGCCCGGGCGATCCCCTCCTCGGTGACGATCGCGGTGACGAGACCCGCGGGCGTGCGGTCGAGGCGCGGGTTCCGGACGGGTGTCCCCACGGGCGCGACGCGCGTGCCGCCCGCGGTGAGCACGGGACCGGGGCGGCCGTCCTCGAGCACCGCCGCGGACGCATCGGCCGTCGCGAGGTCCACGGCGGTCGTGGCCACGAGGACGAGGAACGGGACACCGGCGGCTCGGGCTGCGAGCGCGAGCGGGTAGGTCCCGGTGGTTGCCACGACGTCGCCGTTCGCGCACACCCGCTCGGCGGTCACGAGGACGGCATCGACCTCGCCGGCGGCGACGCATCCCCCGGCTGCCGCGTCGGTCACCAGCGTGTGCGGCACGTCAGCCTGGGCGAGCTCCCAGGTCGCGACCCGTGCGCCGTCGAGCCCCGGGCGACCCTCGGCGACGAGCGCGTGGATCTCGCGCCCTTCGTGGTGCGCCGTGATGATCGTCGACACGGCCGTCCCGAACTGGCCGCCGCCCATCGCGCCCGTGTTGCCCGCGGTCAGGACGCGGAGCGGCGTCGTCGCGTCGCCGGGGAGCACGGTCAACGCGTTCGCGACGAGGGCGCCGTGGTCCGCGGACGCCTCCGCGAGCACCGCCTCGGCCTCCGCGCGCAGCGCAGCCTCGACGGCCTCGCCCGTGGACTCGTTGTCGAACGTCTCGAGCAGCGCGAGCACCCGGTCCAGCGCCTGGCCCACGGCCGCGGAGCCCGGTCGCGACTGGCGCAGCGCGTTCGCGGCGCCGCGGATCGTCGCCCGACGCGCGAACGCCCGCGAGGTCACCGAGCGCCCGGCGACGAGCGCGAGCGTCACGGCCGCGAGCTGGGCCTGGACGGCGCCGCCGGTGATCGCCCCATCGTTGATCGCGGTGACGGCGTCGGCGGCGCCCCGGACCTCGAGGTCGGACAGGACGTCGGGAAGGCGTCGCTGGTCGACGACCCAGCACACGTCGCCGTCCCAGCGGAGCGGGGCGCGATAGCCGGCGGTCGATGCGTCGACGTCGTGGAGCGCACCCGCCGTTCGGGGAGCCGCGGCGACCGTGAAAGTGTCGGCGGCACCAGGCTCGTCACCCGAGAGGAGCTCGCGCGCCGCGTCGGCCGACTGCTGCTGGAGCACCTGGGCCGCGCCCAGGACGGACCCGACCGACGTCGCGACCTCGCCCGCGAACTGGCGGAGGAAGCGTCGACGCCCGAGGTCTCGTGGCTGGCCGGGCGGCTGGACGAGTCGGTCGCTCATGGGACGTCGTACGACCGGACGCGCCGTTGTGGCGCGGGGTCAGTACTGGATGACGCTCGTGACGCGACGGCCCTCGAGGCGGTCGCGACCCTTGAGGAAGTCCAGCTCGACGAGGAACGCCAGTCCGACGACCTCGCCCTTGAGGCGCTCCACGAGCTCGATCGTCCCGCGGACCGTCCCGCCGGTCGCGAGGAGGTCGTCCACGATGAGCACCTTCTGGCCGGGCTGGATCGCGTCGCGGTGGATCTCGAGGGTGTTGGAGCCGTACTCCAGCGCGTACTCCACGGTGAGCGTCTCGGCCGGCAGCTTGCCCAGCTTGCGCACCGGCACGAGGCCCGTGTTCAGCTGATAGGCCATCGGCGAGGAGAAGATGAAGCCCCGGGATTCCATGCCCACGACGATGTCGACCTGCTCGTCGCGATACGGCTCGAGCATGAGGTCGATCGCTTCCTTGTAGGACGCGGGGTCCTTGAGGAGCGTCGTGATGTCGTAGAACAGGATGCCGGGCTTCGGGAAGTCGGGGATCTCGCGGATCTTCGCGCGAAGCGTCTCGGCGGACATGGGGAGCGGGAACCTCCGGTGGTGGCGCTCGTGGTGGGCAGCGCCGAGGGCGTGCAGGTGACGCAGGCCCGCTAGTCTACCCCAGCCGTCCGGGCCTCCCGCACCTGCGGAACGGCCCCGATCCGGCCCGATGCGAGCACGCCGAGCAGGCCGCTGACGAGCGACACGCCGAACACGACACCAAGCGCGATGCCCAGGCCGTCCCCGCCGGCCCGCTCCCCCGCCGCGGCGATCGCGCCGGCGACGCCCGTCCCGAGCGCGGTCCCGAGGATGTCAGACAGCTGCAGCGCCGCGCTGGCCGACCCCTGTTCCGCGGCACTCGACCCGCGGAGCACGACGAGCGTGACCGCCGAGTACGCGAAGCCCATGCCCAGGCTGGGCAGGATCCAGGTCAGGATCGCGACCTCGGGCGGGATCGCGCGGAACACGACGGCGATCGTGAGCAGGCCGCCGGTCGCGATCATGGTGAACCCCAGGCCCACGAACCGGCGCGGGCCCCAGTGCTCGATCCGGCGGGCCTGGAACCAGGTGCCCGCGGTCCACGCAACGGTCGTCGCGGTGAACACGATGCCGGTCAGGGTCGCGGGCGTCCCGCGCCACGTCTGGAGGAGGAGCGGCAGGTAGGCGTCGCCGGAGAAGAACGCGAACGTCAGGGCTCCCCGCAGGAGGACGGCCGCCGGGACGCCGACGGCGAGCACGAGCGTGCCCCTCGGCGTCAGGCGGCGGTAGGCCGGGATGAGCATCGCGCCACCGACGACCACCCCTGCGACGAGGAGCGGGAGGGTCTGCGCCGTGAGGCCCGCGACGAGGAGGCCGGCTCCGCCCGCGGCG
>DASXVG010000122.1:0-11570 GCA_036504355.1 Candidatus Limnocylindrales bacterium
GTGGGGAATGGTCGGATCAGAAGGCTTCGAGGTAGCGGTCCAGCTCCCAGCCGGTGACCTGGGTGCGGTACTCGTCCCACTCGGCGCGCTTGGCGGAGACGTAGTGGGACAGGACGTGGTCGCCGAGGGCCTCGGCGATGATGGGGTCTCGCTCGAGCTCGTCGATGGCCTCACCGAGCGTGCCCGGCAGCTCGCGGATGCCCTTCTCCGCGATCCGGGCGGCGTCCATCTCGAACAGGCTCTCCTCCACGGGGTCGCCCAGGGTCAGCCCCTTCTCGACGCCGTCGAGCCCCGCCGCGATCATCGCGGCGAACGCGAGGTAGGTGTTGGACGAGGGATCCGGGCAGCGCACCTCGCAGCGCGTGCCCTCGATGGATTTGCCGGGCGAGATCATCGGGACGCGGATCAGCGCGCTCCGGTTGGTGCGCCCCCAGGTGATGTACGTCGGCGCCTCGTAGCCCGGGACGAGGCGCTTGTAGCTGTTCACGAGCGGCGCAAGGACCGCGATCATCCCGCGGGCGTGGGCGAGGATCCCGGCCATGTAGCTGCGGGCGACCTCGCTCAGGCCGTATGGGGCGTTGGGGTCGGCGAAGGCGTTCCGCCCGTCGGCGATCGAGTAGAGGCTCTGGTGGGTGTGCATCCCGGAGCCATTGATCCCGTGGATCGGCTTGGGCATGAACGTGGCGTACAGCCCGTGCTGCTGCGCGATCGCCTTGAGCGCGAACTTGAACGTGATCGCGTTGTCGGCAGTCTTGAGCGCGTCGGCGTACTCGAAGTCGATCTCGTGCTGGCCCGCCGCCACCTCGTGGTGGGCAGCCTCGACGCTGATCCCGAACGCCTCGAGCGCGTCCACCATGTCCTGGCGGACCTCCTGGGCGAGGTCGGTCGAGTAGTCGAAATAGCCGGCCTGATCGTGCGGGAGCGGGCTGATCCGTCCGTCCTCGCCGCGGCGGAACAGGAAGAACTCCAGCTCCGGGCCGGTGTTGACGACGTAGCCGAGCTTGCGTGCCCGCTCGACCTGGCGCCGGAGGACGAACCGCGGGTCGCCGGTGAACGGCTCGCCGCGCGGGGTGAACACGTCGCAGATCACGCGCGCCGTGCCGCGGCCGCCCGAGCCGGGCTGCCACGGGATCTCGTTGAACGTGGCCATGTCCGGGGCGAGGTACTGGTCGGACTCGGCGATGCGCGTGAAGCCCTCGATGGACGACCCGTCGAACCAGGTCCCGTGGCGCACCGAGTCCTCGAGCCGGTGGATCGGGATCGTGACTGCCTTCACCACGCCGAGGATGTCGGTGAACTGGAGCTGGATGAAGCGGATCCCGCCCTCCCGGGCCGCCTGGATCCGGGTCAACGCCTCGCTCGTGTCCTCGATCGCCAATGCCGCCCTCCAGCGCGTCGGCCGCCGGGACGGCATCCCGGTTGTGCGGCAAGCACGAACCTGAGGGAGCGTCGCCGTGATGCGGTGCAGTCTAGCGGCGTATTGCGTGTCCGAACGGGCGATCTGCCCCGATTATCGCCCGCTGTGTTGTGCGGATTGCACTACGCGAACGGCAACGGACAGGGCCAGGCGCAGCTCCGGATCCGACAGATCCCACCCCGTCCTGGCCTCCAGGTTGCGGACGCGGTACGCCAGCGTGTTGCGGTGGATTCCCAGCCGGTTCGCGGCCTCACCCGCGGCACCGTGGTCGAGGACCGCCCGGAGGGTCGCCAGCCGTTCGCGCACGCTCGCCGGGCGCCCGGACAGGAGCGGTTCGAGAAGGGCCGTCGCCTGCATCCGGTCGTCGGGCAGGCTGCCCAACGAGGACAGGAGCCGATATGCCGCCAGCCGGTCCGCGCGGGCGACGATCGGCGGTTCCGCGAGGCGCTCGGCCGCGTCGAGCGTCGCGCGGGCGTTCGCCTCCTCGATAGGTCGGCTCGACGGCTCGGCGAATGGCCCGCTGAGTGCGACCGTCCGGCCCAGGAATTCGGCGACACGACCGGCGATCCTGAGGCCCCGCGGGTCGCCCGCCTCGAGCGCGGCGATCGCGCGCAGGTCGAGGCTCTCGCTCGTGCCGCGGAGGCTGAGGCGGCGGGCGGCGAAGCGGAAGCGGAGCTCCTGGCGGACCTCCTCTCGGCTGGGCTCGCCGGGGACGGACTCGGGCTGGCGCGCCACGAGGACGACCCACGGGGGACCGTCGGACGGCAGCGCGTCTCCGCGCGCGGACTCGTCGCGCGCACGCCGGACCTGCGACTCGACGAGCAGCTCGAGCGAGAGCAGCGGCGCGACGCGCTCGGTGGCGATGGTCTCGAGGTCGCTGACGGGGCGGTCGCCCAGCAGCACGAGCCAGCCCGACGGCCCGGTCTCGCCCGGGGCACCCGGCAGCGGCACGCGCTTGCCCCCGGAGAGGGGCCGGGCGAGGTACGCGGCGACGGCCGCGGCGGCATCGGGGACATCCGCCGGCGCGTGGAGGGCGATCGTGTCCGAGCGCCGGCCCTCGAGCGCGACCGCCCGGCGCAGGAACCCGCCGATCGCCGCGACCAGCGCCTCGACGCCGCGAGCAGCCATGGCGAGCTGGGCGAGGTCGGCCTCGAGGACGCTGGACTGGCGCTCGAGCTCGCCGCGCCGATCCACGAGGAACCCGATGAGCCGCTTCTCGAGCGTCGCGGGGTCGAGACCGTGGACGCGGATCGCGGGCAGTCCCGCATCGGCGGCGGCGCGCCCCAGGTCCGCCAGGACGTCCCGGGCGCCGGGGCCCGTCCCGCGGTCCCCCGTCCCCTGCGCCGGCACGAGCAGGAGGCCGGACGCGCCGCTCCGCGCGAGGGTCTGCGCGAGGTCCACGAGGTCGGCCGGGCCGGGCGCCACGACGGACAGCGAGCTCGCCGGGACGATCACGAGGTCGGACGGCTCGAGGACGTCGAGCGCCGGGACCCGGGCCCGCAGGACGCGTACCCAGCCCACCGTACGGGCGCCGTCCGCCTCCGGGACGGGGCCGCCCACCGAGTCGGCGTCGGGCAGCAGCGTGGCGAGGATCTCGTGGAGCGGGGCCATGGCCCAGAGTGTGCGGTACGGGCGGGGCCCGCGCCTGGCTCAGCCCGCCGGCGATGCCCGACGCGCGGCGATGAGGTCGTCCAGCACGCCGCCGAACTCGCGACCCACGTCCACGTAGCGGTCTGCGCGCACGACGAGCGCCAGGCGCCCGTCCGCGCCGAGGCGGGCCCAGACCCGGCGGCGGGGCATCCAGAACGTGATCAGCAGCCCGATGAGCAGGCAGGCGGCGGCGATCCACACGAGCCCCTGTCCCGGGTCACGCTTCGCGATGAGCAAGGTGTAGTCCTGGAACCCCCGAAGCTCGACCGAGAAGTCGGTTCCTTCGGGCGAATCGGACTGGCCGCGCGTCAGCGCGATCGGCTCGAGGCCCACGATGTGCGGCGTCCCGTCCGCGTTCGTGCCGATCGCGCGGAACGGGAGCACGAGCAGGACGCCGACGCCGTCGGCCCCGCGCTGGAGGAGCAGCTGGAGCGCGACGTCGCGGCCCGGGACCGCGACCTCCGCGAACGGGAAGCCGGCTGCCGAGTCGGTCATCGGGATCGGGCCCGTCCACAGGGGCTTGCCCGCCGCGTCGCGGATGACGACGTCCGGCGCCGGCCCGAACCCGTTCTGGTGGAACGTGTACCCGCCGACGCTCAGCGGGTCATTGACCCGGATCGTCTTCTCGGCAATCTCCCTGCCGTCCTGGTAGACGGCCAGGTGCGTCGTGAAGTCGCTCGCCTTGCCCGTCTCGAGGAAGCCCGGGGCCTCGAACCCGAGGTTCCGGACGAGGAGCAGGCCGGGCGTCCCGATGGGCTGGACGGTCAGCGACTCGCCTTCCGCCACGACGAGCCCCTGCTCGTCGCCCAGGCGCGCCGTGACGGCGGCTGCCACGAGGAACAGCACGAGGCCCGTGTGGGTGAGCAGCGTCGCCATCTTCACCCAGCGGTTGCGGTCGCCGTAGAGGTACGTGACCCCCTCCGCGACCTCCGTCCGCACGACGAACCGGTGGCGCCGGAGCACGCCCCCCACGGTCCGGGCGTCCACGCCGGCCATGAGGGCCCGGTCGGGCAGGGCGGGGTCGTAGAACGGGTCGGGCTGGACGACGCGGATGTCCGCGCTCTGGCGCCACAGGCGCGGTGTCCGGTCGATCGTGCAGGCGACGATCGAGATGATGAGCACGACCAGCCCGATGCTGAACCAGGTCGAGCTGAAGATGTGCCAGACCTGGATCCGCTCCAGGAGGTTGACGAGGCCCGTCCCCATCAACGGGTCGTACTGCCCGTGGATCCGGTCCATCTCGTTCGCATAGTCGGTCGCGGACCGGAACGCGAACCCGGGCAACTGCCGCAGCGTCATTCCGACGACCGCGAGCAGGCTCAGCACGATGATCTGGACGACGGCGAAGTTGACCGAGGTCAGCAGGCCCCAGGTGGCGTTGCCGAGCCGGGCGAGCGGTCCGGGGACCGGGCGCGCCGCGGGGCGGCGTGCCGCGATGGTCGCGATGGGATGCCTCCTACGCCGGGCTTGGTGCGGCGGTCGCGGCGCGAGCGGCCCCGAGGGCGGCCTCGACGTCGGCGAGCAGGTCTGCCTCGTCCTCGAGGCCCACGGAGATCCGCAGCAGGCCCTCGGTGATGCCGGCGGAGGCGAGCTGCGCTGCGTCGAGCGCCCGGTGGCTGCTGGACGGCGGGTGGACCACCATCGTGTGCACGGACCCGAGGCTCGCCGTGCGCTCCGGGATCTGGAGTGAATCGAAGAACACGCGGCCCGCCTCGCGACCGCCGGCGAGGTCGACCGAGAGCATGGCGCCGCCGCCGTCAAGGATCCGGGCGGCGACCGCCGACTGGGGGTGGCTCGGGAGCCCGGGGTAGATGACGCCGTTCACGCCGTCCTGACGCTCGAGGAACGTCGCGAGTGCCAGCGCCGTCCGCCCCTGGCGCTCCATCCGGACGGCGAGCGTGGGGATGCCCCGCAGGACGAGGAACGCGGCGAACGGACCGAGGGTCGCGCCGGTGTCGATGAGCGCCGAGCGCACGGCCGCGATCCGCTCGCGCGGCCCGACGACCGCGCCCGCCATCACGTCGCTGTGCCCGGACAGGTACTTCGTCGCCGACTCCATGACGAGGTCGGCGCCGTGCTCGAGCGGCCGGCAGATCGCCGGTGACGCGAACGTGTTGTCGACGGTGAGCAGCGCGCCGTGCTCGTGCGCGATGGCGGCGAGCGCCGGCAGGTCGGCGAGGACGCAGGTCGGGTTGGCGATCGTCTCGACGTGGAGGATCCGCGTGGGTCGCGCACGCAGGGCGGCATCGACGGCGCGTACGTCCGTGGTGTCGACGTATCCGATGTCGACGCCGAGCCGGCCGAACGCCGAGATCGCCTGGGTCCGCGTCGTGCCGTAGCCCACGTGGCCGATGAGCACGCGGTCGCCCGCGCGGAGCAGGCTCAGGAACGCCGCGTGGATGGCCGCCATCCCGGTCGCCAGGGCGATGCCGGCCTCCGCGTCGTGGAGCGCTGCGATCGCGTCGCCGAGCGCGGTCACCGTCGGGTTGTCGATGCGGCTGTAGGCGTACCCCGGCAGCTCGCCCGTCAGGACGGCGGCCAGCTCCTCGGCATCGCCCGAGGCGAACGTCGCGGTCTGGTAGATCGGGACGGTCGTGGGCGTCTGGGTCACGCGCGGCGCGCGCGAGGCGGCACGGATGGCGCGCGTGGAGGGGCCGGGACGGGGTCGCTCGTCGGTCACGGCGCGATGCTACACCGGGTCGTTGCGACCCCCGGTCGAGCGCGTGCCGACGGGGCCGCCCGCCGCGCTGACGTCCGCGTCCATCACCGGCACGCCGGTCGTCCGGTCGCGGCCGCCGCGCTTCGAGCGGTACATCGCCTCGTCGGCCCGCTCCAGGAGCTCGCCCACGCGCTCGCCATCCTGCGGGTACGTGACGAGCCCGACGGACACGCTCGTCGGCGCGACTGCCCCGTCGATCTCGATCCCCGCCGCGGCAACGCCCTGGCGGATCTTCTCCGCCAGGATCCAGCCGCCGGTCGAGTCGGTCTCGGGGAGCAGCACCACGAACTCGTCACCCCCGAACCGGGCCCCGGTGTCGATCCGCCGGATCCCCGCCAGCACGACGTCGCCCACGAGTCGGAGCGCGCGGTCGCCGGCGAGGTGGCCCAGCCGATCGTTGATGCCCTTGAGGTCGTCCATGTCGATCATCAGGAGGCAGAACGCACGCCCGGTGCGCTGGCTGCGCGAGAGCTCCCGCTCGAGCGCAGCGAACAGGTACGGGCGCGTCCGCAGGCCCGTCAGTGCGTCCACGGTGGCGAGGCGGCTGGTCTCCGTGCGTGCGCGACGCTGTTCGCGGCCGACCGCCATGCCGATGTAGCCGATGAGCCCGAGCGCGGTGAGGTTGACCGCGATCGTCGCCAGGGACGCCTCGGCGAGCGCGGGCGACGGTTCGAGGACCGCGACCACGTACGCCAGGGCGGCCCCGGCCGTGAGCGCCAGCGCCATGCCCGGGGTCACGACGATCGCCGCGCCCACGACGATCAGGGGCAGGGCGAAGAAGAACGGGCTCCCGACGCCGCCCGTGAGCGCGACCAGCACCGCGGCGAAGAGGACCGCCATCGCCCCTTCCACGATCAGCAGGAACGCGTCGGGGACGCGCGGCGGAACGAGCTCGTGGAGGACGAACGTGTACAGCGCGGCAAGCCCGACGAGGACGAGGATCGCGGTCTGGCGATCCCCCCACAGGTCGGTGACGGCGACGATCGTCGTGACGGCGAACAGGAAGACCCAGGTGGCGACCCGGATGATCCGGTCCAGCGCGGCCGGGCGGAGGTCGGACGCCTCGTCGGCCTCGCGGTAGCGCGCGCTCGCCCGGGACGTGGGGTCCTGCGGGTCGAGTGCAGCGGCATCCTGGAGTCGAGCGCGGTCCCCGGCTCGCCGGCCGGTCCGCAGGACGGAACCCCGGACGCTCTCGCCGAGCGAGCCCGGGACGGCGGCCATCAGGGCGAGGGCGGCGAGCATCGCCACCATCACCGGCGCGAGGATCTGGTCGATCGACACGTGCGCCCCCGGACATGCGGCCGGCCTGCCGCCCCTCGCCGGCACCCCGTCGCCGGCGTCGCGCGGATCGTAGTCGACCCGGGTCGAGCGTGCCTAGCGGGTCCCCCACTGATAGCTCTGCTTCATGAGCCGGAGGTACACGAAGGTCTCCGTCTCGCGCACGCCCCTGATCTTGCGCAGCTTCTCGCTGAGGAACCGCAGCAGCGCCTCGTTGTCCTCGGCGACGCACTCCACGAGGATGTCGTACGAGCCCGCGGTGACCACCACGTAGTCCGTCTCGGGGAAGGCGGCGATCTCCTCGGCAACCTCGATCAACAGCGACGCCTCGCACCGGATCCCGATCATCGCCCACTGCTGGAAGCCGAGCTTGAGGGGGTCAGTCACACCGACGACCTGCATGATCCCACGCTCGATGAGCCGGTTCGTGCGTGCCCGGACCGCCGCCTCGGACACGCCCAGGTCCGCGGCGATCTGCGTGAACGGCCGGCGGCCGTCCTCCTGGAGGTGCTCGATGATCCGCTTGTCGAGGTCGGAGACGTCGCTCGCGGCCCGGCCGTTCCGGGGACCCGCCCCCCGCTGGCGTCCCGTGGTCATCGGCTGTCGTCCCCCGGTGTCCGGATCGGCTCGGGCGGGATCGTCATGGGTGGCTCCGCGGTAGGGCGGGCTCGACGGATTCGAGCGATCGGGCGCGGATGCTAGCACTCCGCCGGTGCGGGATCGAGAGGCAATTCCTCCCGGCGCAACCGCCGGGTGCTGGATCAGCCGCGGTCGAGCGCCTCGAGCACCGGCGCCAGGGCCGCCACCGACGCCTCGGTGATCGGGTCCACGACGAGCTGGACGTGGCCGATGCCCTCGCGGGCGTAGGCGCGCAGCTCGTCCGCCAGCTCGTCGGACGTGCCGCGCAGCGGGGTGACCGCCTGCTTCGGGTCCGTGTCGCCCATCACGCGGCCGGTGCCTCCCGGCAGCTGGACCTGGACCGCGACGGTCCGCTCGATGGCGGCCGGGTCGCGTCCCGCGAGTCGGGCCGCCTCGTCCACTCGCGCCCGCAGCGGCGCGACGCCGGCGGGCGAGTTGGCGGTGTCCGCGTACCACGCGTTCCATGCCTGCACGTGCGGGATCGTCGCCTCGAGCATCCGCGGACCGCTCGACCCGATGAGCAGCGGCGGGCCGCCGACCCGCGCAGGTCGCGGCAGGAGCTCGGCCTCGCGGGCGGCGAAGAACTCGCCCTGGAAGTCGATCGACCCGTCGTGGAGGAGCGTGCGCACGATCGTGAACGCCTCCTCGAACCGGCTGATCCGGTGGTCGAATGGCGCGTCCAGGGCCCGAAACTCCACGGGGTTCCAGCCGGCGCCAATGCCGAACACGAGGCGCCCGCCCGAGATCTCGTCGACGGTCGCCGCGAGCTTCGCGAGCATGAACGGTGCGTGGAACGCGGTCGCCGCGACCAGCGGCCCGAGCACGATCCGATCCGTCGCTTCGGCCAGGCCCGCGAGCGTCGTCCAGGCCTCCCACGGCCCGCGGGCCTCGCCCGAGGCGTAGCGGTACAGCAGGTGGTCGCCGAGCCAGATGGAGTCGAAGCCCGCGTCCTCGGCGCGACGGGCGATGGCGCGCAGCTCCGGCCAGCGGACCTCGCGCTCGACCTCGGGGAGCTGGATACCGACCCCGAGAGGACGGCCGGGTCGTCGGGGGATCATCGGCGCACCTTAGCGGACCCCTTGACCCTCGATCACGCCGAGCATCACGTCGATGTCAGCCGTGCCGACGATCGAACGGTACTTCGCGCGCACGATCCCCTGTCCGTCCACGACGAAGATCCAGGGCATGTCGGTCGCCGGCCACACCGCATCGCCCAGGCCCCACGCGGCCGTCCACCGGTTGAGCGGCGGGTTCGCGATGTCGCCCGACAGCACGGGTGCCGACGTGATCACCTGGTACACGAACGGCTCGAGGTGGATGAACGCGACGTCGGCTCCCCAGCGGTCGATGAGGTAGCGGGTCATCGTGAGTGCGCGCCCGCACGCCGGTGAGACGCGGAAGCGGGATGAGTCGATGACGAGGACGTAGGGCCGGCCCGCGGCGCGCGCGTCGGCCGTGGACTCCTGGTAGAAGCGCAGGTCGGGCGCCTCCTGGGTCGTGATCGCGAGGAGCTGGCCGTCGACATCCGCGAGGGTCGGCGTGTCGCTGGCCGGCGCGGGGGCGCCGATCGCGGCAGACGTCCCCGGGTCCAGGGCCTCGATCGACACGCCACCCCGCCGCCCGTCGGGCGTCATGAGGTCGAGCCGCCACCAGCCCGGGACCGGGATCCGGACCGTCGCGACGTAGGACGCGCGGCTGGCCCCGGTGGGGAGGATCGTCGTGGCCGGCACGTCCGGACCGGCCGCCGTCTCGTTGGCGCCGACGACTCGCGCGGTCACGGGCACCGCGCCGTCGAGCGGCGTCCCGTCCGGCTCGCTGAGCGTGACGATGACCGGGGTCTGCGGCCCGGCCCAGATGCTGGACGAGACGAGCAGGACGCGCAGGTCGCCGATCGCGGGCGACGAGGTCCCCGGAACGGTGGATGGAGCAGCCGTCGGCACGACGGTCGGGGCCGACGGGATCGATGGGGCGCCGGTCGCGGGCGCGCCCGTCGACACCGGAGGTCCGGTCGCGATCGGTCCCGCGGTCACCGGCGTCTCCGCGAGCAGCCCCTTGACCGCGGCCGTGATCGGGCCGGGCTCGGTCCCGAATGGGTATCTCCCCCGGAGTCGACCCTGCGCGTCGACGAGGAACACGTCGGCGGTGTGCGCCATCGCGTAGCCATCGGGCGACCCCTCGTCGACCTTCGCGTACTTCACCCCCCAGCGCCGGGCGTTCGCCGCGATCTCCTCCGGCGACCCGGACAGCCCCGTGTAGGCCGTCGGCAGGTACTTCAGGTAGCTCGCCATCTCGCGGGGTCCGTCGCGGTCGGGATCGATCGAGATGAACACGGCCCGCGGTCCATCGCCGGCGTCCGCCAGCACCTGGTTGAGGGTTCCGATGGTGGCGGGGCAGACGTCGGGGCAGTGGGTGTAGCCGAAGAACACGAGCACCGGGTGGCCACGGAGCGAGGCAAGCGAGAACGGCTGTCCGGCCTGGTCCGTAAGCTCCAGCGTGGGGGCATCGGTCACGACGAACCGCTCATCGGGGGCGAGGAAGGCCATCGCGAGGAGCCAGGCAGCGAGGCCCACGAGCACCGCGAGCGCGACCCCGCCGCCCACGACGAGACGCCGGTCCAGGGGTGCCGGACCGGGTGCGGGCGGGGCGGGAGCGGGACGCTCGTGCATCGGGATGGGGGTCGTGGCGCGGGCGTCAGTTGGCCCGGACCTCGGCGCTGATGCTGATCTCGCCCGCCTGCTTGAAGGTCAGCGCGAGCGTGACGCGGTCGCCCGCCTTCAGCTCCTTCTTCAGGTCCATGAGCATGATGTGGTAGCCGCCGGGCGCGAGCGCCACGGTGCCACCGGCCGGGATCGTGATCGAGTCCACTGGCGACATGCCGGTCATGCCGGACGCGTCCGACGACGTCTCGTGGAGGCTCGCGGTGTCGGTGAGGTCGGCGGCGCGCACCCCCACGAGCTGCTCCTCGGCCGCGCCGCCGTTCGTGAGGGACAGGTACGCGGCGCTCGTCCCACCGGCCTGTGCGGCGCGGACCCAGGCGTCCCGGATCGTGGGCGGGGCGCCACCGCCGGACGCCGGTGACGCGACGGCGGAGCCGCCGGAGCCACACCCGGCGGTCAGGACCGCGAGGACGAAGGACACGAGGATCGCGACAGCGCGCGCCTGCATGGGTTGTGCCTCCGGGCAGGGCACGGCTCGTGCCGTGCGAATGGGACGCATGATCATCCGGGCGTGCCCGACGCGACGCACGGGACTGAGGACCCGTCTCCGGGTCCAGGCCCAACGATCGCACGAGGCGCCGGCGGATGCCGTGCCGGGAGGTCACGAAGAACCGGGCCGACCGGCATCCGACCCCCGATCGGCGAGAATGGCTGCATGGACTACGGGATCGTGATCACGGGCGGCGACCCGCGCGCGCAGGCCGAGCTCGCCGCCGACGCCGAGGCCGCCGGCTGGGACGGCGTGTTCACCTACGACGCCATCGCCATCGGGGCCGACGACATGTACGACCCGTGGATCGTGCTCTCCGCGATGGCCATGCGAACGGAGCGGGTGCGCCTGGGGGCGCTCGTCTTCGCCCCCAGCCGGCGCCGGCCCTGGAAGCTGGCGCGCGAGGCGATGACGCTCGACCGGCTGTCCGGCGGGCGGCTCGTGCTTCCGGTCGGCCTGGGCACGCTCGACGACCAGGGGTTCGGCAACGTCGGGGAGGAGACCGACCCACGGACCCGGGCCGAGCGCCTCGACGAGACCCTGGCGATCCTCGATGGGCTGTGGCGGGGCGAGCCGTTCGGCTTCGACGGCGACCATTACCGCTTCGGTCCGATGACCTTCCGCCCCCGGCCAGTCCACGAACCGCGGATCCCCATCTGG
>DASXVG010000123.1:0-22460 GCA_036504355.1 Candidatus Limnocylindrales bacterium
ACGATCGTCCGCAGGCGACGGACCGGGTCGCCCTGACGGCCCTCGACCTCGATCAGGTGGATCTCGCGCCGCTCCACCTCGAGCTCGTCGACCTCGACCTCCCGGCCATCCTCGAGCGCCTCGAGCGTCGCGCCGAAGAACGTGAGCAGGTCGCCCTCGTTCACCTGGTCCGAGAGACGGCCATCCGCCAGGTCGACCTCGCCTCGGACGCGACAATCGGCCGCCCAGGCGACCAGCGGTTCGCGCATCGACACCCTCCAACGTTGGCTGCAGCTCCGCGCTGATCATGCGAGTGCAACCTTGCAGGAATCATCTCACGTCGGGGCCGCGTGCCGGTCAAGTGGGGTGCGGGGCGGTCGATGGGCCCGATCAGGGAAGCGCGGCCACGGCGGCCGTCGCGACCGCGTCGTCGGACGTCGTGAGCACGATGATCGCGCCATCACGTGCGAGCACGTAATCGTTCGCACCGTTGTCCCCGTAGTCGATCTTCGTGAGCTCCTTGCCCCCCATCGTGACCGTCGACTGGCTCACGCCCGCGCCCGAGGCGGCCAGCCAGGCATCGAGCACGATCGCCTTCGTCTTCGCCTCCGACAGCCCCGCGACCGAGACGGCGAACATCGACAGGTCGAGCTGCTGGGAATCGTCGAACGCCTGGGCGAACGACAGGTCCGCCGGGGTCTTGCCCGCGGCGCGGAGCGCCGCGACGATCGCGCGGCTCGACTGATCCGTCCCGAACAGGTCCGTGCCGACGACGCTGTTCACCGTGAGCGTCGTCCCGTCGACCACGGTCGGCAACCGCGCCTCGAGCCCTGGTGCCGCGGCCGCGGAGGGGACCTCAGCGCTGGGCGGGTCACTGGGAAGGGGGCTGTCGGCAACGCTCGACCCCGGGTCCAGGGTGCCGGCGCTGACCGCGCCGCCGTCGCCGCCGAGCGCCTTGTCGTAGGCGGAGGCCAGGGTGTCGACGTCGGCACCCGTGACGTCCGCGGAGGCGGCCAGGTAGACGACGACGCCGCCATGTCGCAGCTGGAGGAAGCTGGACCCGTTCTCGTCGGTCGCGGCGAACCCGCCGTCGCCCAGGTCGGTCCGCTTCGTGACCACCTGGTTCGCGTCGCGGGCAGCCTGCTCGGATCGCGAGACCGCGTCCGCAGCACCCTCGTCGAAGCAGGTGACGGTCACGTACACGACGCCCTGGGCGGTGGTGCTGTCGGCGGGCGCCGGGCCGAGGAACGTCACCTGCTGGCGGTTGATGTCGTACTGGGCCACGCTCAGCGTGAAGCCGTCAGGGAGGTCGGCGTCGGCCGGCCGGACGTCCCACGACGACTGCTGGCAGGAGCTGGCCGCCGGGAAGATGAACCGGGTGGCCGCGATTCCCGCGCCCACGAGCGCGAGCACGAGCGCCGCCACGGCGATCCGCCGGGTGGTGCGGCCCTCGTCGGCGAGGCGGGCGCGCTCCTCGGACGGCCGGGGGCGGGCAGGACTGGGCTCGGGGCGCGGTCGGGCGGTCGTCATCGCCACAAGCATGCCCCCTGCGGGTTCGAGCCGCCTGAGAGCGAGCGGCGCGCCCCGAGGCAGCCCTCAGCGGGCGCGGACGCGATTGTTCCGCGGGTTGTGCTCGAGCTCCACCAGACCGAGCGCCTCGAGCAGCGGCGGCAGGTACACGCCGAACCGCCCGCGATAGCCCTTGCGGGTCCCGTACCAGCCGCCCACCGGGTTCTCTGCGGAACGACCCCAGGCCTCGACCGTCCCTTCGCTCGCGGGCTTCTGCTCGTCCGCGCCGCCGAGCTCCACCCAGTCCCCGTTCTCCGCGAGCCACGCGTGGAGGTCCTCGATCGCCCGCAGGTGGTATGTGAGCCTGGTGCTGCCGACCATGCACACGAGGGCCGGAGGATCGGCGGCCTCGTCGCGCCACATCGTGTATGCCGAGCCGCCGTTCGCCGTCGTGAGCTGCCACGGATCGTCGCGCGTGCCGCTGCCTGTCATGACCTGCCTCCCCGTCGGTGTCGGCTGGCGCCGGCCAGCGGACGCTATCACGCCGTGACCCAACGGCAACCACGCCTCTCAGCCGGCTCTCAGCGCCGGCCGGAAGACTCCAACGACTCCACCCGACCCGAATGCAGGTTACCGATGCCCACCTCCACCTTCCGTCTCGCGACCGCCGGCCTGCTGCTCGTCGCCGCCGTCGCCGCCTGCGGCGGCGCCGCCGCGTCGACCGCGCCAGCGACCACTGTCCCGACGGAGAGCGCCACCACCGCGGCCGAGAGCGCTCCCGCCTCTGCGGGTTCCTCGTCGCCCGTCGCCTCCGCGGACGCCGCCGCGTCTGCCACCGGGACCTCGACGGTCAATGCGAACAGCGCGTCGACCGATGAGCTCGTGGCCGCCCTCACGGCCGCGGGTGTCCCGAACCCCGACCGCTGGACGCGCGAGATCGAGGAGTACCGCCCGTACCCCACCGACGATCCCACGCTCCAGAAGCTCCAGGACAACCTTGCCAAGTACAACCCGGATCCGGCGACCCTTGCCGGGATCCTGTCCGCCCTCCAGCCGTGACGTCCGGGCTCGCGCGCCGGACTCGCGAGCACGACACCCCGACCCTCCTGCGGCGTGGCCTCCTGGGTCTCGCCGCCCTCGGGCTCGCCCGCACGGTCCTCGAGCTCGCGTTCCTGCGGCACTGGAGCGGTGCCACGCAGCTGCTCGTGTGGCCGGGAGTGATCGCCCTGGCCGCGGCGCTGCTCGCGCTGGTGCGCCACCCGTCCGCTCGCGCGGTCCGGATCGCTCGGGCCATGGCGCTCGTCGTCGTCGCGATCGCCGTCGTGGGTGTCGGATTTCACGTCCTTGAGAACCTCGACGCCGGGCCGCTGGACCGCGCGTACGCCGCGACGTGGGACCGCCTGATCGGGCTCGGGCAGCTGTGGCTGGCCACCACCGGCGGCGTCGGTCCGGCGCCGGTCCTCGCGCCCGGGGCCCTCGCCGAGATCGCGCTGTGCCTGCTGCTCGCGACCCTGCGCCACCCCGCGCTCGAGTCGTAGCCCGCCAGGCCCGCGCCTGCGCGAACGGTCAGGACGGGCAAAGCGGCTACGATCGCCCGGATGCGGATCCACGCGATCGCCTGCGACGTCATGGCGCGACCGGTGTACCTGTGCGCCGCCCGGTCGCCGCACGTCGTCGACGTCACGCTGTTCCGGCGTGGCCTGCACGCCGACCCACGCGACCTTCGGACACGCCTCCAGGGCGCCATCGATGCGACTCCCGCTTCGGCCGATGCCGTCGTCCTCGGCTACGGGCTGTGCGGCGGCGCGACGGCCGGCATCGAGGCGCGGTCGGTGCCCGTCGTCGTCCCCCGCGCCCACGACTGCATCACGCTGTTCCTGGGGTCCCGCGAGCGCTACTCGGCGGCAGTCAGCGACAGCCCGCCGACCTACTGGTACGTCGCCGACCAGCTCGAGCGCGCCGACGGAACGCGGCCCACGCCCGCCGGCACGGGCATCGGAGGCGACACCGACGAGGACCTCGAGGCCGTCCGGGCCGAGTACGTCGAGCGCTACGGCGAGGACAACGCGGACTACCTGATGGAGGTCATGGGCGCGTGGCGCGGACGGTATCGCCGGGGGGCGTTCATCGGTCTGGGCGTCGGTGACGAGGACGGACCGGCAGCGATCGCCCGCGAGCAGGCCGGGCGCCGCGGCTGGACCTTCGAGCGCGTCGAAGGGAGCCTCGTCCTGCTGCGCCGCCTGCTCGACGGCGACTGGGACGAGGACATCCTCGTGCTCCGACCCGGCGAGCGCCTCGCGATGAGCTACGACGACGGCGTGGTCAGGGCAGCGCCCGCCGGGAGCTGAGCGTCAGCCCGCGGGAACGCCCTCGGCAAGCCTGCCCGCCCGGAACGCGGCGACGTACGCCGCACCGAACGGGTCGCGCCCGAGGAGCAGGTCGGCGGCCAGCCCATAGGCCTCCGTGGAGCGGTCGATCGAGAACACGCGCCCGAGGTCCGAGGCGACGGGATCGATGATCCCGCTGTCGATCCCGGCGTCCGCCGCCAGGTCGATGAACACGTCGTTGAGCAGCCGGCGTTCGGGCATCCCGAACGACACGTTGGACAGGCCGCCCGTGAGATGGATCGCCTCGCCGTACCGGAGCCGCAGGCGTCGCGCCGCCTCGAGGACGTGGGACGGGGCATCGGGCTCCACGGCGACCGGCAGCACGAGCGGGTCAACGTACATGGCACCGGGCTCGATACCGCGCGAGCCGGCCGCCTCGACGAGCTCGCCAGCGTTCGCGAGCCGCTCCTCGGCGTTCGCCGGCATCCCGTCGGGGCCGCTCGCGGCGAGGACGACCGCGCACCCGGTCGTCGCGGCGAGGTCGAGGACCTGGGGGCGCTCCAGCGACGCGGAGTTGATCAGCAGCCGGCCCGATGGCCGCACGGATGACGCCACGCCCGTCGCGAGCACGGCCTGGTCCGACGAGTCGATCGCGACCGGGACCGTCGCGAACGGCTCGATCACTCCCACCAGCCAGGCCATCGCCGTCGCGCGGATCCCGCTCTCGGGGGCGACCTCGTCCGCGTTGAGGTCCAGCCAGTCCGCGCCGGCGGCCTGCTGCCGGGCGGCGAGCGACCGGATGTAGGACGCGGCGAGATCCGCATACCGGTCGTCGTCGAGGCCCCAGCGGATCGCGCTGGCCACGTGCTTGATCTTCCCGGCGGCGAAGTCGCGGCCGGCGACGAGGTCCGGGTGCACGGGGAGGATGCGACGCTCGCCCTGCGCGTCGTCGAACGCGACCCCGACGGTTCCGCCCTCGAGCTCGACCGCGAGCCGACCCGTGCGCTTGAGGACGCGGCTGGCGTGGATGTTCTCCCCGATGACCAGGAATGGCCTGCCGGCCCGATCGAGCCTCACGACGCGGATCCTTTCTCGGTGGTCGAGGCCGTGGCGACGCGCGTTCGGGCCGCGAAGTGGTCTCGCTCGAGGAACGTGTTCGCCCAGGCGCTCGTGCGGCGCAGGCGGTTGTCGTTGATCACGGGCGCGCGCTCGAGCATCGTCAGCTCCTCGCCGTACGGCTTGAGCCGGCGGTAGGCCTCGGCCCACGCGCACGGCCGGTCGCCCACCTCGCACCGGCCGTCGCGCGACCCGCCGCACGGTCCGTTGCGCTGGTTCTTCGCGCAGCGACTCTCCGGACACAGGTACGCGACGTCGGGCAGGGAGCAGTCGCCGCAATCGCGGCAGTCGTACAGCGGCATCTTGACCGCCTGCTCGAGGACGTGGAGGGGGCGGCCGAGGTGTGCCCGCTCAACCGCACCATAGATCCCGGCCCAGGTCCGGAAGCCGACGGTCCCGGGCTCGAACACCCGCCGGTGGACGAGGCGATTGAACCGGTAGAACGGATCGACGCCGGCGCGTGCCCGTCGCCGGGACGAGGCCGCGAGGGTGGACGCATACGCCCGGGAAGGCTCGTCGGTCGCGAGCCCGGCACCGTCGGTCTCGAACAGGTGGAACGCGCCCCGCTCCCGGAACGAGACATCCTGCACGAGCGCCCGCCAGTCGCCAGGATCGTGGGCGGCGGCGAGCTCGAGGACCGTCCTGATCTCGTCGGCGTCCCGATTGCCGCACAGGTAGATCCCCCGGAACCCCAGGCCTCGCGCCACCACGAGCTGTTTCGCCGCGAGCTCCAGGCAGAACGCCCGGCCCTTGTCCACTGATGCCGCGTGCCGCTCGACGAGCGCCAGCAGCTCGTCCGTGACCACGCACCCCGGCACCCGGCCGGCATGGAACGCCCGAGCGACGCCCGGGGACAGGATGTAGGCGTTGGCGACGACCGGAAGGTCGACCCCGGCGTCGCGCATCCAGCGCAGCAGCTCGTCCTGGCAGCGAGCGTCGTAGCCCACCTGGGTCATGACGAAGTCCGCCCCGGCGCGGGCCTTGAGCGCGAGCTTGAGCAGCTGCGGGACGAGGTCGCGCTCGAGGCGCTTGAACGGGTCGACGGCACAGCCCAGGAACAGGTCGTGCGGACCCGCGTCCACCGAACCCTCCGCCAGCGCCCGAGCGATGGCGCCTTCCGCGAGGTCGCGGTACATGGCCAGCAGCGCCACGGAGTCCACGTCGAACACGGGTCTGGCCAGCCCCTCGAACCCGTCCACCGGGTAGTCACCCGAGATCGCGAGGATCGTGTTGAGGCCGCGCGAGAGGAGGTCCCAGCCGAGGCTCTGGAGCGCGTTCCGGTTGCGGTCGCGGGCGGCGACGTGGACGATCACGTCGTGCCCGAGCTGGCGCAGCGCCGCCGCCGCGGCCTCCGGGCCGAGCCGTGCGTGACCGCCGGCGTTGTCCGTCACGGACAGCGCCGTGATCCGCGGGTCGCCCGCGAGATCCTGGGCCATCCGCAGCGGGCGCTGGCCGCGCGGGTCGCCGAGCTCGCCTGCCCACGGGACGAGCTCGACGACGCTGGCGAACGACGACGGGTCGCCGAGGACGCGGCGGAGCGCGCCGGGTCCCACCCCGACCAGCGCGGGCGCGGCCGGGTCTTCGACGGCTGTCGGGGACGGCCCGACCGTCGGCACGCGAGTGGAGGGCACGGATGGCGTTGGCATCGGTCCCTCAGGCGACCATCGGCTCGAACAGGCAGCCGTCGGTGAACAGGTCGAAGAAGTCGGGTTCGGACTCCAGCTCCACGTGCTCGATGCGCCTGGTCAGCGCGTCCAGGCCGGCGAGGCGGCGGCGCGACAGGAGGAGCGCCCGGGCCCCGGCGATGGCTGCGTTGCCGGCCCGCACGACGCGGCCCGCATCGACGGGCACCAGCAGCCCGATGGCGACCGCGGCCCCCACGTCGAGGGCGTTGGCGAACCCGCCCGCCAGGTACACGTGCTCGAGGTCCGACGGTGCGAGCCCGAGTCGCCGGAGGAGGACCTGTTGGCCCACCGCCGTCGCCGCCTTCGCGATCGACAGGTGGCCGACGTCGCTGCGCGACAGGGTGATCCGGGGTTCGTCCACGATCGCCACCTCGTGGGCCCGGTCCGCGAACCCGCCCCGCGCCGTGAGCCGGTTCGCGCCGCGGAGCTCCGAGAGGAGGTCGACGAGGCCGGACCCGCAGATCCCCTCTGGCTCGCCGCCGCCGATCGTGCGCAGGGTGAAGCGGCCGGTCGCGCCGTCGAGGCTCGCCCCCTCGATCGCCCCGGCTGCGCCGGGCATCCCGTAGCGGACGCCGCCGCCCTCGAACGCCGGGCCGGCAGGACTGGACGCTGCGACGATCCGCTCCCCGTCCGAGGCGATGACCTCCGTGTTCGTCCCGATGTCAACGAGCAGGAACGAGCCCCCGCGCGCGACCGCGTCCACGGCGACGAGGTCGGCCGCGGCGTCCGCGCCGACATGACTCGCGATGATGGGCCCGCCGGTCACGCGCGCCCGGGCGTTGATGAGGAGGCCCAGCTCGTGGGCGCGCCGCTCGATGGTGCTGGAGGCGGCGGCGCCGTCGCGGACCGCGGTCTCCGTGGCGGACCGGAACGGCAGGCGTCCGAGCGGCGCCACGTCCAGCCCGAAGGCAAGGTCACGCATCGTCGGGTTGCCCACCACCACCGCATCGACGATCCGCCGCCGCTCGATCCCGGTTGCCCCCTGCAGTCGCCGGAGCTCGTGGTTGACGGCGTGGCGGAGCGCCTGGCGCAGCTCGCCCGGGACCTCGCCGTCGTATGCGATCCGGGTCATGACATCGGAGCCGCCGAAGCTCTGCGGGTTCTCGAACGCCGCGACCGCCAGGATTGCGCCCGTCTCGAGGTCGACGAGCTCGAGGACGACCGTCGTCGTGCCCACGTCGAGCGCCATCCCGACCGGCGTGCCGGCCGCCGGGCCGAGGTCCGTCCCGTCGTCGCCCGCGTAGCGCCCGGCCGCCGTCACCCGCACGCGCGCATCGAGGTCGGGGACGGCGGACGCCAGCTCGGGCGCCAGCTGGATGCGCAGCCGGCGTCGGAGCACCGCGAACTCCAGGTTGCGCTCCGCCCGCTCGATGCGCGCCCTGCAGGCGAGACGGAAGCCGGGACGGAGAAACGCCTCCTCGGCCGTCGAAGGTGAAAGCTGGTCGCCACCCTCGCGGACCTCGACGACGCATTCGTGGCAGCGGCCGGTCTGGCGGCACGAGGCAGGGACGACCACCGAGAGCTCGGCGGCCTCGTCCAGCAGGAGTCGACCCGGCACCAGCGGTCGACGCTCGGTCCCGTGCACGACGTCGGGCATCACGCCCAGTCTGGCCTCTCGCGGGAAGGGGTCCGGACGGTCCGTCGGACCCTTCCGGCGGGACCTTCCGCCCTATCCGGCTCGGCGGTCGCGGCCGGACGCTGTCCGTCAACGGCCCGCATACGGAGGCCCGGTGGTTCCGCGTACCCCGAATTCGCGCGTCCCGCGATCGTCGCGCCGTGACCGGCCGGCCGACAACTCCACCGAGCAGCCCGCCACCCAAGGAGCCACGGGATGACCGACCAGCTGCTGAGCGCGATGCGCCAGTCCGTGATCGACGGCGACGCAGCCGTCGCCACCACGCTCGCCGAGGAGGCGCTCGCCGCGGGCATGCCACCGCTGGACGCCATCGACAAGGGGTTCGTGCCGGGCCTATCCTGGGTCGGCGAGCAGTTCGGCCTGGGAGAGCTGTTCCTGCCGGACATGATGCTCGCCGCCCGCGCCATGCAGAAGGGCCTTGCCGTCCTCGAGCCGGAGATGGCGCGCCAGGCGACCACCCGGAGCGTGCTCGGACGCGTGGTCATCGGCACCGTCAAGGGGGACATCCACGAGATCGGCAAGAATCTCGTCGGGATGATGCTCTCGACCTCGGGATTCGAGGTCCACGACCTGGGCGTCGACGTCGCGCCGGAGCGATTCGTCGAGGCGGCCAGGCTGCACGACGCCGACCTCGTCGGCGTGTCCGCGCTCCTGACGACGACGATGGCCGGCCAGCGCACGGTGGTCGAGGCGATCGAGGCCGCCGGCCTGCGCGCGAGGGTCAAGGTGATCGTGGGTGGCGCGCCGGCGAGCGCGCAGTGGGCGACCGAGATCGGTGCCGACGGCTACAGCGAGGACGCGATCGGCGCCGTCGCCCTCGCCCGGCGACTGCTCCGCGTCGGCGAGACGGTCGCGGCAGGCTGACGCCCCGCGCCCGTCTCTCCTCCGTCCGGCCAGCTGGCGTCCCGTCAGGAGTCCAGTCCGATGCAGTCCACCACCCCGCAACGGCCCGGGTCGTCGCGCCCGCGGCTGGAGATTCTCTCCTCGACGGCCATCCGCCGCGTCCACGAGGCCACGCTGGACGTGATCGAGCGGGTCGGGGTCCGGTTCCCGTCCGAGCGTGCCCTCGACGCCTGGGAGGCCGCCGGCGCGAGCGTCGACCGCGAGACGTCCGTCGTCCGCGCGACGGGCGAGCTGGTCGAGCGCGCCCTGCGCACGGCCCCGCCCGCGTACACGCTCGCCGCGCGCGACCCCGCGCGCGATCTGCCCCTCGACGGCCAGCACGTCTACCTGGGCACGGACGGCTGCGGCATCGAGGTGCTCGACCCGTGGACGCTGTCGATCCGGCGGTCCGCCCTCCAGGACGTGGCCGACATCGCCCGCGTCGCGGACGCGCTCGACGCGATCGCCTTCCACTGGGTGGCAGTCTCCGCGCAGGACCGGCCGCCCGTGACCCGCGCGCTCGAGGAGGTCGCCGCCGTCTGGCGCAACTCGACGAAGCACGTCCAGACAGAGAGCATCGTCACGCCCGGGGAAGCGGCGGCCGCGATCGAGATGGCGGCCGCGATCGCCGGCGGCGCCGCGGCGCTGCGGCGCCGGCCCGTCCTGTCGCTGATGCAGTGCACGATCAGCCCGCTCGCCCACGACGGAGGGGCGCTCGATGCGTCCCTCGTCGCCGCCGAGGCGGGCGTCCCCGTGGGCTTCATGACCATGGCGTCGTGCGCGTTCTCGGGGCCGGCCACGGTCGCCGGGTCGCTTGTCGTGGGCAACGCGGAGGTGATCGCGGCGCTGGCGATGCTCCAGCTGGCCTACCCGGGAGCGCCCGTGTACTACGCCGCGGCGCAGACCGCGATGGACCTGCGCTCGGGCGCCTACACGGGCGGTGGCCCGGAGGACTTCCTGTTCGGGGCGGCGACCAACGAGCTCGCCGACTTCTACGGGGTGCCGCTCTCGATGGGCGCCTACGCGACGGGCGCGAAGCGCTCCGACTGGCAGGCGGGCGTGGAGAACGGGCTGTCGGCGTTCATGGCCTCGGTCTCGGGCGCGGACATGCTGCTCGGCGCAGGGCTCCTCCACGGGTCGCGGATCTGGTCCTATGAGCAGCTGCTGCTGGACACGGAGATCGACGGGATCGTGCAGGCGATGCTGCGCGGCGTGCCGGTCGACGCGGAGGCGCTGGCGCTCGAGGCGATCGAGGCCGTCGGTCCCGGCGGCGACTACCTGACGTCGGAGCACACCCGCGCTCACATGCGCGAGCTGTGGCAGGCGCGGTATCTCGATCGCCGGCCCTACAGCCAGTGGGAGGCGGATCCGGACAAGCCGCACCGCGACGCGCTCGAGCGGGCGCGAACGCTCCTTCGCGACCACCGCCCGGAGCCACTGGAGCCCGGCCTCGACCGGGAGCTCGGCCGGATCATCGCCGCGCACGGCCAGGCGGCCGGCCTCCCGGTCGGCGTCGGCTGAGCTGATCCACCCACGCCCCGTGCGGGGCCCCGCGTCAGACCACGGAGACGACACGACCATGCGACCCCGGTTCGAGCTCCTGGACCCGATCCTGATCGACCGGATCGTCGATGAGGCCCACCAGCTGCTCCGAGGTCCGGGCATCAAGGTCGAGGAGCACGAGGCGATCCGGCTGCTCGTCTCCGGTGGTGCGACGGCGGACGGCGACCGGGTCGCGATCGCCGAGCCGATGGTCCGCTGCGCGCTCGACACCGTCCCGCGTTCGTTCGACCTGTTCGACCGGGCCGGCAGGCCGGCGGTCCGCTACGGGCAGGGCGTCGTCCACTTCGACCCGGGTTCGTCCGGCGTGGCGGTCCTCGATCCCGAGACGCTCGACACCCGGCAGACGATGGCCGAGGATCTCGCCCGGCTCACGCGCGTGGCCGACGCGCTTCCCGCCTACGACGCCGTCTCGACGGCGATCGTCGCCCACGACGTCCCGACCGAGATCGGCGACCTCTACCGGCTGTTCGTGGTGCTGTGCAACTCGTCCAAGCCCGTCGTCACGGGGGCGTTCACGCCGCGGGGATCGGCGGTCATGATCGAGCTCCTCGCCCTCGACGCCGGCGGCGACGCGGCGCTCAGGGAGCGGCCGCGGGCGGTGTTCGACGTCTGCCCCTCGCCGCCGCTCACCTGGTCGGAGTTCGCGTGCCGGAACGTCATGGACCTCGGGCGGGCGGGCGTCCCGGCCGAGCTGATCTCGATGCCACTGGCAGGCGTCGCGTCACCGGTCACGCTCGTCGGCTCCATCGTCCAGCACGCCGCCGAGACGCTGGCCGGGATCGTCCTCCACCAGCTGGCGGCGCCCGGGGCGCCGATCGTGTGGGGCGGCGCGCCGACGATCGTCGACATGCGCTCGGGCTCCACCCCGATGGGCGCGATCGAGACGGCGATGATCGACGCCGGGTATGCGGCCGTCGGGAAGTCGCTCGGGATGCCGACGCACGCCTACCTGGGGGCGACGGACTCGAAGGTCGTCGATGCGCAGGCGGGCCTCGAGAGCGGGATGACGGCGCTCGTCGGCGGGCTCGCCGGGATCGACATGATCAGCGGGGCCGGCATGCTGGACTTCCTGCTGGCCCAGTCGCCGGAGAAGCTCGTGATCGACGCGGACATGATCGGCATGGTCCAGCGCCTGCTGCGCGGGATCGATACCCCGACCGAGACGCTCGCGACCGGGTTCTTCGAGCAGGCCGGGCCCGACGGTCGCTTCCTCGAGCTCGAGGACACGCGCCGGCTGTTCCGCGGGGAGCAGTTCCTGCCGTCGAAGGTGATCGATCGCAACTCCCGGCGCGCCTGGGCAGATGCGGGGGCACTCGACGCGTTCGGGCGCGCCCGGCTGCGGGTCGAGGAGCTCCTCGCGTCACCGCGGGACATCGGGCTGGACCCGTCGGCCGCCGCGTCGATGGCCGCCCGGGTCCGGGAGGCGGGTTCGCCGTTCGGCCTGACGTCGCTGCCCGGGGTCGAGCAGCCGGTCGCGACGAAGGCGTAGGCGAGACGGGCTCAACGTCCTGCGGTCGCGCGGTGCCCGGGTCCGCGCCGCTCCCCGCTGCTGCCGGGTCCGCGCCGCCCGCGCTGAGGCCCGGGGCCGCCCCGGCCCCGCCGCTGCCATCTCGGCTGCCGTGGGCTGAGACGCCACGAACGGTGCCCGAGCCATCCTGATTCCCCCGTCTGTGGCGCCTGGAGCCACGGGCTGCGACATCCACGTGGGCGATCACGCTGCACGGGACGATGCGTGGCGTACCAGGCCACGGACCCCCGAATCTCTGGTCGCAAGCCGGCGATAAGGCGCATTTGGTGGACTGGGAGGCCACGCCCGCCGCGCAGCAGGGTGCAGCCATGGGCGAGACCAACCTCCAGCGATCCATCCGCGAGCGCCGGCGGGCTCTCCGACGGGCCATCGGGGCGGGACTCCGCAAGATCCGGCTCGAGGCCGGGCTATCGATCCGAGAAGTGGCCGCAGCCGCCGAGCTCGACTGGAGTCACCTCGCACGGGTCGAAGCCGGCGAGCGCGACCTGAGCCTGGCGGCGCTGGTTGCCGTGACGGCCGTCCTCGGCCACGACCCGTCGATCCGGTTCTACCCGTCGAGCGGACCTCGTGTCCATGATCGTCACCAGGTGCGCATGATCGAGGCGCTGCTCGCGGTCGCCCACCCCCGCTGGACTGCCCGCCTCGAAGTGCCCGTCTATCGACCCGTCCACGGCGTCATCGACGTCGTGCTCCAGGATCCGCAGGCAGGCGAGATCGTTGCCGGCGAGGCGCACAGCCTGCTGCAGACCGTCGATGCGCAGATCCGCTGGGCGACCCAGAAGGCGGAGGCGCTGCCGTCTGCGCACGGGTGGCCGTGGACACCGCTGTATTCCGCGACGCCGCGCCTGAGCCGTCTCCTCGTCCTGCGCTCGACGGAGGCCATGAGAGGACTCGTTCGATCGCTCCCGGAGACATTCCGGGTCGCCTATCCCGCGAGACCGACCGATGCCTTTCGGGCGCTGACCCAGCCCGGGGTCGAGTGGCCCGGCCCGGCGATCCTGTGGGTCGATCTGGACGGGCGAGCGACGACCGTGCTCCACGGTCCGCCGCGGGGCATCGGCATCTGACGGGGCCGGATCGCTCCGCGGCGACGACCATCCCGCCCGATGTCGTGGCGCTCCGTCCCACGGAACCCTGCCTCGACCGTGGCGGGCCGGCGGCGCGGGATCAGCGGAGGGACGCGGCAATCCCCAGCGTCGCGTCCTTGCCGAGCGCCGACTCAAGGCGGTAGAGGGTCCCCTGGCGGGCGAACAGCAGCGTGTCGCCGGCGATCGCGGCCCGCAGGACGACGATCGAGGCATCGGGCCGCCGGATCAGGATCTCGTGTGGAGCACCGGAGATCCACCAGCCGCGGTCGCCGCCGACGGTGACCGGCTCGATCGTCGTCCCCTGGCCTGCGAGCTTCGAGAGCAGCCCCTCGTCCGTGTCGCCCGGCACCGCCATGAGCGACAGGGCGAGGTCGGAGCTCGCGAGCGTCCGCTCACCGGGGCGTGCCCGCCAGGCGACGGTGATGATCGACTCCCCGCCCGCACCGAGCCGGTACGCGGCCTCGGGCCGCGGCAGCATCGACGGCAGCAGCACGCGGGGCCGCTCGGTGATGAGCGCCTCGTCGAGGGTGATCGACGAGCCGAGATCCAGTCCCGTGCCGGCGGGTGGGAGCGTCTCGACACGCTCGATCTCGACCCCTGGCAGGCGGAACCCGAGGCCGGCCGCAGCGCCGGCGATCACGAGGAGGCCGACGACGCCGAGCGCGAGGGGACGGAGGAGGCGCCCGATCGGGGAACGGGGTCGGGCGGGCGCGCCGACGGCGGCGCCGGAGCGCTCGATGCGCGCCTCGACGCCGGGCCGCATGTCCGGCGTTGCCGGCACGACGACCCGGGCCAGGACCGAGGCCCGGAGGTCGGGCGTCGCGGGCCACTCGGCGTCGCGGGCCGCGTCGCCGAGCAGGGCCTCGACGCGCGCATCGTCGAACCTCCTCATCGCCCCACCTCCAGCGCGCCGCCCGAGGTCTCGAGCGCCGCCCGCATCCGTCGCAGCCCACGATGGAGCCGCGACTTCGCCGTGCCGATCGGGATCCCAAGCGCGGCAGCCGTCTCCGCCTCCGACATCCCGAGGAGGTACCGGCACGCGATGACGTGCCGCTCGTCCTCGCCGATCGATGCGAGCGCCGCGTGCACCTCGCGCCTCGTCTCCCTGGCGAGCGCGGCGAGCTCCGGTGACGCTGCGGTCGCGTCCGGCGTCCCGCTGGATGCAACCCCGGGGAAGGTCCCACTCGTGCTCCTCGCCTGGCCGCCTCGCACGGCGGCGAGCAAACGTCCGGCGAGCCCGTCGCGACGCCCGGCTGCCCGCCGCCGGTTCCTCGCCTCGTTGCCGACGATCGTGAGCAGCCACGGCCGGAACGCCACCCCTGGCCGGAACCGGTCGAGGGCGAGATAGGCCTTGACGAACGCGTCCTGCGCGGCGTCCTCGGCGTCAGCTGCCGACCCCGTCAGCACGTACGCGAGCCGGAAGGCGGCCGACTGGTGGATCGTCACGAGGTCGCCGTAGGCTGCCGCGTCCCCGCCGCGGGCACGCTCGACGAGCGATGCCTCGACGGCGTCGAGCGCCGCCTGGCCGGCGTCGACGGTGGCAGGCGCATCGGGCGGGACCTGCACGAGCGGGTTACGCGCCGGGAGCCCGGTGCGTCTTGGCCGGCGGCGGCGGCGGCGTCCCGGACACCGTGCGGCGGCGGACCGCGACGATGGCGATACCCGCCGCGAGCAGCCCGGCGACGACGAGCGCGACGAGCCCGGTGGGTTGCGCTGCCGGCGACGGCGCCCCCGCGCCTTCGGCACCCGGGGCCGCGGCCTCGGCAACCGGTGCCGCGACCACCACGGGCGAGCTCATCCTCGGCAGCGGGGTCAGCGCGGGCGCCCGCGGCGGCGCGACCTGGGCGGTCGAGGCGGTGATGCCACCGAACACGAACGGCTCGTTCATCACCATGATCGCGAGGTCGCTCGTGCCGTGGATCCCGATCTCGATGTCGCGCGCCCCGCCCTCCGGAATGGCGATCCGCATCGTGTAGTGGCCCGGCGCCGGGTCCGCGGCCCCGGCCGCGCGCGTCGACGACCCGTCACGACCGATCAGCCTGAGGTAGACGGGTGTGCCCTCGACAGGGTGGATGGCACCGGTCTGATCGAAGACGGTCACCGAGACGCCGACCAGGATCTCGGTGCCTCCGGGCGTGCCCATCGCGATCGGCGCGTCCAGGCGCGCCTCCATGCCCTCCTTCGAGAACACGGGAGCGGCGGCGAGCCACAGGACGACGAAGGCCGTGCCGACGATGACGGCGGCCGGGCGGAGCGGGCGGACGGTGGAACGCATCGGGTGCCTCCGGCGTCAGGTGAACGCTGCGTCTACACCCGGGGAGCGAGTTCGGTTCCCGGGAGCGCGCGCGTCCGCGGACGCCCGCCGGCAAGGAACGTGGGGCTCCGCAGCCCATGGCCGAGGTGGCCGCCGATGAACGCGGACGCCGCCATGACGCCCTCCAGGCTCACGCCGTGCTCGATCCCGAGACCGTCGAGGAAGTACACGAGGTCCTCGGTCGCGAGGTTGCCGACGGCACCGGGCCCGGCGAACGGGCAGCCGCCCAGCCCGCCGGCAGAGCTGTCGATGATCGAGACGCCACGCTCGAGCGCCGCGTACACGTCCGCGAGCGCCTGCCCGCGCGTGTCATGCGCATGGAGGCCGACCCGCTCGGCGCCCACGAGCGGCAGCACTGCGTCGAGGACTCGCTGGACGTCGCCCGGCGTCGCCGCGCCGATCGTGTCGCCGAGGCTGATCTCGTCACAGCCGAGGTCGAGCAGCCGGGCCGCCACGGCGGCAGTGGTCGACGGGTCCACCGGACCCGCGTACGGGCAGCCGAACGCGACGGAGACATAGCCGCGCACGCGCATTCCCCGCTCCCTGGCACGCGCGATGACACTCGCGGCATCAGCGAGCGCGCCCTCGACGGTCCGGTTGAGGTTGGCCCGGTTGAACTCGTCCGTCGCGCCGATGACGACCGCCACCTCGTCGGCCCCGGCGGCGATGGCGCGCTCGAGCCCGCGCGGCGTCGGGACGAGGACCGGGTACCGGACGCCCGGCGCGCGGGAGATCGCGGGGTAGACCTCGTCCGCGTCGGCGAGCTGGGGAACCGCCCTGGGATGGACGAATGACGTCGCCTCCACGACGGGCAGACCGGCGGCGGTGAGCCGGTCGATGAACCCGACCTTGACACCCGTCGGGATGCGGGCGGCCTCGTTCTGGAGCCCGTCCCGCGGACCCACCTCCACGATCGTCACCCGCTCCGGCATCGGCATCTTCAGTCGTCTCCTGCCAGCTCCACGAGCGGCGCTCCACGGGCCACCTGGTCACCGACGGCGGCGAACAGCCGCTCGACGCGGCCGGGCGCGGTGGCGGTGATGACGTGCTCCATCTTCATCGCTTCGAGCACCAGCAGCGGGTCCGTCGCGCGCACGTGGTCGCCAACGGCCACGTGGATCCGGACGATCCGTCCGTGCATCGGGGCCGCGAGCGCGCCGCGCTCGTCCGCCTCCGGAGCGAGCGTCTCGGCGGACGGCGGCGGCGCGGCGTGCAGGCGATACGGGCGGCCCCGCCACGTCACCGCGTCCACGATCCGCGGGCCGGCCGCGAGGCGGACGAGCGCGGGCACGCCCGCTACCTCCACGGTCACCTGATCGGCGGCGGCTGGCGCGCCAAGACGGACATCGAAGGGCGTGCCGTCGACGATGACCGTGGCCGCATCGCCTGCGGCGCGCAGGTTCGTCGTCGTCTCGACGGCACGCCCCGCCATCAGCCAGCGTGCCGGTTCAGCGATGCCCCCGACCCGCCATGCCCGCCCCGGTGCCCACGGTCCACCGCCAACGCTGCCGTCCCGTGACGGGGGGCCGGGTGCCGCGAGCGACCTCGCGCCCGCCGCCGCCGCGACGACATCGGGCGCAACCTCGTGGAGGCGCTCGACGACGCGGTGCTCGTCGAGGAACCCCGTGTCGAGGTCGCCCGCCAGGAACGCGGGCTCCCCGAGCACGGCCGCGAGCAAGTCCACGTTCGAGGCGACGCCATCGAGCCGCAGCTCGTCGAGCGCGTCGGCGAGTCGCTCGATCGCCGTCGCCCGGTCTGGCCCGTGCGCGATGAGCTTCGCCACGAGCGAGTCGTAGAACGGGGACACGACCGACCCGGCCTCGATCCCGGTGTCCACGCGGACGCCGTCGGGGATCACGAACGCCGTGACCCGCCCTGTCGCGGGCAGGAACCCCGCGGCGACGTCCTCGGCGACGACGCGGACCTCGATCGCGTGGCCCTCCAGCCCGACCTCCGCCTGCCCGAACCCCAGGGGCTCGCCCGCCGCGACGCGCAGCTGCTGCTCCACGAGGTCGAGGCCGGTCACCGCCTCGGTCACGGGGTGCTCGACCTGGAGCCGGGCGTTGACCTCGAGGAAGAAGAACGCGCCGTGCTCGTCGAGCAGGAACTCGCAGGTGCCTGCGTTCGCGTACCCGGCGGCCCGCGCGAGCCGCAGCGCCGCATCGCCCATCGCCGCCCGGAGCTCGGGCGTCACGGCCGGGGACGGCGACTCCTCGACGAGCTTCTGATGGCGTCGCTGGATGGAGCACTCGCGCTCGCCGAGGTGGACGAGCCGGCCGTGGGTGTCGCCCAGGAACTGGATCTCGACGTGGCGTGGCCGCTCGACGTAGCGCTCGAGCAACAGCCGGCCGTCGCCGAACGCGGCCGCGGCCTCGCGGCGGGCCGCCTCGATCGCAGCCGGCAGCTCGTCCGCCGCCCGGACGAGGCGCATCCCCCGGCCGCCCCCGCCCGCGCTCGCCTTGACGAGGAGCGGGAAGCCGACCCCCGCGGCGGCCCGCACGAGTGCCTCGTCCGTCGCCGCCTCGTCGTGGAAGCCCGGCAGGACCGGCACGCCGGTGCTGATCGCCAGGGCCTTCGCGCGCGCCTTGTCACCGAGCGCGCGCATCGCGGCGGGCGGTGGCCCGACCCACTCCAGCCCCGCGGAGAGCACCGCCTCCGCGAACACCGCGCTCTCCGCGAGGAACCCGTAGCCCGGGTGGATCGCCTCGGCGCCCGTCGCGAGCGCCGCCTCGATGACGAGATCGGCCCGGAGATAGGACTCCGCAGCCGGCCCCGGCCCGAGGCGCACGGCGGTATCCGCGACCTGGACGTGCGGCGCCCGAGCGTCGGCGTCGGAGTACACGGCGACGGTCCGGATCCCGAGGCGCTCGCACGTGCGCATGACCCGCAGGGCGATCTCGCCCCGGTTCGCGACGAGGACCGACGAGAACACTCGCCGCCCCGCTACATCCGGAAGACGCCGAACGACGTCTCCGGGATCGGCGAGTTGCGGACGGCGGCGGCCAGGCCCAGGCCCAGGACCCGCCGGGTGTCGACCGGGTCGATCACGCCGTCGTCCCACAGCCGGGCGGTGGAGTGGTACGGCGAGCCCTGGCGTTCGTAGGTCTCGAGCGTCGGGGCCATGAACGCGGCCTGCTCCTCGGGCGACATGGTCCTCCCGTCGCGCGCGAGGTTGTCCAGGCGGACCTGGAGCAGGACCGACGCCGCCTGGGTCCCGCCCATGACGCCGATCCGCGCGTTCGGCCACATCCACAGCTGGCGCGGGGAGAACGCCCGGCCCGCCATCCCGTAGTTGCCGGCGCCAAACGACCCGCCGACGACGACCGTGAACTTGGGCACCCGCGCGTTCGCGACCGCCATCACCATCTTCGCGCCGTCGCGCGCGAGGCCCCGATTCTCGGACTCGCGGCCGACCATGAACCCGGTGATGTTCTGGAGGAACACGAGCGGGATCCGCCGCATCGCACACAGCTCGATGAAGTGGGCGCCCTTGAGCGACGACTCGGAGAACAGGATGCCGTTGTTGGCGATGATGCCGACCGGGTAGCCGAAGATGCGCGCGAAGCCGGTCACGAGGGTCGTGCCATAGCGCGCCTTGAACTCGTCGAGCTCGGAGCCGTCCACGATCCGCGCGATGACGTCGCGGACGTCGAACGCCGTCCGCAGGTCCGCGGGCACGATGCCGTACAGGTCGGCCGGGTCGTACAGCGGCTCGCGCGGGGGGAGCACCTCCCACGGGAGCGTCGGCCGGACGGCCGGGACGTTGGCCAGGATCCTGCGCGCGATCGCGAGCGCGTGCTCGTCGTCGTCGGCGAAGTGGTCCGCGACCCCGCTGACTCGGGTGTGGACATCCGCGCCGCCGAGGTCCTCCGCCGAGACCTCCTCGCCCGTCGCCGCCTTCACCAGCGGCGGCCCACCGATGAAGATGGTGCCCGTTCCCTTGACGATGACCGTCTCGTCGCTCATCGCGGGGACGTAGGCACCGCCCGCGGTGGACGAGCCCATGACCACGGCGATCTGCGCGATGCCGGCCGCGGACAGGTTGGCCTGGTTGTAGAAGATCCGGCCGAAGTGGTCACGGTCTGGGAAGACCTCGTCCTGGAGCGGCAGGAACGCGCCACCGCTGTCGACGAGGTAGACGCACGGCAGCCGGTTCTCCGCCGCGATCTCCTGGAGCCGGAGGTGCTTCTTGACGGTCATCGGGAAGTAGGTGCCGCCCTTGACGGTGGCGTCGTTGGCGACGACCGCGACCTCGCGCCCGCCCACGACGCCGATCCCGGTGACGATCCCCGCGGACGGCGCGTCGCCGTCATACAGGTCCCACGCGGCGAGCGGGCTGAGCTCGAGGAACGGCGTTCCCGGGTCCAGGAGGCGGTCGATCCGCTCGCGTGCGAGGAGCTTGCCGCGGGAGCGGTGCTTCGCCACGGCGTCGGCACCGCCGCCTCCCTGTACGAGCGCGAGGCGTTCGCGAAGCTCGGCGACGAGCGCGAGGTTCGCCGCACGGTTCGCGTCCCACTCGGCCCCGTGCGGCCGCTCCGCGATCAGCGGCATCTCAGCGGCCCTCGAACCGGGGCGGGCGCTTCTCCGCGAAGGCGGCGAAGCCCTCTCGGCGATCGGCGGACACGAGCACCTCCTCGTACAGGGCGTTCTCGCCGGCAACGCCATCGGCAAGCGCTCGATGGGCGCTGGCGATGGCCCGGCGGGCCTGCCGGAGGGCGATCGGGGCGCCGGTTGCGATCCGTTCCGCGAGCGAGGTCGCCGCCTCGCCGGCCGTGCCCGGCTCCACGACCCGGGCGACGATCCCCCATCGCTCGGCCTCGTCCGCGGTGAGCCTGCGGCCGGTGAGGATGACGTCCCGCGCCCGAGCCGGACCCACGGCCCAGGTCAGCGTCTGGGTGCTGCCTCCGCCCGGGAAGACGCCGACCCCCACCTCGGGGAGCCCGAACACCGCGTCACGGGACGCGACGATGAGATCGCACGCGAGCGCGAGCTCGAACCCGCCCGCGAGCACGAAGCCCTCGACCGCCGCCACGGCCGGGACCGGCAGCTCGTGCACGCGCGTGACGAGCCGGACGATCTCGCGCCGCTGGGCGCGCAGTGCCTCGTCGTCGAACGTCGCGCGCTCCTTGAGATCCATCCCGGTGGAGAACGCCCGGGTGCCGTCACCCGTCACGACGACCGCACGGACCGCCAGCGGATCGACGGCCAGCAGGTCGTCCAGCGTGTCGAGCGCCCCGTGGAACGCCGCGAGCAGGGCGTTGTCGATCGCGTTGAGCGCGCCCGGCCGGGCGAGCGTGAGCACGACGATGCGCCCGCCGTCGCCGGCGCGCGTGGATCGGAGCACGGCGTCGGCCGTCATGGGGCAACCGTTCCTCCAGGCCCGGGGAGCCGCCGCGCGCGGCCCGGGCCGACATTAGCGCGCCGGGACGCGGGGCGTGTCAAGCAGAGCCCGCGTGCGACCCGGCACGGCGCCGGCGCGCGACCCGGCAGGGCGTCGGTCCCAGAACGGGACGGTCCCGGGCTCAGAGCGGCCGGAAGCGTGCCTGGAAGAAGCGCAGGTACCTGGGCTCGTAGACCATCTCGAGGCCGCGCGCCTCCTCACGGGCGTCGTAGCACGCCTTCACCGACTCGGCGACGACGTCCATGTGCGCCTGGGTGTACACGCGCCGCGGGATCGTCAGCCGCGTCAGCTCGAGCTTGGGGCGCTTGTGGTCGCCGGTCTTCGGATCGCGTCCGGCGGACACGATCCCCCGCTCCATCGACCGGATCCCCGAGTCGAGATAGAGCTGCGCCGCCAGCGTCTGCCCCGGGAACACGTCCTGCGAGAGGTGCGGGTAGAAGCGCTTCGCGTCGAGGAACACCGCGTGGCCGCCGATGGGCCTGACGATCGGGATGTCCCACTGCTCCAGCAGCTCGCCGAGGTAGCGGACCTGTCCGACGCGGGACCGGACATGCTCGTCCTGGACCGCCTCCTCGATCCCGATCGCGAGCGCCTCCATGTCGCGACCTGCAAGGCCGCCGTACGTGTGGAGGCCCTCGAATACCACGACCAGGTTGCGCAGCTCCTCGAACGTGTCCCAGTCGTTGACCGCCAGCCAGCCGCCGATGTTGACGAGGTTGTCCCATCGCGATGAAGTACCACCGCAGGGATCGGCCGGCGTGGAAACGCCGCTGCTACTCCGTCTCGGATGAGTCCGCGCTCCGAGGGGGCGGCGTCTCGATTGGGGAGGGAGCACCGTACTTCTTCGCGTCCGCGAGCAAGCGTTCAAACCAGCCCTGCATCGCCTCGGGATCAGGAGGGGGCATGGCAGGGAGGGCAAGCCATAAATCGATGAAGTGGGTCACGGCGCTGCTAACCGTCTCTGCGATCCGAACCTCATCGCGGGCGATCACATCTTCCGTGGTTTCCAAGCCTGGGAAGATCGTGTGAAGCAGGACGGATGGGCTCGCATGCGTCTGGTCCGACCATGCCGAGAACAGAAGTCGATATTGGTCGCGCCGGTTCTCGCGACTCGACTGGTCAACCATCTGTTTCAGCGTCTTGTCGGCCCAGCTCTCCGACCACCACACTTCGCCGTTCTTCTTCTTGGTCCTGAACTCGTCGAACCCCGATTCGAGCAATTCGCGGACGAAGGCCTTGCGCTCATCATCAACGGGTCGCCCCGTCTTCTCGTCGTACTCGATGTTCGCCAGCTCGCGACGCGCCATCTGCATCAAGCCAAACTTGGTGTATCGAAGGGTGGCGGCTGCGCGATCGGGCTGGGCGGCGATGTGCTCCGCGTTCACGAGCAACTCAAATACCTGCCGAACGGCAGAGACGGCGAACTCCCAGT
>DASXVG010000124.1:0-15588 GCA_036504355.1 Candidatus Limnocylindrales bacterium
CTCGTCGAGAACCACAGGATCGGGGGCTTCGCGAGGCTCGGCTTCGATGACCACGTCCTGCGGGAGCTCAACCCGGACCTCGTCCATCTCGCGATCTCGGGGTTCGGGCCCACCGGTCCCGACGCAGCGAAGCCCGGCTACGACTTCATCGCGCAGGCGGTCGGCGGGCTGATGTCGATCACGGGCCAGCCCGACGACGAGGGCGGACGCCCGGTCAAGGTGGGCGTCGCGATCAGCGACCTCGCGACGGGCCTGTTCGCCGCGGTCGGCATCCTCGCGGGGCTGCTCGGGCGGGAGCGCGCGGAAGCGGCGACGGGCGTCCGCGGCCAGCGGATCGACGTGAGCCTCCTCGAGAGCACCCTCGCGCTGCTCGTCAACCAGGCCCAGAACGCGTTCGTCACGGGCCAGGCGCCGGGCCGACTGGGCAGCGCCCATCCCAACATCGTCCCGTACGAGACGTTCGTGACGGCCGACGGCGAGCTCGCCCTCGCGGTCGCGAGCGAGCGCCAGTGGCCGCGGCTGTGCGAGACGCTCGGGCTCGCCGGACTGGCGGCGGATCCGCGGTTCGCGACGAACGGTGCACGGGTGACGAACCGCGCCCAGCTCCGGCCGCTGCTCGCCGCGGCGTTCCTGGGCCGGCCGACCGCCACGTGGCTCGCGGCGCTCGACGACGCGGAGATCCCCGCGGGCGCGATCAACGACGTGGCGGCGGCGTTCGCGACACCCCAGGCGCAGGCCCGCGCGATGACCGTGGACCTGCCCCACCCGGTCCTCGGCACGATCCGCCAGGCGGGCCTCGCGTTCGAGCTCGAGGCAACGCCGGCGTCGATCCGGACGGCGCCGCCGCTGCTGGGCGAGCACGCGGGCGAGATCCTGGCGAGCCTGGGGTACCGAGCCGACGAGATCGAGGCGCTCGCCGCCGGCGGGGCGATCTGACGATGGCGAAGCGCGCGATGATCACCTATCCCACGCGCCGGCTGCTGGGCGTCATCGACGACGAGGCGCAGGCTCGCGAGGCGGTGGCGGCGCTCGCGGCGAGCGGGGTCCCCCGGGCGGACATCCGGCTGCTCCAGGGCACGGACGGCAGGGCCCAGCTCGCGACGCTGGGCTCGAAGCCGAACGTCCTCTCGCGGCTCGTCCGGGCGGTCCAGTTCATGTCGATGGACCAGCTCCCCGACTTCCTCGTCTACGAGCGCGCGATCGAGGATGGACGGTGCGTCGTCGCCGTCCATGTCCCGGACCGGGACGCGATGCTCCGGGCGCGCGTTGTGCTGGAGCGGTTCGGCGCGCATTTCCTCAACCACTTCGGCCGGCTCCAGACCGAGGAGCTCACGCTGTGGCGCGGTCCCGAGCCGCGGATCGACGACTCGCTCCGCCGCTGAGCGGTCGCGCCGCGCCCGCGAAATCGAGGAGCCGGCGACCGTTCGGGGAAACGGCCGCCGGCGGAGAGGGGAGAAGCGAGATGGGCCGCAGGGGGCGCGGCCCGCGGTGAACCGGCCGGAGGGGGCCCGGCCGGTGTGCCCTCAGTTCAACGGGTCGCCGTCGCCGGCCGAGAAGATCCCGATGGCGCCGTGCGTCACGAAGTTGAACGCGTGGGTGACGAAGGGGTACATCCCGTCCTCGGTGGGCGTGAACTCGATGATCGCGCCCTGGGCGGGGGAGAGGTCCACGGCCTGCGCGCCCCAGCCGCCCTCGTTGCCCTTGAGGAGGCTGACGCCTTCCTTGTGCACGGTGTCGAAGATCGTGCCGACGACGTGGAACGAGCTGTCAGTGTTGGGTCCCGCGTCGAGCACGAACACCCGGGTCCGCCCGCCGGCCTTCACCTGGATCGGGTTGTCCTTGTACTGGTTCGCGACCCCGTTGAAGACGACGAAGTCCGGGCTCGGGGCCGTCTGGTTGGCCTTGGCGTAGTCGACGGGCTGACCCTGCGCGCCGAGGTACCACTCGCTCTGCACGAAGGCGAACTCGTCGTCGACCTTGGGCAGGCCGCCCTTGGGCTCCACGATGACCATCCCGAACATGCCGTTCGCGATGTGATGGAGGGTCGGCGCGGTGCCGCAGTGGTACATCCACACGCCGGCGTAGTCGGCGGTGAAGGTGTACGTGAACGTCGCGCCGGGCTTGATCTCCACCATCTGGTGATTCATCGCGGTCTGGCTCGCGTGGAAGTCGATGGAGTGGCTCATCTGCCCCTGGTTGGTCAGGTGGACCTTCACCGTGTCGCCCAGGTGGACGCGGATCGTGGGGCCGGGAACGGTGCCCCCGAACGTCCAGGCATGGACGACGAAGCCCTCGGCAACCGTGATGTCCTTCTCGATGATCGGCAGGTCGATGTCGTGCACCGTGCCCTCGAGGAGCTTGGGCGCCTTGGGGTCGTAGAGGGTGTACTTGGGGGCGTTCGGGTCCGCCACCGGGGCGGAGGCGGTGCCCGCGCCGGCCGATGCCGCGGGGCTGGCAGCGGGCGTCTCGCCCATCGCCATGCCGCTGCCCACCGTCACCTGGCCCTTCATCCCGGCGTCGGCGTGACCCGGGATGGAGCAGATGAACGACAGACCCTCGGCCGGGACGGTGACGGTGCCGGTGGCGGTCTGGCCGCCCTCGGCCTTGAGCGAGGTGCCGTCCGCGAACGTGATGTCGTGGAGCGTGCTGCCGGTGTTGGTGAACGTGACCGGGTACGTGCCCGCGGCGGGGACCTGGACGGCGGCCGGCTTGAAGCCGAGGTCGAAGGCCTCGATCGCGATGGCGTCGGTGGCGGCTGCGACGGCCGGTGCCGCGCTCGCGCTCGCGATCGGCTGGGCGGCCGCGTCCTTCGCCGCTGCGAACGTCCAGTTCGGCGCGGCGGGGCTGCTGCATGCGGCGACGGCCAGTGCGAGGAGGCCTGTCGCGGCGATGATGCGTCGGGTGCGGTCCATGTCGTCCCTTTCTCCGTGGTCCGGAACTCCCCGTCCGGGTCACCATCCCCGGGCCAGGCGCTCGATCCTCGGGCGCCGCTCCTGGTGACGCTGTAACTATCACCAAGTTAGTATGTATTTGTGCAGATGACAAGCGACCCGAATCTCGGGGGCCGCCCGGCCCCTTCACGCTCCATGGCGCGACCCGACGGCACTCCCGTGCCCGTGGACCTTGGCGGTGCACCGCCGTTCCGCCCCGGTCCGCGCCGCGCGGACGACCGCCGCGTCGCCGTCGCCTCGGTCGTGATCGCCGCGGCGTTCCTCGCGCTCGCGGGGCTGGCTGCCGTCGCGCGCCCGCTGCTCGGACCCGGTGTCTCGCCGTGGCTGCCGCTCCACCTCGCGCTCGCCGGGGGAGCGACCTCCGCGATCGCGGGGGTCATGCCGTTCTTCGTTGCGGCGCTCGCCGCAGGTCACCCGGCGGTGGTGCGGATACGGGCGGGTGCCGTGGCCCTGGTGGCGATCGGGGCGCTGCTCGTGGCGGTCCGGGGCATCCTGCCGTCGCTCGGATGGCTGCCGGCGATCGGCGGGCTGGTCTACGTGGCGGGGATCGGCGTGACGGCGCTCGCCGTCCGCGGGTCCGGGCGCGCCGGGCTCATGGTCCGGCGACCGGTCGTGACGCTGGGATACACGCTCGCGCTCGTCAACGTGGCCGTCGGGGCGACGCTGGGGACGCTCGCGGCCGCGGGCTGGGCGCCGGTGCTGGAGCGGTGGGGCGCACTCCGGCCGGCACATGCGTGGACGAATCTCGTGGGGTTCGTGTCCGTCGTCATCGTCGCGACGCTGCTCCATTTCCTGCCGACCGTCCTCGGGACGCGGATCGTGCCGCGGCGCTCGGCGATCCTCGCGGTGCTGGCGCTCGCGATGGGGTCACCGGTGGTGGTCGCCGGGCTCGCGCTCGGGTGGGGCGCCGTCGCGGGAGGCGGCGCGGCGCTGACGGTGATCGGGGCGGGGGCGCTCATGCTCGAGGCGGCACGCGACGCCCGGGCTCGCGGACGATGGACGACGGACCCCGGGTGGCACCTGGTCGCGGAGGTCGGCCTGCTCGCGGGCGTCGCGTGGTTCGTCGTCGGGATCACGTTCGCGTCGTTGCGGGTCATGGCGTTCGCGCTGGGCCTCGCGCCCGACGCCTGGTCCACGCCGCTCGTGGGGGCGCCGCTTGCCGTCGGCTGGGTCGTCGGGGTGCTGATCGCGTCGTGGACGCACCTGCTGCCGTCGATCGGCCCGGGCGGTCCGCCCGAGCACGCCGCCCAGCGCCGGATCCTCGGTCGCGCGGCACCGGCACGGGTGGGCGCCTTCAATCTCGGCGTGCTGCTGCTCGCGATCGGATGGCCGGCGGAGATCCCCGCCCTCGCTGGGGCGGGTCTCGGGCTCATCGTCGTTGTCGTCGTCGCGAGCGCCGCGCTCGCGGTGGTGGCACTCCGGGTTCGTGCCACGAACGACGCTGCCGGTGGTGCCGCGGGGCGCGTCAGCCGGTCGTGAGCTCCAGCGCGTGGACGGTGGCCGGGGCCGCGAGCTCCGCGAGGCTCGCGCTCGCGAACGTGCCCCGGAGCGCTTCCTGGCCCTGGAAGAACACGTCGTGGACGTCACACGAGCCGTCGACGCCACACGGGCCGCCGCGGAGGACGCAGGTGCGGCGACGGCTGTCGCCCTCGACCGCCTCGATAACGTCGAGCAGGCTGATCTCCGCGGATGGCCGCGCCAGGCGGTAGCCGCCCGAACGTCCGGGCGCAGCCTCGATGAGGTGAGCGCGCTGCAGGTCGCCGAGGACCTGGGGCAGGAACCGGACGGGGATGCCCATCGCGTCCGAGATCCGGCGCGCAGACAGCAGGCCGTTACCCGCGCCGCGGGCGAGAGCGAGCATCGCGCGCACGGCGTAGTCGCCGCGCTTCGTCAGTTCCAGGCGCATCGGCCCGAGTATGGGGCCGAACGTGCGAGCGTGCCGTCACGGGGAGTGCCCGGCGCCGGCACGTATCCCGGTTGTGCCCGGACAGCAGTGCACCTACCAGCCGGGGGAGTGGTACCTGGGCCGGCAACCCTCCAGCGTCCTCGCCTACCACCCTCACACGTATCCGAACGGCATCCGACGCCCCGGCCGAGACAGCACTCCCTCCAGTGGTAGGTGGGGCGCAACGGGCGAGCAGGACGCGCGAGGACGCGCGACGAGGCGCGACGAGCCGCGAACGTCGCCCGAACGAGGCGGCGATCGACGGCCCGCATGGACCGGCCGCCCGCACCGCACCCGGTAGACTCTGCCAATGCCCCGCTTCACCTACGGCGGCCAGGCGCTCATCGAGGGCGTCATGATGCGCGGCCGCGATGCCGTCGCCGTCGCCCTCCGTCATCCCGACGGCCGCATCGTCTATGCCACGGAACAGCTGGAGAACGGCTTCCGGGGCAGGCCCGCGGCCAGGTGGCCGTTCGTGCGCGGGCTCGTCGTGCTGTACGAGACGCTCGTCATGGGCACCCGCTGGCTCATCCGCAGCGCCGGGCTCCAGGCCGAGGACGAGGGTGTCGAGATCGGCAAGGGCTCGGTCGCGATCATGCTCGGCATCACCGCGATCCTCGGTATCGGCCTGTTCTTCATCCTGCCGCTCGTGGTGGCCACGTTCACGGCCGGCAACATCGAGAACGACCTCGTCCAGCACTTCGTCGAGGGGCTCGTCCGGATCGTCATCTTCATCGGCTATCTCGCCCTGATCAGCCGCACCCCGGACATCCACCGCGTGTTCCAGTACCACGGCGCCGAGCACATGACGATCCACGCGCTCGAGGCCGACAAGCCGCTCGTGCCCGAGGAGATCCGCCGCTTTCCCACGGCCCACCCGCGCTGCGGCACCGAGTTCCTCGTCGTCGTGATCCTGCTCTCGATCCTGGCGTTCAGCCTCGTCGGCCGCCAGAGCCCCCTGGTCATGGTCGGCAGTCGCATCCTGCTCATCCCGGTCATCGCGGCCGTGGGCTACGAGCTGCTCCGGCTCGGCGCGCGCCATCGGAGCAACCCGATCGTCAGGGTCGTCATGTGGCCCGGGATCCTCGTCCAGATGATCACGACCAAGCAGCCGACGGACGACATGATCGAGGTCGCGATCGTCGCGATGGAGGAGACCCTGCGCGCCGACGGCGAGCCGATCCCGCCCAACGGGCTCGACCTGCCGCGCGACCTGATGCCCGAGCCAGGCGAGACGGCGGCCGCCGTCCGCGCGATGGCCGACGCCGACGCCGACGAGGCGGCCCCCGTCTCCGCGGACCCGCCGATCGCCGGCTGACCGGACCCCAGACGGATGACCGAGACCGGCCTCGACGGCAAGCTCGCGGACCTCGCCCGCCAGTATGACGACGTCACCGCGCAGCTCGGCACCTCGGAGGTCCTCACGGACCCCAACAAGCTGCGCACGCTCGGCCGCGAGCTCTCGAGGCTCGAGCCGGTCGTCGAGGCGTTCCGCGAGCTCAACGAGGTCCGCGCCCAGCTCGCCGGGGCGCGCCAGATGCGCGAGCACGAGAACGACGACGAGATGAAGGCGATGGTCGCGGAAGAGATCTCGACGCTCGAGGCCCGCGAGACGGACCTCGTCGAGACCCTCAAGGTCTCGCTCATCCCGCGCGACCCCAACGATGACCGGAACGTCATCGTCGAGATCCGGGCCGGCGCCGGTGGCGAGGAGGCGGCCCTGTTCGCGAACGAGCTCCTGCGCATGTACATGCGCTACGCGCAGGAGCACCGGTTCGCGGTCGATGTCATGACCGCCAACGAGACCGGAATCGGCGGGATCAAGGAGGCGATCCTCGAGATCGCGGGCGACGGCGCGTACAGCCGGTTCAAGTTCGAGGGCGGCGTCCACCGAGTCCAGCGCGTCCCGTCGACGGAGTCGAGCGGCCGGATCCACACCAGCACGGCGACCGTCATCGTCCTGCCCGAGGCGGACGAGCTCGAGGTCTCGATCGACGAGGAGCGCGACCTCCGGATCGAGGTCAAGCGTGCCTCGGGGCCGGGCGGCCAGTCCGTCAACACGACGGACTCCGCCGTCCGTATCACGCACCTCCCGTCGGGGCTCGTCGTCGAGATCCAGGACGAGAAGAGCCAGCATAAGAACAAGGCCAAGGCGATGGCGGTCCTGCGCAGCCGGCTCTGGGACCTCGAGGTCGCGAAGCAGCGCGAGCGCGACTCCGCGGCCCGCAAGACGATGGTCCAGGCGGGCGACCGCTCGGAGAAGATCCGGACCTACAACTTCCCCGACAACCGGGTCACCGACCACCGGATCGGCGCCACGATCCACAACGTGCCCGGCGTCCTCGAAGGCCAGCTCGATCCGCTCATCGACGCGCTCGTCATGGCGGACCAGGCCGATCGCCTTCGCCACCTCACGGAGACCGACGATGGCCCAGCCCCCGGCGCCCCCGTCAAGCCCTGAGGGGACCACGTTCCTCGAGCCCGTCGTCCGTCCGATCGTCAAGGCGACCGACCTCGGCTCGGTCCAGGTCCTCAAGCAGGGCAACCTGTACCTGCTGACCGACGGGTTCGGCGACGTACACCCGGACTCGCGCGGGCTCGGGCTGTACGAGGGCGACACCCGGCGGCTGTCGTGCTCGATCCTCCGGGTCAACGGGCAGCGGCCGGTCCTGCTGCAGGCGAGCGCCGGCGGCAACTACCACGGCGCGATCCAGCTCACGAACCCGCGCATCGAACGGAACATGGAGGACAAGGTCCGCCCCGAGGACACGATCGCGAGCCAGAAGCTGGGCATCGGTCGCCATCGGCTGCTCACGGGGTCGCTCCTCGAGGAGCGCGTCCAGGTCGTCAACTACGAGGAGGAGCCGCGCGAGGTTGACCTCGAGCTCGAGCTCGCGGCCGATGCGGCGGACATCTTCGAGGTCCGCGGCTCGACACGGCCGGCGCGTGGCGTGCAGCTGCCGATCGCGCTCCGGCAGGACCGCGTCACGTTCCGCTATGACGGCCTCGACGGCGTGCGGATGGCCACCCATCTTGCGTTCAGCGAGCCCAGCGTGGAGAAGGGACCGGTCGACCCGGACGTCGCGGGGTCCGCGAATGCGGGCTGGATCCGCCTGTCGTGGCACTGGGAGCTCGCAAGCGGCGAGGCGCGCGAGCTGCGCTGGCTGGCCTGGACGACGGAACGACCCTCGCCCGCGCACGGCCACGAGGACGCTGCCGACGCCCTGTTCCCGGAGCGGCCGCTCGTGGACGAGGACCGCGTCACGGCCTCCTACCGCGCGTGGAACAAGGGCTTCGCGCAGATCCGGACGGACAACGAGCTGTTCAACCTCGCGATCGCGCGGTCGGCGAGCGACCTCCGGCTGCTCGTCAACGACGGCCCACGACCCGACGAGCGGTACCTCGCCGCAGGCGTGCCCTGGTTCACCACGCTGTTCGGCCGCGACTCCCTGATCAGCGCGTTCCAGTCGCTCGCCGTGCGGCCGCAGATCGCGGTCGAGGCGCTCGAGACGCTGGCCGCGTTCCAGGCGACCGAGGATGACCCGGACCGGGACATGGAGCCGGGCAAGATCCTGCACGAGCTCCGCACCGGCGAGATGGCGCGCAACGGCGAGACGCCCCACCGCCCCTACTACGGGACCGTCGACGCGACCCCGCTGTGGCTGATCCTCCTCGGGGCGACCTACGACTGGACGGGCTATCGGGGCCTCGTCGACAAGCTGTGGCCGAACGCGCTCCGCGCGCTCGACTGGATCGACCGCTACGGCGACCGCGACGGCGACGGGTTCGTCGAGTACGAGCGGCGGTCGCCGCGGGGCTTGCTCAACCAGGGCTGGAAGGACTCGTCGGACGGGATCCGCGACCGCAAGGGCGGCCTGGCGCACGCGCCGATCGCGCTGGCCGAGGTCCAGGGCTACGTGTACGACGCCAAGCGCCGGATGGCGGGGCTCGCGACGATGCGCGGCGAGCAGCGGCTGGCGGCGCGGCTCACCAGGGAGGCGGACGCGCTCCAGGCACGGTTCGAGGCCGCGTTCTGGTCCGAGGAGCAGGCGTTCTACGCGATGGCGCTCGACGGTGACAAGCGGCGGATGGACGCGATCGGCAGCAACGCCGGCCAGTGCCTCTGGAGCGGCATCGTGGGCCCCGACCGCGCCGCGCAGGTCGTGCAGCGGCTCATGGCGCCGGACATGTTCAGCGGCTGGGGGATCCGCACCTATGCCGCGGGGCAGGTCGGGTACAACCCGATCGGCTATCACACCGGGACCGTGTGGCCGCACGACGTCAGCCTCATCGCGGCCGGGTTCAAGCGCTACGGCTTCCACGAGGAGGCCAACCTGCTGTGCGGCCGCGTCTTCGAGGCGAGCCAGCACTTCGCCGAGTTCCGCCTCCCGGAGCTGTTCTGCGGCTTCGATCGCGAGGTGTCCAACGTCCCGGTCCCGTACCCCGTCGCGTGCTCGCCCCAGGCATGGGCGGCCGGGTCGGTGTTCCTGTTCCTCGAGACGATGCTCGGCCTGCGGCCGCACGCCGCCACGGGCGAGCTGGAGCTCGCCCAGCCCGAGCTGCCGGACTGGCTGGCCAAGGTCACGGTGACGAACCTTCGGGTGGGTGACGCGGACGTGGACCTGCTGTTCCATCGATGGCGTGGCGGGACGTCGGCCGAGGTCATCCGCAAGAGCCAGGACCTGTCCGTCACGATCCGGATGTAGCGTCCATGCCAACCGCGTTCACCGTCTCCGAGCTCGTGTCCCTCGCCGCGGACCGGCTGGCCGCCGCCGGCGTGGATGCGCCGCGCCTCGACGCCGAGCTCCTCCTCGCGCAGGCGCTGCACGTCGATCGGGCCGGCCTGCTCGCCTACCCGGAGGCGCCGGTCGGGGACGGGGCGCGGGAGACGTTCGAGGCGTCCGTGACGCGACGCGAACGCGGCGAGCCGGTCGCGTACATCCGGGGCTTCCGTGAGTTCCACGGGCTCGCGTTCGCCACCGACTCGCGCGCGCTCATCCCCCGCCCGGAGACGGAGCTGCTGGTGGACGCGGCGCTCGAGGAGGTCGCCGCCCGCCTCGCCGCGACGCCCCGGGTCATGGGCGTGCCCGCGCTGCGGATCGCCGACGTGGGGACGGGGACGGGCGCGATCGCGGTGTCGCTGCTTGCCGCGCTCCGCCGCCGGAAGATGGCCGACGAGGTGCTGGTGATCGCGATCGACGTGTCCGAGGACGCGCTCCAGCTCGCCCGCGAGAACGCCGTGGGTCACGGCGTGGCGGACCGGATGGTGTTCATGGCCGCGGACCTCCTGCCGTACCACGTCGATCCGCCGTACACCGTCGTGTGCGCGAACCTGCCGTACGTGCCCACGGGCGACATCGCGGGCCTCGCGCGCGAGCTCTCGTTCGAGCCCGCGCTGGCGCTGGATGGCGGGCCTGACGGCCTGGACGTGGTGCGCCGGCTGCTGGACGCGCTGCCCCGGACGCTGGCGACGGACGGGGTCGCGTTCCTCGAGATCGGGGCGGGGCACGGCGAGGCGATCGCGCACGAGGTCTCGGCCCGACTCCCCGGCTGGCGCTGCCGCGTGACGGACGACCTCGCCGGGCTGCCCCGTCTGGCCCGCGTCGAGCCCGCGGACCCGGGCGTGCGCCCGTGACCCGGCGCGTGCTGGGCGCATGAGGAACTACCGGCCGGCGGCACGGCCCGAGCCGCGGCTGCCGATCCGGCTGCTGGCGCTCGACATCGACGGCACCCTGGTCGGCCACGACTTCCGGATCTCGGACCGCACGATCGCCGCGATCCGCGGGGCGGTCGAGCGCGGGGTCCGGGTGTCGCTGGCCACCGGCCGGATGCCGTCCTCGGCGGTGATGTACGCGAACCGGTTGGGGCTCAGCGAGCCGATCGTCGGCCACCAGGGCGCCATCGTCCGCGCGATGCCCGCACGGCGCGAGCCGCCGCCGCCCGACGATGGCCCGCCGGTGCTGCGCGGCCGGGTCGGGCGCGTCCTCCACCACGAGCCCCTCGCGCCCGCGATCGTGCGCGAAGCGATCGAGTGGTGCCGGTCCAACGGCCTCGACCCCCACGTCCACGACCGTGAGCACATCATCGTGTGGCGCGACGACCCATCGTTCGAGGACTACTCGGGGTACCTGGGCCCGGATGCCGAGATCGTCCCGGACCTCGCGACGGCGATCGACCGGCCCATGACCAAGGTGATCTCGGTGGGCGAGCCACCCCGACCGCGCGAGCTCTATCCCGTGGCGCAGGCGTACTTCGCCGGCCGAGCCGATGCGACGCTCTCGCACCCCCGCTTCCTGGAGTTCGTCGCGCCCGGGGTCTCGAAGGGCAAGGCCGTCGCGTGGCTCGCCCATCGCGCGCACATCCCGATGGCCCAGGTGATGACGATCGGCGACGCGTTCAACGACCTCGAGATGATCGGCGACGCGGGCCACGGGGCGGCGATGGGCACGGCGCCGACGGCGGTGCGGCTGGCGGGCCGCTACATCGCGGGTCCGGTGGCCGAGGACGGGAGCGCGGCCCTCATCGAGCAGCTGATCCTGGCGTCGCCGGACGAGGCTGCCGCGAACATGGCCCGCCTGGCGGCCGAAACGGCCGCGATCCAGGTGGCGCTTCGGGCCGCGCAGGCGGCGGCGGCACGAGCGTGAGCCGACCCGTGGGCTCGCCGCTCCTCGACCGCTGAGCGGGCTAGCGTCCCTTCTGGAACTCGCGCTGCTCGCGGTCCATGAACACCGGGACCGTACCCGGCAGGCCGATCAGCTGCCCCACGGTCACCAGCGTGTAGCCCTTCGCGCGCAGGCGGTCGATGATCTTCGGCAGCGCGTGCACGGTGTTCGTCTTGTCCGTGTGCATCACGATGATCGAGCCACGTTGCGCGGTGAGGGCCTCCCGGACCACGATCGGTGCACGGACCCCGCTCCAGTCGCGGGTGTCGACGTCCCACATGATCACCGCCCGCATGCCGGCCTCCTGCGCCGCCTGCATGAAGCTCGCGTCGTAGGTGCCGAAGGGCGGCCGGATCGCCGGGAACAGCCGGACCCCGGCCGTGCGCTCGATGGCCTGCGTCGCCCGGTTCATGTCCTTGAGCGCCTTGGAGGCGGGGCCGCGAGACAGGTCGTCGTGGTTCCAGCTGTGGTTGCCGATCGGGAACCCGGCCGCCGCGATCTGCTTCCACGTCTCGGGGTGCCGCAGCACGGCCCTGCCCACGGGGAAGAACGTGGCGGGCGCCTGCTTCGCCTTGAGGATCGCGACGATCCCACGCAGATCGCGGAGGTTCCAGCCGTCGTCGAACGTGAGCGCCACCAGCTTCGCGGTCCTCGGCCCATGCTCCCAGACCCGGAACACGTCGGCCGCGCTGACCGGTCCGACGGGCATCGTCACGGGCCCGCCCGGCGGGGGCGGCGAGGGTTGCGTGGCCGGCGCGCTCGCCCCGGGCGCCGGGGAACCGCCGGGTGCCGCGCCGGGCGACGTTGCCGGGCCTCCGGACCCGTCCGGTGAGCCGGGGGTCGCGCCGCTCGAAGGCACCGGGCCCGTCACCGCGCTGATCGGCCCGTCGAGCACCGCCGCACCACCGTCGTGGAGGACGTTCGTGCCGAGCAATGCCGCGGCGAGGACCACGGACACGGCGATGGGACGGAGAGCCATGGGAGGAGCGGACTACCTGTGCGGCCGGACGGCGGAAGGGGAGGGTGTTCAAGGGTGCCCGTGCTGCGTGAACGGGTCAAGCGCCCCGGGGTCCGGTCGCCCGGTGGCCCGATCGCCCGAGTCCCGGCGGCGCGTGACGCACGCGTCGCGTCCGGCAGTCCCATGGGACAATGGCCGCGCCAGCCCGCGCCCCACAGGAGGTCCTCGCCGTGCCCATTGCCGCCGTTCCGACTGCCGCATGGGCGTCGATCGCGGAGGTGGACCCCGAGGTGTGGGCCGCCATGGAGTCCGAGCGCCACCGCCAGACCGACAAGATCGAGCTGATTGCCAGCGAGAACTACACGTACGCGGCGGTCAACGAGGCCCAGGGCTCGTGGCTCACGAACAAGTACGCCGAGGGCCTGCCCGGCAAGCGCTATTACGGCGGCTGCGAGTACGTGGACATCGCCGAGCACCTCGCGCGCGAGCGGGCGCTCCGCCTGTTCCCGGGGTCGGACCACGTCAACGTGCAGCCGCACTCGGGAGCCCAGGCGAACATGGCCGCCTACTTCTCCGTGCTGCGGCCGGGGGACCGGATCCTGGGCATGAGTCTCGCCCACGGCGGGCACCTGACCCACGGCTCTCCGGTCAACTTCAGCGGCCGCCTGTACGAGGTCCACGCGTACGGCGTGACCCGCGAGACCGAGACCATCGACTACGACGCGCTCGAGGCGCAGGCGGCCGAGGTCCGGCCCAAGGTGCTCGTGGCGGGCGCGAGCGCCTACCCGCGGACGTGGGACTTCGAGCGGATGGCCGCGATCGCCCATGGCGTCGGGGCGCTCCTGTTCGTGGACATGGCCCACGTCGCCGGGCTCGTCGCCGCGGGTCTCCACCCCAGCCCGTTCCCGCACGCCGACCTCGTGAGCACGACCACGCACAAGACGCTCCGTGGCCCCCGCGGCGGCATCGTGTTCGCCCGCGCGGACCTGCCAGACGGCGTCGACCGCGCGGACTTTCCGGCCCTGGGCAAGAACACGCTCGCGCAGGCGATCGACAAGAGCGTCTTCCCGGGCATCCAGGGCGGTCCGCTGATGCACGTGATCGCCGCCAAGGCCGTCGCGTTCCAGCTCGCGATGACCGACGACTTCCGGCGGGACCAGGCACGCACGATCGAGAACGCGACGGTCCTCGCGGGGACGGTGGCGGATGCCGGCGCCCGGCTGATCTCCGGGGGCACGGACAACCACCTGGCGCTGGTGGACGTGACCCCGCTCGGCGTGACCGGGCGCGAGGCGGAGGCGCTCCTCGACGACGTGGGCATCACCGTCAACAAGAACGCGATCCCGTTCGACGTGAACCCGCCCAACATCGCGAGCGGCATCCGGATCGGCACGCCGGCCACGACCACGCGCGGCTTCGGCCCCGCGGAGATGCGCCAGGTGGGGCGGATGATCGTGGACGCGATCCGGGGCCGCGAGGACGCCGCCGTCCACGACCGGATCCGGGCCGAGGTCCGGGAGCTGGTCGCCGGCTTCCCCGTGCCGGGACTCCCGCGGGACGTCGACTGACCGCCCCATGCGCCTGATCCCGACGTTCGGTGAGGTGCTCCCGCTCCTCATCGTGACGTTCGTGATCGCGATGGTCCTCACCGTCGGGCTGACGCCGCTCGTCCGGCGCCTCGCGATCCGGCTGCAGACCGTCGATGCCCCCAACCACCGCCGAGTCAACAGGAGCCCGGTCCCGCGGGGCGGTGGCATCGCGGTCGCGCTCTCGTTCCTCGCGGTCGCGATCGCGGCGCTCCTGGTCAACGACCGGCTGCAGGTCGTGAAGATCCCGTTCACGATCTCGCCCCAGGAGCTCGCGGGCCTCCTGGTGGGCGGGGCCGTGGCGACGGTGATCGGCTTCCTCGACGACTACTACCAGCTCCGGGCGCGCTGGCAGCTGCTGGGTCAGGTCGCCCTGGCGCTCCTCGCGATCGCTGCCGGGATCACGGTCACGTTCCTCAACAACCCGCTCGGGTCGGGGTCGATCGTGCTCCAGGGGCCGTTCGCGGTCGGGTTCACGATGATCTGGATCGTGGGGATGATCAACAGCATCAACTTCATCGACGGGCTGGACGGGCTGTCGTCGGGGATCGCCCTCATCGCCGCCGTCACGCTGGGGCTGATCTCCCTCACGGTGACGATCTCCCAGCCGTTCATCGCCGTCCTGTGCTTCGCCCTGGCGGGCTCCCTGCTCGGGTTCCTGCGCTGGAACTTCCACCCGGCCACGATCTTCATCGGCACCAGCGGCGTCATGTTCGTGGGCTACACCCTTGCCGTGCTCGCGGTCCTCGGCACCGCGAAGGTCGCCGTCGCGCTGCTCGTCCTCGGCGTGCCGATCATCGACACCTTCTGGATCATCGTCCGGCGCCTGGCCTCCAGGAGCTCCCCGTTCACCCCGGATCGCGGCCACATCCACCACCGGCTGCTGGACCTCGGGCTGTCCCACGCCCGCACGGTCCTCGTGATCTACGGCATCTGCATCGTGCTCGCGCTGCTCTCGTTCGTGTTGTCGGGGACGGGCCAGCTGTATGCGTTCATGGGACTCGTCCTCCTCTCCGGCCTCGTCCTGTTCTTCGTCACGCGGGGGGCGTCCGGCGACGCGCTGGAGGCCGAGACGTACGAGATGACCCACCCGGACCCGGGCGCGCCCCCGAAGGCCGGCTGACCGCCCCAGGTTGCGGCCGCCACCGCGATAGGAGATTCGTCCGGGGTGCCGGGCGGACCTCCGGTGCTAGCATCCCGCCTGCCGGTGCGTCTGCGCCACGGTCCGAGGTGTCATGCCCGATCTGCTGCCGATCCTGCTGATCGTCGTCATCGTCATCGTGGCGATCGCGATCATCAATTTCCTTGCGCGACGCCGTCGCGAGGCGCAGGACGCCGCCATCGTCGCCGCCTCCACGCCGGTCCCGGAGCTGTCCGAGGACGACATCGCGTGGCGCATCGGCGTGTCCGGGGTGGATCGCCCGGCCCTCCTCGCCGCCGACTTCGCTGCCGCAGAGGCAGAGGCGTCCGACCTCGCGGAGGAGCA
>DASXVG010000125.1:0-50404 GCA_036504355.1 Candidatus Limnocylindrales bacterium
TTCGGGCTCGGCGACCGGCTCGGGCTCGGCGACCGGCTCGGGCTCGGCGACCGGTTCGGGCTCGGCGACCGGCTCGGGCTCGGCGACGGCTTCGGGCTCGGCGACGGCTTCGGGCTCGGCGACCGGCTCGGGCTCGGCGACAGGCTCGGGCTCGGCGACAGGCTCGGGCTCGGCGACCGGTTCGGGCTCGGGCGCCGCGACGGGCTCGGCGATCGGCTCGGGCTCGGCGATCGGCTCGGGCTCGGAGACGGGAACCACCCCGAGGTCGGCTTCAGGCCACGGGACCACGGTCGACCCAGTCGGCTCCGCGATTGGCGCGGGCGACGGCTGGAAGATACCCGCTCGACGACGTCGCTTGGGCTTCTCTTCGGACCCCGCCTCTGTGGTCGGTCCCTCGACGATCTCGACCTCCTGCAGAGGCAGCTCATCGACCACGGTCGCCGGGCCGGCCTCATCGAAGGCGGGTTGCGCGAGCGCAAGGGGCAAGTCGTCGAGATCGACCACCGTGCCCAGTGACGGCCAGGACTCGGGCTCGACCACGCCATCGACGTGCGCCTCGCCATCTGGTCCAGGTTCGGTGACCGGCTCAGCCTCGAGCACCGGCTCTGGTTCGGGTTCGAGTTCCGGGACGGGCGGCGCTGCGACCTCGAGCACCTCGGCTGCTCGCTCGACTTCGGGCGCCGCGGTGAGCTCGGCGAGACCATCACCAACGATCTGGCGATCGGGAACTGGCTCAGCGTCGGGTCCCGGCTCGAAGACCTCAGCCTCCGTGGCCTCGGGAGCCCAGTCGACAACGACTTCGGGTTCGGCTTCCGCTCCATGCTCGAATTCGGGCGTGAGGTCCTGCTCTGCTTCGAGCGCTGGCTCGGGCTGGGCGACCGGCTCGGCCGCGCGCTCGGCGACCGGCTCGGGCTCGGGCTCGGCGATCGGCTCGGGCTCGGGCTCGGCGATCGGTTCGGGCTCGGCGACCGGTTCGGGCTCGGGCGCCGCGACGGCTTCAGGCTCGGGCGCCGCGACGGGCTCGGCGACGGGTTCGGGCTCGGCGACGGGTTCCGGCTCGGCGATCGGTTCGGGCTCGGCGACGAGCTCCGGCTCAGGCGTGGGCTCGATCCAGGGTTCAGGCGCGACGATCGGTTCGGCCTCGGGCTCGGCGACGGGCTCCGGCTCGGCGATCAGCGCAGGCTCGATCCGGGGTTCGGACTCGGCGATCGCTTCGGGCTCGGCGACGGGCTCGGGCTCGGCGACGGGCTCCGGCTCGGCGATCGGTTCGGGCTCGGCGACGGGCTGGGGCTCGGCGACGGGCTCCGGCTCGGCCGCGGGCTCGATCCAGGGTTCAGGCGCGACGATCGGTTCGGCCTCGGGCTCGGCGACGGGCTCCGGCTCGGCGATCAGCGCAGGCTCGATCCGGGGTTCGGACTCGGCGACTGACTCTGGATCCGGCTCGCCAACGGGTTCGGCCTCGATCCGTGGTTCGGGTTCGGCGCCGGGTTCGGCGCCCGGTTCGGCGCCGGGTTCAGGCTCGGGTGCGCGCTCGGCGACAGGCTCCGGCTCGATCCACGGCAGGAGCGCCGGCTCCGGGGTGAGTTCGGGCTCGACCCAGGGTTCCGGCTCGGCCGTCTGTTCGGGCTCGGCGGGCGGTTCGGGCTCGAACAGGGGCTCGGGCTCGCCGACGGGTCGTGGCTCCGGCTCGAAGACCGGTGCGGACTCGAGCTCGGCGACGGGCAGCGCCTCCGCGACCAGGGCGGGCTCGATCCATGGCTCGACAGCGGGTTCTGGCTCAACCCACGGCTCGGGCTCGATAGCGGGTTCGGGCTCGACCCACGGCTCGGGCTCGGCGACGGGTCCCGGCTCGATCCACGATTCATGCTCGATGGCTAGTTCCGGCTCGGGCTCTGGCTCCGCGACTGGAGCAGGCTCGATCCAAGATTCGGGCTCGGCGACAGGTTCGGGCTCGATCCCGGGTTCGGGCGCGGCGACGGGTCCCGGCTCGATCCACGATCCAGGCTCGGCGACCGGGGCAGGCTCGGCGACTGGAGCAGGCTCGATCCAAGATTCGGGCTCGGCGACGGGTTCGGACTCGGCGACCGGTTCGAGCTCGGCGACCGGTTCGGGCTCGGGGACGGGCGCGGGGGACGGCTCGACCCACGGCTCGGGCTCGGCGACCGGCTCGGGCGACGGCTCGACCCACGGCTCGACCCACGGCTGGGGCTCGGAGACCGGCGCGGGTTCGACCCACGGCTCGGGCTCGGCCACCGACTCGGGCTCGGGGGACGGCTCGACCCACGGCTCGGGCTCGACCCACGGCTCAGGCTCGACCCACGGCTCGGGCTCGGCGACCGGTTCGGGCTCGGCGACGGGCGCGCGGGACGGCTCGGCCCACGGCTCCGGCTCGGCGACAGGCTCGGGCTCGGGCTCGGGCTCGGGCTCGGCGACAGGTTCCCACGGGGGTTCCCATTCGGTCGTGTCGGCTGGCTCATAGGCCGGTGTGACGTCGATCGCCGCGGCGGGCTCCGCCTCCTCAGGCAGTTCGAACGGCGTCCCGGCTGGCGCGTCGACCACCTCCGGCGCCTCGCGGATCCGCTCGACGATTCGCGATGCGGCAGGCTCCTGTGCCTGGCGGACGAGGCCCGCGACCTCCTCGAGCAGGGCACCCGCGGTGAGCGCCGCCCCGCCGCCGCGAGCTGGGAGCCCTGCCCGGTCGCGGCGATCGCGATCAGTGCGCGCCCTGGGCGGCTTGGGCGGCTTAGTCTTCGCGGCACCACTCGTCGTGCCAGCGTCACTCGGCTGATCGCTGTCCTGCGGCTTGCGGGCGCTCTTGGGCCTCGCTTCGCCCTTGGGTCCGGGCGCCGTCTTCGTTGCTGCGGCGGCGTCGGCCTTGCTCTCGGGCGCTGGTTTGCCGGCCTTCTTCGGCTTCGAGGGGGCCTGCACCTCGGCCGCAGGGCCCTCACGCGCCACCTCCGTCGCGGCGGCAGCACGTGCCTTCTGGGCACGTTTCGCGGCAGCGGCAGCCTTCCGGCGAGCCTTCTCGGCCGCGGCTTCCGCCTTGCGACGCTCGCGGTCGGCCGCCTTGGCGGCCTTCTTCGTGGAGCGAGCCTCCTTGCGAGCTGCCTCCGCTGCAGCGGCTGCGATCCGCTCGCGTTCGTGCCTCGCCAGCTTCTCGGCACGCTTCGCCGCCTTGCGGTCAGCCTTCGCCTGCGCCTCCCTGCGGGACGAATCCGGATCCGCGGCAGTCTCCGCAGAGACCTCCGGATCCGTGTCCTTTGCCATGGCGCGTGCTCCTCAGCCGTTCCCCGCCCGCGATGTTGTCCGTGCCCTGACAGTCTGCCGCAGGTGGGCACAATCCGCGCGCCCAATCCCCTGCCAACGACCCTCGACGGGGTCGTTGATCGATCGTTAACGCGAGCCCAACGACGCGTTGACCACCCACCATGAGGCTTCGTCGCGTGGCCGTTCCGTCTCCACTCCAACCAGGCGATGCACGCGCGCACGCGTCGCCGCCTGCGGTGCCCCGCCGGGCATCGTGGCTGGTGCTGGCGCTGGACGGTCCGGCCAGCCTCATCGAGGGCGAGGTCCGCGGAACGGCCGTCCGCGTCGTCTCCGATCCCGCCCGCTTCCGCGCCATGCTGCTCGCGGAACGACCGCGGATCGTCGTCTGTTCGGAGCCGCCGGCGGATCGCGCGACCATCGACCTCGTCATCGCGGAGCGCCGCCGGCGCGTCCGGATGCGGGCCGTGCACCTGGCACACCCGGATGCGGTCGACGCACGGCTCGGCGCGCTCGCGGCCGGGTTCGATGACGCCCTCGCATCGACGACGGCACTCGCCGAGCTCGTGGGGAGGCTGTGGTGGCTCGAAGCGGGTGCACAACCTAGCGAAGGATCGGGAAACGCCCTCGATGTCGGCGACGACCTGGAGCTGAACCTCCTGGCCCACGAGCTCCGCAGGGGAGAGGAGGTCATCCACCTCCGACCCAAGGAGTTCGGGCTGCTGGCGCTCCTGGCGGCGCACCCCGGCCGTGCGTACGGCCGCCGCGAGCTCCTGGACCGGGTCTGGGGGCCCGACCATCGGGGCGGGATCCGGACGGTCGATGTCCACGTGCGCTGGCTCCGCTCGAAGATCGAGCCACAGCCGGAGCGACCAGTTCGCCTGGTGACCGTGCGGGGCGTGGGCTACCGCCTGGATGGCCCGCAGCGTTAACCGCTTCTTAACACGCCAGACACCCCCCGTTGACGACCCGGCCCGAACGTGGCACCGGCAGCAACAGGACCAGACGCTCACGGCGCACCCTGGCGCCGACCGTCCTCTGGAGGAGTCATTCGTGACCATCACATCGCACAAGCGCCTGGGCGGGCTCGCGCTCGTCACGACGCTGTTCGTGGCCGCCTGCGGCGGCGGTGGCGCAACCACCGCGCCTGCCAGCCAGGCAGCGGCAACCGACGCCGCAGCCACGATGAGCCCATCATCGGACGCCAGCGCGCCTGCCGCGGGCGGCGTCACCGGGGCCATCGTCGTCTCCGGCTCATCCACCGTCGAGCCGATCTCGACCGCCGTCGCCGAGGCCTTCGCCGCCGCCAACACCGGCTTCACCTACACGGTCGAGGGTCCCGGGACGGGAGACGGGTTCAAGAAGTTCTGTGCCGGCGAGACCGACATCTCCGACGCCTCGCGCAAGATCAAGGACGAGGAGGCCGCCGCCTGCAAGGCAGTGGGGATCGACTACGTCGAGCTGAAGATCGCATACGACGGGATGACCGTCATGACGTCGCCCAAGAACACGGCCGTCACCTGCCTCAGCTTCCCGGACCTGTACGCCCTCATCGGCCCCGAGAGCACGGGCTTCTCGAAGTGGAGCGATGCCGCGGCGCTCGCCAAGGAGCTGGGCTCCAACACCCTGTTCCCGGATGCGCCGCTGGCGATCACCGGCCCCGGTGAGGAGTCCGGCACCTTCGACAGCTTCGTCGAGCTCGCGATCAAGCCGATCGCCGGAGCGCGGAGCAAGGACGCAACCACACGCCCCGACTACACGGCGTCGGCCAACGACAACGCGATCATCGACGGCGTCGCCGGCTCCGACACCTCGCTCGGCTGGGTGGGCTTCGCGTTCGCCGAGGAGAACAAGGACAAGGTCGCCGAGGTCCAGGTCGCAAAGGAAGCCAACGGCACCTGCGTCAGCCCGAGCGTCGAGACCATCGGCGACGGCAGCTACCCGCTGTCCCGCTCCCTGTACATCTACGTGAACAAGGCCAAGGCCGCCGCCAACCCGGCCGTCGTCGCATACGTCGACTACTACCTCGCCGAGGGTACGATCTCGACGGTCCTCGAGACCGTCCCGTACGTGAACCTCCCGGCCGACACCCTCGCCGAGAGCCGCTCCGCCTGGGAAGCCGTGAAGTAGCTTCTCCTCCTCCTGGGCAGACGGGTCGGGCCATCTCGGGGCTCGACCCGTTTGCCTATCCTCCACGATCATCCTGACGCAGCCACCAGGAGCGCTTCGACGCCATGGCCCAGGCCACCCCCGCCCTCCCGGCGGGCATCTCGCTGAAGGGCAGCTCACGCCGCCAGCGGCGCGAACGGATCGTGCGCGGCCTGTTCCTCGGGGCGGCGCTCGCGACGATCGTCATCAGCGCGTTCATTATCGAGACCGTGCTCGTCGAGGCGATCAGCTTCCTGTCCGCGATCGACCTCTCGCGGTTGACCGGCATCGGCTGGTTCCCGCGACGCGGGATCTTCGACATCGCGACCATCGTGATCGGCACCCTCATGGTCACCGTGATCGCGATGCTCATCGCCACGCCGATCGGGCTGGCGTCGGCGATCTACCTGTCGGAGTACGCGACCCCGAGGGCCCGCCGGGCGATCAAGCCGGTCCTCGAGCTCCTGGCCAGCATCCCGTCCGTGGTCATCGGCTTCTTCGCCCTGACGCTCATCACGCCGAGCGTGATCAAGCCGCTGTTCGCCGAGGCCAACACGTTCAACATGCTCGCCGCGGGCATCGGCGTCGGGATCCTGACCGTGCCGCTCGTGGCCTCGGTCGCCGAGGACGCGATGCGCGCGGTCCCGATGAGCCTGCGCGAGGCGTCCTACGGGCTGGGTGCACGCAAGAAGACGACCTCGCTGCGGGTGGTCTTCCCGGCCGCGATCTCGGGCATCGTCGCGGCGCTCATCATCGCAACCAGCCGGGCGATCGGCGAGACTATGGTCGTCGCCGTCGCCGCCGGCGCTCCGCAGGCGCGGACGCTGAACCCGCTTGATCCCGGGGGGACGATGACGTCTGCGATGGTCCAGCTGGCGACCGGTTCCGACCAGGTGACCGGCAACTCCGCGGCGTTCCAGAGCCTGTTCTTCATCGGGCTGCTGCTGTTCGCCGTGACGTTCCTGCTCAACATCGTCGGCGACGTGTTCGTGCGCCGAACGCGGCAACGCTACTAGGAGCCGCCGATGTCCACCATCGCGTCCACCTCCACCGTCACCGCCGCCAGGGTCCGGGAAGGCCTAGTCAACTCCCGACGGGACACCCTCGGAATCGTGTTCCAGGTGATCCTGCTGCTCAGCCTCCTGGCCTCGCTCGTGATCCTGCTGGTCCTCCTGGCCGACGTCCTGTCCAAGGCCTTCCCCGTCTATGCCGACCGCGGCATCGACTTCCTCACGAGCCCCCTGTCGTCCAACCCGGACAAGGCGGGTATCGTCCAGGGCATCGTCGGCACGGCGATCCTCGCGCTGGTGGTGGCGGCCGTCGCGTTCCCGTTCGGGCTCATGACCGCGATCTACCTCGAGGAGTACGCGGCCGACACACGGCTCACGCGGTTCATCCAGGTGAATATCCGCAACCTCGCCGGCGTCCCGTCGGTCGTCTACGGCCTCCTCGGGCTGTCCGTGTTCGTCGCCCTGTTCCAGTCGCTCGGCATGGGCAACGGGCGGAACGTCCTCGCCGGCGGCGCGACGCTCGCCGTCCTCGTGCTCCCGATCGTGGTCATCACCTCGATCGAGGCACTGCGTGCCGTGCCGATCGCGATCCGCGAGGCCGGCTACGGCGTCGGGGCGTCGCGCTGGGAGGTGACCCGCCAGCTCGTGTTGCCCGCCGCGACGCCGGGCGTGCTCACCGGGACCGTGCTCGCGCTCTCGCGGGCGCTCGGCGAGACGGCGCCGCTGATCCTTGCGGGAGCCGTGCTCGGCTCGTTCTCGGGGCTCTCGATCGACCGCCTGTTCACGGGCAGCTACACCGCGCTCCCGGTCATCGTGTACGACTGGTCCCGGCGCCCGCAGGAGGCGTTCCGCGCCGACGCAGCTGCCGCGATCGTCGCCCTCCTGGTGATCACGCTGTTCGCGAACGCGATCGCCATCTACTTCCGCAACCGCTACGAGCAGACGTGGTGATGTCAGACGACCGGGGAGATGCCCACATGACCCAGCTGGCAACGCAGGACGCAACAGAGCCTGCGAGGATCCCGGCACCGGCCACCGCCTCCGACGAGGCGGACGGTGGCGCGGCACCTGCCGTTGGCGCAAGCGCTGCTCCTGTCGCCCTGCGCATCGAGAGAGTGCACGATACGCGCGCGACCATCGACGCCGCGGCGCACGACGAGCGGGACGCCGAGGCCGCCGCCGAACCGGTGATCCGGATCGAGGACGTCCACTTCTACTACTCGAAGTTCCGCGCGGTGAAGGACGTCAGCATCCAGTTCGCGCCGCAGAAGATCACGGCGCTCATCGGCCCGTCGGGGTGCGGCAAGTCGACGCTCCTGCGCACGATCAACCGCATGAACGACCTCATCCCGGGGACACGCGTGGAGGGGAAGGTGCTGTACCACGGCGTTGACCTCTACGATGCCGGGGTGGATGCCGTGGAGGTCCGGCGCCGGATCGGGATGGTCTTCCAGAAGCCCAACCCGTTCCCCAAGTCGATCTACGACAACATCGCGTTCGGACCCCGGATCATCGGGGCCAAGGGCAACATGGACGAGATCGTTGAGTCCAGCCTCCGGCGCGCGGCGCTGTGGGACGACGTCAAGGACAAGCTCAAGCAGTCCGGGCTCGCGCTCTCGGGCGGGCAGCAGCAGCGGCTGTGCATCGCCCGCGCGATCGCGACGAGCCCCGACGTGATCCTCATGGACGAGCCCTGCTCGGCCCTGGATCCGCGCTCGACGCTCCAGATCGAGGAGCTCATGTTCGAGCTCAAGCAGAACTACACGATCATCATCGTGACCCACAACATGCAGCAGGCAGCGCGCGCATCCGACTACACGGTGTTCCTCAACATGGCCGATGACCGAGCTGGGTTCGTGGTCGAGGAAGGTCCGACGCTCGGGATCTTCACCAACCCGACGAACCAGCTCACCGAGGACTACGTCTCCGGCCGGTTCGGTTGAGCGGGAGGCAGGAGACGATGTTCGATGTACCGAACCCCGAGGCGCCGTTGGTCGAGCAGCCGGCGGGGATCCCGCCCGTGACCCACCCGACCCGCAGCACCTACGACCGCGAGGTCGCCGAGGTGAAGGACAACGTGCTCCGAATGGGCGCACTTGTCGAGACGCAGATCCGCGCAGCCATTAGCTCACTCATCACGCACGACGCCGAATCCGCGCTCCAGGTGATCCTCGACGACGGCCAGATCAACGAGGTCCAGCGCAAGGCCACGGCGATGATCGCCGCCGTGATCGCGACCCAGCAGCCGGTGGCGCGCGACCTGCGCTACCTGCTCACGCTCGACCACGTGAGCTACGAGCTCGAGCGCATGGGCGACCACGCGTCGTCCGTCGCGAAGCAGGCGCGCAAGCTCGCGCCGTTCCCGCCGCTCGGCAACTACGTCGACCTGCCCGTGCTCGGGGAGCGCGTCGCAGAGCTGGTCCACGGCATCATCCGCGCGCTGGTGGACGTGGACCAGGCGAAGGCCCGCGAGGTCGCCGCGCTCGACGACCAGGTGGACAGCCTGTACCACGCGATCTTCGACCGGGTGCTCGTGCTCATGCGCGAGGATGCAGCGAACGTCGAGGCCGGCACGCGCATCCTGTTCGCGTCCCACTACCTCGAGCGGATCGGCGACAGGGTGACGAACATCGCGGAGGACATCGTGTTCCTTGCCTCGGGCGAGGTGGAGGACCTGAACCCATGACGCGGGAGCCGCGCGACCACGACCTCGAGGCCGCGCACGATCACGGTGCCTTCCACGCGGAGCCCGGCACGGCCCCGGTCCGGATCCTCGTGGTGTGCACGGGCAACAGTGCCCGATCGATCCTCGGCGAGGCGATGTTCCGCCACCTCGGCGGCGAGCGGGTCGAGGTGCACTCGGCGGGAACCCACCCGTCCGTGGTGAACCCGTTGGCGATCCGCGTGCTGCAGGAGGCGGGGATCGCCACCGACGGCCTGCGCTCGAAGTCGGTCACGGGGTACCTGGGCCAGCGCTTCGACTACGTGATCACCGTCTGCGACGATGCCCGAGACGCCTGCCCGGTGTTCCCGGGCGTCCACGAGACGATGCACTGGAGCTATCCGGACCCGGCCAGGGCAACCGGCACCGAGGAGCAGCGGATGGCCGCCTTCCGCGCCGTGCTCACGGGCATCGGCCAACGGATCCACGCGTTCCTCCCGCTCGCGGAGCGGTACGCTGCCGCGCGAAGGCCCGTCGAGCTGGGCTGATCTCGCCGCGGAGGCTCCGCATGATCGCCGTCCACCTCCTCCGCCACGCCCACGCCGGGGACCCGGAGCGATGGACCGACGACGACAGCCTGCGCCCCCTGTCCGAGAAGGGCCGGCGGCAGTGCGAGCGGCTGGGCCGGCTGCTCGCCGGTCTCGACGAGGTACCCGACCTGTTCATCACCTCGCCCCGGGTCCGCGCCGCGCAGACCGCGGAGCTCGTCGCCGACGCGCTCGGCGCATCCGTCATCGTGGACCGGCGGCTGGCCGCGCCCTTCGACATCGCCGTCCTCGAGGATCTCCTGCTCGCCCACGCGGACACGGAGCGGCCCTGTCTCGTGGGCCACGATCCCGACTTCAGCGATCTCCTGGCCGAGCTGGTGGGTGCGAGTCTCATGCCCATGCGCAAGGGCGCGATCGCGCGCGTTGACCTGCCCAGCCGCGACCTGGTGCCGGGTCGAGGCGTCCTGCGCTACCTGCTGCCGCCGGAGGTCGTCGCGGGCAGGTAGGGACGCTACCCGAGGGTCCAGCGCCAGCGCATCTCGTGGACGAGGGGCGCGCCGGGCATGACGATCTCCGGGTCTCCATTGGCCGCGTCGGGCGGGCCGCTCTGGGGCTCCACGCAGATCGCATGCTCGGGATGGGTGTAGACGACCCACCAGGGGCACGTGGACGCGACCTCGAGGCGGAGCGCGCTCCCCCACTCGATGGCGGGCGGTCGCCGGACACCGGTGAAGGCGTCGTCCCACGGGCCGGGGGTTGGCGCGATCCGCTCCCCGCTGGGCATGCCCTCGGCGTCGCGCACGAGCATCTCCGCGGCCTCGAAGTCGAGGCGGGCGGGCACGGCGATGCCGTCGAGCGCGCGCCGGAACCACGGGTGCCACCCCACGACGGCCGGCATCGGCTCGTCCGCCTCGAGGCTGATCGTCACGGCGAGGCCGTCCTCGTCGAGCGCGAACCGTTGCTCGACCCGGCCGCGGAACGGCCAGCGTTCGTCGAGCTCGATCGAGATCGTGTCGGCGGACCGGACGGTCCACGGCCGGTCGTATACGACCCCGTGGATCGCGTGGGGCGGCATCCCGAGCGGCAGGAGGTGCTCCCGTCCCTCGAACGAGAACCGCCCGTGCCGGATCCGGCCTGCCCATGGCGCCATCGGGTAGCAGCCCCAGTAGATCAGCCCGTGCGGGTCGCTGGTGACCAGCAGCTCCCGGCCACCGACGGTGACCGAGCCGACCCGCCCACCCTCGGCGGGTCGGACCATGACGCGCGCCCCGGCCGCCTCGAGGACGAGGGCCTCGCCGAAGGTTGCGCCGGTGGGGTCCATCACACGGCACCCCGGCCGGGATGGACGGCGTTCAGACGCAGATCGCGCCGCCCGTGGACACGGGCGGCGCGATCGGGAGGAGGAGGAGCGGGTGCCATGTGCGCTGGCCGACCGGGGTGATCCGGCCGGGGTCAGCCTTCCTTGTTCTTGTTGCGGACGTCGAAGTACACGGCGACCAGCAGCACGAGCGCCTTGATGGCGAACTGGTAGTCGATCGGGATCGACATCGTCCCCATGCCGATGTTCAGCGTCCCGAAGAACAGGGCGCCGATGACCGTGCCGGCAACCGTGCCCACGCCGCCGTAGGCCGACGCACCGCCGACGAACGTCGCCGCGATGATGTCCAGCTCGAAGCCATAGCCCGAGTTGGGCGTGGCCGAGTTCAACCGTGCCGAGATGATCAGGCCACCCAGGGCCGCGAGGACGCCCATGTTCACGAAGGTCAGGAAGACCATCCGCTTGCTGTTGACGCCCGAGAGCATCGCGGCCTTCGCGTTGCCGCCGACGGCGTAGATGCGCCGGCCGATCACGGTCCGGGTCGTCAGGAACATGTAGAACGCGATCAGGATGAACGCGATGAGGGCGACCATCGGCAGGCCCTTGTAGCCGGCGAGCCGGTACGCGATGAACATCACGCCGACGATGAGCAGCGCGTTGCGCAGCCAGAACTGGCGCATCGACGGCACGGAGAACCCGTACTTGACCTGCTCGGCGCGGGCCCGCCAGGTGAGGAGCACGAGCACGCCGCTGAGGACGATCCCGAGCAGGAGCGTCGTGAGGTTGAGCGGCCCGCCGCCCAGCGGCAGGACGAGCGCCCACTTGCCCATCGTGAGCAGCGTGATCTCGCTCGCGCCGAACGGGTCGCCGACCTTGCCGATGATCTCGGGGATGAACCCCGAGGAGATGGCCCGGAAGCTCTCGGCGAAGGGGCCGACCGGCTGTCCACCAAGGATCCACAGCGTGGCTCCACGGAACAGCAGCATGCCGGCGAGAGTCACGATGAACGACGGGACCCGGAGGTAGGCGACCCAGAAGCCCTGCCAGACCCCGATGAGGCCACCGGCGATGAGCGTCAAGGCGACGCCGAGGAGGGGGTCGAGGCCGACCTTCACCATGAGGATCGCCGCGACCGCGCCGAGGAAGCCCGCGACCGAACCGACGGACAGGTCGATGTGGCCGATGACGATGATCAGCAACATCCCCAGGGCCATCACGAGGATGTAGCCGTTCTGGAGGAAGATGTTGGTGACGTTGAGCGACTTGAGCATCACGCCGCCGGTCGTCAGCTGGAAGAAGACGACGGCGAGCAGCAGCGCCACGAGCATGCCGGACTGGCGGACATTCCTGCCCACCATCGCGCGCAGGCCGGCCGCCTGCTCGGGTTCGGCCGCGGGCGCGGGGGGGGTGCTCTCGGTGGCGTTGGTCACAGCAGGACTTCCTCAGCTCCGGCGCGGGCGAGCCGCATGATGGCCTTCATGATCGACTCCTGCGTCGCCTCGGCGGCAGGCATCTCGGCGGCGATCCGCCCGGCGGCCATGACGTAGATCCGGTCCGACACGCCCAGGACTTCTGGCAGCTCGGACGAGATGATGATGATCGCCTTCCCCTCGGCGACGAGCCGGTTGATGATCGTGTAGATCTCGTACTTGGCCCCGACATCGATGCCGCGGGTCGGCTCGTCCAGGATGAGCACGTCCGGGTTGGCGAACAGCCACTTCGACAGGACGACCTTCTGCTGGTTGCCACCCGAGAGGTTGACGGTGATCTGCTTCACGCTCGGCGTCTTGATGTTCAGCGCCGTGCGGAACTCGTTGGCGACCGCGATCTCCTTGGGCGGGATCAGGACGCCCCGGTTGGACACCCCCTCGAGGTGCGCCATCGTGATGTTCGTCTTGACGTCGTTCATCAGGACCAGGCCGTAGGTCTTGCGGTCCTCGGTCGCGTATGCGAGCCCGTTGGCCACCGCCTTGGGGATCGTGCTGACGTCGATCTCCTGCCCGTTCTTGAGGACCTGTCCGCTCACGAAGTGGCCGTACGAGCGCCCGAACAGGCTCATCGCGAACTCGGTGCGACCCGCGCCCATGAGCCCCGCGATCCCGACGACCTCGCCCGCCCGCACGTTGATGCTGACGTCGTTGATGACCATCTGGTCGTCGTAGACCGGGTGGCGGACCTTCCAGTTCCTGACCTCGAGCAGGACCTCGCCGACGTTCGACTCGCGGGGCGGATAGCGGTGCGTCATGTCGCGGCCGACCATGCCCCGGATGATCCGGTCCTCGGTCACGTCGCCGGTGGTGGCGTCGAGCGACTCGATGACCGCGCCGTCGCGCAGGACGGTGATCGTGTCGGCGACCGACTCGACCTCCTTGAGCTTGTGCGAGATGAGCACGCACGCGATCCCGTGGGAGCGGAACTCGCGGAGCAGCTGGAGCAGCGCCTGGGAGTCGTTCTCGTTGAGCGACGACGTGGGCTCGTCGAGGATCAGCAGCTCGACGTTCTTGGACAGCGCCTTCGCGATCTCGACCAGCTGCTGCTTGCCGACGCCGAGGTGGGAGATCTTGGTGTCGGGCGTCTCGTTGAGGCCGACCTTCTTGAGCAGCTCGATCGCCTTCGCGTGCGACAGGCTCCAGTTGATGACGCCCCGCGTCGCCTGCTCGTTGGCGAGGAAGATGTTCTCGGTGATCGACAGGTGCGGGACGAGCGCCAGCTCCTGGTGGATGATGACGATGCCCTTGTGCTCGCTCTCACGGATGTTGTGGAAGCGGCACTCCTCGCCCTTGAACAGGAACTGCCCGTCGTACGTCCCGTACGGGTAGACCCCCGACACGACCTTCATGAGGGTCGACTTGCCGGCGCCGTTCTCGCCGACGAGGGCATGGATCTCCCCGGGGCGCACCGAGAAGGAGACCTCCTTCAGCGCCTTGACGCCGGGGAACTCCTTGGTGATGCCGCGCATCTCGAGCAGGACGTCACTCACGCGAACCGCCGCCTCGTGCTGTCGGGGTGGATAGGAAAACGGGTGTGCGGGGTCGAAGACCGCCACACACCCGCAATTGTGCGCTTGCCCTGACTACTTGAGCTGGTCAGCCGTGTAGTAGCCGGTGTCGACGAGGGCGGCCTGGACGTTGTCCTTGGTCACGCTGACCATGTCCAGGAGGAAGGACGGAACCTTCTTGACGCCGTTGTCGTAGGTGTCGGTGTTGTTCACGTCGACCGTTGCGCCGGTGAGCATCTCGTTGACCATCTTCGCGGCCTGTGCGGCCAGGAGCCGCGTGTCCTTGAAGACCGTCGAGGTCTGCTCGCCCGCGAGGATGGACTTGACCGACGGGAGCTCGGCGTCCTGGCCGGAGACGACCGGGGCCGGCTTGTCGGCGGTGTAGTACCCCACGGCCTTGAGGGCGGCGATGATGCCGATGCTGATGCCGTCGTACGGCGACAGGACGGCGTCGACGCGCTTGTCGGCGTAGTAGGTGGCGAGGATGTTGTCCATGCGCTTCTGGGCCGTCGCGGCGTCCCAGCGGAGCGTCCCGACCTGCTCGGGGAACTTGTTCTCGCCCGACTGCACGACGAGCTTGCCGCTGTCGATGAGGGGCTGCAGGACGGACATCGCGCCGTTGAAGAAGAACCCGGCGTTGTTGTCGTCCGGGGACCCGGCGAACAGCTCGATGTTGAACGGGCCGGCCGCGGCGGGAAGCCCGAGCGCGTCGACGATGGACGTCGCCTGGAGCACGCCGACCTTGAAGTTGTCGAAGGTCGTGTAGTAGTCGACGTTCGGCGAGTTGCGGATCAGGCGGTCATAGGACAGGACCTTGATGTTCGCGTCCGCAGCCTTCTGGAGCGTGTCGGTGAGGGTGGTGCCGTCGATGGCGGCGATCACGAGGACCTTGGCGCCCTTCGTGATCATGTTCTCGACCTGGGATACCTGGGTCGGGATGTCGTTCTCGGCGAACTGGAGGTCGGTCTCGTAGCCGAGGTCCGTGAGGGCTTTGACGAGGCTGTCGCCGTCCGAGATCCAGCGGGTGGACGACTTGGTCGGCATCGCGATGCCGACGAGGCCACCGGCGCCGGCGGCGGCGGACTCGGCCGGTGCGGAGGACTCGGCCGGGGCCGCGGACTCCGTGCCGGTGCTGGCCGGGGCGGTCGTGGCTCCACTGCCGCCGCACGCAGCGACGACAAGGGCGCCGGCCGCAAGGGCCACTGAAAGGAACTTCTTCATCGGTGCGCTACGCTCCTCCTGTGACGGGGCAGAGGGCCCCGTGTACCAGCGTCCTGGACCGCCTCCAGTGGCTCGGCGCGGTGCGCCGGGTCCGCTGCGGGGCCTCCCTGGCCCCAGGTCGATCGCGGGTGGACGCATGCCGTTATCGTTCCCGTGAACGATAACGCTCCGCATCCTAAGCGCCGCCGCATCATGCGTCAAGCCGGTCCGTCAAGCCTCAAACCGGGTCCAGGCCGATGTCTGACGGGTGACGAACGGCCCTCGTCAGAGGCCCTTGGCCAGCAGCCAGTAGAGGTCGTTCCAGCGGAGCCGGTCCCGGAATGCGTCGAGCGTCGTGTGCTCGTCGATGACGAGGAGCTCGACCCCGGACATCGCGGCAAAGTCCCGCAGATGCTGGCTCGTCACGCTGAACCCGAGGCTCGTGTGGTGCGAGCCGCCGGCGTAGATCCACGCCGCGGCGTTCGTCGCGAGGTCCGGGCGCGGGCGCCACACGGCGCGCGCGACCGGGAGCCTGGGGAGGGGCTGCTCGGCCGGGACGACGTCGACGACGGTCGCCACCATGCGGAAGCGCTGGCCCATGTCCGTGATGCACGCGGCGACCGCGGGGCCCGGGTGCGCGTCGAACACGAGCCGGACCGGGTCCTCCTTGCCGCCGATCCCGAGGGGATGGATCTCGAGGCGCGGCCGGCCGCCCGCGATCGAGGGGCAGACCTCGAGCATGTGGGCGCCCAGGATGAGGTCGTCCTGGCCCGTCAGGTGGTAGGTGTAGTCCTCCATGAATGACGTGCCGCCGTCGAGGCCGGCGCTCATGACCTTCATCGCGCGGACCATCGCCGCGGTCTTCCAGTCCCCTTCCCCGCCGAATCCGTAGCCGTCGGCCATGAGGCGCTGGACCGCGAGACCCGGCAGCTGCTTGAGGCCGTGGAGATCCTCGAAGGTGTCGGTGAAGGCGGTGAAGCCGCCGTCCTCGAGGAACCGGCGCAGCCCGAGCTCGATGCGCGCTCCATCGCGCAGGCTTGCGGAGCGGTCGCCGCCGGGCCGGAGCTCCGGCGCGACGTCGTACTCGTCGAGGTAGCGCGCGACGAGATCGTCGACGTCCGCATCGGCCGCGTCGTTCACGACCCTCACGAGGTCGCCGACGCCCCAGGTGTTGATCGAGAAGCCCAGTCGCCGCTGGGCCTCGACCTTGTCGCCGTCGGTGACCGCGACCTCCCGCATGTTGTCGCCGAAGCGGGCGATCTTCCCGCCCCGCCAGTCGGCCTTGGCGCACGCTGCCCGCGTCCACGTCCCGACCTGCTCCTGGACGGGCGGGTCATCCCAGTGGCCGACCACGACCTTGCGCTCGAGACGCAGCCGTGCCGCGATGAACCCGAACTCGCGGTCGCCGTGGGCGGCCTGGTTCAGGTTCATGAAGTCCATGTCGATGTCGGCCCAGGGGATCTCGCGGTTGAACTGCGTGTGCAGGTGGAGGAACGGCTTCTGGAGCGCCTCGAGGCCCGCGATCCACATCTTCGCGGGGCTGAACGTGTGCATCCACGTGATGAGTCCCACGCACGCCGGGTCCGCGTTTGCGGCCTGGACCAGCGCGACGATCTCCGTCGAACCCGTCAGCACGGGCTTGGGCACGACGCGGACGGGGATCGCCGGGGCGCCATCGAGGGCCGCGGCGATCGCGGCCGAGTGCTCGGCGACCGTGGCCAGGGTCTCCGGGCCGTACAGATGCTGGCTGCCGGTGACGAACCAGACCTCGGACGCCGAAAGGTTCAGCACTGCGTGACTCCTCGGGTGGGCGTGGCAGGTGCGGTCACTGCCCGTAGACGTTCATGTAGCGGTCATGAAGGCTGGCGACCGCGTCCGGCGGGATCTCGTCCGGGGTCCCGAGCTGGAGCGCCATGAACACGGTCGCAGCGACGTCCTCGGTCATCACGGCGGCCTTGACCGCCGATGCGGCCGAGGGCCCGATCGTGAACACGCCGTGGTTCTTGAGCAGGATCGCCGGAGAGCGCCCGATGCCCTCCACCACCAGCCGCCCGATCGAGTCGTCGCCGATGAGGGAGAAGCCGGCGCACGGGATCTCGCCGCCGAACTCGTCAGCCTGGGCCGTCAGGTAGACCGGGATCGGGCGGCCGACCGCCGCGAACGCCGTCGCATAGCGCGAGTGGGTGTGGACGACGCCGTTGACGTCGGGCCGGTTGCGGTAGACGTAGAGGTGGCTGTACGTGTCGGAGCTCGGCTTGTACGCCCCCTCCACCACGTTTCCGTCGAGGTCGAGGACGACCATCGTCTCGGCCGTGAGGTCCTCGTAGGTCACGCCAGAGGGCTTGATCGCCACGAGCCCGGACTCCGGGTCGCGGGCGCTGACGTTGCCGCCGGTCCACACGACGAGCCCGTACTTCGGCAGCAGGGCGTGGAGATCGACGAGTTCCTGGCGGATCTGCTCGAGGAGCATCAGGCGCCCTCGCCCGGCGCGATCATGCGCGACCGGCGCAGGGTGCTCGTCACGCGGTCCTCGCCGCGGCCGATCGGGTAGCTGCTCAAGGCTCCTCTCCTGCCGGGTGCCGTCTCGTGCCGGGCCGACGCGTCGGCCCGGACGGCAGGCGGCACACGGCCGTCGCGTGGGATCATCGTGACAACCGCCAGCGGGACCGTTATCGTTCCCGTTACCGTTCACGCTACCATACCGATCCCAGCCGGGACCACCCCCGGGCAACCGCTGCAACCGCCGAGGAACCACGAGCGTGCCGCGCCAGCACAGCGTCACCATCAAGGAGATCGCCCGAGTGACGGGCGTCTCGGTGCAGACCGTGTCGCGCGTCATCAACAAGCGTCCCGACGTGTCGCCCGAGACCCGTGCCGCCGTCGAGGCCGCGATCGCCGAGCACGGCTTCCAGCCGAGCGCCGTGGCGCGGAGCCTGGTCCAGCGGCGGAGCCAGATGATCGGCGTCATCGCGGCCGGGCTCAAGTACTTCGGCGTCGCACAGACGGTGAACGGCGTGACCGAGGAGGCCGAGGCGTCGGGCTACTCGATCATCCTCAAGGAGCTCGCCAGCTTCGACGTCCCGGACATCGTTCCCGTCGTGGACTTCCTGCTCGCGCACCGCGTCGAAGGGATCATCTTCGCGCCGCCCCAGATGGGCGCCAACATCCGCCACGTCATGGAGCAGCTGCCGCGTGGCGGCCCGCCAGTCGTGTTCCTCAAGGCCGAGCCCACTCCCGCCTACACCACGATCGGCATCGACAACGAGGCAGCCGCGCGCCTCGCCGTGAATCACCTGCTGGCGCTCGGGCGGACGACGGTCGCCCATGTCGCCGGCCCGCTCGAATGGCGAGAGGCGCGCGACCGTCGCGACGGGTGGCTTGGGGCGCTCCGGGACGCGGGCCTCGAGGCGGGGCCGATGGCGGTCTCGCCGTGGTCGTCCGCCGGCGGTGCGACGGCATTCGCCCAGCTGCTCGACGAGCACCCCGGCATCGACGCGCTGTTCGCCGCGAGCGACCAGATCGCCCTGGGCGCGCTCCACGTCGCGAACGCCCGGGGCATCCGGATGCCGGAGCAGCTGGCGGTCGTCGGCTTCGACGGCCTGCCCGAGACGGCCGAGTTCACGCCGTCGCTCACGACCGTGCGACAGCCGCTGGCGGAGCTCGGCAAGCTCGCCGTCCAGGAGCTCGTCCGCGCCGTGGACGACGAGGCGGGCGCCTACGAGCCGCACGCGCTCCAGATCCCTGTCGAGCTCGTCGTGGGCGACAGCGCCCCGATGGCCGCCGGCGCGACCGGGAGGGACGTCGTGGCGACCCGAGCGACTCCGGCATCGACCACCCGCGACGCCGGCGTCACCGCAACAGGGCGCTCCTAGCGGTTCAGGCGCGTGGCGCGACGTGGCGCGCGTCGAGCGCGGTCCCCTCCACGCAGCACGCGACCACCCCGAGGCGTTCGAGTCGCTCCATCGTGGCGCTCCGCCGGGCCGTCCATGCCGCGACCTGCAGGCCGGTAGCTCTGGCGGCCCGCATGGTCGCCGGGGTGATCGCGCGCCACGCGACCGAGACGGCGACGCAGCCGAGCCCGAGCGCGAGCGACAGCGTGGCCGGCGACAGGTCGTCCGCATTGAGCCATCGGGGCCAGGCCGGCAGCTGTTCGCGCATCGCCACGAGGCTCGGCGGGTCGAACGACGAGATGGCGGCGAGCGCAGGTGCGTCGCCGCGGGCCGCCCGGAGGACGGCGGCGGTCCCGGCACCATGGTCGTCGCCCTTGAGCTCGACGTCGAGAAACGCCTCGGGGGGGACGGCCGCGAGCGCCGCCGCGAGGGTGGGCACGCCCGCCGCCGCGAGCGCTGCGTCGCTGAGTGCCGCGACACGCCCGGGCCGTCGCTGGACGCGGGCAAGCGTCTCGTCGTGGAGGAGCACCGGGGTCCCCTCCCCGCTCAGGCGGACGTCGAACTCCAGGCCGTCGCAGGCGGGGTTCGCCATCGCGGCGACGAGTGCCGGGAGCGAGTTCTCGGGGCCGCGTCGCCAGTCGCCGCGGTGCGCGAGCCGGAGCATGGGGCCTGCGGTCACGTTCGGGCGCCGACCCGGACATGGGCCGCGACGCCCAGGTGATCGGACGGATACAGGGTGTGGTCCCCGACAGCGGGCCGGTCCGCGAACAGCCGTGCGTCCTCCACGGAGACCGCACCCCGGATCCAGATGTAGTCGAGACAGGCCGGATCGCCGTCCGTGTCCATCGCGGGCGCCAGGAGCCCGGACGGCCAGGTCACCGCGGGGTCCTTCCCGTTCGCCTCGGCGTACGCGGAGCGGAACCCGGCGTCGCGCATGCGGACGGCCGCCGCCTCGCCCGGCGCCGCGTTGAAGTCCCCGACGACGATGAGCGCGTCGTGCGTCGGCGCTGCGTCGAGCCACGCCAGCAGCGCCTCCACCTGCGATGCCCGGAGGGCGGCGTCGGCGGGAACGTGGTGGAGGTGGGCGACCGCGAACACGAGCTTCGACCCGTCCGGGTGCTCGACCAGCACCCGGTGGGCGGCCCTGGACCAGCCGAGGTCGAGGCGGTCCGGCCGGTCGGCCACGAGCGGCGACTTCACGAGCAGGCTGTTGCCGTACTCGGGGCGACCGGCCCAGCCCCGGATTGCCTCGTAGCGTCCCTCGCCCGCCGCGCCCAGCAGGCGATCCTGCTGCATCGGGTAGACGACCTCCTGGAGGCCGATGAGGTCCGGCTGGAGCGCGGCCATCTCCGCGAGCAGGAGCGGCAGGCGTTCGTCCCAGCGATCCGCGAGGTTCAGGATGTTGAGCGTCGCGACGAGCAGGCGGGGCATCGGCGGGCTCTCCCCAGGCAGTGGTCAGGCGGCGGTCGTGGGATCGGGCGATGACGGGACGGACGGCAGCGCCGAGCGCGCGAGGTCGGTCGGGCGAAGCGGGATCGTGAACGTGAACGTCGAGCCCTCGCCCTCCTCGGACTCGACGCCGATGCGACCCCCGTGGCCCTCGACGACATGCCGGGCGATCGACAGGCCGAGGCCCGTCCCGCCGCCGCGCACCCGGGCGCGGTCCGTCTTGTAGAAGCGCTCGAAGACGCGGGTGCGGTCGGCCTTCGCGATGCCGATGCCGTGGTCGCTCACCGTGGCGACGGCGTCGTCGCCCTCCCGCCGGACGCCGACCAGGACCGCGCCGCCGTCCGGGCTGAACTTCACCGCGTTGTGGACCAGGTTGACGAACACCTGGCCCAGGCGCGTCTCGTCGCCGCGGACGATCGGCAGGCCCGCCTCCACCTCGACCGCGATCGTCACGCCCTGGCGCTCGGCGAACAGGCGGAGCCGCTCGGCCGACGCCTCGGCAAGCCGGCCGAGATCCACCTCGTCCTCCAGCCGGAGCTGCGAGCCACCCTCGATCCGGGCGAGGTCGAGGAGCTCGTTGACCATCTGCACGAGGTGGCCGGTCTCGACCTCCACCTTCGCGATCCGCTCCTTCATGCGGGCCGGGACGTCGGCGCGCTCGGCGTCGCGGGCGAGTGTCTCCGCCAGCAGGCTCACGGTGGACAGCGGCGTCCGCAGCTCGTGGCTCAGGTTGTCGATGAACTCGGTCCGGATCTGCTGGAGACGGCGGAGCTCGGACACGTCCTCGAGCACGACGTCGAGCGCGCCGCCCGTCGCGCGGCGGGCCCGGACGAGGAGCACGCGCTGCTCGGCGTCCCCGGCTCGAAGCTCCGTCGTGGCGGAGCCGCCGTCCGCGAGGCTTGCGAGCATCCCCTCCACGCGGGTGTCGAGGAACGTCTCGATGATCGAGCGACCGGGAAGGCGCCCCGGCGCGACATCCAGGAGCGCGTGTGCCCGGGCATTCGCGGCACCGATCCGTCCGTTCCCGTCGAAGCGCAGGACCCCCACGGGCAGCAGGTCCTCGGCCTCGTCACCGGGGAGCGTCCGCGACCGCCCGGCGCCGGGATCGTCGGCAGCGCGCAGCCGTTCGAGCAGGTCGTTGACCTCGTCGGCCCGACGACGCATGACGAACAGCGCGGCGGCCAGCGCGACCGCGAGTCCCGCGAACCCGATCGCAAGCACCGCTTCCACGCCGCGAGGATCGCACACCCTGGTGCCGGGCCGTGGCGTCCGGCGTCGGCGCCTGCGTCAGCGGGCCCGGCGGACGTCAGGACCGGCGGGCGGCTGGGTCCGCGCGTGCGCCGCGGTCGCGGCCGTGAACGGGGCGACGAGCCCGGCGTACACCGCCGGCGCGAACGCGTGCCGGAGCGCGGTGACGTGTCCGAGGCGCGCGGCGAGCCGGCGGGCACGCGTCGCCGTGCCGCTCGCGAGGCCGGTGACCGGCACGGCCGCGGCGACGTCCCGCTCGGCGAGCAGCGCGGAGATCCGCAGCGCCTCGTCCTCCTCGCGGTCGAGCGCCTCGGGCCACGGCCGGTCGGCGCCGTCGATCCCCTGGGAGCCGCGCACGAATGCCGCGAGCTCCTCGCGGGTCATGCGCCCGACTCGGGCACGGACGGCATCGACGCCCGTGCCGTTCGGGCCGTAACGCGGCTGGTCGAGGCTCGCCTCCCACGCGCGCAGGAGGCGTTCCCGCGCGCGGCCGCGAAACGGCTCGGCGAGGAGGTCGTCGAGCGACGGCGCGAGGACGAGCTCTGCCGCGACGCCGAGCAGGCCCTCGCGGAGGCCCACCTCGGCCCACCGCTCGGGGGCGACGCGTCGGACGAGCGATGCCTCCGCGTCGGCGAAGGCGGCCATCGCCTCGGGCGAGAGGAACCGTCGGACGGTGGCGAGGAACGCGATGGGCGGGGGCTCGGCGGCCGCGAGACGGTCCAGCTCGTCCGGCGTGAGCCGCTCGACGCGGGCCAGGAACCGGGCGAGGCGCTCCGCCGGGTCGCCACGGACGAGGTCGGGCCGCGTGGACGGGCGCGAGGACGTCGCCCGGGAGCCGGGCTGGTGCGCCCATGGCTGGCGCGCGACCCGCGGCCGATAGCCGGGCTTCCGCGCAGCTCCACGCGCCACGGGTCCCAGGCCGAGCCGCTCCGCGTCGTAGCGGGCGCGAAGCGACGGGTCGCTCAACCAGTCATGGGCGACGTTGATCCGCTTGGCGCGCTCGAGCGCCTCGGGGGCGCTGCCGGCGACGTCGGGATGGTGGCGCCGGAGCAGGGCCCGCCACGCGACCTCGATCGCCTCGGGTGACGCGTCGACCCCGACCTCCAGCCGGGCGTAGAGGTCGTCGTCCGGGAGGAGGCCGCGGGCCACGGGCTCGGGGCGACCGGGCTAGGCGCCCAGCGACGCCCGACCCTCGAGGAAGGCCTCGATGTCCGCGATCGGGCGCACGGTCCTGTCACCGGTCTCCCGGTGCTTGACCTCGATGCCGCCCGCCTCGAGCGACCGGGGGCTCACGGTCAGGATCCAGGGCATGCCCAGCATGTCCGCGTCGGCGAACTTCACGCCCGGCGACTCGTCGCGGTCGTCGTACAGGATCTCGTGCTGCGGACCGGCTGCGGCTGCAAGGTCGTGAAGGCGCTCGGCGATGGTCGTGACCTCGGGGTTCTTGTTCGCGCCGAGCGCGACGAGGTGCGCCTTGTACGGCGCCACCTCCTCGGGCCACTTGATGCCCTTGTCGTCGTGGTGCGCCTCGACGATGCAGGCGACGTTGCGGCCGAGACCGATGCCGTAGGAGCCCATCACGATGGGGTGCCGCTCGCCGTCCTCGCCCAGGTACTCGGCGCCCAGCGCTGCCGTGTACTTCGTGCCGAGCTTGAAGATGTTGCCGACCTCGATCCCGTTGCGCAGGATCACGGGCGCACCGCAGCCGGGGCAGGCGTCGCCCTCGCGGACGTTCGCAATGTCCTCGGTCACGTCCGGCGCGTAGTCGCGCGGCACGTTGACGTTGCGCAGGTGCCAGCCGGTGCGGTTGGCACCGGCGACGAGGTTCGGGCTCCTGGCGGCGAGCGCGTCCACGACGACGACCGAGTCGCGGGCGCCGATCGGCGACCCGTAGCCCGGCACCATGCCGCGCGCGGTGATCTCCTCGACCGTCGCGGGTCGGATCCCGCCTGTCGCCTTGATCGCATTGACGAGCTTCGTCTCGTTGACGTCGTAGTCGCCACGCACGATCGCGACGACGAACCGCCCGTCGCCCGTGACGAAGAACGTCGCCTTCGCGGTGCGGCTCGACGGGACGCCGAGGAACGCCGCCAGCGCGTCGATCGTGGTGACGTTCGGGGTCTCGACCTCCTCGACGGGGTGCAGGTCCTCGGCGACGGGCTCGGGCGCGACCGTCGGGGCGACCTGGCGGTTGGCGGCGTACCCGCACGCCTCGCACAGGACGAGGACGTCCTCGCCGGCGGGGTTGAGGAACATGAACTCGTGGGCCAGCGACCCGCCCATCATCCCCACGTCGGAGCTCACGGCAACCGTGTCCAGCCCGAGGCGCTCGAAGATCCGGGTGTACGCGCGGTGGTGCGCCCAGTACGCGACGTCGAGGCCCGCTTCGTCGCGGTCGCAGCTGTACGAGTCCTTCATCACGAACTCGCGGACCCGGATGAGGCCGCCGCGCGACCGCGGCTCATCGCGGAACTTCGTCTGGAAGTGGTAGACGATGAACGGCAGCTGGCGGTAGCTCCGGACGATGTCGCGCAGCAGGTCGGCCACGACCTCCTCGTGCGTCATCGCGAGCACCATGTCCCGGTCACCGCGGTCCTTGAACCGCGCCATCTCGGGGCCGATGGCGTCGTAGCGGCCGGACTCCCGCCACAGGTCAGCCGGGTGGACGACCGGCATCTCCATCTCCTGGCCGCCGATCGCGTTGAGCTCTTCCCGGATGACCTGCTCGACGCGCTTGCTCGCACGGAACCCCAGCGGCAGCAGCGAGTAGATGCCCGCGCCCAGCTGGCGCACGTAGCCCGCGCGCAGCAGCAGGCGATGGGACGGCATCTCCGCTTCGGCGGGGTCGTCGCGGAGGGTCGTGAAGAACAGGTGGCTCAGGCGCATGGCGCGAAGGATACCGGCGCCGGCCACTCGCGGCCGACCGGGCTCCCGATCCGCGCCGGTTGGCTATGCTGGAGTCGTGCGCCGGCCCGAGCCCACGCCCGCGCACCCCCGAGGAGCAGCACCATCGAACACGCGACGTTGACGCTTGTCGTCGTGGTCGCGCTCGCGGTCGCGTTCGACTACATCAACGGCTTCCATGACACGGCGAACGCCATCGCGACGTCGGTCGCAACGAGGGCCCTGCGACCGAAGCACGCGCTGCTGATGGCAGCCGCCTTCAACTTCATCGGAGCGTTCGCGGGGACGGCCGTCGCCAAGACGATCGGCGCGGGCCTCGTCGACGAGACCACGACCACGTCGGCGGTCGTCGCGGCCGCGCTCATCGGCGCCATCGTGTGGAACGTCATCACCTGGTGGCTGGGCCTGCCCAGCTCGTCGAGCCACGCCCTCATCGGCGGGCTCCTGGGAGCGACGATGGCGGCCGTCGGCGTCGGGGCGATCAAGGTCGAGGGTCTCGTCAACAAGGTCCTCGTCCCGCTGGTGAGCTCGCCCGTCCTCGGGTTCATCGGCGCGCTCGGCCTGATCGTGCTCCTGAACTGGCTGGTCCACGCCGCCACCAGGCGCGCGGACGGTCCGGATCGCCGCCTCCTGTCCAACGTGTTCCGCCGGCTCCAGGTCTTCTCGGCCGGGTTCATGGCCTTTGCCCACGGCTCGAACGACGCCCAGAAGACCATGGGCATCATCACGCTCGCGCTGTTCAGCGCGGGGGTGATCCCGACGGTCGACGTGCCGTTCTGGGTCATCGTCCTGTCGGCGACCGCGATCTCGCTGGGCACAGCGATCGGCGGTTGGCGGATCATGCAGACGATGGGCCACCGGGTGACGGAGCTCGAGCCGATCCACGGCTTCGCCGCCGAGACGACCGCCGCCACGATCATCTACACCGCCGCCCACTTCGGCATGCCGGTGTCGACGACCCACGTGATCTCGAGCGCCATCATGGGCGTCGGGACCAGCCGTGGCGTCCGCGGCGTGAAGTGGGGCGTCGCGCGCCGGATCCTCGTCGCGTGGGTCCTCACGATCCCTGCCGCCGGCATCGTCGGCGCGCTGACGTGGTACAGCCTCAACGCGCTCGGCGTCCATTGAGCGCATCCACCCGCCGCTCCCAGCAGCCCGGAGGCACCCGATGGTCCGCCTGATCCCGCGCGATGAGAAGTTCTACGACCTGTTCATCCGGGACGGCGAGAACCTGCTCGAGGCCGCCCGCAAGCTGGAGGCGATGGTCAGCAGCTACGACCGCCTCGACGAGCGCGTCGCCGAGATCCAGGTGCTGGAGAAGCGCGGCGACCAGATCGACGAGGAGGTCGCAGCGCGGCTGCTGAAGAGCTTCATCACGCCGTTCGACCGCGAGGACATCCATGAGCTCGTCGTCCACCTGGACGACGTCGTCGACGGGATCCAGGCCACGGCCGAGATCTTCGTCATCTACGGCATCACGAAGCCGGACGAGGACGTCAAGCAGCTCGTGGGGCTGCTCGCCGGGCAGGCCGTCCAACTCCTCGAGGCCCTGACGAAGATGGAGCGCAAGCGCGACGTCGGCCCGCACCTCCAGCAGATCCACGAGCTGGAGCACAAGGCGGACGGCCTCTCGCGCGCCGCGATCGGGCGCCTGTTCCGCGGCGGGCAGGACCCGCTCGAGGTCATCAAGCTGCGCGAGCTCTACTCCGCGCTCGAGGAGACCATCGACGCGGCCGAGGACGCCGCGGAGGTCATCGAGCGGATCCTGGCCAAGGCCTGACCCGGGCGGCCCTGCGCCTCGTCGCGGGGCGGCGCATCATCGTCCCGCGCGCCGGCCGTCCCGCCGGCTGTCGACCGCGGAGACGCACATGGACGAGGCCACGCCGCCCGGACCCCCGCACCTCGCGGACCCGCGGGCGCTCCAGATCCTGAGCACGGAGCACTGGAGCCTGCTCACGGCGAGGTCGCTCGTGTACAACGAGTTCTTCTCGCGCGGGAGCATGTTCCTCACGCTGCTGTCGGCGTCGCTCGTCGCGCTCGGGTTCGTGTACCAGGGCGGCGGCGGGGGTGGCCCCGACTTCCTGTTCATCGTGGTTTCGGTGCTCGCGCTGGACCTGTTCGTCGGGCTGGCGACGCTGGGGCGGCTCGTCAACGCCAGCAGCGAGGAGCTGCAGGCGCTCCAGGCGATGAACCGGCTCCGGCACGCCTACCTGGAAATGGTTCCGACCCTGGAGCCGTACTTCTCGACCGGCAGCCACGACGACATCGGGTCCGTCCTGTCGATCTACGGCGCGCTTCCGGATCGGCCCAACGCGGCGCTGAACATCGTCCACGGCCTCACGACGATGCCCGGGATGCTGTCCGTGATCAACGCCTCGATCGCCGGCGGGCTCGCGGCCGCGGTCGTGGTCATGCTCGGCGGCGACTCGCGGCTGGCGCTCGTCATCGGCCTTGGCGTGGGAGCCGCGATGGTCCTGTTCCTCATGGCACTCGGCGTGCGCACGTTCATGCGCGCGGGCCGGTACATCACGGCACGCTTTCCCAGCCCGCTTGCAAAGGTGTAGCCCGAACCCGGAGCCGCGCGGCGTCAGCGCTTGCGGGCGAGCGTCATGCCGTCCGCGATCGCGAGCATCACGGGGGTGACCCGCTCGTCCGCGTCGATGATCGCGTTCATGCGACGGAGGGCGACCGTGTCGCGGTCGGTGATCGACGGATCCGCGACCGCGCCGCTCCACAGGACGTTGTCCACGGCGATCACGCCGCCGCGACGGACCAGCGCCACGCAGCGCTCCCAGTAGTCCGGGTAGCTCTTCTTGTCCGCGTCGATGAACGCGAGGTCGAACGTGCCCGCGGCGCCGTCCGCGAGCAGCGCGTCCAGTGTCGCGACGGCGAGCCCGATCCGGAGGTCCGTCTTGTGGGCCACACCGGCCTCCGCCCAGAAGCGCCGTGCGACCTGGGTGTACTCATCCGAGACGTCACAGCACACGATCATGCCGTCGTCCGGCATGGCGAGCGCCACCGCGAGCGACGAGTACCCGGTAAACGTCCCGATCTCCAGGCAGCGTCGAGCGCCGAGCACCTCCACGAGGAACCGCAGGACCGCGCCCTGCTCGGGCGCGATCTGCATCTGCGCGCTCGGGTGGCTCGCGGTGGCCTCGCGCAGGCGGGCGAGCATGGCCGGCTCGCGGACGCCATGGGCGAGCACGTAGTCCTGGACGTTGTCGGGGAGGTGGAACGACTTCGACATGCCGCGATCCTGACCCAATCGGCCGGGCGGCGCTACCCCTTGCGCAGGACGTAGCCAACGCCGCGGACGGTCTGGAGGTGGACGGGCGTCGCCGGGTCCTCCTCGAGCTCGCCGCGGAGCCAGTGGACGTGGACGTCGACCGTCCGGGACTCCCCGGCGTAGTCGTAGCCCCAGACGCGCTCGAGGAGCTGCTCGCGCGTGAACACCTGGCCCTGGTGCCGGAGGAGGAACGCGAGCAGCTCGAACGCCTTCGGCTTCACCGGGACCGGCTCGCCGTCCCGCAGGAGCTGATGCCCCGCCAGGTCGACGGCCACGCGCCCCACGTGGACCGGCATCGGCGCCTCCGGGCTCACCGCCGCCGCTGCCGCCGCGGCCGCCTGGTCGGCACGGCGGAAGATCGCCCGGATGCGCGCCGTGAGCTCGCGCAGGGAGAAGGGCTTCGTCACGTAGTCGTCCGCGCCGAGCTCGAGGCCCACGACCTTGTCGACCTCGGAGTCCTTCGCCGTGAGCATGATGATCGGCACCGCGGACTCCGCGCGGATGATCCGGCAGACCTCGACGCCCGAGAGCTCAGGCAGCATCAGGTCCAGGAGCACGAGGTCGGGACGCTCGGTCCGGAAGCGCTCGAGCGCCGCGCGGCCGTCGGCGGCGGCGACGGCCCGGTACCCCTCCATCTCGAGGGCTTCGACGAGCGTCTCTCTCAGGGTCGTCTCGTCGTCGACGACGAGGATCGTGCGCGCCATTCGCCGCTGATCGTCGGCCGGGCCTGTTAACGCCGTGTTCACGGGGTGTTCACGATTCGGCCGGGCCGGCCTCAGGCGCCGGCAGGCGCCGACAGGCTCGCGATCGCGGCATCGAGGCGGGCGAGCGTCCGCTCGCGACCGAGGGCGACGAGCGTGTCGAACAGCGGTGGCGTGGCGGTCTTGCCCGTCGTCGCGACGCGAATCGCCATGAACAGGTCACCGGCCTTCCAGCCACGAGCCTCGACGAGGTCGCGGAGCGGCGGCTCCAGCTCGTCCGCCTCCCAGGTCACGGCGTCGTGTGCCGCGAGGACCTCGCGCGCCGCCACCAGGCCGTCGTGGGTCGTCCCGGCGTCCCAGCGCCTGGGCACGATCGCTGCGGGGTCCACCGAGAGGTCGTCCGTCCACAGGAAGCCGACGAGCTCCGGCAGCGACGCGAGGGTGGGGATCCGCTCGCGCACGATCGGCAGGAGGGCCCGGAGCTCGTCATCGGTCGGCATGCGGCCGATCTCGCCGGCCGCCGCCGCGGCCTCGAGGAACGGGAACAGGCGGGCGATGAGCTCTTCGTCGTCGAGCCGGCGGATCCATTGGCCGTTGAGCCACTCGAGCCGCTCCCGGTCAAATCTCGCGCCGCCCTTCTGGACCTTCTCGAGGTCGAACCGCCGCCCGAGCTCCTCGAGGGTGAACACCTCCTCCTCGGTCCCGGGAGACCAGCCGAGGAACGCGAAGTAGTTGACGAGCGCCTCGCGCGTGAACCCCTGCGCGATGTAGTCGGCGACCGCGGTCTGGCTCTTGCGCTTGCTCATCTTCGTGCCGTCGGGGTTGAGGATGAGCGGCAGGTGGCCGAACTCCGGCACCTCGTAGCCCAGCGCCTGGAACAGCAGGATGTGCTTGGGCGTGTTGCTGACGTGGTCCTCGCCCCGGATCACGTGGCTGATCGCCATCGCCATGTCGTCCACGACGACCGTGAAGTGGTAGAGCGGCGTCCCGTCCGCCCGCACGATCACGAAGTCGCCGCCCAGGTTCGACGTGTCGATCTCCACGCGGTCGCGGATGATGTCGTTCCAGCCCACGACGCCGGGGCGGACCCGGAACCGCAGCGCGCCGCGGCGGCCCTCGGCCTCCCTCGCCGCTCGCTCTTCGAGGGTGAGCGTCGCGCAGCGGCCGACGTACCGGGGCGGGAGCTTGCGCGCCTCCTGCGCCGTGCGATCAGCGTCGAGCTCCTCCGGCGTGCAGTAGCAGGGGTAGGCGTTGTCGGTGGCGAGCAGGCGCTCCGCGGCGGCCGCGTACTCGGGGAGGCGCGCCATCTGGCGGTACGGGGCGTACGGGCCCTGCTCCTCGCGGCCGTCGACGCCCGGACCCTCGTCCCAGGTGAGGCCGAGCCAGTGGAGGCCGTCGAGGATGTCCTTCTCGAACGCTGCGGTGCTCCGTGCGACGTCCGTGTCCTCGAGGCGCAGGACGAACGTGCCGCCGGTATGGCGCGCGAACAGGTAGTTGAACAGGGCGGTGCGCGCCGTGCCGATGTGGAGGGGACCGGTGGGGCTCGGCGCGATGCGCACGCGGATGTCGGATCGCATCCGGCGATTGTAGGGCGGGGCCGATGCGGGCCCGCGGGCGACGCCTCAGCCCGCGAGCGACGCCGGGACGTGGTGGAACAGCGACGGGTCCGCCTCGCCCTCGAGGACCCGGATGAGCGCCGCGGGCCGGAGGCCGAGCGTCGCGCGGCCGCGCGGGCCGTCGAGCGTCAGCGAATCGAGACTCTCCGAGCGGGCCAGGACGGTGACGTGCGCGCCGGGGGTCAGCGCGCGGGCCTCCAGGTAGGACAGCAGGCCCGCGTCCTCTTCGGCCTCTTCGGTGATCCGGAGAACCGTCGCCCTCGCGCCGGACTCCAGCTCGGACAGCGGGATCCCGGGCGGGCGGCGCCGCGCGGTCTCGAGGTCGACGGGATTGCCGTGCGGACATGTCTCCGGGTGGCCCAGGAGCTCGTCGAGCTTCGACTCCACGCGGGGCGAGAGGGCCCCCTGGAGGCGCATCGCCTCGACGTCGCTCTCGGCCCACGACAGCCCCACCACCGAGGTCAGCAGCCACTCGAGGAGCGCGTGCCGCCGGAAGATGCCGTCAGCGGCCGCCCTGCCGGCGGCCGTGAGCATGAGGCCGCGGCCCGTCGCGGGCTCGAGCAGCCCGTCGGCGGCCAGCCGCCGGCACATCTCGCTGGCGGCCTGCGTGGACACGCCCACGTGTCGGCCGAGCTGCGCCGTCGTCGCCACCCGCCCCTCGGAACCCATGACGCGCAGCGCGAGGAGATACTCCTGCGCCGCCGCGGAGATGTCGGACCCGTTGCGATGTTGCATGCTGCCAGTCTACGGCGCCCCGCCTGTCCTCCCCTCGTCCGGTGCGGCGGGAGCCCGCCACACGGCGTTCGCCCCCCAGGCGAGGCCGACGAGGTACGCAACCGCGACGAGGACGCCGAGGACAGGGGCACCGACACGTGACTCCGGGAGGCTGCCGACGGACAGGACCGCGGCGACGGGCAGCGCGACAGCGAGCGCGACGATCCCCGCGAACGCGGCGATGGCTGCGGCCGGTGGGACGAGGAACAGCCCGGCGACCACGAGCGGCTGGACGACGAGCGGGGCCATGGTGAGCGGCTCGGGACACGACGGGGAGAGTGCCGCGCACCCGGTGAGCGTGGAGATCAGCGTCCCGACCGCGTACCCGATCGGTGGCCAGCCCGCGAGCGCGAGCACCATGCGCCATCGGCGGTCCGATCGGCGCACAAGCGAGAGGAGGCTGAGCGGCGCGAAGCGGCGGGCGATGGACTCCAGGTCGGGCAGCGGCTCCGCGTCGGCCGGCGGGCGGGCTGCGGAGCGGGCGCGGGGGTCGGCGGAGTGGCGGCGCTCGCCCGGGACGTCGGCAGGCGGTGGTCCGTCGTACCGCCAGCTGCGCGTCCCCCACTCGGCGCCGGCACCGGTCGTGGACGCGTCACCCGCCGTCCCCGCCGCGGCTTCGCTCCAGCGCCAGCGCGGGTCGCCGCCGGTGGCCGACGTCGACGGCGACGGTCGGGGCGCCCGAGGTCCAGGATCTTCGATGTCGACGTCCACGTCCACGTCCACGTCCACGTCTACGTCCGGACCGTCCGGCAGGAGCGGGTCACCCGCCTCGCGACGATCGCGCCGGAGCGCCTTGCGCGCCCGGGCGAGGTACTCGGGGCCATGCTTGCGCGGGTCCGCGTACTCGCGCGGGTTGATGGTCCAGTAGGTGCCGGAGCTCGGGCCGTACCACGCTCCTCCATCCCAGTCCGGGTCGAGCGGCTCGGCCGCCTCGTCGTACGTGGTCGATCCCGGCGTTGCCTTGCGAGGCCCGCGACGATGCTCGCGGTGGGTGCGCTCGCGGTGCGAGCCCGTGCCGCTGTGCGTCCAGGTGAACCCGTCGCCGCTGTGCGTCCCGCCGTCGCCCGGTCCACCTGCGCCGGCGCCCCCTGGCACGCCACCATCGGCGTCCGCCTGCGAGGCTGCGCCGTGCGGCGGACCCGCGTTGCCGCTCGCTTCACCGGCGGCGCCGGCCCCGGTCGCCCCGACGCCCCCCGATCGCCGCGCCCGCCAGGCGTCGCGTGAGGCCCGCGCCCGGTTCGGGTCGGCGCGCCATGACTCCTGCGGCCGGCTGCCGGCTGCACGGCCGCTCATCGCTGCCGTGCCGGGCGGCCGCAGCCGGCCCTCGCCGTCGACGAGCCGCTCGTACGCCGCCTGGATCGCGAGGAACCGGGGCAGTGCGCGCTCGCCCGCCGCGTCGGGGTGGTACTGCTTCGCGAGCCGCCGGTAGGCGGACTTGATCTCGTTGAGGGACGCGCTCGGAGGTACACCCAGCGTTCGGTGCGGGTCTCCCTGGAACGTCATGGGACGCGCGTCTCCGTGTACGGGCGCCCGTTCGACGCCCGGCCTGGCCTCAGCCGATGAGCTCGCCCACCGGTGCGAGCTCGAACTCCGGGACCGCCTCGCCGGCCATCCGGCCGTGCGGATCGGTGTCGACGGGACGGTGATACCTGGCGAGCGAGCGCAACGCCTGCGCGTCCAGGACCCCTGCCTGCCGGAGCGCCTCGACCGTGGCCGCCGAGGACCCGCGTTCGAACCCGTCTCCGTCTTCGATCTTGATGGCCATCCCGGATGCCGCCGAGCCCTCGGCGCGGGCGCCCGGGAGGATCGCGACGCCGCGCAGGCCCTCCATGCCGCTCTTCGCCACGACGCTGCCGCCCGTCGCCTTGACGAGCGACGTGTCGAGGCGGTCGCGCATGCCGGCGACGAGCTCCGGGTGGCGGCGCATGGCATCGCGGACCGTCGTGAGGTCGGACGCGAGCTCGGTCCGCGGGTCCTGGGCGGGGATGGCAGCCGGATCCGCGAGCATCGCGAACGCACGCGCGACCTCGCGCAGCGGGAACGCGTACGTGAGGATCCCGCAGCCGTCGATGCCAGTGACGAGGCGGTCCGATCGGACGTTGAAGGCCGCGGCGACGGCGGCGGCGAACTGGACGTGGGCCGGATGATCGGCCTCCCAGTACGTCTCGAGCGGCCAGCCGCCCAGCTTCGCGAGCAGCACGATGACTGTGTGGTTGCCAGAGCACATGTGGCGCCACGGGCTCGGGCGCTCCCCGTCGCGCGCCAGCCGGGCGGACGTCAGCGCATCGAGCGGCGCACCCTCGGTCCCGCAGGCGAGCACCGACTGGGGCAGCTGCAGGCGCCGGTACAGGGCCTGGAGCGTCCGCACGTGGAGGTCCTCGCCGGAGTGGCTGGACGCCATCAGCGCCAGCTCCTCCTCCGTGAGGTCGAACTCGTGCCGGCCGCCGGCGCGCAGGAGCGCCAGCAGTCCGAAGGGCTTCACGGTGGAGCGCAGGTTGACGATCCGGTCCGGGTCGCCCAGGACGTGGAGCATCCGGCCGCTCGCGTCCAGCTCGACGATGTCGCCGCGATGGATCGACTCCACGACGCCGTTGCGGAGCTGGCGGACGAGGACCGCGGACGGTGCCGATCGCTGGGTGCGCGTGCCTGCGGCACGGGTTGCCGTGCCACGCGTCGCTCGGGTGCCGGATGTGGCGGCCATGGACCCGGAGCATATCCCGGCACGCTAGGATTCGCCCCGACCCCGACGGCATCGGCCGTCACTCCCGCGGGCCCCGCGCCCGCCGAAACCGCTCAGCGAGGACGCCCGTGGCAGCCCGGCCCAATCTGCACGTGTCCCAGCACCCCGCGGTGCGCCACAAGCTCGGCATCCTGCGGGACCAGAAGACCGAGCCCAAGAAGTTTCGCGAAGTCGTCCGCGAGCTCTCGTGGCTGCTGGGCTACGAAGCCCTGGCCGATGCCCGGATGCGGGCGGTCACCGTCCACACGCCGCTGGAGGTCATGGCCGGCGAGGAGCTCGCCGACCGGATCGGCCTCATCCCGATCCTGCGCGCGGGCCTCGGGATGGTCGACGCGATGCTGGAGCTGATGCCCACGGCCGAGGTCTGGCACCTAGGCCTCTTCCGCGACGAGAAGACGCTGCGCCCGGTCGAGTACTACAACAAGCTCCCCGACAGCGCGACCGTGGACCTGTGCCTGATCCTCGACCCGATGCTCGCCACGGGCGGCTCGGCGACGGCCGCGATCGAAGTCCTCAAGAAGTGGGGCGCGGTCCGGATCAAGCTCGTCAACCTCATCGCGGCGCCCGAGGGCGTCGAGGCGGTGACGAAGGCGCACCCCGACGTGGAGATCCACGTGGCGGCGCTCGACCGCCAGCTCAACGAGAAGGGCTACATCATGCCGGGCCTCGGCGACGCCGGCGACCGCCAGTTCGGGACCGGTCACTCGGGCTGACCCGGCCGCCGTGGTGGTGCGACCCGATGTCTTCGCGCAGTTCGCAAGATATGGCTTCGCGCCACTTGCAGAGAGGGGCCGCGCCAGGTCTCCGAGCGGAGTGCAGCGGCGCTACGTGGGGGACACGCGACCGGGTCGAGCCGAGTTCGGCGTGACAATGGAGGGCTGGTAGGCGGCGTCCTCGTCCCCCGGGTCGCGGGCCGCGCCGAGCCCGGCTGACGCGATCCTCGCGTATGCGTGCGTCAACGTGGCGCTGGTAGCGGAGGGGAGTTACGCCGCGGGCGAGGCATTGGCGGCCTGGCGCCTGGCCCCGAGACGGATGAGCAGGCCGCTGGCATGCACGCGCAGATGCAGGAGCCCCTCGTCGAGACGCTCACGGAGCTCGGCGTCGCATCGCCCGAGTCCGTGGCGGAGATGGTCAATGCGGTGGTGTACGCCGGCATCCGCATGCTCGAGGCCGGCCAGAGCACTTACGGGGTCACCGGCCGCCCGCGGGTCGTGCTCGGCCCATTGGGACACACGACGTCGGGAGCGCGTGGCGGACCGACGCGCGACTTCCGGCGCGTTTCGCAGTCAATGGATTGAGTCCACTCTGGCTCCTGCAGGCTCGGGACGAGAATCCAGACCTTCAGCGCCGTGACGCCGTCGTCAGCCGACAGTTGCATCACGGGAAGGCTACGGGCCAAACTCGAGCGTCGCCTCGCGGCTGTCCGGGATCCAATTCGCGCCAAGCAATCGGCGCCTTGCATTCGACCATGCATCGAGATACGCCGCACAGTCCGTGGTCCACGTCGCCGGGACCTCCATCAGGCCTCCCTGCCAGACCACCGCTCCCACGGGCGACCCGGGCTTGAGCGCGATCCCGGCAAGGGGAGTCTCCCGATCGAAGGAGAGGTCCTGACCGTCCGTGACGGTTCCGCCGATCAGGATCACGCCATCATCGGTCGTCCGGGTGCACTCGAGATCCACGGTGAGCGGCCACCCAGCCCCCCTCCCCTCGCCGATCGTCATGCGTCCCGACACCGTGGCGCCCTGTCGGGTTGCCTCCAGCTCGACCATGCCCCAGTCGCGTTCGACGAGGCTGCCTCGCACGATCAGCACCGGGCTGGGCGGTGGCGTGGCGGTTCCTGCCAGGAACGGGTAGCCGACGACCGCCACCGCCATCACCGCGGCGGCGGCAGCGACCATCTTTGCCAAGGCATTCATGCGGTTCGTCCTCCACGCCGGCCACGAGGAGCGGCGCTGTGGGGTCGTGTCCACCTCGTCGAGGGCGCGCTGGAGGACGCGGTCGGCGTTCTCGTGCGCTTCCTCGCGAAGCCACGACAGGACGATGCGCGTGCGGGGATCGCGGTCGGTGGTCATCCGGAAGCCTCTGCTGCCGCCGAGCGGTCGTCGGCATCGAGTGCCGCCCGCATGGCGCGCATCGCGTGATGGAGTCGGGAATAGACGGTGCCGACCGGGATCTCCAGGATCTGGGCCACCCGCTCGGCGGGGATGTCGGCGTAGTGATGCAGGACGAGCACCGTCCGGTGATCCACCGACAGGCGTCGGATCGCCGTCTCGAGCTCGTCCCGATTGATGACGGTGTCGACCCCTCCGGACGCCGCCGGCTCGTCAGCCGGCAGGATGCGCAGGTTCGGCAACCACTGGCGCGAGCGCCGGCCCTCGGCATAGCAGGCGTGCACGAGAAGCCGGTACGACCAGGCGTCAAAGCGCGCCGGGTCGCGAAGCTGCGGCAGGTCCCGCCACATCGCGACCAGCGCCTGCTGGGTCGCATCCTCGGCGAGATCGAGGTCGCGCAGGATCCTGCGCGACACGGCGAGGAACCTGGTCGCGAGGTCGGCGGCGACCAGCCCGAAGGCTTCCCTGTCGCCGTGCTGGGCCCGAATCACGAGGTCGGTGTCCACGCCCCTCATCCGCAACGTGGCGACGATTTCCTCCGACGCCTTTGTAGGGTATGGGTCGAGCGACGCGTCGGGACCTTCAAACTTCGATGACTCAGCTTCGGACGTGTCGCACCAGCTCCTGCGGTTGGGCTGTCGGGCGCGGGACGGGTCAACCAGCCGATGCCCCTCGCTCAAGCGAATCCTCACGCAGGCACCAACCGAAACGAGTGACCCTCACGACCATCGAGCAGCGCGAGAGGCTGGAGCAGACGGGTCGGACGACGACCGGCGGGGGCATCACGCGGCAGGACCTCGAGTCCTGACTGTGGGCCGCCGCGATGCGCCCCGCGTGACGCCGCACCGGCATGCCGGGCGCCAACGCCACGATCGCCGTCAGTGCCAAGCCTTCGAGGGGATCGTCGCACTCCACTTCCACCGTCGCGCTTCGCTGTGCCGCGGTCAGATCCGCAAGGGCGGGGCATCGAAACACAGGCGCCCTCGCACAGAGGGCGGGCCAGCACGGTCCCGTGGCATTTCGCGGGCGGCAGCGGCGCACGGTTCCGCGGGCTGAATCGTGCTCCGCTGGGAGCGGAGCGAAAGCATGATCGGGCCGATCCGAGCACCGTTTCCTTTCGCTACGCGATAGCGACGAGCACGAGCCCGGCGAACACCCGTACTCGCACTGCCAGGCGGCGGCTGGTGTTGGGAGCCGGTGTGCTCGCACAGCTCGCAAGACATGGCTTCGCACCGCTGTATGTCGGCCGTTTCGGGGCGAGCAACCGCGGGGCACACCGGGCCCACTAACCGTCGATCGTGCCGCGCGGCCCGGCGCGCGTCGTTCGCGCAGGAAGTGAAGTCCTCCACGTCCGCCAGCGCCCTGGCCAGCTTCTCGTCGCCGCGGGCGCCGGTGGCCCACGCTCGCGTCGACTACGGCCCGTTGGATCGCGGTCCGCGCCGCCCTCGGCGGGAGCCCCGCCCGTTTTCCTCCGGTTACACCAACCTCTGTCCCTTCCCCCGAGTCATATGGTGTGACCGCGGCGAGGTGAGGCGTGGACCGGGACCTGGTGGCGACCTTCGGGAGCAGGACGAGCGAGACCGACCTCGTCGAGCGCGCTCGCACCGGCGACGCCGAAGCCTTCGAGGGGATCGTCGCACTCCACTTCCACCGCGTGCTGCGCATCGCGCTGGGCATCCTGGGCGACGAGGCCGACGCCCGGGACGCGGTCCAGGACACGTTCCTCCGGGCGTGGCGGGAGCTCCCGCGGCTGCGGGAGCCGGACCGGTTCCCCGCGTGGCTGAGCCGCATCGCCGTCAACGCCAGCCGCACGACGCTGTCGAGGCGGCGGCGTGTCACCGAGATCGCCGTGATCCCCGATGGCTCGCGTGCGTTCGACGTCGTCGACCCCGTGGCGGCCTACGACGACCGGCAGGCCGACCTCGACGTCCTCGAGCGCGCGTTCGGGCGGCTCACCGCCGACCAGCGCGCGATGCTGGTCCTCCACCACGGGGAACGCCTGCCCCTCAACGAGATCGGGGCGACGCTCGGGATCGAGGCCCGCACGGCCAAGTCCCGCCTGTTCACCGCCCGGCGGGCGCTCGAGAAGGCGCTCGCGGAGGAGCTCCGATGACCGACCACCGGCCGCTCCTCACCGACGACCTCCTCGACGCGATGATCGCGCGTCGCAGCGGGCGCGACACGGCGCCGGACCTGCGCACGTCGCTTGCGGCGACCGTCGTCCAGCACCGGCAGCGGGCGGGCTGGGGGATGGTGCCGTCGATCTCGGCATGGAGATCGCACCGTCGCGCGGTGTTCCTTGGGGCCGCCGCGGCGCTGCTCACGCTGGGCGCGATCCTCGCGCTCGCCGCCGGCCAGCAGCACCGGTCGGTCGTCGAGGCCACCCGGCTCCTCGCGTACACCCGGAACAACGGCCTCTACCTGCTCAACGTCGAGACGCGCCTCGAGACGAAGCTCGCGGACACCGGGGGCGCGGCGCTCGTCGGCTGGGCCCGCGACGGGTCGCATCTGCTCCTCGGGGACGGCCGGGTGCTCGCGATGGACCGATCGATCCGCAGCCCGTTCGGGCAGCGCGGCGCCACTGGCCTGCCGTCACCGGACGGGCAGGCCCTCGCCACCTGGAACGAGATGGCCGACTCCGTCACCCTCGTCGTCACCACCGTCGACGGGACCAGTCGACCGCTGCCGCTCCCGGCCGTGCCGCACACCGAGAACGGAGCGCCCGGTGGCTGGATGACCGAGTCAACCGTGTGGTCGCCCGACAGCACCCGGCTCGCCGTGACCGCCATCGTTTCGTGCACCGGCGACTGCTCCGCCAACGGGTCCAACGCCCTCGGCTTCGAGGTCTACGTGGTGCCGGTCGACGGCGGCCCGGTGTCACAAGTCGCGCAGGTGCCCGAAGCGGGGCCAAATGCCCTCTATCCCCAGGTGACGTGGTCCCCGGACGGCTCCACGCTGGCGATTGTCAGGAACGTCATGTGCGCGACTGACTCCGAGTGTGGGGCCGTCCGCGGGCATGGTGCAGTGGTCCGTCTCGACGGCACGGTCACCGCCGGGTTCGATCTCGCGCCCGTCGCGCCCCACGCGCCCACGCTCCCGTGGCGCGGCATCATCGCCCGTTGTTGCGGCATCGCCTGGTCGCCAGCCGGCGACCGCCTCGCGATCGCGAGCCTCGGCCCTGTGCTTGTCATCGGACGCGACGGCGGTGCTCCGCTGACGGTGGGCCGGGGGTCCAACGCCGTGTCCCAGCAGGCCTGGTCGCCGGACGGCACGTTGATCGCCTACGGCGTGTCGGACGACCTGAGCGGCATCGCCTCCGCTGATGGCGGTGACCCCGTGCTCCTCCCGTTCGGCTCGGACTTGGCCGATTGGAGTGGCGGTTTCGCAGGCCCAGCGTGGCAGCCGGCGCCGGGCACCGCAGCCACGGCGCCATAGCTCGCGGTCCGGCGTAGCAGGGCGAGCAGCTCACGGTCGTAGTCGGATGGAGGATTCCCATGTCCGCACCGTCGTATCGGGCCCAGACCGCGGCGGACCCGCGCCACGCACGGGGGGCTTTCGGGGCGATGATCGCCGTGCTGGCCCTCGCGATCATCCTAGCCCTCGGCCGTTCGTCAGCAGCGGCTCCGGCGACCGTTACGGCCGCCCACCCGCCACGGGCCGCCGAGCGCGAACGCCAGCACGCCGCTCCGCGTACGAAGGTCGTGGCGGCACGGCCGATGCCGGGCGAGTTCCGCCTGGCTCCCGGCAACGGCGAGCCTCCAGGCATCGTCATCCCCCGCGCGAGGGTGACCACCGTCGAGCCCATGCCCGGCGAGTTCCGCCTCGGTCCGGGCAACACTGAGCCCGTCGGGATCACCGTCCCCCTCGACTGACAGGGGCTCGCCGAAGCCCACACCCCGTGTGGACCGGTCACGACTCGCGGCTGGTGATCGTGCCCAAAGCGGACCACGGTGGGGCGCTGTACGCGTCCGACGCCTGTTGGCAATAAGGCCACGTGCCGCCGGCCCCGGTAATGGTGACCGAGGTGATCCGGGGGGCCTCGAACGAGCGCTGTCCCGCCTGCATGGGACTCGGCAGCGCGAGCAGCAGCAACGCTGTGATCGCGAGGATCAGTCCTGGACAACGCATGTCAAGCCACCTCCGGGACGCTCATGACCCCCGGTACGGCATGTGCCGAGCCTGTCCGGACCGCGCGGACACCCCAACGGTCCCTGTGCACGTGAGTCGTCAGGGGTGGCCGATTTCCTTCGCTCGTCGTGCCAGCGACACGTTCCATGCGTCTTGAACACGCTCCTCAGGCCGCGGCGGATGTTCGACACCGTCTCGTGGGCCAGCCGCTGGTGCCCGTCGCTGGATGCCACGCGCGGCGACCTTGACCCCCTATGGCTCTGGCGGGGGCACGGCCGGCCGTCGAGACTCGGGGCGCGGGAGGTGTCGAGGCGCAGCCCCAATCTCGGTCGCCCGAGCTGCGTGGAGCCACTGGCGAGACCGGTCCCGCTCGACGACATGGAGGTGCTCGTCGTGATCCTCGTCGTGGGTTCCACCGGCATGGTCGGCAGCGAGATCTGCCGGCGCCTGGCCGAGCGCGTGGAGTCGGTCCGCGCGCTCGTGCGCACCACAACGGACCCGGCCAGGGTCGCGGCGCTTCGGGAGATCGGCGCCCAGCCGGTCATCGGCGATCTGCGCGACGTCGCGTCGCTCGAACGGGCGTGCGAGGGCGTGGACGCCGTCGTGTCGACGGTCAGCGCGATGCCCTTCTCGTACCTGCCAGGCGTGAACGACATCGCGACCACAGACCTGGAGGGGACCCGCGCGCTCATCGCGGCAGCGGGCAAGGCCGGAGTGCGACGGTTTGTCTACATGTCATTCTCGAAGAACCTCGACACGCCGTGTCCGCTCCACGACGCGAAGCGATCGGTCGAGGCCCACCTGCGCGAGAGCGGACTCGAGTACACCATCCTCCGGCCCAGCTGCTTCATGGAGGTCTGGCTCAGCCCAGCGGTGGGGTTCGACCCGGAGAACGCCAAGGCGACGATCTACGGCGACGGCACCCGGCCGCTCAGCTGGATCGCTGCCTCGGACGTGGCGGAGTTCGCAGTCGTCGCGCTCCTGGCGCCCGAGGCGGCGGGCAGGACGCTCGAGCTCGGCGGCCCGGAAGCCATCACCCCGCTCGACGCGGTCCGGGTGTTCGAGCGCGTCGGTGGCCGGGCGTTCGAGGTGCAGCACGTCCCGGTTGAGTCCCTCCAGCAGCAGCTCGCCGCCGCCACGGACCCGATGCAGCAGTCCTTCGCGGGGCTGATGTGCGCCTACGCCAACGGTGACCGGATCGAGATGTCGTCGACGCTCGCCGAGTTCCCGGTCGCAATGACGTCCGTCCTGCAGTACGCCGAGCGCCTGCTGGGGAAGGTGCCCGTGGCCCACTGAGGCCCGGCCGAGCGGCCGGTCGTGGGGCGTGCCCGCACGCTCACGACCGGCCTCCGAGGGTCCCGGACATGACCGCCCGGACGCGTGAGTCGGTCGCGCCGGTCAGGCAGGCGGCGCTGTGCTCTCGCGCACGATCAGCTCCGTGGACAGCTCCACCCGCGTCTGCGGCGGCTCCTCGCCGCGAGCGAGGCCGAGGAGGAGCTCCGCGGCCGCCTCCGCCATCTCGATCAGCGGCTGGCGGATCGTCGTGAGCGGCGGGCTCACCCAGCGGGCGATCGGCAGGTCGTCGAACCCGACGACGCTCAGGTCCTCCGGGATGTGCAATCGGGCCTCGCGCGCGGCCTGGTACACGCCGAGCGCCTGGAGATCGTTGCCGGTGATGATCGCCGTCGGCCGGTCACGGCGGGCCAGCAGCCGTCGGCCGGCGGCGATCCCCTCGTCGACCTGGAACGCACCGTGGCTGACGAGGGTCGGGTCGATCAGCACGCCCGCCTCGTCCATGGCGGCGCGGAAGCCATCGACGCGGGCGCGGCTGCACAGGACGCCGGCCGGGCCGCCGATGACACCGATCCGGCGGTGGCCGATCCCCAGCAGGTGGCGCGTCGCCGTGAGGCCCCCGTTCCAGTTCGTCGCCCCGATGGACGGGGTGTCGTGGAGCGGTTCGCCGGCGGGGTCCACGACGACGACCGGGATGCCTCGGGTCCGCAGCTGCTCGCGCATCGTCTCGTCGACGTCGGAGAAGACCGCGATGACGCCCATCGGTCGACGGGCGAGCGCGCCCTCGATCCAGCCCTTGCCGGGGCGGCGGCGGCCCTGCATCTCGGTCAGCACGACGGCTAGCTGGTGGCGCACGGCGACCCGCTCGACGCCGCGCACGATCTCGAGGGCCCACTCGCTCTCGAGCTCGTGGAAGATCAGCTCCAGCAGCGGGGAGCGCCGGCCCGCCCCGGTCGGGCGCTGGTAGCCGTGCTGGTGGATGGCAGCCTCGACACGTCGACGCGTCGCCGCGGACACGTCGGCCCGCCCGTTGATCACCTTGGACACGGTCGGGGCGGAGACGCCGGCCTCGCGCGCGATCACGGCGATCGTGGGCCCGCTGCGGACCGCTCCACGCCCGGATGTCGCTGCCATGGCCCGCAGTATAGCGTCGGTTTGTCGAAAGTTTCGTGAGATTTGTGCGAGAGTCTCACGAAAGATTCAGCGCAGGGTTGACGCCCGGAACCGGCCCATCGTAGGGTGACCTAACCGAAACAAGCGGTCACGCTTTCGCAACTTTCGGTTCAGGAGGAGCGAGGACGCATGTCGATGTCCCGAGGACGGATCGCCGCGCTGGCGACCACAGCGATGCTGGTCGTGGGGGCGTGTTCGGGCAGTACGGCCACGACCGCACCGTCCACCGCGGCGACGGCGGCACCCACGGCCGCCGCCAGCGAGTCGTCGCAGGCCGCCGCGCCGGTCACCATCACCTGGTACCACATCCAGAACAACGACCCGGGCCTGAGCCTGTGGAAGAAGCTGGCCGACGAGTACACGGCGGCCCACCCCAACGTCACGATCGATATCCAGGTCAACGAGAACGAGGCGTTCAAGACCAAGCTCACCACCCTCCTCCAGCAGGGTGACGTGCCCGACCTGTTCCAGACCTGGGGCGGCGGCGGGCTTCGCCAGCAGGTGGAGGCCGGCCTCGTCAAGGACATCTCCAGCGACATCGCGCCCTGGAAGGACACGATCAACGCCGGCGCCCTGAGCATGTACGAGGTCGATGGCAAGAACTACGGGATGCCGTTCGACCTCGGCCTCGTGGGCTTCTGGTACAACACCAAGACGTTCACCGACGCCGGGATCACGACGCCGCCCACGACCTGGGACGAGCTCCTGACCACCGTGAAGACGCTGAAGGACAAGGGCGTTACCCCGATCGCCCTCGCCGGCAAGGACACGTGGACGGGCGCCTTCTACTGGGCGTACCTCGCGGTCCGCGAGTGCGGCAAGGCCGGGATGGACAAGGCCGTCGTGAGCGGCGACTGGTCCGACCCGTGCTTCGTCAAGGCCGGCCAGGACTTCAAGCAGCTGATCGACACCAAGCCCTTCCAGGAAGGCTTCCTTGCCGCGCCGTGGGACGGCGCCGGCAGCTCCGCTGCCGCGATGGCGACCTACAACGGCGCCATGCAGCTCATGGGCCAGTGGCTCCCGGGCACCGTCAACGCCAACTCCGGCGACACCCGCGCCATGGGCGAGGGCCTCGGCTGGTTCCCCTTCCCGGCGGTTGCCGGCGGCGCGGGTGACCCGTTCGACGGTCTCGGCGGTGGCAACGGCTTCGCGGTCGGCAAGGACGCGCCGCCCGAGACGACGGACTTCCTCCACTACCTCGTCAGCCTCGACGCCGCCAACCAGTGGGGCGCGACGAACTCGGGCATCCTGCCCACCACCAACGGCTCCGAGGCGTCGGTCACCGACCCGTCGATGAAGTCGGTGCTGGAAGGCCGCGCGAAGGCCAAGTTCGTCCAGCTCTACCTCGACCAGGCGACCACGCCGGAGCTCGGCGGGGCGATCAACGAGGCCGTTGCCACGCTGTACGCTGGCACCGGCACCCCCGAGTCGGTGGTCCAGGCCATCCAGGCGGCGGCCGGCCAGTAAGCCCAACCCAGACCCAGCAGCACCATGAATGGGCCGGCCGACATGCCGGCCCATTCCATTCCTGCTGAGCTGACCCACGTGGCGACTGCCGTCCGACCCCGCACGCGCACCCGCACCAACCTCCGGGCGTGGGGCCTCGCCGGGCTGTTCATGCTCCCGGCGCTGACGCTGTACGCGCTGTTCGTGCTGTTCCCGATCGTCCAGGCCGCGCGCTACAGCCTGTACGACTGGAACGGGCTCGAGGCGATGGACAAGCTCATCGGCCTCGCGAACTTCCAGCGCGCGCTCTCGGACAAGGTGTTCCTGGGCGCGGTCGGCCACAACGCGCTGATCGTCATCCTGTCCCTCGCGGTCCAGGTCCCGTTCGCGCTCGCGATCGCGCTCATGCTCAACCGCCGCTTCCGGGGGCGGGCGATCCTGCGCCTGATCTTCTTCGCGCCGTACGTCATCGCGGAGGTCATCACCGCCATCGTCTGGAGCCTGATCCTCCAGCCCAACGGCCTCGCGGACAACCTGCTCGGCTCGATCGGACTCGGTGATCTCTACCACCCGTGGCTGGCCGACCCGAGCACCGTCCTCATCGCCCTGTTCTTCATCATCACGTGGAAGTACTTCGGGTTCCACATGATCCTGCTGCTGGCCGGGCTCCAGGGGATCCCGCGCGAGCTCGAGGAGGCGGCCGCCATCGACGGCGCCACCCGCAGCCAGGCGCTGCGCTACGTGACCCTGCCGCTGCTCGGCCCGACGATCCGCGTCTCGGTGTTCCTGTCGGTCATCGGGTCGCTCCAGCTGTTCGACCTCGTGTGGGTCACGACGCGCGGCGGGCCGGTCAACGCCTCCAACACGATGGCCGTCTACATGTTCGACCGGGGCTTCGTCCGCTTCCAGTTCGGCTACGGCAGCGCCGTCGCCGTGATCCTGTTCCTCATCTGCTTCGTCCTCGCCCTCGGCTACCAGCGCTGGGTCCTGCGACGCGACACGGAAGGAGCCACCACGTATGCCTGAGCAGGTCCGGGCGGGCCGGATCGCGGGGTCCATCCTGCGCTATGGGGTGCTGCTCCTCGTCGCGGCGGTCATCGTGACGCCGGTCGCGTTCGCGGCCCTCGGCGGGTTCCGCGACGCCCCGCAGCTCGCGGCCAACCCGGTGGGGCTCCCGGACCCGTGGATCTGGACGAACTACACGGACTCCCTCACGTCACCGAGCTTCTGGATCCAGCTCCGCAACAGCGCGGTCGTGGGCGGCATCTCGACCGTCGTCGTCGTGCTGTTCGCCGCGCTCGCGGCGTTCGTTCTCGCGCGCCGCGAGTTCCCCGGGCGGGAGGTCGCGTACACCGTGTTCACGCTGGGCCTGCTGTTCCCGGTCACGGTCGCGATCCTGCCGCTGCTCATCCTCGTCCGCGACCTGGGGCTGCTGGACAACCCGCTGGGCCTCGCGCTGCCCGAGGCGGCGTTCGCGCTCCCGCTCACGATCATCATCCTGCGGCCGTTCTTCCGGAGCATCCCGATGGAGCTCGAGGACGCCGCGGCGATGGACGGCTGCGGGCCGCTGGGCTTCTTCTTCCGGATCCTGCTCCCGCTCGCGAAGCCGGCGCTCGTCACCGTGGCGGTCCTGGCGCTGGTCTCGAGCTGGAACCAGTTCCTGCTGCCGCTCGTGATGCTGTCCGACGCGAACAACTGGACGCTCCCGCTCGGCGTCACGAACTTCAGCACCCAGTACACGACCGACACCGCCCGGATCCTCGCGTACACGACGCTCGCGCTCGTGCCGGCCCTCGGGTTCTATCTCCTCGCGGAGCGCCAGCTCGTCGGCGGCCTGACGGCAGGATCGGTGAAGGGATGACCACCACGGCGCTCCCCTATCGCGACCCGGCGCTTCCGATCGACGCCCGCGCCACGGACCTCCTCGGGCGGATGACGCGCGCCGAGAAGGTGGCCCAGCTGGGGTCGTTCTGGGCGTTCGAGGTGGTGCGCGACGACGCGCTGGACGTCGACCGGCTGGCCGCGATGGCGCCCGACGGGATCGGGCACATCACGCGACTGGCGGGCTCCACGAACCTTCGGCCGCACGAGGTCGCCGAGACGGCGAACGCGATCCAGCGCCACCTCGTGGAGCGGACGCGGCTGGGGATCCCGGCGATCATCCACGAGGAGTGCCTGCACGGCCTCATCGCGTGGGCGGCGCCGTGCTTCCAGCAGTCGATCGGCGCTGCGGCGGCGTTCGACCCGGACCTCGTGACCGCGGTCGCCGGGACGATCCGGCGGCGGATGCTCCTGACCGGCGCCCGACACGCGCTCGCACCGGTGTTCGACATCGCCCGCGACCCGCGCTGGGGGCGCATGGAGGAGACGTACGGCGAAGACCCGTACCTCGCGACGGAGCTCGGCTGCGCATACGTGGCGGCCCTGCAGGGTCCGGACCTCGCGGACGGCGTGCTCGCGACGGCGAAGCACATGGTGGGCCACGGTCTGGCAGAGGGCGGACGCAACCAGGCACCGGCCCACCTCGGCCCGCGCGAGCTCCGCGACGAGCAGCTGGTCCCGTTCGAGGCCGCCGTCCGCCACGCGGGGATCGGCAGCGTCATGCCCGCCTACTGCGACGTGGACGGCGTGCCGTGCCACGCATCGACGGAGCTGCTCGAGACCATCCTCCGTCAGGAGTGGGGCTTCGACGGGATCGTCGCCTCGGACTACATGGGCGTCGAGATGATCTCGACCGCGCACAGGCTCACGGGCGACCTCGGGGAGGCGGCCCGCCTGGCGCTCGTTGCCGGCGTCGACGCCGAGCTGCCGCGGACCGTGGCGTTCGGGCAGCCGCTCGTGGACGGGCTTGCCGACGGGCATGTCGACGAGGGGCTCCTCGACGCGGCCGTGGCCAGGGTGCTCCGGATCAAGCTCCGGCTCGGGCTGTTCGACCGGCCGTACATCGAGCTGCCTTCCCCCGAGGCGTTCGCGGATCTCGAGGCCGCTGAGGCGGAGGCGGCCCAGGGGCTGGCGGAGCGATCGGTCGTCCTGCTCGAGAACCGCGGGGTGCTCCCGCTCGCGCCCGACCTGCGGCGGATCGCCGTCGTGGGCCCGATCGCCGACAGCGCGCGCGACCTGCTGGGCGACTACAGCCACCTCGTCCACATGGAGACGCTCCAGGAGATGCGCACGGGCGTCGACGCGCTCGGCGTCATCGGCGACGGCGAGGTCTTCGCACCGGGCGACGAGCTGGCCGGCAGACGCACCATCCTCGACGGGCTGCGGTCCGCGATCGGTCGCGCCGAGGTCATCCACGCCCGCGGGACGGGCATCTCGTCCGGGTCGGACGATGAGCTCGCGGCCGCCGTTGCCACCGCCCGCGGCGCCGACCTCGCCATCGTCGTGCTCGGAGAGCGCTCGGGGCTCACCGACGACTCGACCACCGGCGAGTTCCGCGACCGCGTGGGGCTCGGGTTCATGGGCCGCCAGCAGGAGCTGCTCGAGGCCGTCGTCGCAACGGGCACGCCGGTCGTGCTCGTCGTCGTCAGCGGCCGCCCCCTCGCGCTGCCCTGGGCCGCCGAGCACTGCGCCGCGGTCCTCCTCGCGTGGGTCCCGGGTGACGCCGGTCCGGACGCCATCGCCGCCGTGCTCACCGGCGTGGTGAACCCCAGCGGCAAGCTCCCGGTCTCGATGCCGCGCGACGTCGGCCAGCTGCCACTCTCGTATCGTCATCACCCGACCGGTGGCCACTCGCACCCCAAGGGCGACTACGTGGACTCCCCGGTCAGCCCATTGTGGCCGTTCGGGTTCGGTCGCTCGTACACCACCTTTGCGTTCGATGCGCTGCGGGTGGACCGGCCGATCCTGGACACGGCCGGGGGCACCGTGACGATCCGGGTCGATGTCGAGAACACGGGCGCGGTCGCGGGCGACGAGATCGTCCAGCTCTACGTCCGCGACGAGGAGGCAACCGTCGCCCGCCCGGTCCGCGAGCTGCGCGGCTTCCGGCGCGTCCACCTCGAGCCCGGCGAGCGGCGGACCGTCGCCTTCCGGCTGTCCACGCAGCAACTCTCCTACGTCGGGGCGGATCTCCGCCGCGTCGTCGAGCCCGGGCGCGTCAGCGTGCAGGTCGGCAGCTCCTCCGCCGACCTGCCGCTGACCGCCGAGCTCACGCTGCGTGGCGCGGTGATGGAGCTCGTGGACCGGACGCACTACGTCACCGCGACGGCCATCGAGTAGCGGCCCAGATCACGCGTTGCGCAGACCCGTGCCGACCTCATGACGAGGCGTAATGGCGCTTGCCCGCATCGGACGCACCCTTCAGGCGATCGGCGTCATCCGACTGCAGGGCCCGCAGGCCCCTCCGAGGGTTCCATGGACAACGTGTCGAATTCCCTGTCCGATTGGCGGGCGTCCGAGCGACGGCGAGACGCGTTCGCGCAGGGCAGCCCCGAGTGGATCCGGGCCGACGCCGACGTGCGCCAGGCCCGCGCCGCCTACCAGGCGTCCGTAGCCCGGGTCGAGGCTGCCCAGTCCGAGCCGGAGCGCGCGGAGCACCGGGAGTGGTGGCAAGCCGACCTCGCGGTCGAGCGGGGCGTGCTCCAGCCGGCGTGAACCCGGCGAGCGCCGCCTTCGCTAGGCCTGGGTTCCCGCCTGGGCGATGACGTCCCCGCGCGCAAACGCGCCGAGGAAGCGCACGCCGCACAGGAAGAGCGCAATGCCGAGGCCGGTGTAGAAGAAGGCGATCATCCAGTCCGGCATGACGTGCCCGAACCGGAGGCCCATGCCGCCGAACATCATCACGGCCATGACCGCCCACGACGGCCCGTTGAAGAACTGCCAGAACGGCAGGCGGTCCTCGTCGCTCGTGCGGATCCGGTGCGTGTGCTTGCGCACGAGGCGCGAGAACACGAGGACGTAGAACGCGACGAAGATCAGCGCGGCGAGCGGGAGCAGGACGAGGTGCTCCGGCGCCAGGCGGATCTCCAGCGGCAGTCCGATGAGCACGACCATGGTGCCGGCGGCGCACCAGACGAGGCCGGCGACCAGGACGAGGTGGTTCTTGGCAAGCGTGGGGACGCGCATGGCACGGGCTCCTGGGCGGGCGTGTCATGGCGACACGGGCTCACCGGTCAGGCTGCCCCAAGCCGCGACGGGGCGAATGTGGCACTCCGCCCATCCGCGCCGGGTCGGCTGGCCCGGTCTGAGGGGCCTGTCAGCCGCCCGGCGGGGAGTCGGCCGGATCGAGACGCAGGGTCGCCCCCGCCGCCTCGGGCGAGACGACCGTGCGCACGATCCCCCTCGCATAGCGCACGTATTTCGACTCGTAGGCTGCGTGGAGCGCGGCGTCCAGCCCGTGGTCGGGAGCGTTGAACGTGACGTCGCGCTCGAGCCCGCGGACGCGGACACGGCCTGTCCCGGACGCCAGCGCCCGCCGGTACCAGCCGTTCTCGGGGCCATGGGCGGAGCGCACGTACAGGTCACCGCCGTGAGTCACGAACCAGATCGTGATGAACGGGCGCAGGGTGCCGTCCGGGCGCCGCGAGGCGATCCCGAGCTCATCATCGCCGGCCAGCGCCGCGAGCTGCTGGGGCGTCCAGCCGCTCACCTGTCGGGCTCCGCCGTGGCGGCGCCGTACTCGGCGTCGGTCACGCGGTCGCCCCACTCGCTCTCGGGTCCCTCGGCGGGAGCCTCCCAGATCGCGAGGTGGGTCATGAAGCGGTCCGGTGCCGCGCCGTGCCAGTGCCACTCGCCGGGCGGCGTGTGGACCGTGTCGCCGGCGTGCAGCTCGATGCGCTCGCCGCCACGGGCCTGGATCCGGCCGACGCCATCCGTGACGTGGACCGTCTGCCCGACCGCGTGTGCGTGCCACGCGTTGCGGGCCCCCGGCGCGAACCGGACGACGCTGACGCGGACGCGGGACGGCTCCTCGCCGCGCGCGATGACGTCGAACCACGCGTCACCGGTGAACGTCTCGGCCGGCGCCTTCACCGTCGGCGGCCTGGGCACGATCCTCATGGTGTCTCCTTCGCAGGTCAGCGGCCGGTGAGCCGTTCAAGTGCCTCGGGGTATCGGTCGCCTTCGATCGTGATCGCGGCGGCGGCGTCCTCGATGTCGTGGAGGTCCGCCGCCGAGAGTTCCACCGAGGTGGCCGCGATGTTCTCGCCGAGACGCTCGAGGCGGCGGGTGCCCGGGATCGGGACGATCCACGGTCGCTGCGCGAGCAGCCAGGCGAGGGCCACCTGCGCCGGCGTGGCGCCGATGCGCGCTCCGATGGTGCGGAGCAGCTCGACGAGCGCGGCGTTCGTCGCACGGGCCTCGGCGGTGAACCGCGGCAGGGTCTCCCGGAAGTCCGCCGGGTCGAACGCCGTGGCCGCGTCCATCGCGCCCGTGAGGAAGCCCTTGCCCAGCGGGCTGAACGGCACGAACCCGATCCCGAGCTCCTCGAGGGTCGCGAGCAGTGCGTCCTCCGGTCCGCGGGTCCACAGGGAGTACTCGCTCTGCACGGCCGT
>DASXVG010000126.1:0-20562 GCA_036504355.1 Candidatus Limnocylindrales bacterium
CGACCCGCCAGGTCACGACGCCGAGCGAGCCCGCCGGCCGCTCCTTGAGCGTCCAGCCGCCGTCGCGGCGCGTGATGTGGTCGGGCAGGATCGCGCGGAAGTGGACGTCCTTCTCGCCGCCCTCGGCGATGAACAGCTGGCGGCGCAGGAACGCGGTGAGCGCGGGCACGGAGTCGAAGGAACGTGGCGACCGCTCCACGATCTTGACCTCCGGGTCACGCCCGCGCGCACGCAGCAACTCGACGAGGTCCGGGAGCGATGGCAGGGCGGCCCGCGGCTCGCCGTGGACGAGCGGCCAGAACGGGTCCGCGACAGACGCCGGGCTCTGGTCCGTCATCAGGGCCACGCAGCGGTCCCGGGTCGCTGCCTCCATGCCGTCGACGAAGATGCCGATGGCTTCGATGTCGTAGCCGACGTGGGCGATCAGCGCGACGTCGACCGCCGGCAGGTCGCCCAGCTCGTCCAGCGCGTCCGGCCAGGTCCCGGGGACGACCCGCACGTTCCCGATGCCGTGCTCCCCCATCCCGGTCCGCAGCGCGCGGCGCATGCCGCCCGAGGGCTCGACCGCGATGACCTCCTTGACCCGCAGGGCGAGCGGGAGGGCATAGCGGCCCGCGCCGGCGCCGATGTCGAGCCACGTGTCCTCGGCGCGGGCCATCTCGAACAGCGCGTCGAGCGCCGGCTCGCCGGTGCGCCGCGGGTCGGCGACGAACAGGTTCGACACGGGGGCGTAGAAGTCGACCGTCTCGGACTCGCGGAAGCGCTCCGCCTGGACGCGGTTGGCACGGACGCGCTCGGCCCAGGTGGCCTCGGGGTCGGGGGCGGCGGGGATGGACGGGGTCATGAGGTGGCCTCCGCGGGCTGCAGCGCGGCGAGATCCGCGGGGGTGTCGACATCGGGGTTCACGCCCTCGACGGGCACTGCCAGCACGAGGTCCGTCCTGGTCGCGAGGAGCGGCCCGAGGCCCCGGTCGCCGGAGAGGCCGGCGGCCATCGCCCAGGCGGCGCGCCGGACAAGGACGGGGTTGGGCGCGCCGTCCGTTGCGTAGGCGGCCCGCACGAACGGGGCCGGGCTGCCGGCGGCCGCCTCGAGCACCGCGCGGATGGCCTCGGGGCGGATGGCGGGCTGGTCGCCCAGCACGATGAGCGCCGCGTCGACCCGCTCATCCTCCGCGGCGGCGTCGAGGCCGACGCGCACCGAGCTCGAGAGGCCGTCCCCCGGCCGCTCGTTGGTCATGCGGCGCTCGACCCGCCAGGCGATGGCCTGCTCGATCTCCGCCCGGCCGTCGCCCAGGACGACGACCACGTCACCGAGCCCGGCCGCCGCCAGCGCGTCGAGCGTGTGCTGCAGCACAGGCCTGCCCGCGAGGTCCGCGAGCAGCTTCTGCGACCCGAAGCGCGACGACGCCCCGGCGGCGAGGACCACGACGACGACCTGCATGTCGGTCACGACGCCGGGGCGTGCGGCGCGGGTTCCGCCGCGGCAGCCTCGGTGCCGGGGCCGGTGCGCTGCCGCTCCCACGCGAGCTCGCGCATCGGCCGGCCGCCGCCGCCACGCCGCTCGGCGACGACCTCGGCCAGGATCGAGAGGGCCGTCTCGCCCGGCAGGCGCCCGCCGAGGTCGAGGCCGATGGGGCCCCGCAGCCGGTCGAGGTCCTCGGGCGTCACGCCCGCCTCGGCCAGGCGCGCCCGCCGGTCCGCCTGCGTCTTGCGCGAGCCCACCGCGCCCACGTACCGGCACCCGCGTGCGAGCGCCGCGATGATCGCCGGCTCGTCGAACTTGACGTCGTGGGTGAGCACCGCGACGGCGTCGGCCGGTCCGAGCCCGATCTCGTCGGCCACCTCGTCCGGCCAGCCCACGATGAGCGTGTCGACGTCCGGGAAGCGCTCCTCGGTCGCGAACGAGGCACGCCCGTCGATGACCGCGGTCTCGTAGCCCAGCGCCTTCGCGAGCCGGACGAGGGTGCGGGCGACCTCCACGGCGCCGACGACGACCAGCCGCGGCCGGACCGGGTACGCCTCGATGAACAGCTGCGCCCCCTCGATGACGACCGTCCGCGAGATCCCGCCCGCGAGCGCGGCCACGGCCGCCGCCACCAGCTCGGCATCGGCCGTGGCGGAGCCCAGGGTCCCCTCGATGGCGCCCGTGTCGTGGACGACGATCGGGTCGGACGGGGGCTCTCCCTCGCCCGGGGCGTGCTGCCCGAATGCCGGCGGCGGGGCGTCCGCGGGGAGCCGCGTCACGACGGCCCGTCCCCCGCCCCGCCCGGCACGCGTCTCGCGGGCCGCCTCCTCGGCGGCGACGGGCACGGACGGCGAGATCAGGACGTCGATGGTGCCGCCGCACGCGAGGCCCACGTCCCAGGCCTCCTCGTCGCTGATCCCGTACCGGATCACGCGCTGGGTGCCGCGCTTGCGGGCCGCCCAGATCTCCTCGGCGGCGGCGCCCTCCACGCACCCGCCGGACACGGAGCCCGCGAGGCGGCCGTCGTCGGTCACGAGGAGGACGGCACCCTCCGGTCGCGGGGCGCTGCCGAACGTCCGGACCACGACCGCGCGGCCGACGCCAGCGCCCTCGGCACGCCAGCTGTCCAGGGTCTCGATGATCTCCCGCATCGCGCGTCCTCCGAGGTCGTTCCGGGTCGTCCGGCTGGCCCGGATCTAGGTGAGCGGCCGGGCGCGGTCCGCCGAGACGGCGTCCGAGCCGAGGCTGCGGGGCGGCACCGTCTCGGGCGCCGCGAGGCCCATCGACGGCGACGGGGTGCTGGCGTGGGTGACCGCGGAGCCCTTGCGCGCCGATCCCATGGAGCCGCCCGCGAGGATCTGCCCCAGGCGCTCGAGGCTGGCAAGGGTCCCGGCCGGAAGGAAGTCGTCGATGAACGGGTAGGCCGCCTTCATGCCCGCGGCGAGCGGCTGGTAGCCGGGCGACGAGGCCAGCGGGTTGAGCCAGACGAGGCGGTGGCAGTTCCGGCGCAGGCGTGCGGTCTCCGCGGCGACGAGCGCCGGGTCGCCGCGGTCCCAGCCGTCGCTCACGATGATCACGACGCCGGAGCTGCGCAGCGTCCGGCGGGCCCACTTGTGGTTGAACTCGCGGAAGCTCTCGCCGATCCGGGTGCCACCGGCCCAGTCGGTCACGGTGTCGGCGACGCGGGCGAGGGCCCGGTCGCGGTCGCGGTCCTTCATGAGACGCGTGACCCGCGTCAGCCGCGTCCCGAACACGAACGACTCGGTGCGGACCTCGTTGGTCCGGGCAAGCGCCTGCGCGAAGCGGAGCAGGAGCCGGGAGTGGCGCTCCATCGATCCGCTGATGTCGCAGATCACGACGAGCTGGCGCGGCTCCCTGATCTGGCGCCGCCACACCCACTCGGTGAGCTCGCCCGTTGCCAGGTTCTGGCGGAACATCGCGCGCGGCGCCAGCCGCCGGCCGTGCGGGTGGAGCTCGAAGCGGCGCGTGCGGCGACGCTCCAGGCGTGGCCGGAGCAGGTCCACGAACCGCTCGGCGTCGCGCAGCTCGGCGGCCGTCATCCGGTCGAAGTCGCGGTGGTGCTGGACCTCGCCCTTTGACCACGCGTCGGGCGAGATCGTGGTCCCGTCGATCTCGCCGCCGTCCTCGACGTCCGTCGCGACCTGGATGCCCATCGTCGCGAGCTCGGTCATCGTGGCGTCGCGTCCCTCCTCGCCCGCCTCGTCGGTGCTGCCCGGCTCGCCCTCCTCGCGCAGCGCATCCGGGGTGATCCCCTCGAGCCGCGTCGACGGGAGCCGCCGGCCGCGGCGGCGCCAGAACAGCTCGAACACCCGGTCGTACGTCTCGCGGTCGTCGCGGCGGCGGACGAACAGGGCCGCGCCGGTGTCGCGGACGACGGCCTTGCGCCCGATGTCCACGCCCGGCAGGGAGAGCGCCCGCGCGAAGTCGATGGCGGCACCCAGGTCCACGGACAGGCCGGCTGCCCGGAGCGCCCGGCCGAACCCGACGGCCTCGGCGAGCAGCCGGCGACCGTCGATGAGCTCGCCGGTGGGCGCGAGGATGAGCGGGCTGGTGTCGGGGGTCGCCACGCCATAACTCTGCCACGTGTCCCGGGGCATCGCCATGCGGTGGCAGGCGAGGGCCCGGGCGGCGAGGAGGAGGCCGCCCGGGCCCGGATTGGGGTGCCCGCAGGGTCAGGGGACGTCGAGCTCGTAGATGACGGCGGTGTCGCCGCTCGTGACCGCGACCCTTCCTGGTGCGAGAACGGCGACGTTGCCCGCGACGGAGTTGCCGGCCCAGATGTCGCCGAGTGGGGTGCCGTCGGTCGTGAACACCCGTACAGGTGTTATCGGCGAGCTCGGAACGAGTCCGGAGCTCATGAGGTCGGTGACATAGACGTGGCCTGCAGAGTCGACGTCGATCGAGTTCGGGGAGTCGACGTAGGTGGGCCAGTTCACGACCCAGTCGCCGCCGGTCGTGAAGACCGCGATCCGGTGGTTGTCCCAGTCGGCCACGTAGACACGGTCGTCCATGACGGCAACGCCCGCGGGCTGGAGCTCGCCGTCGCCTGTGCCCGGCTTCCCCATCGCCCGCAGGAACGTGCCCTTGGGGTCGAAGACCTGGATGCGGCCGGCGCCGCCGCTGACGTACACGTTGCCGTCGGCATCGATCGCGAGCGAGCCCGGGATCTCGAACTGCCCGTTGCCCTTGCCGAAGCCGCCCCACGCACCGAGAAGGGCTCGGTCGGCGGAGAAGTGCTCGACCCGGTAGTTGCCGACGTCGCCGACGTAGAAGGAGCCGTCCCTGGCGAACACGATGTCGCTCGTGTTGTTGCCCGAGTTGGGATTGTGGAAGTCGAACTGTCCGTCGCCGGACCCGTGCGTCCCCCAGCGCTCCATGAACGTCCCATCGGGCGCGAAGATGGCGAAGTCGTGCTTGTCTCCTTCGGCGATCCAGATCCGGCCCTGCGGGTCCTGCCGGGTGCCGGTGGGGAGGGCGAGCCCGTCCGGGGGCCCGCTCAGGCGGGCCACCTCGTGGGCGATCGATACCCGGCCGGTCGACGGCGACGGCGTCGCAACGACCGCGGCCGGTCCCGTGCCGATCGCGAACAGGGTGCCGGCGTTGGTCGCCGCGTACATGCGGCCATCGGCCACCGTCGTACCGAACTCCGCCGTCCCGTCGATCGGGACCCGCCAGCGGACGGAGCCGGTCGCGGCATCCAGGCCCATCGCCTCGTTGTCGCCGCCGAAGGCGTAGACCGTGTCATCGATGATGGCCGGCGCCGGCCGCGTTCCTCCGCCCAAGTGCTGCTTCCAGCGGAGCGCGCCGTCCTTGACGCTGAACGCGCGGAGGTCGCCCGACTCGGATGCGACGAAGACCGTGTCCGCATCGGCGCTGTCGCTGTAGAGCCCGTCACCCGCCGGTCCGGTCCACCGCCAGCGCTCGGCGCCCGTGGCCGCGTCGATCGAGAACAGGACGTCTGCATCGCCGTCGGCGGCATGCGCGACGACGTGGATCATGCCGTCACGGACTGCCGGGGTCGTCAGGCCCGCCGAGCCGCCCGACGCGAACACCCACCTGCGCTGGCCGGTCGCCTGGTCGATCGCGTACAGGGAGCCATCGCGGCTCGGGGCGTACAGGGCCCCGTCATCGGCGGCGACTGCGTGGTAGACGTCGCCGCCTGCGGTCCCGGCGAAGACCTGCTTGCCTGTCTGAGCGTCAAAGCCGAGCACGCGACCGTCGGTGGTCCCCGCATACACCATGTCCCCAACGACCAGGGGGAACGAGTCCGGCGAGATCGCCTTGTCGACCCGCCAGGCGAGCTGTCCGGTCTCCCGATCGATGGCGATGACGGTGCCCTCGACATCATTCGCGATCAGCAGGCGACCGGCGATCGCGGGGCCGCTGCTGAGCTGTTGGTCGTGCTCATAAGTCCAGCGGATCGCACCGGTGTCGGCGAGCACCGCGATCACCTTGCGGTCCCCAGTGACCGCGAACGCGACGCCGTCCGCGACGGCGGGCGTGCAGACCGCTGCGCCACCCATCGGAAGGCTCCACAACACGCCTGGGTCCGCTCCGACCGCCGGTCCGGGCATCTCGCCCGTGCGGCCCGGACCGCCCTTATACATCGCGACGTCGCCAGGCGCGATGTCCGTGGGTCCCTGGGACTCACCGGGGGACGGGACCGCGACGGTCGTGGGCGCCTCTGCGGACGAGGGTCCCGGACTGGGGGTCGGCAGTGTGGCAGAGCCGCAGGCGCTGGCGGCGAGGCTCAGCGCAGCCATCACCATGGCCGCGCGCCGGATCATGGGCGCGTGCATCGAAGGCACCTCACGAAGAGAGTCGACGGTTGTCGTCGCGTACACGGCGAGTGGCTGGGTGAGCGACGCGTCACCGTCATGGCGGCTCCGAGAGATCGAGGCCGCCGAATCGATGCATCGACAGGCGCGACAGCGTCCCGTCGGTGCGCATGTCCCTGAGCGTCGAGTCGACGAGTGCGAGGAGCTCGCGTCGACCCCGATCGGCCGGCTGGGCAATCGGCACGACCGCTGCCGTGAACGGTGTCTCGCGCAGGACCGCGAAGTCCGGCCCTGGCTGGAGCTGGTCATAGGCGAAGTCGACGACGGCCGCGTCGACGATCCCGGCGCGCAGGTCCGCCAGGCACTCGTCGAATGACCCAACGAGCGTGACCTCGATCCCGCTCGGGACCTGCATCCCAAGCGGAGCCGCTCCGCCCGCTCCCGCGTCAAGCCACGCGTTGGCGATGCCGCCGCGGACGGCGCACAGGGTCGAACCGGCGAGGGCCGAAATCGGTTTGCCCTCGTCGGCGGCTCGGACGATGACCGCCCCGGGTCGCCGTGCGAAGCCGGCTCCGGAGTCGAAGCCCGCCGGAAGCCCGCCGGGCGATGCCGTCGATGCGAGCGCCAGATCCCAATCATCGGGCCATGGCCCGGAGGCGATCAGCATGGGATCCGCGGCCACGATCCGAACCCGGAGACCGAGCCGACGTCCGAGCTCATCGGCGACGTCGACATCGAACCCGTCGACGCCCGCCGCCGACTGGAGCTGTGGGCTGCCGTCGCTCACCGCGACGGTGACCTGCCCGAGCGCGCGAAGGTCGTCGGGGATGGCCCCGACGACCTGGTCCGTGCGCGGGCCGGCCCTCGTGACCGCGACGACGGCGATCACGAGGATCGCAAGGGCGACCAACGACATCACTGGCATCCCGGAGGAGCGCGCCGCTGGCCGTGCCCCGTCCTCGTCCAGCAGGCGCGTCGTCAGCGAACTGAGCGGGAACGGCGGGTCGCCGGTCGGATCGTTCGCGAGCCGGCGCTCGAGGTCGTCGGGCCTCATCGCGCGTCCTCCCCGGCCACGATGAGCATCCGGAGCCGGTCGGTCGCCATGGTTGCGATCGCCCTCGCGCCGCCGGCGGTGATGCCGAGCAGAGCCGCGATCTCGTCGAATGACATGTCCGCGCGGTAGCGGAGGTAGAGGACCTGTCGCTGACGACCAGGCAGTCGGTCGACGGCGGCCCAGATCGAGAGCCTGGTCGCGTGGTCGGGACCGGCCACCGGCTCCGACGGGATCAGGCCGGACAACCGCTCACGCAGCCCGCGGACACGGATCTCGAGCCGGTGTTCGTCCATCGCAAGCCGGTAGATGGCACGGAACGACCATGCGCGGGCATCGACGATCTCGTCGCCCGCAAGGAGCGCTCGATACAACCGCAGGAAAACCTCCTGCGCACCGTCCTCTGCCTGCTCCGGATCCAGCCCGAGACGTCGTGCGAACCCTTGGAGCGTGGCACCGTGCTCCTCCGCCGTCGCGAGGACTCGCCGCTGGGCGGCCCCGATGCGCGCTTCGTCAGCCGCGACACGCAGCTTCGCACCCTGGCCGCGAGGCGTTCGGCGGGGCACGAGGGTCACCGGCCGAGGGGCTCGCGCCGCGTCCCCACGTGACCGTTCGAAGAGCGATTCGTCCTGCACACGATGCTGACGTCCCAAGGGGCGAGAACGCGTGTCCCAAGTTTTGCCGGAACGTCGGCCCCGCGCGCGGCTGCTGCCCGGGCTAGGCCTGGGCGGTCGCCTCGGCGAGGTACGTCGCGGCGACCTGGCCGCGGATCTGGCGGATGTCCTCCTCGTACTTGAGGACGACGCCCAGGGTCTCGTCGACGACGTCGGGGCTCAGCTCGGCCGCCCCGAGCGAGAGCAGCGCGGATGCCCAGTCCAGCGTCTCGGCGACGCCCGGCACCTTGGTCAGGTCGGCGCTCCGGAGCCGGTGGACGAACGTGACGACCTCGCGCGCGAGCCGTGCAGGCGCGTCGGGGACGCGGGTCGAGACGATCTCGAACTCCTTGGACGCGGTCGGATAGTCGATCCAGTGGTAGAGGCAGCGGCGCTTGAGCGCGTCGTGCACCTCGCGTGTCCGGTTGGAGGTCAGGACCACGCGCGGCGTCTTCACGGCGCGGATCGTGCCGATCTCGGGGACCGTGACCTGGAAGTCGGACAGGATCTCGAGCAGGTACGCCTCGAACTCCTCGTCGGCGCGGTCGATCTCGTCGATGAGCAGGACGGGCGCGGCGCCCTCCTGGTCCTCGAGCGCCTGGAGCAGCGGCCGCTTGAGCAGGAACTCCGGGCCGAAGATGTCGTGCGCCGTCGCCTTGTCGATCTCGCCGCGCGCCTCGAGCAGCCGGATCTCCAGCATCTGGCGCGGGTAGTTCCACTCGTAGACGGCCGTGTTGACGTCCAGGCCCTCGTAGCACTGGAGGCGGATCAGCCGCGTGCCCAAGCTCTTCGCGAGGACCTTCGCGAGCTCCGTCTTGCCGACCCCCGCCTCACCCTCGAGGAGCAGCGGCCGGCCGAGCTCGAGCGCGAGGAACACCGTGGTGGCGAGCGACCGCTCCGCGATGTACTGGTGGCTGCGAAAGGACTCGGCGATCCCCTCGATCGTGCGGGTGGCCTCGGGCCGCTCCTCGCGCGACGCGCTGCGTGCGGCGGAGGCTGTCGCGGCGTCGGTCGGCTGATCGGATCCCATGGCGCCCGATGCTACACCGTGCCGCCGCGAGCGACGGCCAGCGCCACCTCCACCGCCTCGGCCTGCGAGGACGCGGCGCCCTCCGCCCAGGCGTGGGCAAACGCCGCCTCGTCGAGCCGGGCCCGCACCATGGCGACCCGGGCTTCGAGGAGGCGCTCGTCGGCGGGCATGTTCACGAACCCCGAGCCGGTCCGCTCCACGCTCGCCGCCGACCACAGCAGCACGGCCGAGCGATCCTCCTCGAGCGCGGCCGCCAGGCAGCCGGCCCCCTCCAGCAGGAGCGGGATGATGACCCGCACGCCGGACGCGACCACGCGCGGCAGGCTCTGGGCCAGCGCGGACGAGGCGACGTCGAGGTTGCCCCGCTCCACCTCGACCCGGACCGTGTCCGCAAGAGCGTACGCCGCCTCGGTCCGGTCGCCCAGCTCGCGGGCGATGTCGTACGCGCGCTGGAGCATCGCGGCGGCCTCGTCGTAGCGGCCGAGGTCCAGCGCCACGAGCGCGGCGTTGTGGACGCCGACCGCGACCCGCTGCCGGTCACCGGTCCGCTCCCAGATCGCGATCGCCTCCTCGAAGGCAGCCGTCGCCGAGTCGGGCCGTCCGGCGTCGCGCTCGACGAGGCCCAGGTTCGTGAGCGCGACCGCGATCCCGTTCGGGTTGCCGAGCTCCTGCTTGAGCGCGAGGCTCTCGGCGAAGGTCAGGCGGGCATTGTCGAGGTCGCCGCGGAAGTGGTACACGCCCCCCAGGGCGTTGAGGGCGGTGGCGATCCCCGCGCTGTCGCCGAGCCGGCGGCGGATGGCCACGCTCTCCAGGATGTACACCTCGGCCGCGTCCAGGCTGCCGCCACCGTAGGCGTTCGTGCCCAGCCAGTTGAGGATCGTCGCCCGCGCCTCGTCATCGCCGTCGCCCTCGGCCACGGCCAGCGCCTCCCGGAGGTATGACTCGCCGAGCGCGTAGTCGCCCTGGTAGGACGCCAGCAGCCCGGCCCCGCCCAGCGCCTTGCGCCGGACCGGCGACGGCGCCTCGTCGCCGATCGCGAGGGCGGCCGCGAGCCGCAGGCGGCCCTCCGTGTGATGGCCCCGCGTGCGCCAGAACTCGGCGAGCGCGCCCGCCAGCCGGAGCGCGAACGTCCCGTCGCCCTCCTGGGTCGCCCACTCGAGGGCCTCGCGAATGTCGTTGTGCGCGGTGTCGAGCCGGTCGAGGGCATCGATCTCGCGCTCGGTCGGGAACTCCAGCTCGGCGGTCTCGGCCAGCGCGAGCACCTCGTAGGCGTGCGCCCAGCGCATCGCCATCGCCTCGCCGCTCTGGGCAAGCCGGTCGAGCGCGTCCGCGCGGACGGTGGACAGCATCTCGAACTCGCCCGCCGTCCCCGCGGTGCGCAGCAGGGACGCGTCGACGAGCTCGCGCAGGCCGTCGGCGATGTCGATGCCGAGCGGTGCGATGCCGCGGCGCTCACCACGCTCGATGATCGAGGCGGCGGTCGACGGCGCGAACGGCCCGGCGATCACGGCGATCCGGCGGTGGAGGCGTCGGACCGGCGCCGGGAGGAGGCCGAGGCTCCAGTCCATCGCCGCGCGGAGGCTCCGCTGGCGCGCCGGGACGCCGGCCTCCGCCGTGAGCTCGCTGCCGGTCTCGGCCACACGCTCCGCGAGCTGGTCGAGCAGCTGGTGGGGGGCGAGGACACGCAGGGCTGCCGCCGACAGCTCGATGGCGAGCGGGATCCCGTCGAGGCGACGGCAGATCGACGCCACGAGCGCGAGGTTCGCCGGCGTGGCCTCCAGCTCGGGCCGCACGACGAGCGCCCGCTCCAGGAACAGGGCGGCGGCGGGATTGTCGCGGATCGCGTCGGCGTCCTGCTCGCCCTGGGCCGGGACGGACAGCGGCTCCAGCCACACGACGCGCTCGCGCGGGATGCGCAGCGCGAGGCGGCTCGTCGCGATGATCGACAGGCCGGGCGTGCGACCCTGGAGGTCGGCGAGCGTCGGGGCGGCCGCCCGGACGTGCTCAACGGTGTCCAGGACGAGGAGCGAGGGCGCGCTGCCGAGCTCGTCGCTGAGCGACTCCAGGAGCGACCGGCCAGGCTCCTCGGTCACGCCGATCGCCCCGGCGATCGCGGGCAGCACCAGCGACGGGTCGCTCACGCCGTCGAGCGGGACGAACGCGACGCGGCCGTCCCACGCCTCGAGATCGTGCGAGGCGACCTCCGCCGCGAGGCGGCTCTTCCCCACCCCACCGACACCGGCAAGCGTGAGGAACGGCGTCCGGCGGTCGCGGACGAGCCGGCGCAGCTCGGCGAGCGAGTCGTCCCGCCCGACGAGCGACGTTGGCGGGCGCTCCGGGGCAGCGGACGGCCAGCGGGCCGGGACGTCGGCGGGTGCGGTCTGGGGGGCGCGGTCAGCCGTCGGGTGCATCGAGGTCCCGAGCATACGCCGGGAACCGGAACCGCTGGCTGCGGGTCAGGATCCCGCCGTGCCCGAGCTTCGCGACGGTCGCCGCGGTGGCCGGCTGGCCTGCCACGAGCCGGGGCAGGAGCAGGTCCGCAGCGGTCGCCTTCGAGAACGCGCCGCAGCTTGGCAGCCCGATGATCGCCGCACGCCCGATCCTGCCGAGCCAGAGCATGGAGCCCGGGTGCGACGGGACGCCGTGGCGCACGATCCGGCCGCCGAGCCGGTCGACGGCGACGTAGAACGCGTCCGCGGGGTCGGTGGAGGCGCCGCCGGCGGTCAGGACGATGGCGGCGGCACCCGGGCCGCGGGTCACGGCCTCGAGCGCTGCGACGACGGCGTCCGGGTCGTCGCGGACATAGTCGATCCCGGTGAGCGTGGCCCCCAGGCCGGCTGCCTTCGCCCGCACCGACGCCTCGAACCGCTCCCGGGCGGTGCTCGTCACGTGCTCCTTCACGAGAACGGCGAGCCGGACGGGCCGGAACGGCCGGACGCGGATGACGGGGCCGCCGGCGCGCGCCGCGATCCGCTCACCAGCCTCGACGACCAAACCCGCCACGACGTGCGGCCCCACCTTGACGCTTCCGACGAGGTCCCCCTCGGCCACGACCTGGCCGTCGAAGACGGTGAACACCTCGAGCGGATCCACCCGGTTGAGCCGCTCCACGACGGTCACCCGGATCTCCACGACGCCGGCCGCGGTGGCATGCAGGTTGATGCGTGACTCGGATGGGCCGCGCTCCACGAGGCAGGCCGCGGTCGGGTCGCCGGCCGTGACCGCGAGCGCGAGCCGCCGCCCGGCGTCGTCCTCGTGGACCTCGTCCGGGTCCATCACGAGGACCGTGATCGGACGCCCGGCCGGGACGCCGGCGACGGCCTCCAGGTCGGCGGCGGACAGCCGCCGGCCCTTCGCCCAGCGGGCACCAGCGACCGACAGGTCGCGGGTGAGGACTGCGCCGGTCAGCGCAACGGGCGGGCGGGTGCCCGGGACGATCCGCTCGAGCCGCACCCGCCTGTCCGCGCTGCTGGTGACGTCAGGCCAGCCGGGCCAGCGCCGCCGCGATGGCGCGACGCGTGTACACGACGGCCATCGCCGCGCGGTACTCGGCGTTCGCGTGGATGTCCGAGCTCACCTGCCGGCCGGCCACGGCGTTCGCCGCGGCCGACGCGACGATGTCCGGAGACGCGGTCGTGCCCACGAGCGCGGCCTCGACCTCGCTCGCTCGGTACGCGTGCTCGGACACGCCGGTGATGCCGATCCCCGCGTACTCGACGAGGTCGCCGGTCCCGATGATCAGGACGGCGGCGACCCCCACGAGCGCGTACCCGGACGCCGGCTGCTCGAGCGAGACGTATGCCGAGCCGGCGTTGTCCCGGGGCGCGGGGAGGATGACCTGCGTGAGGAGCTCGTCGTGGCGGGCAGCGGTCTGGAATGGGCCCTCGAAGAAGCCGTCCACGGGGACCGTGCGGGTCCCGGAGGAGGACTGGAGGACGAGCTCCGCACCGAGCGCCAGGAGCGCCGCGGGCAGGTCAGAGGCCGGGTCCGCGTGCGCCACGGCCCCGCCCACGGTCCCGCGGTTGCGGACCTGGACGTCGCCGATGGTCGGCAGCGCGTCCCGAACGACGCCGTAGTGGATCGCCGGCGAATCCATGAGCTCGGCGTAGGTCGTCAACGCGCCGACGGACAGGCGCCCGTCATCGAGCTTGCTGATCCCCTTGAGCTCGCCCAGGCGGCCGATGTCCACGAGCGTCTCCGCCGTCGCGAGGCGGAGCTTCAGCAGTGGCAGGAGGCTCTGGCCGCCCGCGATGACCTTCGCCCCGCCATCGGAGGCCAGGATGCGCAGCGCCTCGTCGACGCTGCCCGCCCGCGTGTACGTGAACGACGACGGGATGCTCATGCGCGGCCTCCCTTCGCGCCCTGGATGGCGCCCCAGACCTTCTGCGCGGTGTACGGCATGTCGAGGTGGCGGATGCCCAGCGGGCTCAGCGCGTCGATGACCGCGTTGGCCACCGCCGCGGTGCTCGCGATGCAGCCGGCCTCGCCGACGCCCTTGACGCCCAGCGGGTTGACCGGGCTGGGCGTCACGGTCTCGTCGAGCTCGAACGCGGGGAGCCACGAGGCTCGCGGCAGCGCGTAGTCGAGCAGCGACCCGGACAGGAGCTGCCCGTCGTCCCCGTAGACCGCGTTCTCCCACAGCGCCTGGCCCACGCCCTGCGCGATGCCGCCGTGGAGCTGGCCATCAACGATCATGGGGTTGATCTTCTTGCCCACGTCGTCGACCGCCACGTAGCGCACCAGGTCCACGTGGCCGGTCTCCTCGTCGACCTCGACGAGCGCGATGTGCGTCCCGAACGGGAACGTGCAGTTCGGGGTGTCGTGGTACGCCGTCTCGTCGAGGTACGGCTCCATGCCCTCTGGGGTGTCGAATGCGAGATCGAGCGCGAACGCGATCTCCTGGATCGTCTTCACCTTGTCCGGCGAGCCCTTGACCCGGTACTGGGCGCCGTCGACCTCGATGTCCTCGGGGTTGGCCTCGAGCATGTGGGCGGCGTAGCGGCGGGCCTTGTCGCGGATCTTGGCCGCTGCCTTGAGCGCGGCGCCCGTCCCCACGTTGGACGTCCGGGAGCCGTACGAGCCGTACCCAAAGGGGGTCCCCTGGGTATCGCTGTGCTGGACGACGATGTCCTCCATCGGGATGCCCAGCTCGTGGCTGATGATCTGCGCGTAGGTGGTCTCGTGGCCCTGGCCGTGGCTCTGGGTGCCCATCGTCACGACGACCTTGCCGGTCAGGTGGACGCGGATGTTGGACGACTCCCACATCGCCGCGCCCCAGCCCTCGCCGACGGCGCCGATCCACTTCGACGGCGCGACGCCGCAGACCTCGATGTACGTCGAGAGGCCGAGCCCCAGCAGCTTGCCCCGGGTCCTCGCCTCGGCCTTCGTCGCCGCGAGGTCGCCGTAGCCGGCAATCGCCAGCGCCTTGTCCATCGCCGGCTCGTAGTTGCCCGAGTCGATGTACAGCTTGGAGCCGTTGACCGCCGTGAGCAGCCCGGACGGGTTGTCGTACGGGAAGCTGTCGGGCGGCAGGAAGTTGCGCCGGCGGACCTCCGCCGGGTCGATCCCGAGCTCGTCCGCGACGAGGTCCATCGAGCGCTCGATGACGTACGTCGCCTCCGGCCGGCCGGCGCCGCGGTATGCGTCCACGAACGTCGTGTTCGTGTACACGCCGGTCACCTCGGCGTAGACATTGGGCAGCTTGTACGGGCCGGACAGGATCCGGGCGTAGAGCGTGGTGGGGATGCCGGGGCCGATCGTCGACAGGCGCCCGCCGAGGTTGGCGAACGTCTTCACGCGCAGGCCCTGGACCTCCCCCCGCCGGTTGGCAGCGATGTCCACGTAGGTGATGTGGTCGCGGCCGTGGATCGTGCTGCCGAAGCTCTCGCGCCGCCCCTCGACCCACTTGACCGGCCGGCCGCCGACGAGCTTGCTCGCGAACATCACGAGGGCCATGTCGGCGTAGCAGAAGATCTTGGAGCCGAAGGCGCCGCCCACGTCCGGGCTGATCACCCGGACCTTGTGCTCCGGGATCCCGGTCACGAATGCCGTCAGCAGCAGCCGCTGGATGTGGGGCGTCTGGCTCGACATCCAGATCGTGTACTCGTCGGTGCCCGGGTTGTACAGGCCGATGTCGCCACGGACCTCCATCGGGTTGGGGACCAGCCTGTTGTTCACGAGCCGCTGGTGGAGGACGACCTCGGCGTTCTCGAAGGCGGCGTCGGTGCCGGCCTTGTCGCCCACGTGCCACTCGAACACGACGTTGTTGGGCGCATTCTCGTGGAGCTGCGGCGCGCCGGGCTGGGTCGCCTTCTCCGCGTCGACGACCGCGGCCAGCGGCTCCCAGTCGACGGCGATCAGCTCCAGCGCGTCCTGGGCCTGCGCGGGCGTCTCGGCGACGACCGCCGCCACGCCCTCCCCCGTCCATTTGACCGCGTCCCTGGCCAGGATGTTGGGCGTGTTGACGTTGTTCTGGATCCCCGACGAGCCGCCCGCGGGCCAGGCCATGGGCAGCGCGTTGTACGGGATGTCCGCCCCGGTGATCACGGCGATGACGCCCGGCGCAGCCGCGGCCGCGGTCGTGTCGATCGAGCGGATGTTGGCGTGCGCGTAGGGGCTCCGGAGGATGGAGATGTGGACCATCCCGGGGAGCTTGATGTCGTCGAGGTAGCGGCCCTTGCCGGTGATGAACCTGGGGTCTTCGACCCGCTTGACGGGGGCCCCGAGGACGTCTGCGACCACGTCGATCCTCCTCAGGCCGTTGCGGCGGGGACGGCCCCGTCTCGCATGATCCGGGCCGCCTCGCGCACGGCGAGCACGATGTTGTGGTAGCCGGTGCAGCGGCAGATGTTGCCCTCGATCGCGTGCCGGATCTCGGTGTCGGTCGGGTCGCCGTTGCGGCGCAGGAGATCTGCCGCGGCCATGATCATCCCGGGCGTGCAGAACCCGCACTGGAGGCCGTGCTTCTCCCAGAAGCCCTGCTGCAACGGGTGGAGATTCACCCCGTCGCTGAGGCCCTCGATGGTCGTGACGCTGGTGCCCTCGGCCTGGGCCGCGAGCATCGTGCAGCTCTTCACCGCCCGGCCGTCCACGTGCACCGTGCAGGCGCCGCACTGGCTCGTGTCGCAGCCGACGTGGGTTCCGGTGAGATTGAGGTCCTCCCGGAGCAGCTCGACGAGGAGGCGTCGCGGCTCGACATCCACCTCCCTCGGCACCCCGTTCACCTCGAGCGCGACGTGCAGCTCGGCCACCAGGACGACCTCCTTCCACCGATCAACGGTGTCGCCCGATCAGCGGACCGGGCCTGGGATGGGTGGTGTGCTCGCTGGTCCCGGACCGGCGCGGCGGCCGGCGCGTCGAGTTCGGGGTGTGCGGATGGTGGCATCGTGGCGCCCTCGCTGCAACCCGGTACCTGCACGGTTGCGACAGGTGCCTCAGATCGCCCCGCGCAGATCCCGCCCGCGGCACCGCCGGCCGGCCACCGCCTCAGGACCGCCGCAGGCCACGGCGCCGCGCGCCACGACCCGGCGGCTGGGCGAAGGTCCGGCGGTCGAGGCCGTCGGCGATCGCGGCATCCGGGTCCATCGCCGCGAACCGTGCCGCACGACCGAGCGCAACGAGCGCACCGCGGGCGAGCTCGGGGTCCAGCCCGCCGAGCGGCGAGGCGTTCGCGAGCCCCACCCGCGCGAGGCCACGGCCGTTCATCGACGCCGCGTACTGCGCCGCCCACACGAGCAGGGGCGCCTGGTCCTCGGCGGACGGCGCGCGGAGCGCCGCGCACACAATCCCCCGGTCGCCCGGCACGGCCCGAGCGAGGTCCCAGTTGTCCGGACCGGCAACGAGGTCGAGCAGGTACGAGGCGTACGGCGCGTCGAGGATCGTCGCCGGTCCGGCGTCCCAGGCCGATCCGCCGGTGATCGCGAGCATCGCGTGGAGCGGCGGGTCGCCGGGCAGCAGCGCCCGCTGGGCATCCCGGAACCGCGTCCGGGCACGGTCGTCGGCCCCGATCCCCACGGCCTCGGGCTCGTCGACGACGACGAGCGGACAGCCGGCAGCCGCGAGCGCGACGAGCTCGCCGAGCAGTCGCTCCCCCAGCGAAACGGGATCGAGGCCACGATGGCGGGTGGCCAGCGTGTACGGCCCGGTGACCGTCGCGGCGACGGCAACCGGGGACTCCCCCATCGAGGCCGCGGCCGTCGCCGTCGCCCGCCACACCCGGACGAGGAGGCCATCCGGGCCGGTGTCCCCCTCGTCGAGCGCCCGCAGGAGCGCCGCGTCGCGATCGGCCAGCAGCGATCCCGCCTCCGTCACCAGGTCGAGGCCGCCCGCCAGCTGGGCCGTCACCGCGTCGTGGAGCGGGTCGGCGCCGTCTGCGGGGGCTGGGAGGGGACCATGGAGCATCGCGAACATGGAGCGACGATACCCGCGGCTCCCCATCCAAGTCGCCCGGTGGCGCGAACAGGCGGCAATGGACATCCTCGCGGTCGGCACGGCCTCGTCACTCCCCTCCCCGCTCGGCGGTATCCGGCCGGCGACCGCCCGTCACGCCCGCCACGCCGCCCTTGGGTATGATCGCGAGGCTCGGACGACCGACCTGGGCGGCGACGCCCACCGCCCCTCGCCCGCCTCGGGCCGTCCGCGCAGCACGGAGGATCGCTTGCGGGAGCCGGACGAGGCACGGGCGCGACGGCGCGCGGAGGATGCCGCCCTCATCGCGCGGATCGTCGACAAGGACGAGCGTGCGGTGGAGGCCCTGTACGCCCGGTACTCCGGCCCGCTGTACTCGCTCGCCTACCAGGTGACGGGCGCCGAGCGGTTCGCCCAGGACGTCGTGCAGGAGGTCTTCATCGCCCTGTGGCGTGACGCGAACCGGTTCGACGCCGCGAAGGGCGCCGTGGCGCCGTGGCTGTTCAGCCTCGCCCGCCACAAGGCCATCGACCTCGTCCGGCGCGAGGCGAACGTCCGCAAGCGCACGGCCGACGTCGACCTGGAGTTCGAGGAGGCGTCCGACGACGTCGACCACGAGACCTGGGTTCGTATCCGCCAGGAGCGCGTGCGCGAGGCGATGACCGAGCTCACGCCGGCCCAGCGCGAGGCCCTCGAGCTCGCCTTCTTCCACGGCCTGACCCACGTCGAGGTCTCGGATCGCCTGGGCATCCCGCTGGGCACGGCCAAGACGCGGATCCGGAGCGCCCTCCTCCGCTTGCGCGACATCCTGGGCGATTCGATCTCCGAGCTGCCGGACGCCGGCCGGATCGTGCAGGGGGCGGACGCGTGATCCACCACGAGGCGGAGCTGCTGCTCGCGGCCGGCGCGGCCCTCGATGACCTCGCACCCGACGAGCGTGCGGCGTATGACGCGCACCGCCGGGGCTGCCGGGTGTGCGCCGTCGCGGCGGACGAGCTCGAGCTGGTCCTGGCCGACCTCGCGCTGGCCGTCCCCGAGCGCATCCCGCCGGCAGACCTGTTTGCGGGGATCCGGCTGGCGATCGCCGCGGAGCGTGCCGGCCCGGGCGAAGCGACGCCGCAGGACGCCCCGACCGCGCGAGCCGACGTCGACCCGGAGACGGCCGCCCGGCCGACGGCGCGGGTGATCCCGTTCGACCGCGCCCGCGCCTCGCGTCGGCCGACCTTGGCGGCACTCGGCGTCGCGGCCGCGGTCGCGCTCGTCGCCGTGGGACTTGGCGCCCGCAGCCTGGGCCTCCAGGCCGACCTCGACCGATCACAGTCGCAGGTCTCCCTGCTCCGGGACCAGGTCGCGGCGCAGGGCGGCGTCATGGCCGCCGCGATGGTTCCCGGGCGCGTGACGGTCGCCCTCCACGCCGAGCCCATCGCGCCGGCCGCAGCCGCGACCGTCGTATTCGTCCCCGGCACCGAGGATGCGTGGATCGTCGCCGACAACCTCCCGGCGACACCGGCCGGCCGGGCCTACCAGCTGTGGCACGCCGACAGCACGGGCGTGCATCCGCTCCAGTGGATGCCCTACGACGCCAGCGGTCCGTTCGTCGCCCCGCTGGGCGTCGTGCTCGCCGCGGGCGACGCCGTGATGATCACGCTCGAGGACGCGGGGGGCGCGGCGGGCGACCCCGGACCGCAGGTCGTGTTCGGCGAGATCGGCGCCTGAAGGTCAGTAGCGGGCCATGCCCAGCAGGTACAGGACCAGGTAGACGGCGAGCAGGAGCCCGATGCCAACAGCGCGGATCAGGAGCGTCCCCTCTCGGCCGAAGGCGGGCTCGAGGGCGCCCGTCGGCCCCGGCCGCTGCCACATCGAGCGCAGCGTCTGGACCTTCGTCGGCACGAACAGGAACCCGATCAGCAGGCCGGACACCAGGCCGCCCATGTGCGCCATGTTGTCGATGCCGGGCACGACCGCGCCGAACACGAGGTTGATCAGGATCAGGGGTCCGATCTGCGACAGGAACTGGCGGGCGCTCCGATTCACGACCGGCCTGTGGATCCGCTCCACGGCCAGCAGGAGGCCGAACATGCCGAAGATCGCGCCGGATGCGCCGACGGCGGGAACCGGGTTCGACCAGAACGACGCCAGCGAGCCGCCGAGGGCGAACACGAGGTAGAACACCAGGAAGCGCCATCGCCCGTACAGCTGCTCGGCGAACGGGCCGACGATCCACAGCGCCCACATGTTGGCCAGCAGGTGGAGGACGCCGCCATGGACGAGCGTGACGGTCCACAGCCGCCACAGCTCGCCGTGGGCGACTGCCCCCTTGTCGAGGGCGAGCAGCGACTTGAGCTCGTCGCCGGCCGGCCCGGCGAACTCTGCGACGAGCGAGATGATGACCGTCACCGCGATGATCACGACGGTGAACGACAGTCCCGTGTCGCCGCGCGCCCGGGCGAAGTACTTGCCCGCGGCACCCGTGTCGCCGAGCTCCTTGCTCAGCCAGCCGAGGCGGTTGGCGATCTCCGGCTTGTCCTGGTCGGGCGCCCGGCGCTCGGCCTCGCGGTAGGCGTCGAAGGCGCCGCGGAGGTTCTGGGCGCGGACCCTGCCGGCGGCGACATTGCGCCAGGCGAGGTAGGTCGAGGGATTCTCGGGCAGCCTGCTCGCCTGCTCCCAGGCGTGGAGTGCCGCATCGTCCTGGTCGAGGCGGTAGAGCGCCTCGCCAAAGCCGACATACGCCGCGGCCGTGATCGCAGGATCGTCGAAGCCGATGACGCGCTGGTAGAGGCGGGCGGCGTCACGGAAGTCGGCCTGGCTGGCGAGCCGCGCCGCGTGGTCGAGGGCGGCGAGCGCGGTCTCCCGCGGGAGCGGGCCCTCCGACGCCAGGACACGCTCGAGATCGAATGTGGGATCGGTCACGGCCGCGACTGTACAGGAGCCCGCACGAACAGGCGGCGGGCCGAAGGTACGGGACCCCGCCGGTAGACTTGCCCGATGTGCGGACGGTTCACGCAGCAGCGCCCGACGAGCGAGATCGCGGCCATCTTCGAGGCGGAGGACCTCGCGGACGATCCGGGCGGCCGGTTCAACGTCGCGCCCACGGACGAGGCGGCGGTCGTCGTCCAGCGCGACGACCGGCGGGCGGTTGTCCGGTACCGCTGGGGCCTG
>DASXVG010000127.1:0-19337 GCA_036504355.1 Candidatus Limnocylindrales bacterium
GCGGCGCTGGCACGACGATCCCCGGGTCCCGATCCCGCCGCACGCCGTATCATGCCCGGGCCGCGCGCCCGTAGCTCAGTGGACTAGAGCATCGGTCTTCGGAACCGAGTGTCGGGGGTTCGAATCCCTCCGGGCGCGCCATTGCTACCCGCTCGGGAGCAGCCGCTCGATCCCATCGAGGAGCATGTCGAGGCCGAACGCGAACCCCGCGTCCTCGTCGAATGGGCGCTCCGCGTACGCCGCCGCCACTTGTGCGAGCGCCGGATAGGCGCCGGGTGGAAGCGCGTCGGCGACAGCCTGGGCCGCCCCCGTCGAGTCGCCGCCGTCGTCCCTCGCCACGGTCGACAGCTGGCGCTCGTAGCCGTAGATGTAGCTGTCGAGGACGAGGAAGGCGTTGCCGGCGACCGCCGGCGCAAGGCCCGCCCGGACCAGCGTGCCCAGGACCCGGTCCGCGTACGCGAGGCCGCTTGGCTCGCGTTGCATCCGGGTGTCGATGAGGGCGGCCGCCCACGGGTGACGCGCGAAGAGCTCGCGTGCCGACATCGCCCGCCTGCGCATCGTCTCGCGCCAGCCGGTGCCCTCGGGCGGCAGGTCGATCTCCCCGATCACGACGTCCGCCATCCCGACGAGCAGGTCGTCTTTGCTCGACACGTGGTTGTAGAGGGAGGCCGCTTCGATCCCGAGCCGGGCGGCGAGCTCGCGCATCGTGAGCGCCTCGATCCCGCGCTCGTCGGCAAGCGCCATCCCCGCCCTGAGCACGCGATCCCGGCTCAGTGTCTCCCGCGGTTCACCGCCTCGCCTGCGCCGTGCCATCCCACCTCCGTCGTGCCGCCCAAGGCGACAGAACAACCCTGCTTGACATACTAACACTGTTAGTACAGGATGGCCGCGATCGGTACTAACACCGTTAGTACCACATCGACAACCGCCGGCGCCGCCAGACCGCGGCCTGGCCGAAGGAGTCATCGTGCACACGGAAGTCGTCGGCACCAGGGCACGCCTGTCTGCGGCGTGGGTCTTCGTCCTGCTCAACATGCTCTTCGCGGACATCCTGTCGTTCATGAGTCCGGGCGCGCTCCAGCAGGTTCTCGCGGGAACTGCGGAGGGGATCCAGGTCACGCCCGGCTTCCTGCTCGTCGCAGCGGTCGTCGCGGAGGTCCCGATCGCGATGGTCCTGCTCTCGCTGGTGCTGCCGCAGCGGACGGCCCGCTGGGCGAATATCGCCGCCGCTGCCGTGACGGTCGTCTACGTGCTCGGCCTGGGCTCGGCCACACCGCACTACGTGTTCATCGCAGCCCTCGAGACCCTTGGCTGCCTGGCGATCGCCACGTGGTCGTGGACGTGGCGGCCGGCGGCACAGCGCGTCGCAACCGCCACACTCGCAACGGACTAGGTTTCGCACCCGGGTCGCGGGGAGCCGAACAACACGGCCACCCGCGGCTCACGGGTTCATCCCCGCTCCGCGTCGCTCGGGCCAAGGGCGGCGCGCTCGTTGCGGCAGGCCGTCCGGGCGCACCGCCACCGCATCTCGGGCGAGAGTCAGCCCGGATCCTGAGCTGTGTCCGCGGGGTCGGCGTCGTGCCACCAGGGCCAGAGCGCGTCGGCGATCGCCCGGTGCTGGGCGGACGTCAGCCGTTGCCCGAACGCGCGCTCGATGACCTCCCCGTGTCGGGCGAGTGCCGCGGAGTACCGTTGCCGACCGTCGGCGGTGAGCACGACGCGGACACCACGACGGTCGCCGGGGACGGGCTCGCGCTGGACCAGGCGGGCGGCCTCGATGCGGTCCACGAGCCGTGTCAGCCCACCGCGGGTGAACAGCGCGAGCTCCTCCAGCTCCTGCATCCGGAGGCCGGCCGGCCCAGCGTCGGCGAGCCGCGAGAGCACGTCGAACCACGTCAACGGGAAGCCATCGTGCTCGATCATGTCGAGGTCGGCGATCCTGAGGACCCGGGCGCTCGCGAACAGGACACCGCGCCATGATTCGAACCAGGTCCAGTCCGGTCCCGGGAATTCGTCGTTCGGTTGCACGGGCGACAGCATACGCCAGCATTCCTGCCGCCGCAAATACTGTATTGACAGTATCTGCAAGCGCAGATACTGTCGCAGCACGATCATTCCCCACCGGTGGGAGGTCCCCGCTGCGGCCCGAATGATCCGGGAGACACCCGATGACCACGCTGTTCGTTCGCCACACGGTCGCCGACTACGCCGAATGGCGCCGCACCTTCGACGGCTTTGCCGCCACGCAGGAGGCGCTCGGAGTGACCGGGAAGACCGTCTACCAGGCCGCCGACAACACGAATGACATCACGGTCACCCATGACTTCGAAACGCTGGAGTCCGCCAGGGCCTTCGCCGCCAGCCCGGAGCTCAAGGCGGCGATGCACGACGCCGGCGTGACCTCGTCGCCGACCATCTGGTTCGCGACTCGGGCCTGATCCGCGAGCCCGCCAAGCGGGCCGAACGGTCTCGACGGCAGCGGACGCCCATGGGCGTCCGCTGCTCGATTCCAGAGCTCAGCGTGTTGTCCGTGCGCGTTCGACGCCCTCCGGGTGCGCCGGAGCCCCCCGCGCCGTCGCGAGCAGGCTCGAGGCCACGTCGTTGCCGGGCCACTACGACATCTCGGGTGCCGTGGCCGCCGCCCTTGGCCGATCGACGCAAGGTCCTCCCTGCACCCGTGGCCAGGTGACGATCAATCGCGCATCGCCGCCACCCAGGCGGCGACACGCGTGCGCGAGTCGAACCCGAGCTTGTTCAGAATGCCGCGCACATGGCTGTCGACGGTGTGCTCGGAGATGAACAGCCGCGCACCGATCTCCTTGTTGGTCAGCCCGTGGGCGACCAGTTGCGCGACCTCGGACTCCCACTGCGAGAGGATCCCGCCATGCGCGCCGTTCGGGGCGGAGACAGCGTCATCACCGGCCTCTCCGAGGGCGAGGCGCATGGCGGCACCCCGGTCGAGCCTGCTACCGACGCCGTAGCCGGCCTCGAAGCGCGCGTCACCAAGGGCCAGGGTCGCCGACTCCCTCGCCCGGTCGACGAGGTCTCGACGGCCTTGGCGGTGATCCCGGGGTTCCGGTGGAGGGCCGACAGCACCCACGTGCCGACCTTGATCCGCGAGGTTGCTGCGGCCACGGCGCCAGTCATCGCGACGCACTCCCACCACCCCTGGGCCTCCCTGTCGGCCGGGCGCCACAGCAGCTCGTCCGCGACCCAGACGGTGTTGAAGCCGATGTCCTCGGCGCGGGTCGCGAGGTCGCGGATGTCCGTCCAGCGGGCGGTCGCGCCGTCGACGAAGGACTCCCCCATCGGGAGCACGAGACCGATCTCAAGGGAGCGCACGTGGCCTCCGATCGTGCGGGGAGCCGACAGGTCTGGCGCGAAACCCAGCGGCCCGCCAGGACCCGTCGCGTTCGATCTGCCAACCCTCCGGGTAGGTGAAGCGGATCCGGTAGAGCGGCTCGAGCCTCATCTTCGCGCTCCGATCTCGTACCCGACCCTGCCGAGTCTACCGAGGCTCGGCTCCACCACAGGTAGGCGGAACCGTCGTTTCCGGAACAGGCGCTTCGCGATCGGCTGCCCCAATCAGGCTGCGCGTGAGCCTGGTCGCGGACGCCGATCTCACGTACCGACGGCGAAGCGGCGCTCCGCCAGTTGACGCACGCCCCGAGGGGAGGCCGCTACCTCGGCGCTCGGTGGAGCCCCAACGGCACGGCGATCTGCGCATACGCCAACGGCGCCGTGCGGATCGACCCTGAGAGCGGCGCGGTCGAGGCGCTGCCGACGCCTGAGGACTTCAGCCGACCGGTCCCGCGCCCGTTGCCGTGGGGCAGCCATCCTCGACGGCAGGCGTTGTCGTTCCCGCGCCGGACGCCGTCCGGGCGCGCCGAGGCCGTCCGGGCGCGCCGGTTGCCAGGCGGCCTAGGATGTGCTGGCGATGCACGACGGTCCGGCGCTTGTGGCTGAGGCGCGCGAGCGCTACCTCATCCTGATCGATCTCACCGGCTACACGTCGTTCCTCGCTGGGGTCGAACGGACGCATGGCGCGGACTTCAGCGCGGGGCTGCCGGCCGGCTACCGCGTCCTCGGCGAGCTCCTGCAGGACCTGATCGACGGCCTGGCACCCGACTTCGAGCTCGTGAAGGTCGAAGGCGATGCGGTCTTCGGCACGGCGCCGGCTGACACGCTCGATGGCCGGGGCACGGCTGTCGTCGGTCGTCTCGGTGAGCTCTACCGCACGTTCACCGCGCGGCGCGGCGTGATGGCGGTCACCGCGACCGACGACAAGTGCACGGCCTGTCTCGCGGTCGGGACTCTGGACCTCAAGGCCGTGATCCACAGGGGCGTCGTCGTCCGCCAGCCGATCGGCGGGTCGGCCGACCTGGTGGGGCCTGCGGTGAACCTGGCGCATCGCCTCCTCAAGAACACGGTGCGCCAGCGGATCGGCGCGCGACCCTACCTGCTCCTGACCGAAGCCGCAGCGACGGCGCTGGCGCTTGGGGATGGGGGCCTTGCCCACCACGAGCAGTACCCCGACGCTGGCCCGGTGGACGTGCGGATCATCGACCTGGCGGAGGTCGCGGGTGTCCCGGTCACGACGTGGGTCGGTCCGCTGCCGGGATCCGAGGATTGGCCACAGATCCAGATCCCCAGCCCGTAGCCGAGCATCGCGCTCGGCGAGCCGGGTGCCCACGCCCAAGGGTGACAGGCTCTTATCGATTTGTGGAGCCAAAGGCCGATCCGCCTCGGACAGCCAGGCGCGTCACCAGCGCAGCGTCAGGGCCGCAACCCCACGCTCGCGAGCTCCGCCCTCGCGAGGCGGTCGTGGCGTCCGCTTGCCCAGTCGCCGAGTGGGTCCGGGGTGTGCTCGAGGAGGGCCGAGTAGTCGAGACGGCAGACGGCCCGCATCGCCAGCGTCCGCTCGTTGACGACCTCTGACGCGCCGGGCGCCGTGCGGATGGCGCGGTGGGCGGCCCGGAGACTCTCCAAGCGGCCCCAACGCCAGGGGAGATAGCGGATCAACCACGGCTCCAGCGCCACGAAGGCAAGCAACATCGTGAGCACGATCGCGACGGCGATGATGAACTGCTCCAGCTGGGTGCCGAAGGCGGACAGTGGCAGCCCGGCGTTGGCGAACGCGTCACGGGCGATATCACGGACCTGCGAGCCGACGAGCGGCAGGCCGGCGAGCGAGTCGCCGAGGTCGCGGCCGCCCGAGACCAGGTTCTGGCCGCCGGCGCGCACGATCCGGCCGGCCTCGGCGAAGCCGGTCAGGAACCGGAACAGCTGCCAGACGATGGACGCCCAGAACCCCACCCACAGCAGCGTCGCGACGTCTGCGATCTGCTCCTTCAGCCGCGCACCCGGCAGCTCGCTCCAGATCTTGATCATCGTGAGGCTCCTTCCGCATCGTCACGTGGCAGGGTAGACCCGGCCCGCGGCGTGCGGACGCGGCCGCTACCGGCCGCTGCTCCGTGGCCGCTGGACGGCGGCGGTGGATCGCGGTAGGGCGCCGCCGCTGACAGGTTTGCCGTCAGGGTGAGGAGCCTGGCTCCCCTGCCGTTGGTGTCAATGCCGGTCATGACCCCACGAGACGCGGAGCAAGGTCGGACGAAGCGCGATCAAAGATCGCAGTTGGTGGCGACCCAGGTTGCGGTCGTCCCGATGTCCTTGGCGTTTCCGGCGATCGCATCAGCGAACGCCTTCTGCAGGGCCGCCTCGTCCACGCTCCCGCCGGCGGCCGCCTTGCCGATGCTGTCCATGACGTCGGCGTAGGTGTTGGCGGCATCCTTGATCTCGGCCGGCGCGTACTTCCGGACGTCGGCCGCAGCTGCCTGGAGCTGCGCACCCATGCTCGCGACGTCGCCGGACGGGGAATCGTTGAGCGCCTGGAGCTCCTTGAATGCGCCGCAGAAGTCGGTCGCCGTGCCTCCGACGACCGGCGCAGCGGACGGCGACTCGCCGGGCGTGGCCGCCTCGGGGGTTGCCGGCGATGCCACCTCAGACGACGCAGAGGCCACCGCGGCCGCCGTTGGCGACACGCTCGCGGCGCCCGTGCTCGGCGTCGACGAACAGGCCGCCAGGGCGATCACGAACACGAGTGACATGGGAGCGATCAGGAGCTTCAAGCCTTGGTCTCCTACGGACAGCGGGAGGGCCTGGCCGACACGCCGGCCTTCTCGGAGGACGCGAGTATGGCCGTGGACGGGGTTCCTGTCTCAGGTGAGGTCGGCGGCGGTCCGCGGAGTGGGGAACCTCCGCGACCGACACGGCCGTCGACGCCCGACGGGTTGCCGTCGCGTGATCCGCGTCCGTGCCAGTTCCGTCAGGTAGGTTCGATCCGGTACACGGGGTAGCGCTCAGCGATCGCTGCGAACTCGGACAGCGGCGCGCCGGGCGCGACGGGGAAGTGACGGCGGCCGCTCGCTGCGACCCGGACGTACTCGAACAGGACGGGCGCCCGCTCGGCGGGCGGCACGCCGACCAGGTGAATTGACCATCGGCGTCCCTGGCGGAGCACGGCCGTACCGTTGGCCGCCTCGACGTTCTTCACCCAGTCCGAACCCGGACCGAGCATCGAGACCAGGTAACGGCTGCCGCCGACGGTGGCGATCACCACCGGCGTCGTCCTCGGCCGGCCTGACGCGCGGCCGCGAACCTCGAGGACAGCCGCCACGGGCGACAGCCCGATGGCTGACGACCAGCCCGCCACCCGGTTCGCCCAGCGTCCGAGACGAGTCGGACGCCAGTCCCGGTAGAGCAGCCGCCAGATAGGGCTGCGTTCAGCCGGATCGACACGATGCATGGTGCTCACAGGAGGTCTCCTTGTGCGAAGCGGTAAGCCGACGCTCACCGCTGCCGTTGCCCAGCCGTCGCGCTCGCCGCGACGCGGCGCCCCCAGGCCTCGGCTCGTTCCAGCTCACCCGGCTCGAGCCCCTGTGCCTCGAGGGGACCACCGCGCGTGACGAAGAAGCTCTCCGGCGGGGTTGCCAGCCGGCTACCGGCCTTGGCGATCCGCCTTGCTGCATCGGATGCGGCCGAGCCCATGAGCAGGGTCGCCCCGCGGTAGCGGGTATCGAAGGTCGCCGCCGGGAGGCGACGGAGGACCGCAGGGAGGTCGTCGACGAAGCTGCGCAGCGCCGCGCTCGGTCCCCGCCGCTGGGTCGGGCCGCCGAGGATCAGCAGACCCGGCTGCTGCGGGAGCGAGCCCGCGGCCTCCGTCGTGTCGAGGACGCGAACCGAGCCAGCGGCAGCGGCGCCACGGGCGATGGCACGTGCGACCTGCGCCGTATTGCCGAACTTGGTGTCGTAGATGACGACGATGTCCACGTCATGCTCCTTTCGAGCCGTTGCGGAGGGCGATGGCGCCAACGATGGCGAGACCCGTGAAGGCGAGCGGGGCGAGGGGCGGTCGTTGGCGCTGGTCGGTGACCGTGTCCGCGGGCCGCGGAAGCCGATGGTCGTTGAATCCGCCCACGCCGAAGAAGGCGACCATTGCCCATAGCCCGTAGAGGAGGAGACGGGCCGCCCTGCTCCGGCTGCGGACGACCAGGAATGCGAGGCTCAGGACGCCGACGACCGTGGCCGTCGCGGCGGTGGCCGGTCCCCAGAGCTCCTCGCCGACGGTGTGGCCCGCCAGCAGCAGGTCCACGAGCAGACCGAGCGACGCGATGCTGACGCCGGCGGTGGTGAACAGGAAGCGGCGACGGCCTCGAGGACGCGAATCGGCGACCTCGGGCGACGTTGACGCGGGACCCGCGGAGACGGGTACCGCTCGTGTGGAGGACATCAGGTGACTCCTTGGTGCTTCACGCTCTCCCGGACGAACACCCGGTGCGAGCCGTCCCGACAATACGGCAGTCGCTGTCATTTGTCAATATCTGTCATTTGGCGTAGACTGTCATATGGCAATCGAAGACACCAGCGTGGTACGTTCGACCCATGAGACCGCCCGTGGACGTCCTTCCCCCCGCCGCCACTGCTTCCCTGCGTCAGCGGAAGCGAGAGCGGACGCGGGCGGCCCTCATCGCTGCAGCCCTCGAGCTGTTCGAGCGCCAGGGCTTCGAGGCGACCACCATCGACGACATCGCGGCCGCAGCCGACGTCTCGCCGCGCACCTACTTCCGCTACTTCGCGACGAAGGAGGAGGTCGCCCTCGGCGACGATCTCGGGCCCCAGCTCATCGGCCTCATCGCCGCGCGCCCGGCCGAGGAGCCCATGCTCGACTCCGTGCGACGGGTGATCGACGACGCGCTCTCCCTGCTCTCGGGAGAGGACAAGGACGCGCTGCTTGCGCGGTTGCGGATCGTCTACCGCACCCCGTCCCTGCGTGCGCGGCGCTGGGAGTTCCAGCTCGAGATGGGACGGATCAGCGGCACCCTGCTCGCCCAGCGACGTGGGCTCGAGCCGGACGATCTGGGCTCCCGCGTGACGGCGTCGGCCGTCTTCACCGCGATCGAGGTCGCCATGGACCACTGGCAGCAACACGACGGTCGCGAGGATCTCGCCGCCGTGCTCCAGGCGGCCATCGCCCACCTTGGGCATGCCTTCGGCGGCTGACGAGCAGGTTCCCCGAGCGACCTCCCGTGGGTGGCGGGGCGGTCACATCAGGGCCGATAGGCGAGCGCTGCTTCGAGCGTCGCATCCCGTCCGGCGAAGAAGTCCGCCGCCGTTGGTGGGACGGCAACGTCCGGATCGATCGCCGGACGCGGATCGCCCGTGTGCCAGCTGTACGTCGGGATGACGAGGCGCCATCCGGACGCCGGCAACCCGATCGACTCCGGGTTCAGGAAGTTGTCCGCGCGGGCGGGCGTTGCCTCACCCATGAAGATGGCCCTCGTCTGCTTGTCGAGCTCCGCGATGACCGTGGTGGAGGCGGAGACATCCTCGCGGCCGATGAGGACCAGCAGGCCGCCCGGGCGGTTGACGCGCTTGTTCGAGGCGAGACCGGCAACGAGGCCATCCATCTCGCTCGAGCTGCCGCCCCGCGCGTAGCGCAGATCGAGGATGACCCGGTTCGCCGACCCGTCCGCGATCGCCTTCGCCATCTGCGTGAGCGCCTCGGGGATCCCGGTCTCATGCATGTCGTTCACGCTGAACAGGAAGACCTTGTGCTTCGCGTCGAGCTCGGTCCAGACCGCCTCGTTCCGTCTCGCGACTGCCGTCGGGGCGTCACCGTTCAGCCCGCCGGTGACCGACAGCTGATCGTTCAGCGGACCACCCGGGACAGCCTCGAGGCGCACGGTCGCCGTCGTGGCGTCGGGCCGCGTGATCGAGAACGACGCAGCCGTCGGATCGCCGATGATTCCGAGCCCGTGGAGGACGTTCGGTGACCCCATCCGGCGCTCGCTCTCAGGATCTACGCCCGAGACCCCGAGCGCGTCGAGCTTGCCGCTCTCGTTGTCCGCGGCGATCAGCGGCCGGATCTTCGCCTCGACCGCGTCAATCGTCGTCCCGTCGATGGCGTCGATCCGCGATCCGACCAGGGACGCGTCGACGGCGCCGGTGATGAAGAACCCGTCGGCGAACCGGTGGGTCACGATCGGGAAGGAGCCACCCGGCGGCACGGCGAGGTACGAGTGCGTGTCGAGGAGGGCGACGAGCGATTGCAGCTGGACCATGGCCTCGTCGGGTGTCGCGGCGGGGAGGGAGGTCCGAAGCTCGGCAAGCTTCGCGACCCAGCCTGCCTCGGTCGTGTTCGTGAACGGGCCGGGGTGCTTGCTCCGAACGGTTTGATCGATGACGTCGAGATCCTCCGCCAGCAGCGCGCCGACGGCCGGCGATGCGCTTGGCGGAGCGGGCGTCGGCGCCGCCGACGACGAGCTGGCCGGGCGTGAAGCGTCCGGAGCGCGCGTGGCGCCCTGGTCTCTCGCAGGCGCCGCCCCACAGGCGGCGACGAGGCAACCGACAGCCAGTGCGCCCGGCAACAGGCGACTCCATCCACCCATTCCACTCCTCCTTGCGTGCCCTTTGGTGGTAGACGCACGCGCGGCGTGAAACGCTCAGGTGTGCATATCACTGAGCATCGGAGGGGCCGACGGCGTCAGTATGGCGTGGATGGACTGCGCATCGGTCGGATTGGACCAACGCCGCTCGTGGTGGGCGCGAGGCCGGTGATCGACCGGGGGACCGCGGCCGCGCTCGTCACGAGCGTGGAGCTCGACCACGGTGACGCGCTGTTCGGCTTCGCGCGGCGTCAGGGCATCGATGACCCCACCGCCGCCGACGTCGTCCAGGAAGGACTGCTGCGCCTGTATGACGCGATCGTCGACGGCACCCGCGTCCAGGACGCCCGCGCCTGGGTGTTCACCGTCGTCTACCACCTGGCCATGGACGAGCACCGCCGGCGACGCCGGCTCACGAGCGCCATCACCCTTGCGGCGGCGAGGGCCGACCCGCCGACCCAGGACCCCGTCTCGGTGTCGGAGCGCCGCCTCGTGTGGGCCGAGGTCGATCGGCTGTCGGAGCGGCAGCGCTCGGTGCTGTACCTGCGCTACCGCGCCGACCTCCCGTTCGAGGTGGTCGGCCGCGTGCTCGGGATCACCTCCAGCGCCGCCCGGAGCCACGCCACGCAGGCGATCGCGACGCTCCGGTCGCGTCTGGCGACAGAGGTCGAGCGCTGATGGACGAACGGCGCATCGAAGACGCCCTCCACGCCGGACCGCCCGATGAGCGCGCGCACCAGCAGGGGGCGTTGGCACGCGCACTTGCCGAGCGGGACCAGGAACAGGCGGGTGCCATCGCCTTCTCGGTTGGCGCGCGGCAGCGCCCCTCGATGTCCCTCGCCGGGATCGCCGCTGTCGTCCTCGTCGTCGCGCTGATCGCCGCGGGCGCCTGGTCCGGGAGGCACGAATCGTCCGGGGCATCGGGTGCGCCAGGCGGCGACGTTGGCCCGACCGGAGGCACCGCTCTCGCTCCGAGCCCCGCCGTGTCCGCTCAAGCGACGGCGGCCCTGTCACCCTCACCGGCCGCCTCGAGCGCCATCGGCGGCGCGCCGCTCGCCCTCGTGGACCGATGGCTGGGACCCACGGGCGGGTCAGGCGGAACGGGGCAGCCCGCGCGGAGGGCCGTCCTCGACATCCGCGGCGTGGAACTCCGGTACGGGACCGACGGACACAGCCCGGATGGGTTCATGTCGTCGGTGGCTGCCTCCGGGTCGGAGGAGCTGACGCTGACGTCGCTCGGGGCGACGAGCGGCTGCCGGACCTACGACGAGGGCCGGTACCGCTGGGAGCTCTCGCCGGCAGGGTCCAGCCTGACGCTCGCCGTGATCGCCGACGACTGCGGCGCCCGCGCCGCCGCGTTGGCCGGCCGGTGGACGCACACGGCCTGCCGCGATGCCGCGCAGGACTGCCTGGGGCCCATCGAAGCGGGCACCTACGACTCGACGGCGCTTGACCTGACGGGCACGGGCGCGGCCGGCCAGCTCCGGTATACGGTGCCGGACGGGTGGGCGAACACGATCGACTTCCCGACGAACTACTTCCTCCGCCCAGCCGCGGATTACCGCGCTGACCCGGCCTTCGACGGCAACGACATCGTCTCCGGGATCTACGTCTGGGCGGGAACGCTGGCAGCTGCCCAGCCCGCCGACTGCTCGGGGGTCGCGGCGAACGGCGTGGAGGCGAGTGCGGACGCCATCGCGCGGCACTTCGCCACCCTCCCGGGCCTCGTCGTCGGCGATCGCGGCACGACGTCGCTCGACGGCCGGAGTGCCCGCGTCCTCGACCTGTCGCTGGATCCCGGCTACGCGGGAACGTGCCCCTGGGCGTCGGGCCGGCCATTCCGCTCGCTGATCACGATGGCCGATGGCGGGCAGGACCGGGGCGTCTGGGGACTGGGCGCGGGCGCGCGCCAGCGTGTGTTCCTGCTCGATGTCGCGCCCGGTCGCGTCGTCTCGATCTGGATCGAGAGCCAGGCCGACCGATTCGACGCGATGGCGGAACAGGCCGCGCCGATCGTGAGCACGTTCCACTTCGACTCCGGAGCCACCGGCCAGTAGGGAGCCAGGCCCGTATTGACACGGCAGCGCTGACGCGTATATTCCGCCTCACGATATACCGTTCGGCGTAGCACGATGGAGCGGGAGGACGGTCGATGCGGCGGTTGCTGACGGGGTGCTCGCGACCTGGATGGCGGCTGCGGGCCTGCTCGCGGTCGTGCCTGCCGTATCGGCGGCAGATGCGGCCTTCGCGGGCACCTGGGTCTCGACGGACACGGACGGCAGCACGCAGGCGCTTGCCGTCGGGCGCGGGTCGCGGCCCGCGGTGACGTATCTCGACTTCTATGCAAGCTCCTGCGAGGGCGGGCCGACGACCCAGTTCGTCGCCACGGGGCAGGGAGCAATCGAAGGCGACTCGATGGGGGTCGAGTTCCGGAGTGGCGGCTGCGGCCGCGACAAGATCGGGCCCTTCGGGCTCGGCTTCGCCTACGACGCCGCGAGCGACTCCCTGACCGACGACTTCGGGATCACCTGGTACCGCTTCCCGTAGCGCCACCCGCCCCGACGGCGATCGGCGCGGGTAGTCGCGCCGATCGCCGCGCGACGCGCGGCGGCAGGACCGACGGCACTGGTCCGTCGGGCAGCGGGCGATGCACGATGTGCGTCCCCGGGCCGGGCTGACGTGCCGCCAGGATCGAGGATCGCGCCGGACCCGAGCGCGGCGGGGAGGGTGAGCCTGTGATCAACCGCGTCCTCGCCCCTGGAACGACCGCCGCCCAGGCGCTCGCCATCGCCTTGATCGTGGCGGCCAAGTTCCTGCTGCCGCTGCTGATCATCCGCTACCCGTTCGCGGCCGGCTGGGCGAACTTCGTGCTCGACGGGGTTGACGGCGACCTGCTCGTCCCGCTCGGCCTGCCCAACGAGACGTACCAGCCCGTCGACAAGGTGACCGACTGGGTCACCTACGTCGCCATCGTCGTCGTGGCGTTCCGCGACGCCTGGCCGACGCGACGGCTGTTGCTCGGCCTGTTCCTATTCCGCTCGATCGGCCAGGCGGCCTTCCTGCTCACGGGCAACGAGCTGCTGCTGGCGCTGTTCCCGAACTTCCTGGAGCCCCTGTTCCTCGTGACCGTCACGATCCTCGCGTGGACACGGCTGGTGCGGAAGCGGCCGGACTGGCGGGCGACGGGCTTCGCGACGCTGCAGCGCCATCGCTGGTCCATCGGGACGCTGATCGTGGTCTACAAGCTGCTCGACGAGTACATCACGCACGTCGGCAACATCGACCGGAGCGATCTCCTGCGGCAGCTGCTCGGCGGCTGATGGCAAGGGCCGCGCCCGGCTGGCTCGTCGCCGGCCCGGTCAGCGAGCCGCAGCGTCGTCCGCGGGCGGTTCCGCGAGGCCCGCGAGCGCGGCGCGGCGGAAGCCGAGCCGCTCGTAGATGCGGGCGACGTCATCGCTCGCGGCGGAGAGGAACACCAGGGCGAGGCCGGATGCCAGCGCATGCCCGACGAGCGCGGCGGTGACTGCCGCGCCGATCCCCCGACGGCGCGCGGTCGGCAGCGTCGCGACGCCCACGACCTCGGTCACGTCGCCCACTGGCTGGTGCACGCCGGAGGCAACCGGTCCGTCGGCGTCCTCCGCGACCATCATCACGGCCGCGCCCGAGGCAATGCGCTCGCGAAGGCGGGTCCGGTCGGTCGTGCTCCCCGCCGCGATTGCGTCGCGCTCGGCAGGCCCCGGATCGCCCGCAGCCGTGCCGCCGTGCCCGAACGCCACGGCCGCGACCGCCATGATCGGCTCAAGGTCGGGCTCATCCGCGGCGACACGGCGGATGGCCACGCCCGGCGGGGTCGGGACGACCAGCGCGCGCTCGAGGACGAGCAGGGGCAGCTCCTGCACCTCGAGCCCGGTGGCGCGCGCGGCATCACTCAGCGATGGCGTCGTCTGGACGACCCATTCGAGCGCCTCGGGCACCCCGAGCTCGCGCTGGCGGGCGCGCACGAGCCTGACGTCGTCCGCCACGACCGGCGTCGAGAGCCCGAGCCGAGGTCGCGCGTAGAACGGGAACGCCATCGTCGACAGGAACAGCGTGAACGGGCCGATCTCCTCCGTCCGCGCCCCAGCCCGCGGCACGCTGTCGTAGTAGCGCTCGAGCCGCGCGAGGAGGGCGCGATCGGCGGGCCGCGCTGCCCGGGTCACTCGAGCTCCTTGTGCAGGATCAGCTGACGCTCGCCCGGTGGATCGTCCACACGCAGGAAGACGGCCACCGGCCGGTAGTCCCGCGCGCCGGTCACGTCCGTGTTGCAGGCATCGATCGCATCGATGACCCTGGCGACCTGCGCCGGCGGCGCGTCGGGCTCCGAGCTCAACCGTACGTTGTCCGTCATCCCGCCTCCAGTGGCCGGGAGCGTACGCGACGCCGGCTCGCCCGCGCGTTTGGTGCGGATCGGCTCTCACGCGCGTGCGCCGGAGATCCGAGCATCGGCGGCGGAGGGCCGCGTGCCCACGACGGGGATACCGATAAGGGCGACGGCCACGGCGAACGTGGCAAGGTCGGCGAGCTGTGCGGCGACGGCGGCGCGGATCATCGGGCGTAGGCTCGGGCGCCGTAGCACCCATCACCCAGGCGTTTTTTTGGCGTCCGCCGAAACGCGACCGCAACGATAGTTGTAGAGGCAACGATATGAGCTCGAGCACGTGGCGGGCGTCGGCGGCGCGGCGGGATCCGGGGCCGGCGCCGATCGGGCGCGGTCCTCGGCCGCACGGGTCTTGGGGCGCGGCGATCGAGCGGGCGCGGGCGAGCTGGGACGGGCTGACGGGCGGGCCGACACTCGAGGCGGGCGGGCGGCTCGTCTACAGCGATACGGCGGCGGCCGCCATCCTGGCTACGGCGCTCGGGCTGTGGGCGGATATGGCGGCGTCTCTTGCGGCGGGGGAGTAGCCTACAGGGCTACGGGGCGTCGATTGGTCCGGCGCCGGAGTAGTTCGGGGGTTCTCGTGGGCGTTTCGTCGCGTGGCGTCCTGTGGGCGGTGGTGGTGGCGGCCGCGCTGCTCCTGGTCGTCGGTTACGTGCTCGTGGTGGCGCCTTGGGTCGGTGCGCGGGCGGTCTGACGATGGATCCTGACGCGCTGAAGATTGCGGGCGTGCTCGTCGGGGTGGCGCTGGCGCGCTGGTGGGTGTCTCGTCCTGCGCGGCCGCCGGCGGGCCCGGTGGAGTCGGTCCCGTGGTCCGGGCCGGTGGCGGTCCGTCCTGCACGTGACTCGTGGGCCACTAGGCTCGGCCGATGGTGGGGACGGCGGCGGGCAATAGGTAACGGGCCCGGCCAGTAGGCGCGCGCCCGTTCGGGGCGGCGAGGGCGGGCTACAGCTCGGCGGCGAGCTCGTCCATTCGGCGGAGGGCATCGGACAGGGGCAGGCGGAGCGGGATCGGGCGGCCGGTGTTCGGCTGGGGCTCGGTCAGGGCGTAGCGGGCTCGGGGCCCGGTGTGGCGCGTGTCCTCGATCGCGTACCCTCCGCGCTGCGAGATCCGGACCAGTCGGAAGGGTCCACGGGCGTAGCGCGTGGGGTATCGGCGGGTCCTCACGCGCGGAGCTCGTATGCGCGTTCCGCGACGGTGGTGGGGCGGGCTCCTGGTCGGCGATCGTCGCGCGGCGGGCGGCCAAGGGCGCGGTTTGCGGCGTGTAGGCGCTGCGCTGCGCGGTTCTGCTCGGCGTGGGCGTTCTCCCATGCGAGCTGCGCGCGGCGCTCCTGGGCGTCCGTGCGTGCGTCGTCCCATGTGTTTAGGGCGACGGCGGAGCGGGTGGCGGCGGCGTCTAGTGCGGCGTGCGCGTCGGCTAGGGCGCGCTCGAGCTCGGCGGGTGTTCTCATGCGGCGGTGCTCCATAGGTCCGTTTCGGGGATGACGTTGGTCCGCATGGCGCTACAGCCATTTGTGACGGAGGGCGTACCCGCCGTCGTTGTGGTGCTCGGGCTTGGTCGGGTGCTCGGCGGCCGGCAGGCCGCACCGGTACGTGCGGCAGGGGCCGAGCTCGCGCGATGGGATCGGCTCGCTGTTCGCGTCTCCGTCCCATAGGATGTCGTCGTTCTCGATCTTTATCGCCCGACCGGCGATCCGCGCCCACACGTCGACCATCGCGGAGCTGCGCGCCGCAGGCGTGCTGCGGTTCACCCTGGCGGCGCAGTTCATCACCGTGATCATGCTCGCGGCCTCGATGGCCCCCGGCTACGACGTCTCGGGCGGCGCGATCAGCGATCTCGGCGTGATCGAGGAGACATCGCTGGTGTTCAACGTATCGCTCGTCCTGGTGGGCGTCCTCAACGTCGCGGGCGGCTGGCTGTTCGCGATGGCGCACGGGCGAGCGGTCGTGCTCGCGTTGTTCGTCGTCGGTGGCGTCGGCGCGATCGGGGCGGGCCTGTTCCCGCTCGACAGCGGCGGACCGCATGGGTTGTTCGCGCTCGTCGCCTTCCTCGCGTTCAACCTCCAGGCGCTTGCGGTCGCGTCCGTCGTGACGGGACCGATGCGGGTCCTGTCCCTGCTCGCCGGCGTCGTGGGCCTCGTGTTCGTGGGTATGATGGTGCTCGGCGACGGCGGCAACGCGGGCGCATTCAGGCCCATCGGGCATGGCGGCACGGAGCGGATGATCGTCTACCCGGCGATGCTGTGGCTGCTGGCGCTCGGCGGCTCGCTCATGGCCGCACGAGACGACGGGGCGAGCATCGTCCGGTCCCCACGCTGATTCGTCGCGACCCGTCGTCGCGGACGGTCCGGCCCGCGTCTTCGTGACGGGCGGCCCATGGACATCTCAGTCATTGCTGACACATGCGACGCTGAGATGTCCACCGGTGCTCCCCTCCCCGTCATCGCCCAGCCACGCCTGGATCTCGCGGCGCCCGACGTGGACGCCGCGCAGGCTGCGGCGGCGCTCCTCGCGGACCGGACGCGCGCCTCCGTGATGCGCCTGCTCCGTGACGGCCCGCACTGCGTGTGCGAGATGGCGACCGCGCTCGGCGAGCGCGAGAACAATGTCAGCAACCATCTCGCGAAGCTCCGCGATGCCGGCCTCGTGCGCGCGATCCGGCACGAGTCGAACGGCCGGTTCCAGTACTACGAGCGCGACGAGACGGCGGTCGCCCGTGCGCTTGCGGCCATCGAGGACGTCCTCCGATGACGACCCTGGCGGTCCGCCATGTCCATGTCCCCCTGTGACTGACGGTCATCGGCGGAGCCGCGCTGTGGCTGGGCGCGTGGTTCCTCGCGCTCCCCGTCTCGACGTGGATCGCGTTCGACGTCCTCGGTCTCGACCCGGCGTCGCAGCTGGGCCAGGCTGTCGCCTTCTTCCTGTTCGACGTGCCCAAGGTGCTGCTCCTGCTCACGGGCATCGTCACCCTGGTCTCGTTCCTGCGATCGTTCGTGTCCCCGGAGCGGGTGCGGAGCGCCCTCGCCGGCCGGAACGCGGCGGTCGGGGCCGTCGCCGCGGCGGGCTTCGGGGTCGTCACGCCCTTCTGCTCGTGCTCCGCCGTCCCGCTGTTCATCGGCTTTCTCGAGGCGGGCGTCCCGCTCGGCGTGACGTTCGCGTTCCTCGTCGCCTCCCCGATGGTCAACGAGGTCGCGATCGTCCTGCTCTGGGGCCTCGTCGGCCCGCAGCTCACGATCGCCTACGTGCTCGCTGGGGTCGTCGTCGCGGTCTTCGCCGGGCTGCTCATCGGCCGCCTCGGCCTGGAGCGATACGTCGAGGACTACGTCTGGCGGGTTCGCGCGGGGAGCGTCGCGGTCGACTTCAAGCCGACGATGAGCGACCGCTTCTCGGACGCCTGGCGGTCCACGCTGGACATCGTCGGACGCGTCTGGCCGTACGTCATCGTCCGCATCGGCATCGGCGCCCTGATCCACGGCTTCGTGCCGACGGAGCTGGTCATCAGCATCGGCGGCCCCGGCAACCCGCTCGCGGTCCCGGCGCTCGTCGCGCTCGGGGTGCCGCTCTACAGCAACGCCGCGGGCACCATCCCGATCGTCGAGGCGTTGCTGGGCAAGGGCCTCCCGGTCGGGTCGGCGCTGGCGTTCATGATGGCGATCACGGCCCTCTCGCTGCCCGAGCTCGTGATCCTGCGCAAGGTCATGAAGCCACGCCTGCTCGCGACGTTCGTGTCGATCGTCGCGTCCGGGATCGTCGTGGTCGGCTACCTGTTCAACTGGTTCGCGCGTTGACGCGCGGTCCCCAACCGGCGTCCCGTCGGAGGCACTCGCGATGAAGGTCATCGAGGTCCTCGGGCCTGGCTGCTCCAACTGCCAGAAGCTCGAGGCAAACGCGCGCGAAGCGGTCGCGCAGGCCGGCGTGACGGCCGAGATCCGCCACGTCACCGACTTCGCGGAGATCGCGAGCCGCGGCGTGATGAGCACGCCCGGCCTGGTGATCGACGGCCGGGTCCTGTCCGTGGGCAAGATCCCCACGGCGTGGACTATCGCCGCCTGGCTCCGGGGCGCCGACGCGGCGCATTGACCTCCTGACGTCGCGCACGACCGCTCGACCGAACGGCACGCCGGGAGTGGGCCGCGTGTCCCGGGGCGGCGGGCCGCGCCGCCGGCGCAACGCGACCGATGGCCCCTGCCGAGTCGCGCGCCCAGCAGCGACAGTGAGCGTGGGTTCCCGGGCGGACCGGAATCCCGCACGCTCACGCGAGGACACGGGTTGAGGACGAACGGGTCGGCTGTACCGGGAAGGGTCGGGGTCGCGATCGCGATCTTCGAGTTCCCGATGCTCACGGCCGGCTATCGCGCGATCATCGACGCCGAGCCCGACCTGCACGTCGTGGGCGAGGTCGCCGACCGCGAGGCGCTCGACGCCACCCTCGCCGCGATCCAGCCCGATGTCCTCATCGCCGAGTGCCCGCCGCTCTCGTCGCCCGGTTCCAACGCGTTCGGCGCCATCGAGACCTGCCGGGCGGGTCACCCGGCGGTGCGCATCCTGGGCCTGGAGACTCGAGGCGGGAGCGAGCAGTTCAGCCTTGCGCTCAAGGCCGGTGCCGACGGCTTCCTGTCGCGTGAATCCGAGCCCTCGGACATCACGAACGCGATCCGGTCCGTGTGCCGCGGCCAGACGTATGTCTCGCCCGCGATCGTAACCCGGATGGTCAACACGTACGTGCTGCGAAACCCCGAGGCGCCGCTCGAGGACGCGTACGCCGCGCTCACGGACCGCGAGAAGGAGGTCCTCCTGCTCGCGGCGGTCGGGCACACGAATCGCGAGATCGCGAAGATCTTCCACCTGTCGGAGCAGACGGTCCACAACTACCGGGCGAACATCATGGAGAAGCTCGGCTTCCACGACCGCCTGGAGCTGCTCAAGTTCGCGATCCGGCGCGGGATCGTGTCCGTGGCGGACCTGTAGCCGCACGCTG
>DASXVG010000128.1:0-17359 GCA_036504355.1 Candidatus Limnocylindrales bacterium
AGTACCGACGCGTTTCGGTTCTCAGGGGCTCGCCGCCCGCGGACTGTCTGGAAGGATCGCTGGTCTCAACCTCTCCGATCGCGGCCTCACGCGCCGCGAGCGCGACTCAGGAGAGCGGACCCACGCTACGGCATCACCCACCCGTCGGGCGGCACGGTGAAGGCCACGACGGCGGCCTTCCACGGGCCGCCGAGGAAGACCCGTGCGGGCGGCGTCCGGGAGAGGCCGACGGCGGCGACCTTGGCCGACCCGGCGAAGGCGACCCAGCCGTGCATCGAAGCGCCCGGAATGATGAGCTGCCCGAAGCAGACCACCGGCGACTGGATGCCAGGCCACACCAGGCCGCAACGGAATGGTCCCGGCTGGATGTAGATCTTCGTGACCGGCAGGCCCAGCGGCGCGACGACCGCCTCGACGGCGGCGAGCGCCGAGGGGCAGGGATCCCCGGAGCCGCCCGGCGCGACCTCGGCCGGCTCCGGGACGCAGGAGATCGAGGCGCTGGGGGATGGCGTCGCGGCCGCGGTCGGCGTGGGCGACGGGCTCGTCGGGGGCAGGGACGGGGGCGAGGGAGACGGGGCCACGGGCGGCGAGGGCGGCTGCGTCGTAGCCGGCGCCGTGGTCGGCGCGGGCGAGGCGCAGGCGGACAGCGTCACGAGGAGCAGCAGAGCAGCGAGGCGGCGCATCGGACCCTCTGACGGACGAGGGAGGCAGGAAGTTCCGGGGCGGTTGGCGGGCGCAGCGGCGTCAGCTGCAGAGCGGGTCTTGCGGGTACCCGCCCGCCGGCGATCCGTCGGACGGCCCCGAGATGCGCCCGTCGGGCCCGACGACCACCGTCGCGGAGTGCCCGTAGCGCGCCTCCCCCTCGGGCACCGCGACGGCGACGGTCCGCGTCTCCCCGCCCGCCCGTAGGGTCACGTCCACCTGGCCCGGTCGGAGCGACTGCGAGAACGTCGCGCACGCCGCGGCGACCGCGCTGCCGGAGACCCCGAGAATGGGCAGACCGAACAGGCCCGGCCCCTGCCAGCTCACCGCCACGTCCTCGTGCGCGTAGTTGAGCACGATGAGGTCCGCCGGCGGCGTGCAGGCGCACGACGGCGAGGCCGCCGCCAGGAGCGCCGCCGGGATCCCGATCAGGAGCGCCAGCGCGACAATGATGAAGCCAACGCCGTGTGCCCACTGCCGGCCGGTGGGCGCCGTCTCCGTGGATCCGAGCCGCTCGTCCATGTTCCCCCTCGGTTTGGGCCGCCATCGTGCCAGTCGGACGCAGGGCCGGCCAGAGCCGTGTTGCCCCCCGGCTCGTCAGTGGTCGCTCGGGCCGGAGGGCCGTCGCGTCACGCGCTCCGCAGCCACTCGCACGGCTCGGGCGGCTCGGCCAGGCGCATCACGACAAGGTCGATGGTGGCGGGGCAACCCCTCTCGCCCCGACCAGACCTACCTCATCGTCGAGCTCCGCTTCGATGAGCTTCGTCCACAACCAACCGTGGTGCCACGCACCCCATCACAATGGCGTGTCGCGAATAGCCAAGGCCGCTGGTGGCGCCTCGGGCGGGTTGCACTGAATGTGGCCGTCGCTCCTCTCGCGATCGGTGGCTTGTAGGGTGGCACGTTGACCGCCCTGATCCTCGACGCCTACGTCGCCAAGGGTCTGGGCGCGCTCGCTGCGACGCTGGAGGACCACGTGTCGTGGTCGCGCCGACCTACGCCAGGTACCTCGAGCTCATGCACGGGCGGGCCGACTCGACCCTGCCCTCGCCGGCCTTCGGAGCCTGAACGACGACACCGACGGTCTGCCGCGCTGGCTCGGCTGCGGACATCGCCTCCGCCATTTCGCCGCGGCGTGCCTCGCGACTGTCTCCCGCAGTTGCGGCAGCAGCCAGCCGTCATCGCCGCGCGAGTGCCGCTCGAGGGCGTGGTCGAGGCACATCGCCGGATCGAGCGTGCCGACGTCGAAGGGCGCATCGTCCTGTTGCCGAACGACTGATCACACAGTCGCCGATCGGCGACGAGTGGGCCTCGTCGGGGGGGCACGCACGCCGGTCCGGACGTCAACGGCGCTCAAGACTCGAGCTACTCCCGGTCGCTCCCGGTGATCTCGAAGGACGTGGCTTGCCCGACGGCGATGCCCGCCGAGTTCATCATCGCCTTCGACACGCTCAATGCCAGGCGGCCGCTGCCGGCCGGCATGAGGCTGGAGGTGAAGTCGCGCCCGTCGATCCGGCCGTGCACGCGCGCCTGCCTGAGGCCGCCCAGGGCGGCGACGTGTGCCGGAGGGACATCCACGACCGCGAGTCCGCTCGCCTTCCCAGGGTTCCAGTATCGGATCTTGCCCGAGAACCTGATTGGCTCCATCGCGGTAGCCAAGCGCGGTCGGTGGCTCCTGTCAACCGGGAGTTGGGACGATGAACGTTGACAGGGTCGGCTTCGGCGTACTCATCGGGCGCGGCGTGGACACCGGCTGCACCGCCGCGCCTTCGGCTTTCTCACTGTCGCGTTCGGAACGCCGGCCGGCGCGGCATTCGGCGCGAGCCGCTCGGCGGCCGCGGCGGCCTCACTCAGAATGGGTCCGAGCCAGAGTTCCCGGCGCCGCCAAGTCTGCATCCAGGACCCGGCGGCGCCTGTGCGTCAACGGATGACGGGGGTGAGGGGTCAGCCGCCGCCGTTGCCGTTGTCGCCCTGGTTGTCGCCGGACTGCCCGGTGTCGGAGTTGTCGTTGGCCTGGTCGCCGTTGTCCACGTCCTGGTTGGCGTCCTGGTTGTCGCCCACCTGGCCGGTGTCGGAGTTGTCGTTGGCCTGGTCGCCGTTGTCCACGTCCTGGTTGGCGTCCTGGTTGTCGCCCACCTGGCCGTTGTCAACGTTGCCGGTGTCGCCCTGGTTGGCGTCCTGGTTGGCGTCCTGGTTGTCGCCCACCTGGCCGTCGTCAACGTTGCCGACGTCGCCCTGGTTGTCGTCGGACGCCTCGAGGGCGTCGAGCTCGTCGACCTCGCCGGCGTCGGCGCCGAACTGCTCGGCGGCGAACAGGACGTCCCTGGTGTCTCCGGCCGTGGTGACGCCGCCGACGTGGGCGAAGGTCGGCGCCGCGGCGAGTGCGACGAGCGCAACCCCGGCAATGAGCGCGGCTCCGGCCCGTGTGCGGGGCTGGTTCCTCTTGGGCATCGTGTTTCACTCCCATGCGTCAGTCGGAGCAGCGCCCCGATCCTGCCCTTATGAGACAGTGCGCGCGCTCAAAGTTTCAGCTGCGGTGGCTCCGATGGTCCTGTCGATTTGGACCAGCTCGGGCCAGTGCCAGGATGCACCGGCTTCGAAACATGCGTCCCCGCCCAGTAGTCGACGCCTGCGCCGCTCGCGAGCCCGTGCTCTGGCTGGCCTACCCTTCAGCGCACACGAGGCCGGGAGTCCCAAGACACGTGCGGTGCCGCTGGGCCGGACCGCAACTCGGCTGACTGCACCTCTCGCCCACTGCCGTGCGGGACGACCACGCAGACACTCACCTGGAAATTGTCCGATCGAGTCCTCTCGCCCCGACCAAACCTGCCTCATGGTCGAGCGATGGCTCCGATGCAAGGCCCTTGTTTCGGGCCCATCGCGCAGCGACCAACCAGCTCCTCCTGTCCCCGGGGCTCGCCTTGATCGTCCCGGTCAGCGCCGGCATCCTCGCCCTCCATGTCCTCGACTCGTACCAGCTGAGCGCGCCAATCGGGTTCCGCAATCTCGGCTTCGATGCCGGTTCATCCTGGATTCAGGTTGACCCGCGATCGTGTCGAGAAACCGCAGGCGAGCCTGACTCCCAGCCCTCTCCTCCAGGCGACGACGCGGCGGCCGGCGGCACGTCGACAACCGCATACGGGCCGAGGGCTAGGATCAGAGCTCCACAGCCGGGCGGGCCTGAGCGCCCGCTGCAGCGGCCAAGCCGTGGATGGAGGGTCACTCCCTGCGAATCCTGATCGTCGAGGATGAACCGTCCATCGCCGGTGCGGTGAAGGTTGCGCTGGCGGCGGACGGCCACGCAGCGGACGTCGTGGGCGACGGGCGCGACGCGCTCGACTGGGTGGAGGCCTATGCCTATGATTTGGTGGTCCTCGACGTCATCCTGCCGGGCCTCGACGGCTTCGCGGCGTGCTCTGCCTTGCGCAACCAGGGTTTCGCTGCCCCAATCCTGATGCTTACCGCGCTCGACGATGTTCGGGATCGGATCAGAGGGCTCGACCGCGGTGCGGACGACTACCTGGCCAAGCCGTTCAGCATGGACGAGCTCCGGGCCAGGGTCCGAGCGCTCGGGCGGCGGCGGCTCGAGGACCGGGCTCCGAGGATTCTGGTCGGCGATCTTGAGCTTGACCCGGCCACGCTCGGTGTCCGTCGGTCCGGTCACGAAGTCCATCTCACAGCTCGCGAGTTCGCCCTCCTCGAACTGCTGGCACGCCACCCTGGCCAGGTGTTCCCTCAGGAGCGGCTGATCGAGGCGCTCTGGGACTCGGACTTCACCGCCGAGTCGAACATCGTGGAGGTGTACATCCGCAGCCTGCGCCGCAAGGTCGATGAGGGTCGGCGCGACGGCCTGATCGAGACGGTGCGCGGGTCCGGTTACCGGCTCCGGATCCAGGCGGCGCCCTGATGTTCGCCCGGACGCGCATCCGGCTGACGCTGCTCTACATCGCCCTGTTCGCGCTCGTCCTCGGCATCTTCAGCGCCATCTTCTACTTCGGGGTCGCGACGGCTCTCAACCCCACGTTCGACCTCGGCCCCGAGCTCACCAACGAAGAGGCTGCGGAGGTCGCGTACCAGGCGACGGTGGACCAGATCCGGTTCGCGCTGATCGTCGCCGACATCGCCGTGGTCATCCTGGTTGGTGCTGCGGCCTGGATCCTCGCCTCCCGGACGCTCCGCCCCATCAGTGAGGCCCACGCCCGGCAGCGGCGGTTTGTGGCGGACGCGTCGCACGAGATGCGGACCCCGCTCGCAGCGATCCGGGCATCTGCGGAGGGGGTACTCGCCGCGCCGGCGTCGGAGGCCGATCTCCGTCGGGCACTGGCGGTCGTGGTCGAATCCGCCGACCGGCTGTCGCGGCTGACGAACGACCTGCTCCTGCTCGCGCGGGCGGACGAGCTCCCGTCCGACCGACGTGCGGTGCCGGTCGACCTCTCGGTGGTCGTCGCCGAATCGCTCGATGCGTTCGCCGTCGCCCATGCGGGATTCCCCCGGACGCGGACGACCCTCGTCGCGGACCTCATGGTGGCAGCCGACCCGGACGAGATCGGGCGGATCGTCGCGAACCTCGTCGACAATGCCTACCGGTACGGCGGAGCAGGGACGAGGCCCCCGCGGGTCGATACCAGAATCGTCGACCGGGACGCGGTCGTCGAGGTCAGCGACGACGGTCCGGGGATCGCGACGGCCGACCTCGAGCGCGTCTTCGAGCCGTTCTCCCGGCTCCATGCGGATGCCGGTGCGCCGGAGGGTAGCGGCCTCGGGCTCTCGATCGCGCGCAGCCTCGCCCGTCGCAACGTTGGCGACCTGACGGTGACCAGCCGCCCGGGCGCGGGATCGACGTTCCGGCTCTCCCTGCCCCGGTTCAGGTGACGTTCATCTCCTCCGGCGATAACTCGCGCTGACCGGCCGGACGTGCTCCGGCTTCGCCAGCTCGAGGTCCCCATCACATGCATTCCTTCTCGACCAGCAGCCTTCGCCGTCTGACGCTCATCCCTTTGATCGGGTTCGTCGTGGCCGCGTGCGGCAGCACGGGGCCCTCCGCCCCGGCCACGACCGCCAGCGCCGCACCATCCGAGTCGGCGAGCCCGGCGAGCCCGAGCGAGACGCGGGCGGTGGAGCCGAGCCCGACGGAGGCCCAGGCGGTGGAGCCGAGCCCAACGGACTCGGCCGCCACCGAGCCTCCCGGTGGCACGACTAGCGGCGATGTCCCGGACAACGCCGTATTCCTCACCTACAAGGGCTCCAACCCGGGCTTCTCGATCCAGTACGTCGAGGGCTGGCAGGTGACTCCCCGGGCGGACGGGGTGGTCATCAAGGACAAGGACAGCAGCGAGACGGTCGCGATCGTGGCCGCGCCCGCCGATGTCGCGGCGTACATCGCCTCCACCGACCTGCCGGCCCTCAAGGCGCAGGCCGGGTTCAAGCTCGTCAAGCAGGACACCGTCAAGGTCGGCAGCTCGCGCTACGTGCACCTCGTCTTCCACCAGCAGTCGCCGCCGGACTCCGTCACGGGCAAGCAGGTGCCGCAGACGGTCGACCGCTACTACGTTCCGGGGCCGAACGGTCTCGCGGTCGTCAGCCTTGCGACACCCGACGGGGTCGACAACGTCGATGCCTTCCGCCAGATGATCGAGAGCTTCAAGTGGTCGTAGCTGGCGTCGGAGTCCCGACACCGGACGGTCGGCCTTCGCCGCCGGTCATCCAGCTCTCCGACGTCATCCGGGTCTATCGCGAGGCTGACGTCGAGACGATCGCGCTGCGCGGGATCGACCTCGAGATCGCCGCGGGCGAGTTCGTGGCGATCATGGGCCGGTCGGGCTCGGGCAAGTCGACGCTCCTCCAGCTCCTGGCCGGGTCGGACCGCCCGACGGCAGGCCGCGTCATCGTCGATGGGATCGACCTCTCACGGGCCGAGGAGGACGAGCGGGCCCGTCTCCGGGGCGCGCATGTCGGGATCGTCTTCCAGAGCGCGAACCTCGTCGCGTTCCTCGACCTCGAAGAGAACCTGCAGCTGGCTGGAGGGCTCGCGGGGCGCCCGGTGGATCGGGCTACGGCCCGGGGCATCCTCGCGCGCGTCGGCCTCGAGGGACGTGAACGGCATCGGCCTGCCCAGCTCTCGGGCGGCGAGCAGCAGCGAGCGGCGCTCGCGGCCGTCCTCGTGACCGAGGCGCCTGTCCTGCTTGCCGATGAGGTCACCGGCGAGCTCGACTCGGCGAATGCCGACCTCCTCCTTGCCCTGCTGGTCGAGATCCAGCGCCGCGAGAGGATGACCCTCGTGCTGGCCACGCACGATCGGGCGGTCGCAGCGCGCGCCGACCGCCTCGTCGAGCTCCGGGACGGTCGGGTCGTCGACGATCGGAGGCGCTGATGACCGTCATCACCTGCCGGGGCGTGACCCGACGCTACGTCCGGCGAGGGATCGAGCCGGTCACGGCCGTGAACGACGTTGATCTCGTCGTCGATCGAGGAAGCTTCGTCGCCGTCGAAGGGCCATCGGGGTCCGGCAAGACCACCCTGCTCGGTCTGCTCGCAGGCCTTGAGGCTGCTGACGAAGGTGAGATCGACGTCCTCGGCCACGACCTCTCGCGCCTGACGTCGGCCGAGCGCGCCCGCCTGCGGCAGCGCCGGATCGGGATCGTGTTCCAGTCGTTCGGCCTCATCGCGAGCCTCCGCGCCGGCGAGAATGTCGCCCTCCCGCTCGCGCTGGCCGGCGTGCCCGAACGCGAGCGCGCGGGGCGTGCCGAGGCGGCCCTCGAGGAGGTCGGGCTGGGCGGCTCGGCAGGAGCCCGCATCGACGAGTTGTCGGGCGGCGAGCGACAGCGGGTCGGCGTTGCCCGGGCCCTGGTCATCGAGCCGGCAATCATCCTCGCGGACGAGCCGACCGGCAGCCTCGACGAGGAGAACGCAAGCGGGGTGCTCGAGCTGCTCACGGACGCCGTGCGCCGGCGCGGGGCCAGCCTGGTCCTCGTCACTCACGATCCCGCGAGCGCTGCCCGGGCCGACCGCCACTACCGGATGCGCGACGGCCGCCTGACCACCGGAGTTCCGGCATGAACCTGCCCCTGCACGCCATGCGGCTCGTCGTTCGCGAGGCCCGGCGATCCCTCGCCGCGATCGTGGGCGTCACCATCGCGTCGTCGCTGATCACGAGCGTCCTCCTGTTCGGCGCCGCGTCGGGCAGCACCGTCACGCGGCGCGCCCTGGTCGATCTCCCGGTTGATGCGCAGGTGGTCCTCGGCGCGAACGCCGATGCCGCCGGCGCGGCCGCGATCCTCAAGGCCGATCCCGCTGTCCGCACGGTCTCGGGGTTCGACCTCGCCCACTTCGACAGCGCCGCGACGGACAAGGCCGGAACCGCCACGCAGACCAGCGTCGGGGTCCTCCTCGGACTCGACCCCGCGTTCACGGCGACCACGGGCCTGTTCGGGCTCTCGTCGGGCTCGCTCGCCCCCGGCGGGGTCGCGATCAGCCGCGACCTCGCATCGAACCTCGGGGCCGTCCCCGGCGACGCGATCGCCTTCTCGCTGCCCGGTGGGGCATCGGTCAGCCTGCCCGTCTCCGGCATCGTCTCGATCGACGGCGCCGACCTCGTCCTCGGGCCGATCGACGCCGCCCATCGCGCCGCCGGCGCCAACCCACCTGCCAATGTCGCCGTGATGAACCAGGCGGACCTCGAGAGCCTCGTGCTCTCGCAGATCCCGCTCACCGCGACCGCCACGGACCCGGCCACCGCCACATCCCCCTCCCTGGGTGTGAACGCGCCCGTCTTCGCCGCGGACCCGGCCGTCCGGCGCGAGCTCCACGTCCGGCTCGACCACGCCCAGCTGCCGGGCGACCCGGTCGCGGCGCAGGCGTGGCTCGACACCGTCCGCCGGCGTGTCGAGCGCCAGGGCGCCGGGGGCCTCACCTGGGTGGACGACGCCAGCGCGTCGCTCGAACCGCTCGCGGCGGACCTCGCCTGGGGCCAGATCCTGTTCATCTTCCTTGCTCTCCCCGGGATCCTGCTCGCCCTCGCGCTGTCCCGGCTCGCGGCCGACGCGACGGCCGACGCGACCCGCCGCCACGCCGCGCTGCTGCGCGCCCGGGGCGCCACAAGGCGTCAGCTGCGGACGGTGTTCGTGGGCGCCACGATCCTGACCGCGCTCGCGGGGGCTGCACTCGGAGTTGCCATCGGAGTGGGCATCGGGTTCGCCCTCTTCGGCGCGGAGCTCGTCTCGGCCGGCGCGGCAGACGCGCTGCTTCGTGGCGGGGCCGTCGCCATCGTCCTGACCACGGCCCTCGCGACCCTCGCGGCCATCATGCCGCTCCGGGCCCAGCTCAGCGAGGAGATCGCCTCCGGCCGCCAGGAGCTGCAGCGGACCCGCGCGCCGCTGTGGCAGCGGCTCTACCTCGACGTGCTCGCCCTCATCACGGGCGTCGCCGTCTACGCCATGGCCGGTGGCTCCGGCGTCCACCCGGTCATCAATGCCGAGGGGAACCCGACCGTCACCCTGGCGCTGACCTCGTTCGTGGCACCGCTGCTGTTCTGGGTCGGCGGCACGCTGCTCCTCCTGCGGGTGGTCGGTGCCGTCCTGGGGCGCAGCGCCCGCGTTTCGGGCGGGCTCGGCCGGCTCCTTGGTCCGGGCGGCGAGCTCGCGGGCCGCTCGCTCGTGTCGCGTGCCGCGGCGGCCTCGAGGGCGATCGTCGTCCTCGCTCTCGCGGTGGGGTTCGCGACGAGCGTCCTCGTCTTCGACGCGACCTACCGGCAGCAGCAGGTCGTCGACGCCCAGCTCACCCTCGGGGCGGACCTCAAGGCGACCCCGGTCGCCGCAACTCCCGCGTCCGCCGTGGCTACGCTCACGGGTCCGGGGGTCGCGGCTGCGACGCCGTTTGTCGACCGGGTCGTGTACGTCGGCCCCGAGGCGCAGGACCTGCTCGCCATCGACGCGGCGACACTCCCCGCCGTCGCGCCGCTCGCCGACTCCTTCTTCGCGGGATCGACGGCCGTCGGCGCGGTCGATGCCCTTCGAGCCCGTCCCGACGCCATCCTCGTCTCGGCCGAGACCGCCAAGGACTACAGCATCGTCCCGGGCGACCACATCCGGGTCAGGGTGCCCGACGCCACGGGGACCCTCAAGACCGTCGAGTTCACCATGGCCGGGATCGCGCTCGAGTTCCCCACCGCGCCGAAGGACGCGTTCCTCGTTGCGAACCAGTCGTATGTCGTCGCCCAGACGGGCAACGACCGGATCTCGTTCGTCCTGGCCCGCGCCGCCGGCGATGTCGGGTTCGCATCGACCGCCCTTGCCCGCCGGCTGGGCGACGGCTGGCAGGTCGCCGACCTCGGCATGACGACGGCACGCCTCGCGAACAGCATCACCTCGGTCGACCTCTCGAGCCTGGTCCTGCTCGACGTCGGCTTCGCGATTGTCATCGCGGCCGTGGGGGTCGCGCTATTCCTCCTGGCCGGGCTCTCCGAGCGTCGGCGCGAGCTCGCGACTCTGATCGCGATCGGGGCCGAGCCCCGACAGGTCCGGTCCTCGATGGTCGGCGAGGCGCTGTTCGTCGGTGTTGCGGGGCTCGCGGCGGGGCTTCTCGCAGGCGGCCTGGTCGGGCTTGCCCTCCTCCAGATCCTGGCCGGGGTCTTCGACCCGCCGGCCAATGCTCCAGCGATCCCGCTCCTGCTGATCGGCGCGATGACCGGGGCCGTCGGGATCGCGCTTGTCCTGGCGGTCGCAGCCGCCGATCGCGGCCTGTCGAGGCTGAGCGTCGTCGCCGCCCTCCGCGAGCGGTGACCATCGTCCTGTCCGGTAGGCTCACGCCGTGCTGACCTACCTCCAGGCGATCGTGCTCGGCGTCCTCCAGGGGGTGACGGAGCTCGTCCCGGTGTCGAGCCTCGGGCACTCGGTCATCCTGCCGCAGCTCCTCGGCTGGACCGACGTCGTCGCCGCGCAGTCCGCCACGGAGTCCTACTTCCTCGCGTTCCTCGTCGGGCTCCACGTGGCGACGGCGCTCGCCCTCCTGGTCTTCTACCGCGCGACCTGGGCGCGGATCCTCGCCGGCCTCCTCGCCTCGCTGCGATCCCGCCGGACCGACACGCCGGACCAGCGCCTCGCCTGGCTGCTCATCGTTGCGACGATTCCGGCCGGCGTCGCAGGCCTCCTGCTGGAGCACACGCTGCGGGTGGTCTTCGCCCGGCCCCTCGCCGCCGCGTGCTTCCTCGTCGTCAACGGCCTGCTCCTGCTGTTCGGGGAGTGGGTGTGCCGGCGGGCCGAGGTCCGCAAGGTTGTGGCCGCCCACGCGACGACGGCCGCCGGCGACCGCCGGCTCGACACCCTCGACTTCCGTGAGGCCGGAACGGTCGGGGTCGCACAGGTGTTCGCGCTGCTGCCGGGGATCAGCCGCTCGGGCATCACGATGGTGACCGGCCTCGCCCGAGGACTCGACCACGAGGACGCGGCGCGCTTCAGCTTCCTGCTCGCGACCCCGATCATCCTCGCCGCCGGCCTCTACAAGCTGCCCGACCTGCTCGGCCCGAACGGGGACGGGGTCCGCCCGCAGATCCTCGTCGGGAGCATCGCCGCGGGCATCGCCGCCTACCTCTCGGTGCGATTCCTGAGCCGCTGGTTCCAGCGGCGCACGCTCCTGCCGTTCGCGGTCTACTCGCTGGTCGTCGGCATGCTCGCGGTCGTCCGCTTCCTATAGCTGATCCGGGAGGCAGCCGAGCTCCCGGCGCCTCAACCGTGGGTGCTCAGCCTGGATTCAGGTTCGACGCCGATGCTTCACCGCGACACGACACGCAACGCATCGGCATTTCCCTCGACCCACCGCGTTGGGTGGCATAGGCTTCCATCCACACGAGGCCGACCAAGCCGGGACCCGCACCAGGAGGTCTGCCATGTCCAGAGCGTTCCACCGGATCGGCGTCGGCGCGATCGTGGTGCTCCTCGCGGGGTGCGGGTCCTCGACTCCCACGACATCGCCCCCTGCGGCGCCACCGAGTGCGGTCGCGCCGAGCGCGACATCGGAGCTGACCCCGACGCCCGCCGCCAGCGCCACCCCGGCAGCGCCACCCAGTCCTGGCGCGTCCGCTGTGATCAACCCCGCGGACTTCAGCGCGACGGTCGACAACCCCTGGTTCCCGCTCGTGCCGGGCACGACCCTGACCTACAAGGGGCAGAAGGATGACAAGCCGAGCATCGACACCTTCGAGATCACCCGCGAGACCGCGGTCATCGACGGGGTGACGTGCGTCGTGATCCACGACACGCTCACCCAGGGCGGCAAGGTCGCCGAGCAGACCGTTGATTGGTATGCGCAGGACAGCGCCGGCAACGTCTGGTACTTCGGCGAGGACACCAAGACCCTCGACGCGAACGGCAAGGTCACGAGCACCGATGGGACTTGGCAGGCCGGCGTGGACGGCGCGCAGCCCGGCATCTTCATGCCGGCCCAACCGGCGATTGGCCAGTCGTTCCAGCAGGAGTTCGCCTCGGACGCGCAGGACCACTTCGTGATCCTCCAGATCGGCGTCCCGGTCAAGGTCCCCTTCGGGGCGTTCCCGGACGGCATGACCACGGCGGAGTGGACGCCCCTCGAGCCAGACGTGCTTTCCGAGAAGGCCTACGTCAAGGGCACGGGCGAGGTCAAGGAGTTCGACGTCGCGGGCTCCAACGAGGGCTTCCAACTCGTGAACGTGACAAAGCAGTGACGGCCGGCGGGCCTGAGGACCGCGCGGTCGGGGCTGACACCAGCTGCGCCGTGGTCGTGCCGCGACCCAGCCGCCGACACCCAGTGCATGAACCAGCAGGAGGCACGATGACCGACCGGAAAGCCTGGCTGATCGCCTGTGCCGGGCGCCCCATCCTGGGAGGTGCTTCGTGCCGTCCGTCGTAATGCTCATCCGGCACGCCGAGAAGCCGCTCGGTGACGGGCCGCCGCTCGGCGTCACGGTCGACGGGACGCAGGACCCGGAATCGCTCACGCCGCGAGGCTGGCAGCGGGCGGGGGCACTCGTCGGGCTCTTCGCGCCGGGCTCCTCGGGGCGGCCGGGCTCGGGGCTCCCCACGCCGACGCACCTCTTCGCGTCCCAGGTGGGGCCCCGCAGCAGCAGCGAGCGGCCGCGCGAGACCCTCCAGCCGCTGGCCGAGCGCCTCGGCCTGGCGGTGGACGCGCGCTTCCGCAAGGAGGACCTCGCCGGGCTCGTCCAAGCCGTCGAGGCGGTCGACGGGATCGTCCTGGTCGCGTGGGAGCACCACCTGATCCCGTCGATCGCGACGATGCTCGTCGGCGACGCGTCTACGGTGCCCCAGGTCTGGCCCGACGATCGGTATGACGTGGTCTGGGTCCTCGAGGATGCGGGACCGGGCGGCGGGCGGGGACTCCGCCAGGTTCCCCAAGTGGTCCTCGCCGGCGATCAGCCGGGACCGATCGCGCTCGCGGGCCCTGCCTGAACGTGCGCCCGTCCGTCCTCTGACTACGGCTCATACGAGCGCAGGTGGGGATCGAACCGGCGCGCGGCGATGCCCTGTGGTGTCGGGCTGCGGCGAACCCGCCCTTGCCGATGACGTAGGTTCCGCGGGGTCAAGTCCTCTCGCCCCGACCATACCCAACAGTCACGTCGAGCCGGTCAGGAATCGCCGCCGCGAACCCGTGCGCCACCGCCGCATCGGTCAGGTGGATCGTGGCCTCCAGCCCACCCGGGACCTCGATCCGGCTGAACAGGGCCTCCGCCAGCATCCTCCGACCCGGGCCGCCGTCTGCCTTGTGCCACGTCGTGGACAGCTCGCGAAGGTAGCGGACCGCCACATCGGCAGGCACCCCCTCGACTTCGCGAGGGCGACGTGCCTCGCGCTCGTCGGTGTCGAGCCGGGTCATCGCCTCATCGAGAGCCCTGCTGTCCCAGTTCGTCAGGTATCGCGCCCAGGCATCCTGACGCTCCCGCTCGATCCGGGCGAGCGCGAGCTCATCCGCCGACGACGGCGGCGCGGCCACCATCCCGATGACGTGGGTCAGCGAGGCGGCTCCGAGGGCCACCTGGTCGAGAACCGTGCCGATGGCATCCTCGTACACCGTCTGCCTGTACCCCTTGCCGTCGCGGCGTCCGCGCCCATCATCCCCGCCTCGCGCAGGGTCTTGCGCGGACCACTCGAAAGCCGCATCCTCACCGACTGGTTGCGGCACTGGGTCTGGCACCTGTGAGGTGAAGGGAAACGGTGTTCAGCACAGCGGGATGGAGATTGACGTCGTGCGTGGTCGCTGCCTTGCTCGTCGTGAGTTGTGCATCGACTTCGTTGCCGGGTGACTCAGGCTCGCCGTCGGAAGCTTCGTCGGTGGCCTCGTTGGCGAGCCCGACGGTGTTCCCGGTCGAGAGCGCGAGTCCATCGAGACCGACGGGTTCGGTAACGGAATTCCCCGACCTGTCTCGCGACCTCATCTACAAGGGCAACCCCGGCCGGACTGGCGAGCATGCGGGCCCTGGGCCGTCGGGCCGAGTACAAGTGGCATGGGACATCAGCACGGGATCGGGGATGAAGTCGAGCCCGGTCGTGCTCGGCGCGACCACGTATGTCGTCTCGGGTCGGCGTGTGCTCGCCGTCAATGCGGGGTCGGGCACTGTGATCTGGAGGTCCGAGGAAGGCTTTGTCGGCTCACCCGCTTCAGATGCCCACTACCTGTTCGTGCTTGGAATCAACGGTTCGATGCATGCGCTCGATATCGCCGATGGGCGCGAGGTCTGGACCGTTGACGGCTCGTTCCACGAGAACGCCAGTCCACTCGCCATCGACGGTCTCGTGATCTCGGGCGGCAACGACGGGAAGCTCCGGGCCCTCGACAGCACGACCGGCGACGAGCGCTGGTCGGCGACGTTCGGCGGTCCTGTTACGAGGTCCGCGGCTGCCGAAGGAGATGTCCTCTTCGTGGGCAGCGACGACGGTGTCTTCCACGCCCTGAGCGCGACGACCGGCACGGAGCGGTGGTCCAAGACCACCAGCGGCACCCACTTCGCGACGCCGGCGGTGCGGGACGGCATCGTCTACGTGAGTACCGGATCGTCAAGCCCCCACGAGCTGCTCGCCCTGGATGCCGCGACCGGTCAGATGCTCTGGACATTCCCGGCACCGGCAGATAGCAGTTCCGGTATGCGCTCCCCGTCGGTTGACGGAGGTTCGGTGTACATCAGCGGGATCGACGCCGGCCTGTACGCAATCTCGAGGTCGCATGGCTCGAAGACCTGGACCTGGAACGGCGCCGTTGTGACCGAGGCTACGATCGCGATCGTCGGTGACAGCCTGTTCCTGTTTGGAGCGGACGGGAATGCCTACGTGCTGGACGGAACGACGGGCGTGGAGCGATCGCACGTCCCGGTGGGCGGCGTCGTCGCCGCCGGGACCACGGTTGCCGGTGGCCGGCTGTATGCCGCTTCGGACGAGGGTCACTTCCTCGCGATCGTGGGTTCCGCTCCGTAGCGGGCCGGTTCGCGTCCGCCGGGGCCGTGTGCCCTACGCCAGAGGCCGAGGCAGTTGGGACGGCTGCGGATTTAGCCCTGCTGGGAATGGGAGTCTTGCGGCAAGCGTCCATGGTTCTACCTGAGCACGTCGGGCCTGAGGTCACGCGGTCCCGTTCATGCGGGCAGGGGCGACAGGCACCGGGGAGATGCGCACCGACAGTTGGAAAGTGTCGGCCCCAGTCCTCTCGCCCCGACCGGACCTAGCTCATCGTTGAGCTAGCTCCGGGAGGTTCCCAGAGGACGCCGCCACGCAGCAGCCTGGTCCTCGACGGCGAACGCGACGTCGCGCAGGCCGCTGCCATCGGCTCGCACGTGGCCGGCGATCTACTAGATCGGCGAGCCTGGATGGTCGCCTGGCTGACGCCTACCGTTTCGCGCCGGGCCGGTCGAGTCCGCGTTCGTCGATGAATCGGGCGCGTGCTGCGTCTGCGCCTCGGAGCCGGGCGAAGCGCCAATCGAGCGCGATCAGGGCGTCGTCCGGGAGCCCGTCGTGCTCGCTCTCTGCGACCAGGCGTACGAGCGCCGCATATCGGGCCAGACCCATTCGATCGTAGCCCTCGATCGCCGGCGCGAGGAGGTTGTCACGGTCGTTCCCAAAGATGAGCGTCCAGCCCGGGCGTTGACCCGACGTTCACGGACCGATCACCTTCGCGTCGCAGCCTCGTGATGCAGGGGCGCCGCCCGGCGTCCCCACCGGAGGAACTGCATCGCGATGCCCTCACTGTCCGCGTCCCATCGTCGACCCGCCATCGTGCTGGGCCTGACGGCCGCCGTGGCCCTCACCGGCGCAACCTACGCGCTCACGACGGCTGATCCCGGCGCCGCGTACCACGACCAGCTCGCCGCCCAGAGCAAGGCGCTGTTCGGGTTCGGCCAACCGCTCGACCGCGAGCTCGACCAGCCGTCGTTCACCGGGCCCGGCGACCAGGCCGTCGAGCTCGCCGGCGGCCTCACCGCAACGCTCGTCAGCGACAAGATCGGCGAGGACGCCGACATGATCGCCCTCTGGCCGACCGACGAGAACCCGACGTACGCGATCATCTGCAACGAGATCGACGGCAGCGGCGCCGGCTCGCCGGCGACCGTCCAGCGCGTGCGCCTGTCGGACGGCCGGGTCTCCGACATGGTGTCCGGCAACGTCTCGTGCGACCCATCGCACCGGACCGCGTGGGGCACGATCGTCGTCGGCGAGGAGGCCGGCGCCAGCGGGCGCCTGTACGAGATCATCGACCCGCTCAACGTCACCGGCGTCACGATCAACCGCGCGACGGGCGTCACTAGCGACCCCACCCACGTCGTCGCCCGGACTGCGCTCGGACAACTGAGCTACGAGGGCGTCGTGTTCCTCGACGACGGCACCACCTACTACTCCGACGAGCTCCGGCCCTCCGGCGGCAAGCCCGGCGGCGGCATCTACAAGTTCTCGCCGTCGACCCCGTGGCACGGGAGCGCGCCGATCTCGAGCCTCGCCCAGTCGCCGCTGGCGTCCGGGTCGGTCGCGGTCCTGCGCCTCGGATCGCCGACCCGCAGCTTCGCCGACTACGGGCAGGGCACGAACACCGGCACGGGCAAGTGGGTGCTGCTGACGACGCCCGCGGATCCGGTCACGTTCAACCTCGCGGCGACCGCGCTCGCCGCCGGCGGCTACACCGGCTACTACCGCCCGGAGGACATGGACCTCGATCCGGTCGCGGCCGCCGACGGCACCCGTCGGCTGTGCTGGAACGACACCGGCAACGACCAGGCCCGGCAGTGGGGCGAGACGTTGTGCCTCACCGACACGGCGACCGCCGACACGGCCTTCCCCGGTGGCTACCAGCCGGTCGTCGAGCCGTTCGTGATCGGCAACCCGCAGCTGCGGATGCCCGACAACCTCGATTTCCAGCCGGGCACGGGGATCCTCTACCTCCTGATGGACGCCACGACGTCAGGCGAGAACGCCGCGTACACGAACGACCAGGTCTGGGCGTGCCTCCGCGACGGCGCCGACCCGGACACCCTGAGCGACGGCTGCGTCCGCGTCATGAACCTCAAGGATGGCGCGGCCGAGTTCACCGGCATCACGTTCCTCGCTGACGGCAAGAGCTTCCTCATCCACCTCCAGCACCGCACGCAGGATGGCCGGGCGGTCGACCGGACCACGGACCAGATCCTCGTCACGGGGCT